>DASZLO010000277.1:0-2460 GCA_035552315.1 Bryobacteraceae bacterium
TGGTGCACAGTTAACGTAAGCTGACACGTGAGTTTTCGGCAACGGTGCGTAAGTCGGATGCCGGTGTTCAACTCGGGTTGCCGTCAGACGGTTTGACTCTGAGGAAGAGTTTGTCCCATTTGTGATGCTTGCCGGAACGGGTGGGGCGGCCGCCTGAAAAGGTCTGGTCGAGCAGCTGCGCGCCGGAGATTTGGTCGATCTCCATCCAGCGCCAGTTGGGGAGCGGACCGCTGCTCGACCCGCCGACCTGCCAGGTCAGCAGTTTGATGGACGCCGTGGTGCTGGCCGTAGTCGTGAGGTTCGACGATCCGGTCTTTGTTGCGGTAACGGAGCCGCAGCAGTCTGGTTTGTTCGATCGCGGTCCGTAATAGCTGGTCCAGGCTCCGCATCGGGCTCCGGCATGGGGCGAGGCTCCTGCTGACCAGTTTGCACGTCCCGTGCCGGATATATTTCCGGGAGGAATAGGTCAGGTTCGTGAGTGTCTGGCGAGCAGGGAATCCATGTCATCGCCGACGCCATAACCGAAGTTGTGGCTGATGAGGCGAACGCGGTCCAGACGCGCGATCAGAACATCGCGATCGGGCGCAGGCAGTTGGCCGATGACCTTGAGAGCCTGTTCGAACATGCGGACGAGTGCATCGAAGAACGCTTCGTCCTGATTGCCGAGGTCGTTGCAGAATCCGGCGGCGCGCTCGCAGTAGAAGACCATCAGTTCCGCCAGTCCCGCCGGGTCGCCGACTGCTTTTCTGTAAGCGGAGATGGCCTGTTTGGCTTTAACCGCGGACGTATCCTGGTTGCGCAACACGTCTGGCCAAAGCCAGCGGTCCAGCGTTTCCTTATAAGGCCGCAAAGCATCACTGCCGACGCCGAAGCGCGCATGAAGAAACGTGCGATTCTCCTTGTGGGCGGCGTAGAGATCCTGGATCAAACCTATTAACCCGCGCCGGTCAAAGCCCGCAAGCTTCTCTTTGGGGTGGTCCCTTGGGCTGAGACAAACAGTTAAGACACTGTTGCCCGTTCGGTGAAAAAGAATCGACCGGCAAGACGACTTTAGCGCAGAATGATCTTCGGTTGGCGAAGCGGAGGCGGACCCTGCTGGAGAGCAATCCGCCGAGGAATAGCCAGCCGGAAACTCATCGAGACGATGAGGCCGGGGGCGGCACCTGCGCCGTTCCCGGGCCACTCGAATCACATCGGATCGAAAGATTTCCCGATGCCTGAAAAAACTCATACAGAAAGCTGCCGCGCAGCGGCCTCCTTTTTCTGTGCGGCGAGGTTGGTTTCAAACTCCGCCGGGGGCAGATAGCCGATCGCGGAGTGCAGGCGCTTCTGGTTGTAGATCTTGTCGAGGAACGTGCCGATTTCGCGCCGCGCCTCGGCCAGATCCCGGTATTCATTGCGGTGAACCTCTTCATGTTTCAGGGTTTTCATGAAGGATTCGCAGGCCGCGTTGTCCCACGGATTGCCTTTGCGCGACATGCTGATCTGTACGCCATTTTCCTGAAGCAGGCCAGTATAGTCGCCGCTGGCGTATTGGGAGCCGCGGTCGGAATGATGCACCAGCCCCGGACCCACCAGGCGCCGGGACAAAGCCATGCGCAGAGCGCTCAGCGTGAGTTCATCTTCCAGCGTTCGGTCCAGTGCCCAGCCGATGACCCGGCGCGAGTAAGCATCCAGAACGACGGCCACAAATACGAATTCTTCGCGCAGTCTGATGTAAGTGATGTCGGCCCGCCAGAGCTGATCCACATCGGTCAGCACCATGCCGCCGGCGAGGTTCGGCCAGATCCTGCGCCCGTGATTGGAATCGGTCGTTACCATGAACTTCCGTTTCCTCACGCAGAGCAGATTGTCTTCCCGCATCAGCCGGCAGACTCGTTTCCAGTTCACCGCCCAGCCGCGACGGTGTAACTCCCGCGTGATGCGCCGTCGTCCGTAGCTCGGCCATTCCAGCGCGATCCGCTGGATCGCATCGCGCAGATCCATATCCGTGTCGTCACCCGATCCTGGGTTTTCTGCGAAGCGGTAGAAGCTGGCCCGGCTGACCCGGGCCAACGCCACCATGCGCGCGACCGTCAGTCCCCGGTCGGTCTTCACTTCTTCTTTGACCCTCCGGAAGACCGCGGATTGCCATTCAACGCCTGCAGCATCCGCGCTTCCTCGATGCGCTGCAAGCATCCCTTCAAAAAATCGATCTCCAGCGCCTGTTGGCCGACCTTCCGCTCCAGTTCAGCCACCCGGCCTTCCGACCAGCGCTGTTTCCCGTTACCCGGAAATGCCTTGCCCGGACTGTGGCGGAACTCCCGGCGCCACCGGTGCAGCACGTTCGGGTTCACTTCCAACCCGCGCGCCACCTCCACGATCGAAACCCCTTGTTCCAGCCGCCGGACAGCGGCCAATTTGAACTCCTGCGTGAACTGCCTGCGTGACAATCCCATGACTCAATTCTCCATTCGCTGA
>DASZLO010000278.1:0-14785 GCA_035552315.1 Bryobacteraceae bacterium
TTGAGGTCAAAGTTCCAGCTCCCCTCAAGGCCGGTCTCATCCAGCACGTCGTTCGGACCGAAGGCATCCCCCGCACCCATCATGCCGCGCAAACCCCGGGCAAATGCCGCCATCGTCATATTGCGGCAGAGAAACGGAACCATCATGTCGGCGCCGATTCTAAGTTCCGTTGGCTGGCCGTTTCCACCGGGCGTCATCATCATCAGGGAAGCCGGTCCGGTGGTTGATTGCGGCCTGCAACCGGGGGATTCCGAACCATCGGATTTCTTCAAGCGCAGCGTCTTTCCCGCGGTGAGCGCAAAGGTCGGCAGTGGCTTCGTATCTTTGTGAACCACGAGCTTGAACCGATCCTCAAGCACGGATTGAAGAATGAGCTTTTGCGAATCCGGCGTGGTGTCCGCAGGGACTTTGGCGATTACATCGAACCGGTCCATCTCCAGCCAGCTCGGTCCGCCCAGGATTTTGTCAGCCGGAAACCCGTAAGCCATTCGGATCATATCCACCATGGAGGCGGTTTTCACCTCATAGCGTCCGCCGCGCGCGGGCATTGACCGGGGATAGGAGTTGGCGGTTTTGGCGCTGGCATGGACGTCGGCGATGACGGCTTCCGGCGACTGGGCGAATGCAACGGCGGAAAGAATCAGCGCCGCTGCGGCTGCGCGTAGCATTTGAACTTCATGATAAGCGAATTCGGACGGGTCAAAATCCGCCAGCGGGTTTTCGCGCTGTCTGCGACGGCAGAATGACGATTTCCGTCCGCTGAAATCCGAACTTCCGCCCGGCTTCATCCACGATGTTCACCTGGCAGGTGTAGCGCCCCGCGGCCAGCTTCGAAAGCGGCGCCTGGAACTTCAGCGGCAGCGTCTGGGCGCGTTTCTGCGCGAACTCGTCAAGCCGCACCGGCTCCGATTCGAACGTCTTCGTCTTCCCCCGGTAGAACGAAAGCGTGGCCGAAACACTGGGCTTCTGCTGCGCCGGATCGATGGCCGGATCATAGACTTCGAGGTAAACATAGATGTTCTGGTCTTTGCGGAACACGTGCGTAATGCTCGGTATGGTTTTCTGCCCGCCCTGCACCAAGGGATCGGCATCGAGCAGTTTCTTCTTGTTGTCGGCCGAGGCGAGTGACTCGTTAAGCGGCTGCCGCTGATTGCTCCAGACCACGGAACTCAGCTTCAGCCCGCTGCTGACGGGCGCGAGATCGGGAATCACAAACTTGGTTTCGTAAGTCCCCATCTTGCCTGTTTCGTTTTCACGCGCCAGGAACTTCACCGTATATTTTCCCGGCGGCAGCGTGAAACCGGTATCGTAGGCAATCGCGTGCGAGGCCAGTTCGGCGGCGCTTTGTTCGGAGAGCTTTATCTTGATTCCGTCGCGTACCACGCTCACGATCTTGCTGTGCTCATCGCGAACCTGCGCGATGAAGTCGAATTCGGTCTGCGCGTTGCCCTTGGCCTTGGCCAGCGCGATCTCCGCGCCCGGAATCTTGATCGCGAACGGAACGAAGTAGCGTTCGCGCGCCAGCCGGAAGTAATCGATTTCTCCGGAAAGCGGCAGATCGGTGATCGGGTCCCCCAGCATCAGCGCCGACTGCAGCTGGTTTTCTTTGTCGGTGGCGGTGAACTTAGCAAACGATTTCTCCCCGAAATAACCGCTGCGGTAATCGATCTTCGCCTGAACCGCTTTGCTCAGTTTGACCTCAACGTGCCGGTACTTGCCATCGAGCTTTCCGTTCGTGCTGTAGTACCCGATGATGTAGTAACTGGAGATGTCGTCGCGCGCCTTCTCCATTCCGAGCGCGAGATCGTTGTCATCCACAAAAAGCTTGCCGCCGGTATCTTCCGCCAGCGTGGAAAGCGTTTCCTGCGAATCGTTGAACTTGTCCCGCTGACCCTGCTGCTGGCGGCCCGTCAGAGTGCTGGTGCCGCGCGACGCCGCCGCGCTGGCATCGCCCGCCGGGGCCGAAGCCACAAGGCCGCGCGCGTCGATCGGATAGAAAGCGACGTTCGATCGCTTGGCGGCGTTGACGGCCGAATCGAGCGATGCCTGATTATCGAAGCCGGATTTTGAGATGCCGCTCGAGAAGTAAAGCAGCGCCTTCTTTTCGGGAAATGGCGCCAGCATCTTCGCGGCATTTTCCAGCGTGGCCAGTTGCTTGTCGGTATTGAAAATATTGAACTCGGTTTCATCGGCATTGAACGCCGAGCCGTCATCCGCGCCAGTGGTATCGTCGCCGCCGTTGCCCGACACGCCGGCAAGTTCGCTGGCAGCGCCGATCTGGAAGGTCTTGATGACCTGTTCGAGGCGGTCCTTATCGTCGGTGAAATCCTGCACGATTTTCAGCGGGCCGGTGCTGGCGGACAGAATTGCCACGATGTCCGCGGGCTTCATCTGTTCGCGCACAAACTTCAGTGCGGCCTGCTGGATGCGGTTCTGTTCCGGAATCGCCATGGTGCTGAAGTCGAAAAGCATGGCAACCAGGCGGCGGTCCTGATAGCGGATCACGGGCTCTGGAGTTGAAGGAGACGGCGCGCCTCTGGGGGTTGCCGGCCGGGCCGCAGCGGGCTGTGTCGAGTTTACCGGTTTCACGGCAGGTACCGCCGGAAGCGAAACGTCGCCTTCCAGTTTTTGAAATTCGAAAACCGAGATCTGCTGCGGCTTGCCGTCTTCGAGGATTGTGAAATCGCCCTTCTGCAAATCGGGAATGACCTTCCCGGATTTGTCTCTGACATTGGCGTCGATGATGACGAGGTTCGTATTCGACGTGAAGGTCGGCTCCTGCGCCTCTCCGGTGCCGAGCAGGAGGAGTACGGCTGGAACAAATACGCGCGTCAGTTTCATCAGAATCGCAGCCTCACTGTCGCAGTAACCGATCGCATGCCGCCTGCCCCGACGGGCAAACCGTACTGGACCGAATTGACCGTCGTATTGATCGACGTGATGTTCACATGATTGATCGGGTTATTGCTGTCGATGCGGAATTCTATCCGGCGCTTGTCGTCAAGGCGGAAAGAGCGGAAGAAAGACGCATTCAGCGAGAAGCTGGCAATGCCGGGAATCGTATCGCGGCCCGCGTTGCCGAAGGTGCCCGTCGCGGGAACGGCGAATGCCAGCGGATTGAAAAAGCCCGCTCCCGTTGTCACCGCCAAGCCCGTGGCTTCGGCGCGCGCATTGCCAGTGTAGGCGGTCCCCGATGGATCGCCGGTCACGATCGCGGTAAAAGGCGTGCCTGAGGTAGCGGTCAATGTGCCGCCGAGAGTCCAGCCGCGCAGCAGAGTGGCAGCCATGCCGGATTGCGTGTTCTTGACCGGCGACTGCACGTTATAGTTCACCCGCAGATTGTGTCGCTGATCGGTTGGCGAAAGCGCCCGCTCGGCGGCGAGATCGTTGGGAATGAGAACCGGACCGCCGCCCAGCGTCGATGAGTCGTCAATCGCCTTGGAATAGGTATACAGAACCGTGAAGGAGGCGTTGCGCGCAAACCGGCGGGTGAACCGGAGCTGCGCCGAGTTGTAAATCGAACTTCCCAGCGAGTCGTCGAACGTGAATTCCGAAGCGTTCGGAATCAGCAAACGCTGCTGCGCGGTCAGGGGATTGCCGGGAAGCGCGCGGTTGGGAAGTTGCAGCACGTCTAGATTCGAACCCCTCGACCCGTTGTAAATCAACTCCACGACATACGATCTGGCAAAAGTGTCCTGAACGGAGCCAGTCCATGTCTGCGCATAGCCAGGCGTGTAATTTTTGTCCACCGCGAAAGTATTGGCGATGGTTTCCGATTGAATCGCGGGGAAACCATTGGCAAGAGTGAGCGGCGCGGCGGTGCTGGTTTGCAGCGTGGCGGTCTGGGCGAAGGGCGGCTGCGAGAGCATCCTGCCGGCCAGTTGGTTGTACACGCCGCCGTTATAGTAGATGCCGTAGCCGCCACGGACCACAACGTTCTTCGCCTTCCAGGGCTTCCACGCGATTCCGATACGAGGCGAGAAGAGAAGATGATCGGGCTTGATCAGCCCCTGCGGAAATGCGCCGGAATAAGGCCCGATCTGTCCAGGCAATACAGGCGCGACGGCGGTGAAGCCGGGGGCGTAATCCAGATTCACCAGGTCGCCGTTCTTCTCCGTGAGCGGCGCGAAGTATTCCCAGCGCAACCCGGCATTGACCGTCAGGTTGGAAGCAATTCTGTAATCGTCGGTGGCGAAAGCAGCCAGCGTATTCTCGCGCAGATAGCGGCTGTTGTCGGTGTAGCGCACCACCGATGCCTGCTGCGGAAGTCCGAGCAGAAAGTCCGACAGATCGTAGCCGGTGGTCAGGCCGGTGAAATTGAAGGTTCCGCGCCCGTTCGCATTCGTCTCCGTGTTGTACTGTCGGCGCTGATAATTGAAGCCCCAGGTAATGGTCTGCTTGCCGTGTATCTGGATCAGCGAATCGCTCACCGCCGAGGTCTGCGACCTCGTGAGCGAAGGCGTCCCGTCATTGAGCGACGTGTAGTTGGCGAATGAAATGGTCGGCGGCCCGTAGGCCACCGGGCTGGTTGTGACTCCCGTGATCCCCAGGTTGCCTTCGATATTGGCGCCATTCGAGAAGGAGGAATTCGTCTGCGCCAGATTCCGGCTGAAGTTCCACACCAGGCTGTTAATGAAGCTGCGGTTGATGGTGCGCCCGTAAGTCAGGCCGGAACTGAGTCCGTAACCGCGGGTGGGATCGATGAAGCCGAAATTCTGCACAGTCTGCGAATCGCGATGTTGATAGTTCACGTTCACGTCCAGCCGGTCTTTGGTGGTGAGCGTCTGGTTGATGCGCGTTTGCAGATTGTCGTTGTTCGTCGGATTGGCGCCAATCAACTGATAGTTATTGCGCAGGCCGGGCGCATTCGGCAGCGGGATATAGCTCAGCAGTCCCGAAGCGATGGAATTGATGGAGCCCGCAGGAATACTGGCGACAGGCGTTGCGACGCCATTGAGTAAAGTCGTGACGCCGGTGAAGTCGCCCATGCGTTCGGCGGCAGTGGGAACCGTGCTGACCTGATCGAAGCCGTTCTTGGAACGGTTGCCGGTATAGTTCACGAACCAGAAAGTTTTGTCGCTGCTGAACAGATGGGGAATTGAAAGAGGACCGCCGCCGGAGAAGCCGAAGCGGTTCGCCGCATAGGCTGCCTTGGGCACCACGTCCCCGTTCAACTGCGTGGGAGAAGTAAAAGAATAGGGGCGGGCATTGAGTACGGAATTTCCGATGGTGTAAAAGACGCTGCCCTGGAACTGGCGTCCGCGTCCGCGATTGATGCGGTTGCCGAACTGCACGTTGCGATTCGGAGGTCCACCGCGGCCACGCCCGCCGCCACGTCCTCCGCCACCACCGCCGCGGCCACCACCGCCTCTTCCGCCACCGCCGCCAAAGCCGCCGCCCGGACCACCGCCACCGGGACCACCGCCACCGGGACCACCGCCACCCGGACCACCCGGTGCACCGCCACCAAGCGTGGGCAGGCCACCTGCATCGAAGCCGTTGCCATTCGCGCCGCCGAAAGGATTTCCGCCGGGACCACCGGGACCGCCCGCGCCCAAGCCGGGACCTCCCAAACCAAAGCCATCGTTTGGCTGAGACTGCACTCCCTGACTCAGACTGCCGTTGACCAGAAACGCTTCGTTCGCGCCGCCAGCATCGTCGGGAGATCCACCAAGCGAAGGTTCGACATCGCCGTTCGGAATTGCATTGTCGCCATTCTGAATCAGGCTGAGATTCTGAAATCCGCCGCCGGTTCCAGTGGCGCTGCCGCCTCTACCGGCGCCCGCGGTCTGTTGCCCTCCGCGACCGGGACCGGCAAATCCGCCGCGCCCGTACCCGCCCCGGCCTGGACCACGGCCCTGACCACGGCCCGCGGACGCTGTGTTAGCTGAACCGGGGTTAGATGAAGTCGATGCCGCGGAAGACGCGGGCGCTGGTGCCGGACTCGCCGCCGAAACCTGCGCGGGTTTGGCTGGAGTTGCGCCGGCGAGCGGCGCGGGTTCAGCCGCCAGTGTGGCGCGCTTCTGCAATTGAAGATCGAGAACGAGGGGGGTGTCCGATGGGGCGATCTCGCGCTGTACAGGCTCGAAGCCGAACATCGCGACCGAGAAGCGGCATGAAGTGGAAGGCAGGCCGCCGATTTCAAATCGGCCCGCGTCGTCCGTTACCGTTGAGATCCGGTTAGTCCCGCAATCGGCGAAAACCGTCGCGCCCGGTATATTCTGACTGCCGGAACGGACCGAACCGGTCTGCGTGGCGGAGAAACCGAGCGCCGGGAAAATAAATAAAACCAGGAATGTTTTGCGAGACATGAAGCAATCGATTCTCAACGCGATTCATCCCCGGTTTTTGGCACAACTGTTATTGACAAAAGGAACTCGAAAGTTCCCTTTAATTACATGGACTTTTTGGCTATGACTGTCTGAGGGCCACCGCGTCCGCGATCCACCGTAAATTCGATCGTATCGCCTTTCACCACGCCCTTGTAGCTGACTTTAATCTCGTTTCCATTGAAGCTCAGCACGGTAACGAACGAGATATTGTCGCCGTCGATTTTGCCTTCGGTGATCGACTGGTCGCCGCGTCCACCCGCAATGGTGCCTGTGACAGCCGAGCCGTCCTGCTTCAGGTTAAACGTTTGGGTTTGTGCGCCGTTGCGGCCCTGAACCTCAGCTGTCCATTTGCCGGTTACATCGGCCGCGAAGGCGAGAAGTGAAAACGTAAGTAGGGCCAACATGGCCAGGAGTGTTCTTTTCATGCTCATGATGATGACACTTCCGCGGGCCGCGGTTTCCCGGTTTTACAAACGTTTACCCCCTGGTCAGATTAAAGTCCCTTCTTTTCGAGGAAAAGAATCATGTCGTTGACGCGGCTCGAGTAACCCCACTCATTGTCGTACCAGGCGACAACTTTCACCAGATCGCCATCGATCACCTTCGTCATGCCGGCATCCACGATGGAACTGTTGGGATTGCGCAGCATATCCGTGGAGACAACCGGATCTTCCGTGTACGCGAGAATACCCTTTAACTCGCCTTCGGCAGCGGCCTTCAGCGCGGCGTTGACTTCCGCCGCATCGGTTTTCTTCGCGGTCACAGCCACCAGATCGACTACCGAAACATCGGGCGTGGGAACGCGCATGGCATAGCCGTCGAGCTTGCCTTTCAGGTCCGGCATGACAAGCCCGATCGCCTTGGCGGCGCCGGTGCTGGTGGGAATCATATTCAGCGCCGCGGCGCGCGCACGGCGCAGATCCTTGTGCGGGAAATCGAGAACATTCTGATCGTTGGTATAGCTGTGAATCGTCGTCATGGAGCCTTTGACGATTCCGAATTTTTCATGCAGAACTTTGGCAACCGGCGCGAGGCAGTTGGTGGTGCATGAAGCATTCGAGATGACGTGATGTTTGGACGGATCGTAGGCTGCATCATTCACGCCCAGCACAATGGTGATGTCTTCGTTGGTTGCGGGCGCCGAGATGATGACTTTTTTTACCGTCCCGCGCAGATGTTTTGCCGCGGCAGTGGCGTCGGTGAAGCGCCCGGTCGATTCCACCACGACCTGCACGCCGAGGGAACTCCAGTCGAGTTCCGCGGGGTCTTTTACTGCGAAGACTTTGATCTTCCGGAAGCCGATATGAATCGAGTCACCTTCGATTTTCACTTCTTCGTGGAGGCGGCCCAGGACAGAATCGTACTTGGTTAAATGCGCGAGTGTTTTCGTATCTGTAAGATCATTTACCGCGACGAATTCCAGGTTGGCGTCGCGCAGAGCCGCGCGAACTATATTGCGGCCGATACGGCCGAAACCATTAATCCCGACTTTAACTGACATTGTTAAGTCAAGGATATCATTGGGGATTTATCAAATTCGGCGAACGCGGCGTCGTTGCGGAGCCGGGTTTTCCGGCTTGCTTTCACTCCCTTGTTGCCGGATGCCCGGCTTTCGCGTACCTTGAAGGCATGGAAGTACATTTCGCCCCCGACACAGAAGCGCAACTGAATCAGTTAGCCGCCAGCCAAGGCAAAGCCGCCGAGCAGGTGGTTGAGGAAACCGTTGCGCGCGTGCTGCGACAACAGGCGAAGTTTATCGACAGAGTGAACCGGGGAATAGCCGCCGCCGACCGGGGCGATCTGATCGACCACGCCGAAGTGGTGGAACGTATTGACCGGCTTTTCCTGTCGTGACGCGCATTCGCTGGACATCCGAGGCCGCTGATCAGCTTGAGGCCTTTGTGAACCGAATACGCGAGGACAACCCTGAAGCGGCCCGTGGCGTTGCGGAAACCATCCTCGACTGCATCGCACAGCTCGAAACCTTCCCGGGCATGGGCAGACCCGGAGACAGGCGAGGCACGCGCGAACTGGTTTATCCTCCGTACATGATCGTTTACCGGATTCAAGGATAATGTGCCGAAATCCTTCACATCTGGCACGGTGCGCAGGACTGGCGCTAAAAAGCTGCTTCTTCCTGCCGAAACCGGGCTCTACTCTTTGGGCTACTTGTGCACATACCGCATGAGGCGCATGGGACCTACTTCAGCGCCGTAAACATTGCCGGCCGCGTCCATCGCAACGCCTTCCGGACCGCTCGAAACCGAAATGCGAACTCCGCTGCCTGGCCATTGTTCGCTGCTGTCGGGCCAGGCTTCGGTATCGGGAATTAACGCTGTCACTTTGCCGGTCTTCGCGCTGCCGATCCGGATCCCGCGCAGCCAGCCGGGATTCTGATCGCTTTTGGAATCGGAATCCGCTACGAGTATCGTGTCGTCTTTCGTGATGTAAATGCCGCTGGGCCGCGAGAACTGTTTCCATTCGGCCAGAAATTTTCCGTCCTGATCGAAGATCTGGATTCGCGAATTCGAACGGTCGCCCACAAACAGGCGTCCCTGAGAATCGAATGCCAGCGTATGGGGCACGTTGAACTCGCCGGGTCCGCTGCCCTTTTTGCCCCACTGCTTGATGAATTTGCCATCGGGCGAAAACTTCATCACGCGGTTGTTGACGTGACCGTCTGAGACGAAGATGTCGCCGTTCGGGGCGATCGCGATGTCGGAAACGCCATTGAAAGTGGTTTCGGAATCTCCCGAAACACCCGCCGTGCCGAGCGTCAACAGAACCTTGCCTTCGGGGCTGAACTTGAAAACCTGCTGGCCGCGTCCGTTGCGTGCCTGCGAATCGCTGGCCCAGATGTTGCCTTCCTTGTCGATGCAAAAACCATGCGCATTGTTGAACGGCATATCGGTGAGGCTCTTGACGAAATTGCCATCCGCGTCTAACTTAAGGATGTGAGGCGCCGCCCGATGAAAGACCCAGATGCTCTTGCCGTCGATGTCGGGATCGACCGAAATCACCTGGCCGAAATGAATGCCTTTCGGCAGCTTGGCCCAGTTCTCGAGCGTGCGGTAAGGATTGGGTTCGGAGTTCAATTCGCCGGCAGCGCCGGCCGCAATTCCCGAAACCATGGCAATTGCGAGCGCGAATTTGAGGTAACTTTTGGCTGGCATACGCGGCCCTCTTTTCTGCTGGTGTCGCGTTTTGAATTGTACCGCCGCGCAAACTCGTGCTTCGCATTCGTGTTTCAGGATAAGCTCAGATCAGGAAGGCATGGAACTCGAAATCGGTAAGCCCGAGTTGGTGCAGCGCGTGAGTGCGTACATCAAGGCCAGTCACTTTCACGATGCGGACGATCTGCACAAGAATCAAATCCTCGCGATCGAGGGCATTGCCATCTGTTAGATCCTATGCTCATCGCGCGGGACGGGGCGCTGGTGTCGCTTGTGGGGTCGATCTACGTACTCGTCCTGATGCGTTTCAATCCGCGTTTATTCCTGCAACACTTTTATCGGGAAATCCGCGAGGTCGTGCCGCCAAAATCGAAAAAGGAGCGGCGGATCTCTGTGATTCTCGGACTGCTCATGGGCGTTCCCTTTATTTCAGGATTGCTTTGGCGAACCGCGACTCTGGGTGTTCACTCTTTCTGGCAGTTCTTTGCCTATGTCTTCGGAGTGCTGTTCATCTTCAACCTGGTTGACTTGATCATCCTCGACTGGCTTATAGTGTGCTGGTTCAAGCCACGCTGGGTGGTTCTGCCGGGCACAGAGCATATCGTCGTTCGCAATCCCTACCTCCATCACTTCAAAGGGTTCCTGGCTGGAAGCGCGGGTTTAGCGATTGCCGGCGTGGCCATCGCTGCCGTTCTGAGTTTTCAGTCTTGACGATTCGGCTTCGGCCTTTCGGGCCGCAATCCGGCCATGAGTAAACTGGGACATGCGTTTGAGAATCGGACTCATCCTTACCCTGATTGCCGCTGGCGCCTCCGCCGCGCCCGACTGGGAGGCCGCCGGAAAAGCCTGGTGGGCACACATCCAGTTCCTCGCCGATGACAAGCAGGAAGGCCGCAATGTCGGATCGAAAGGTTTTGAAGCCTCCGCCGATTATGTGGTCAGTCAGTTCGAGCGCGCAGGCCTGTCTCCGGGTGCGGGCACCGGCTATTCGCAGCCGGTCGAATTCACGAAAGTCAGTCTCAACGAACCCGCGTCCAGCCTGGCTCTGATAAAAGACGGCAAGACGATACCGGTGAAGCTCGGCGAAGAAGCCAATCTGGGCTCAGGCAGTCGCGCGCCCGACGTGGAAGCCCCGCTGATCTTTGTCGGCTATGGACTCGATATTCCCGAGGCAAATTATAACGACCTCAAGGACCCCGCGCTGCGTGGCGCGATCGCCGTTTTCCTCGGCGGTGGACCCTCGAATATCGCGGGCAACCTGCGCTCTCATTATTCTTCGGGCGAAGAACGCGGCAAGGCCATGCGGGCGGCCGGCGTTGTCGGCACGATCAGCGTCGCCAACCCGCGCAATATGGATATACCGTGGTCGCGCCAAAGCGCCAATCGCCTGCAGGCGCGCATGTCTCTGGCGGATCCGGCCATGTCCCCGGGAGGCGGAAGCTTCTCCGCGGCATGGAATCCGGCTAAAGCCGACGAACTTTTTTCAGGCTCGGGCCACAGCATGGCTGAAATTCTGGAGGCTGCCGATCACGACCGCCCTCTGCCTCATTTCGCCCTCACGGCCAAAGTGCGCGCACACATCGCGACCGCCAGCGAAAAGGTCGAGTCGCGCAATGTGGCCGGTCTGAGGACGGGCTCCGATCCGAAGCTCAAAAACGAATTCGTGATTCTCTCCGCGCATCTGGATCATCTCGGCGTGGGCGCGCCGGTAAACGGCGACGCCATTTTCAACGGCGCGATGGACGACGCTTCGGGGATCGCCTCGCTTATCGAGATCGCCCGCGCGCTGAAGGCCGGGAATGTGAAGACGAAGCGCTCGATTTTGTTTCTCGCGGTTACAGGCGAAGAGAAGGGCGAGCTGGGATCGCATTACTTCGCGGAGCGTTCCACCGTTCCGGGCAAGATTGTGGCCGATATTAATATGGACATGTTCCTGCCTCTGTTTCCGCTTAAATATCTCGAAGTGCAGGGCCTGAATGAATCCACCCTGGGGGATGATATCCGCGCGGTTTGCGCCGCGGCGAACGTCCAGGTGCAGGCCGATAAGGAACCGAACGCCAATCGCTTCATCCGCAGCGACCAGTACAGCTTCATCAAGAAGGGCGTGCCTGCGCTGGCGTTCAAGTTCGGCTGGATTCCGGGCAGTCCGGAGGAGAAGATTTTCAAGGACTGGTATACCAACCGCTATCACGGCGTGGCGGACGATTTAAGCCAGCCGGTCGATCTTGCGGCCGCCGCCCGGTTCAACAGCATTCTGACCGCGCTGCTGGAACGCGTGGCCGATGCCCCGCAGGCTCCGCAATGGAAATCGGACAGCTTCTTCAAGCGCTTCGCGAACTGAAAAGCCGGCGGGCTACTTCAGTTTCATCTTGCCTTCGGGATCGGGCCGCGTAATCAGGTAAGTAAGATCGCTGTCGAGCGAACTCCACCAGTGCGGCAGGTAGCCGGGAATAATAATCACATCGCCTTTGGCCACATGGCGGCTGACTCCGCCTTCGATCGCGGTGCCGCGGACGCTGGTGGCCGTGGGCGGCGTGCGGTGCGAATTCACCAGCTTCCCGCCGGTGACGAGCGTGCCCGATCCATCGAGGATCTGGTAAACCTCCGTGGTCTTCGTCTCGTGATAGATGGCGTCTCCGGCGAGATTCTTCGGGCGATATACACCAAAGACGCCAACCCGGTAGCCACCCACATCGACCACGCGAATGGGCAGATCGCTTACCTTATCGCGCGGCAGCGCTTTCAGGAAGGCCTGAATATCGGCATCGCGTATGTCGGTTGCGGGATTCGGCGTCTGCGCGGAGAGCGCGAACAATAGCGTCAGCGAAATCAGAAATATTTTCATTGCGTTGCCATGCGCTCCGGCCTCCAGACCACCGGCGATGATTATATAAGAATTGTTCATGCCCCAACTGCTGGCATTTTTCCAGTCCGACTGTCCGACCTGCCGTCTGATCGTTCCCTACCTCAATGCTTTGGCGAAAGCATCGGTTCCGGTTACCGGCATTTCACAGGACCCGTATGAGCAGACGTGTGAGTTCGTGCGGCAAACGGGGGTGGCATTTCCGGTCGAGCAGGACATCTGCCTCGAACGTTCGAAGCGATTCGATCTGGTGACTGTGCCGAGCCTGGTGGTCCTCGACGATGCCGGCGTGGTGCAGCGCATCGAGCCAGGATTCGACAAACAAGCGGTCAATGAAATCGCGGCGTACTTCGGAGCCGCGCCGGTGGCAACGCCGTACGACGGTTTCCCGGCGTCGAAGCCCGGGTGCTCGTCACGTCATCTTGAAATTGTCGCGGAGGGCGAAGCGGCGCCCGCGCTGGACGCTTTCTCTCAGCATGGTGTCGCAGCGCTGGAACTTGACGTCGAAGGCAGCGAAGACCTGATTGAATACTGCTTCCGGACATTTCATGACGCTCTGCCCGTGGTGCCGCCCACGCGCGAACGCATCGGCCGCATGCTGCGCGCAACCGCACTGGATCCGCTGACGGTAATCGGACGAATTCCTCCCTGCTACGGGGAAGCGACGGTAGAAAAGATCGCCGCCAACGCCGTGATGGCGGGGTGCGTGCCGGAGATGATGCGGGTGCTGATCCCGCTGGTGCGGGCGGTATGCGATGAACGCTTCAACGCGCACGGAGTGCAGGCGACGACGCAATTCGCCGCGCCGCTGATCGTGATGAATGGGCCCATCCGCGCAGAACTCGGCTTCCACAGCCGTCAGAATTTCTTCAGCAATGTGGCGCGCAGCAACAGCACCGTGGGCCGGGCATTGCAGTTGATTCTGCTCAATCTGGGGGGCGCAAGACCGCAGACGATCGATATGTCGACCATGGGCAACGCGGGCAAATTCTCTTTCTGCATCGTGGAGAACGAAGAAGAGAGCCCGTGGGAACCGCTGCACGTCGAGCTCGGATTCAAACCGGAAGAGAGCACGCTGACGCTTTTCGCGGCCGGCTCGCCGCACGGGATCGCGGAACAAGCGGCCCGCACCGCACGGGGCGTGCTCAAGACCATCACTTACTCGCTCGCGACTAACTGGAGTTACCGGTCGTGCCGGTCTGTCGAAGTGTTTCTGATTCTCGCGCCGGAGCATGTAAAGACCATCCACCGCGACGGCTGGTCGAAGCAGGACGTCCGCAGTTTTCTCTTCGAGAACACGGGCGTGCCGTTGCGCTATTACCGTGATGACGAACCCGGCGAAGGCGTCAAAGCGCGCGACACCTACAAAGAAATCGTGATCGACGGCGAACACTGCTATCAGAAATTCAATTCACCGGATGCGATCAAAATCATCGTGGCGGGCGGAACGGCGGGAAAATTCTCGGCCATGATGCAGGGCTGGCAAAGCGGCCCGCGGGGCAGCCAGATGGTGACATATCCTATTCCGTAGGAGTCCCGATACTTACATGCCGACCTTAGTCAGTCCGATGAACGATGCAATGGCAGTGAAGGGCATCGCCGCGCCGCGCCTCAGCGGTCTCGAAGGCAAGACCATCGCGCTCCTCGATATTTCAAAGCCGGGCGGCAGCATTTTTCTGGATCGCGTGGAAGAGACGCTGCGCAGCCGCTACAAGGTTGGCGATGTCATCCGCGACCAGAAGCCGACCTACACCAAGCCCGCGCCCGCCGCGGTGCTGGAAAGGCTGCGAGCCGCCGACGCGGCGATCGAAGCCCTCGCCGATTGAGGGTCCTGCACAACGTGCAGTTTGCACGACACGATTAAGCTGGAAAGTTTTGGAATCTGCGCGGTGCCTGTCGCGACGCACGAATTCATGGCCGCGGGACGTGCGCAGGCTGCGGCCCTGGGACGCCCGGACTTCGACGCCGTTTACATCCCGCATCCCATTCAGGATCAGACGCGCGCTGAGATCGAGGCGAAAGCCGACGCGGTGGTGGAAGAGCTGGTGGCGCGTCTTACGGCTCAAACGCCCGCTTCAGCACCTCGGCCTTAAGGACCAGTTCCTCCCACTCACGCTGAGGATCGGATTGCGCGACAATCGCGCCGCCCGTTCCGATGGAAACCTCGCCGCCGGAAAAGACGGCGCTGCGAATTACCACGTTGAAGCAGACCGCGCCGGTGAGGCTGATGAAGCCCATGCAGCCGGAATAGATTCCGCGCGCCTGAGTTTCCAGACGGTCGATGATTTCCATGGTGCGGAGCTTGGGCGCGCCGGTCATGGATCCGGGCGGAAAGGCGGCGCGCATGCAATCGATCGCACTGGCGTCGGGGCGCAGGTCGCCTTCGATGGTGCTGACCATGTGATGGACGGTGGCGA
>DASZLO010000279.1:0-2619 GCA_035552315.1 Bryobacteraceae bacterium
GAGCCAGCTCGCGCGCTGCCTGCGCTTGCGTAATCAGCTTTTTCTGTGCCTCCTGAGCACCACCAGCCGGTCTCTGTCCCGCTGGGTCATTGTGAAAACTCCTGTTTTCTCCAACTCCCCAGCCTCGCCGTGTCAACCGGATATTTCTATATGGCACAAATAGGACATTCTCACGTGGCTCCGACAGCTGTATGCAGCCCTGTGTATGCAGCCCTGTTGACTCGAAGTTCTGTGCCTGATATCATCCGGTTCGCATAATAGGACAGGGCGTTTTGCACTACGCATCGTTTCTTCAGGCAGGTCACCTCGACTCTGCCCGAGCGTGGCATGCAGTTCACATTGCGGTTCAATTTTTGACCGGGCCGGTACACGTGCGGCAGGGAACGGCAATATGTCGCACCGCCATGGTAATCAATGCCGAGCACAGCATTGTAATCATCCGTTCCATCAAAAGGTTCGAATTTCATGCTCCCAACCGGAACGAAAAAGTCTGCCCCCGATACCCCCTCAATACAAAGTCTGGACCGCGGCCTCACCATTCTGGAAGCCGTCGCTCAGTCCGACCGTCCGGTCCCCATTCGCGCCCTGAATCAGCTTCTGGGTCTCAACCGTTCCAGTGTTTTTCGCCTTGCGAACACGCTTCGCCGCCGCGGGTTCCTCACGAATCCGAATGGGCGCAAGGACTACATCGTAGGTCCGGCCATCTGGCGCCTGTTCCGCAATTACGACTGGAGCATGCTCGTCAGCCTCTGTCGCCATCAGCTCCGTCTTCTCGCCAATCTCACCGGCGAAACCGTTCACCTCGCTGTTCGTGAAGGCCATCTGGCGCTGTTTATCGATCACCACACCCCGCGCAATGAGATCATCGCCGTGTCAGGTCGTACGGGCGAGTTCATGCCGCTCCACTGCACCGCGCACGGCAAAGCGCTGCTCGCCGATTGCAGCCTCGACGATCTCCGTTCCATCTTTGGCGATTCCCAGCTTGAGACCCACACCAGGTACACCGTGGCGTCGATCGAAACGCTCGGTTCCGCGTGCGCCGAAGTGAAGGCTCACGGCTATGCTGTCGATAACGCAGAATTCCTCGAAGAAGTCCGTTGCGTCGCCGCGCCGATTCGCGATAAGGACGGTGTCGTCGTCGCCGCAATCGGCGTGTCCGCCCCCGTCGCGCGTCTCTCCCCGGAGCGCGTGCCCGTTACCGCGCGCCGCGTTGTTGCAGCGGCTCGCGAGATCACCGACATTTTCAGCAGATGATCGAGCAATCAAATACCCGGAAACTACACGCCGCGGTTACGCCGGGCGACCCGAAGCGAACTGATGCCCGACCCGAACAGTCTTCCGATGTGGTTCCTGGATCTGCGCAACGTCGAATCGAAGGATCGCGATCTGTTTGCGCTCGCCGGCGCCACTTTCCATTCTTATCCGCCGACCTTATGGCAAACTCGCATACGCTCGGGAGTCTCGATCCCGCCATTCCCGGGCTGCAGCAAATTACCATCCATCCCGATGCCCCGCTGAAGCTGCGATATCGAGCCATGACGCACGAGGGGCCCCCGCCCTTGGACGTACTGCAGAAATTTCCCGCAGAGTGGGACGCTTATTAATGGATCTTCAACTTGCAGGCAAGCTCGTTTACATCAGCGCCGGCGCGTGGGGCATCGGTGAAGCTGCCGCTGACCGTATGACGCAGGAGGGCGCGAGTGTCATCGTGGGCGACAACGATGAAACGGCCCTCCAGGCGAAAGTCACCCGCTGGACTGGCGGCGTCGCCGCAGATCTCGCGACGGCTGCCGGCGTGGATCATGCCGTTTCGTATGTCCGAAGGACCTTTGGGCGCGCGCCTGACATTCTCATCAACAATCTTGGGGTGGGCGACTCAGCCGATTTCGAACGGCTTCCGGATGAGCGCTGGGCTCGCAGTTTCGAAATCAATCTTATGGGGTCGGTGCGGACGTGCCGCGCATTGGTCCCGGAGATGGCCGCAAGAGGGGGCGCCGCGGTCGTAATTACAGGATCCGATCTCGTTAAACAGCCCGAGCCGGGTCTGATGGATTATGGCGCGTTCAAAGCTGGTCTTCTCTATTTCGCGAAGGCGCTGGCCAAACAGTATGCGCCGCGCGTGCGGGTGAATACCGTTCTTCCGGGTCCCGTGTGGACGCGCATGTGGACACGCCCAGGCGGCCTCGTCGATCAGCTCGTCAGTCGCTACGGCGTTGAGGACAGGGATGCTGCAGTCAGGCGCTTCGTCGAGGACCGCTATTTGCCCCTCGGCATCGGGCGACCAGAAGACGTGGCCAATGCGATTGCGTTTCTCGCCTCGCCGCGCGCCGGCTTCATCACTGGCGCCACACTCGATATAGGCGGAACTCTTCGCGGCCTGATTTAAGCATTCAGAATCGCGTCTTACAATCCGGAGATTGTGGACACGATTTCCTTCGAGCTGCTCTTAACCGAACCTTCGCAGTTCAGGCTCGTTTCGGGCTAAATTCGGGTGGATCGCGGAGGTAAGCCCTTCGCGCTGAGTAAAACATTTTTAAAAGCGCTTGTAGTGCAGACCTACCCTCTATGCTGAGGGGCGGGATTCTGGCATTCTGCAATTGAGAATGTTTCTGCGCAGCC
>DASZLO010000280.1:0-31985 GCA_035552315.1 Bryobacteraceae bacterium
TCCCTGATCGAGAGGGATGACCGGCGCCAGGTGATTGTAGGGCGTCAGATCGGGCGTGTTTTGAAACGCGTCGAACATGGGAGATGCCACCAGATCGAACTGAGTCAGCGGCTGCATGCCCAGGATGTTCTCGATGGTGCGATTGATGTTCTCAGCTGTGTAGGTTGTATGAATCGCCTTCCCCTGGCCGGGCTTCTGAGGAGCCGCGGTGTAAGGGCTGATCACATAAACAGGCTGACGGTGGCCATCCACGTGATCGACGCCGCTCTGTGAGTCGTCCTCTTCCACGAAGATTGCCGATTGCGCCCATATTTTGCTGTGGCTGATGGCTTCCACCATGCGGCCAAGGGCAAGATCGTTGTCGGCCTGATAGTTGATCGGGTAAGGTTGGCCCTTTGTGGTTCCAGCCGTGTGGTCGTCCGGGAGCCACAAAATCGTCAGATTGGGAACCTGATTGGCTGCATCCAGCCGCTGGAACTCGGGAATCCAGTAATCCATCCGGTATTGGTCGGGAATCGTGAGGTTGAACGGCGGATAATGCGGGTCCATGATTTTGGCCGCCGAAGGAATATCGGAAGTCACGTGGATCGCGTCGTCCGGGACGATGCAACTGGACTTCGGCGCTTTCCCTTCCTTGCAAAGCGCCGTACTGTAGAAGTCGCTCCAAGTGTAGTCCCCGCCGCCCGGCTTCCTGGCGACTTTGGTGCGGTTGCTCCACTCGCCGTAAAGCCTGGCGGAGAGTCCCTTCGCTGCCGCCGCGGTCCACAAAAAGCCTTTCGGCGTATATGTCAGAGGATCGTCGGAATTGCCGCCCGGATAGGAGCGAATCCAGTCCGGCGACAGAATGTCGTTTGAATAAAAGGACCCCGACATCACGATCCAGGGATGTCCGTCCGCCGACTGGCGGCTGGGAGCGTAGACGTTGTCGAGCAGCGGGAAGCGTTTCACGAACGCATGCTGATTGGGAACGGCGGACGCAAAGAGCGCCAGATTGGGGTCGCCGTCGCCCCACGTCACGTCTCCCAGCATCTGGTCGTAGGTGCGGTTTTCCTTGATCACCAGGAAAACGTGTTTGATGAGTGAAGGCTCGCCGATGTGCCGGGGAACAGCTACCGGTATGGCTTTCGCATCGATATGTTCCGGCCCCACCTCGATGTTGGTGGTCAGATTCCAGTGATTATTCTCGAAGACCTGTTCGCTGAACCGAGCCAGTTGATTTGCATTCGGCAGCGGGATCAGATTGACGCTTCCGGCATCCTGATGAGTGCTGAAACCGGAGAGGCCGCCCGAACGCGCGGAGACATGCGATCCCAATCCCTTGTCATCGGCAACGACCAGTTGTTTCAGTGTTTTGTTATAGGCGATGGAGGTCGGGAAATAGCCTGTCGGAATGTAACCGATAACCGGATGCGCATCCCGTCCCTGAAGATTGACGACGGCAAGGGCATTCGCCTGGCCCAGCGTGACATAAGCCTGACGATCGTCGGTCACCGCGACGCCGTTCGGTCCGGAACCGAAGAAACCGCCGGCAATGGGAACGCGGAGATCGATCGTGCGCGCGACCGCATCGGTGCGCAGGTCGACGATCGAAAGGCTGTCGCTGTAGGCATTGGCGACGTAGAGATCGGAGCCGGAGATGGTCATGCCCGCCGGGTGCAAACCCACCTTGATAGTCTTCGCTTCCCTGCCCGCCGCCAGATCCACTACCGACACTGTTCCAGTGATGGCAAATGAATCTTTGCGGTCAACGACGATCGGAGTGCCATCCGAATAATTCGTGAAGTCTTCGCTGGTGGCAGGCCGCCCGCCTTCGTTGCTGACATAGGCATATTTGCCGTTTATAACAACGCTGTTCGGCGCATTGCCAACCGGAATCTGCGCGATGAGCTTTACCGGAGAGGCGGTGAGATCGACCACACCCAGCATGTTTGTCACGTTCAGAACCACATAGGCGCGCTTGCCGTCTGCCGAAACCGCGATACCGCCAGGATTGATGGATTTGGCATTATGATACGGTCGTCCGTCGGCTGGCGGACCGGGGAGCGCCAGGGTCTGGCCGTTGGTCAAAAGACCAGTCCCCGGATCCACTTTCGCCATGACGACGTGATTGTTGTCCTGGCTGAAGAACAGACTTCGGCCATCCGCGGAGTAAGTGACGCCGGTGAAGGATCCCGCCTTGCCGGACGAAGGCTCCGCGCCTTTCATGACGGCGGGAAGGAACCGCTGAAGAACCTGCCCGGTCGCGGTATCGAACACAATAACCGGCTGGGGTGCGCCCATGAGCAGGACGGCGCCGCTATTCGTCTTCACGTTCGGATTGAGAGCAAGGGCTTTGGCTCGCACCGGCGAACCGAGATCCACTAGCCTGCCGGCGGGCGTCAGCGTCTGGTTATCCGACGCCACCACGGATCCATCCTTTTGCGGGCCAACAGTGCGGTTGGGATCGGCAATTTGTGAACTTTGAGCCGGAGCCAAAACGACACATGAACCGGCCAGCAGCAAGATCCCAAGAACGTTAAACCCGCTTATCTTGTTCACCTTATGCATCCTTGATTGCCCTCCATTGGCAAATCGCTCAACCGGCTGTCCTGGCGGAGGTTCAAGCGAAACGAAATTATACCCGCCCAATGTCACAATTGCGTTATTATTGCGGTTTTTAAGCATCGGGCCAGCGCCGGGGAACCCGCATGGCTATTGAACCACCAACGCTATATAATTGCGAACGCGAACGAAGGATAGCCCATGACAATCCGCAACGTGATCGAATCCAGCGCCCTTTCTCTTTTGGCGGTCGTGTCCCTTTCGGCCCAGAGCGGTAAAGCACCCGCCGCTGCCCGCGCCGAAGCTCCCAAGGCCGGGGTAATCCCCCGCGCCGCCGACGGGCACCCGGATCTCACGGGCCTCTGGTCCAACGCCACCCGAACACCTTTCGAACGCCCCGCGGTCTTTGCCGGGAGAGCGACAATCTCGGACGAGGAAGCCCGCGTCTGGGAAAGCAAAGAAAATCAGCGCTGGGAGGAAGGGTCCACGATTGAGGGCGGTCGTCCGGTCACCATCCAGGGTGGCGCCTATAACGTCCTCTTCTATGACAACGGGAAGGACATGATGCGAATCGACGGTCAGAAACGGACCTCGATGATTTTCGACCCGCCGGACGGCCACATGCCCCCAGTGCTTCCGGCAGCACGCAATCGGCCGCGACGCGCCAGCGATATCCCGGGCGACTACAAGAGCCAGACCAACGATACCCGGTGTCTCGTTGGCAACACTCCGGCCGTCCCCATGACTCCCGCCGCGTATAACAACAACTACCAGATCGTGCAATCGGCTGATTCAATTCTCATCATGCTGGAAATGATTCATGATGTCCGCGTTGTTCACATGAACGCCAAACACGAACCCTCCAACGTGCGCCAGTGGTTCGGCGACTCCATAGGACATTGGGAAGGCGATACCCTGATTGTCGAAACGACGAACTTCACGGACCAGACGCATTATCGCGGTTCCTCCATGGACCTGAAGGTTACGGAGCGATTCAGGCGCGTCAGCGACAGGTCCATTGAATATCGGGCCACCATCGACGATCCTTCAACGTGGGCGAAACCCTGGTCCTTCGATCTGGCTTTTCGCTCCATACCCGGACCGATCTACGAATACGCCTGCCATGAAGGCAACTACGCCATGGTGGACATCCTGGGCGGCGCCGCGAAATAGGGCTTGCCGGAAAATCTGCCGTTAACCCGCCGGCGTACAGCCCTGCAACGGTCCGTCCTCTATCGAACGGAAGCCCGTGAAGGGTAGTTCTTGTCCTGAGGATTCGCGCTTGAGGACATATAGTAT
The DNA here is from genome assembly GCA_035552315.1 of Bryobacteraceae bacterium. Classification (GTDB taxonomy): domain Bacteria; phylum Acidobacteriota; class Terriglobia; order Bryobacterales; family Bryobacteraceae; genus BOG-234. Next base: position 3,841 of record DASZLO010000280.1, read on the forward strand.
TAAGATCACTTCCCGCTTATGTTGAAACTGTTCCGCCTGCTCAGGCCCTACCGGGGCGTCGTTTTCCTTGTCATGGTTCTCGCGCTTGCTCAGTCGATCGGTTCGCTGCTTCTGCCGCGCCTGATGTCGAACATCGTCGATGACGGCATCGTCAAGGGCGATCAGGGCGCCATTCTCCGCTTTGGCGGGTTCATGTTGCTCACATCGGTCCTCTCCACCGGATGCGCGATCGCCGGCAGCTTCTACTCAGCCAAAATCGCCACCGGCTTCGGACGTATCCTCCGCGGCGCCGTCTTCGCCCGCGCCTCGCACTTTTCCATCCATCAGTTCGACGGCATCGGCGCCGCATCGCTCGTCACCCGCACCACCAACGACACCACGCAGGTCCAGCAGATGCTGATCATGATGCTTACCGTCGTGATCCTCGCCCCGATGATGGCCATCGGCGGCATCTTTCTCGCCCTCTCGCAGGACGCTCAACTCGCGGAGGTCCTCATTGTAGTCATGCCGGTCATGGGACTGGTCTTTTACCTCATCATGCGCGGCGCGGTGCCGCTGTCCACGGCCATGCAGGGGAAGATCGACCGGATTAATCTTGTGCTGGGCGAAAGTCTCGGCGGCGTACGCGTCATCCGCGCCTTCGATCGCGGCGACCGGCAGCGCGCCCGTTTCGATGCCGCCAATCTCGACCTCACCGATACCGCCATCTCGGTCAACCGCCTGATCGCGGTTCTGATGCCCGCCCTGCTCCTGATGCTGAACCTCACCAGCATCGCCATTATCTGGGTTGGCAGCCATCGCATCGACGCCGGCGCCATGCAGGTGGGCGCGATGATCGCGTCCCTGCAGTACGCTATGCAGATTCTCTTCGCCGTCTTCATGGTCACGGCCATGTTCGTGATGCTGCCCCGCGCTTCCTCATCGGCCAAACGCATCGACGAAGTTCTGACTCTGCAGCCCGATATCGCCGATCCGCCCGCTCCCGTGCATGTCAATCCGGCCGTTCTGCGCGGCCGGATCGAGTTCCAGAACGTAACGTTCCGGTATCCCGGTGGAGAGGAACCTGCTCTTGCAAACGCATCCTTCATTGCCGAGTCAGGCCAGGTGACTGCCATTGTCGGCGGCACCGGTTCCGGAAAATCAACCCTGATTGGCCTCATTCCGCGCTTCTACGATGTCGAATCCGGACGTGTCCTGATCGATGGCGTCGATGTCCGGGAACTCAAACTGGCGGACCTTCGCGCGCGCATCGGCTTCGTCCCCCAGCAGGCAAGGCTCTTCACCGGCACCGTGACGACGAATCTTCGTTACGGCCGGGAAAATGCGTCGGACGGGGAACTGGAGCACGCCGCCACAGTCGCCCAGGCGATGGAGTTCGTCGGTAAAATGCCTGAGCAGTTCTCGTCGCAGATCTCCCAGGGCGGCATCAACCTTTCGGGCGGCCAGAAGCAGCGCCTCGCCATCGCGCGCGCCCTCGTCCGCAACCCGGATGTCTACATCTTTGACGACAGCTTCTCCGCCCTCGACTTCGCGACCGATGCGAAATTGCGCGCCGCGCTTCGCGGCGAAACGGCCAATGCCACCGTTATAGTCGTTGCCCAGCGCGTCAGCACCGTGATTGACGCCGATCGCATCATCGTGATGGATGACGGGCAGATCGTCGGCATCGGCACTCACGACGAACTTCTCGAAACGAACGGGATCTATCGCGAAATTGTGGAATCGCAGGTTCCGCTTGGGGAGGTCGCATGAGCCCCGCGGGCCGTAACCAAAGCGCGTCTCAACAAAGTGGCACCCTCACCGCGCCTCCTCCCCCGCGTCCCATCTTCGGCGCCGGCCCGATGGCCGGGCTCGGCATGCCGACCCAGAAGGCAAAGAATTTCAAAGGAACGCTGCGCCGCCTGCTGGCTTATCTGTGGCCCCATCGCGTCGCGCTGACGGTGGTCGTCGCGGCAGGATCCATAGGGACGGTGTTCAACGTCCTCGGACCGAAGATTCTCGGCCGCGCCACAACGACGATCTTCGAGGGTTACGTTGCCAAAATGAGGCACGTGCCGGGCGGCGGCATCGATTTCCAGGGCGTTGGCAAAACCCTGCTCGGCCTCGTCGGGCTTTACCTCGTCTCCAACACATTCCAGTACCTGATGCAGTTCCTCATGGCGCGTATCGCCCAGGGAACCGTGTACACGGTGCGGAAGGAGGTGGAAGCCAAATTCGACCGGCTTCCGCTCAGGTTCTTCGACTCGCGCACGCGGGGCGAGGTGATGAGCCGCGCCGTCAACGATCTGGACAGCATCAGCAGCACGCTGCAGCAGAACCTCACTCAGCTGCTCACCTCAGTTCTGACTCTGATCGGCGTGATTACAATGATGCTGACGATCAGCTGGATACTCACCATCGTCATTTTTCTGACCCTGCCCATCAGCATGGCTCTGGTTATGCGCATCGCCAAACGCTCGCAGAAATTCTTCGTGCAGCAGCAGGCCGCGCTGAGCGCGCTGAACGGACATGTGGCCGAGATGTACGGCGGTCACACCATAGTCGCCGCATTCGGACACGAGAAAAAGTCGATCGAAACCTTCGATGCGCTGAACGACAAGTATTACAACGGCGCCTGGCGCGCCCAATTCGTCAGCGGCATCATCATGCCCACCACTATGTTCGTCGGCAACCTGGGATTCGTAATGGTGGCCGTCATCGGCGGAATCCTCGTGACCCGCGGCAGCATTGCGATCGGCGATGTGCAGGCCTTCATCCAGTACGGCCGTCAGTTCTCCATGCCGATCACGCAGCTCAGCGGCATAGCCAACATGATTCAGCTTACGATCGTCGCGGCCGAGCGTGTTTTCGAACTTCTCGACGAGCCTGAAGAAACGCCCGACGCGGCGGACGCAGTCGTCATTGCCAATCCGCTCGGCGCTGTCCGGTTCGATGAAGTCAGCTTCCGGTACAAGGCAGAGGAACCGCTGATCGAAGACTTAACGCTCGATGTCGCGCCCGGTCAGACGGTCGCCATCGTGGGACCTACCGGCGCCGGCAAGACGACGCTGGTCAATCTGCTGATGCGCTTTTACGATGTCGACAAGGGCGCAATCCGGGTGGATGGCGTCGATATCCGCCAGATGAAACGCGGCGCGTTGCGGCGGATGTTCGGCATGGTCCTTCAGGACACGTGGCTGTTCTCCGGTACCATCCGCGAGAATATCGCTTATGGCGGCGACGGCTCCGACGACGAAGCCCTGATGCATGCGGCGCGCATGGCGCACGCCGACCACTTTATCCGTACGCTTCCCGAAGCCTACGATACACCGATCAACGAAGAGGCCAGCAATCTGTCGCAGGGCCAGAAGCAACTGTTGACCATCGCACGCGCGTTCCTCGCCAATCCGGCCATTCTCATTCTCGATGAAGCGACCAGCAGCGTCGATACGCGCACCGAAGTGCTCATCCAGCACGCCATGGGAGAACTGATGCGCGGCCGCACCACGTTCGTCATCGCACACCGGCTCTCGACTATCCGCAACGCGGGCATGATTCTGATGCTCGAACACGGGCGGATTGTTGAGCGCGGCACGCATCACGAATTACTCGCGGCCAACGGACACTACGCCGACCTCTATAACAGTCAGTTCGCCAGCCGCGCCGCGACGGCCTGAAGCGAGGCGTCGGGCGATCGCGCTATCTCCTGGCCGGAGCAGTAAGCGATGACATATTGCGGCGGCCATTGACTATCGGGGGCAAGCCCTTGACCTCGTAATAGGTTTCGGTGATATAGCGCCTGATGCTGCTCGGATCGTCGCCGGCCGTCTTGGCGTCGTAGGGCGCTGTCAGGTTCGCGGCCAGCACATCGTCCAGTGTCTTGCCCTGATCGACCATATTTTTTACCTTCGCGAGCACGTCGATCAGCATGGCGCGGTAGGGCAGCAGATCCTTCTTGTGTATCAGGGTGCCATGGCCAGGAACCAGTATGGTGCTGTCGTCAGAGAGTGTTCCCATCATGTCGATCGCTTCCACCATGCCTTTGATCGAGCCGCCATTCGCCTGGTCGGCAAACGGATAGCCGAAGTTGCGATAGAAATCCTCGATATAGATGACATTCGCCTTTTCGAATTTAATGATGGTGTCAGCTCCAAGGTGCGAGGGCATCATCGGAATAAAATCGACCGTTTCGCCATTCATGTGAACCGTCACCGCTGGTTTGCCTTTGTTGGCCGGGTCATATTTATAGGTGACCATCGGCAACGCCATTGGACCGGTGGTTGCGCCGGCGGGACTCCCGGGCGGCATCATTTCCCGGCGCAGATCTTCCTGGCCGAACAGAACCGCCCCCTGCTTCTGAACGAGAGCCATGCCGCCGCTGTGATCGGGGTGGGCGTGGCTGGTGACCAGAATTTTGATCGGCTCCCTGGACAGAGTGCGCACGGCATCGATCGTCTTCTGGGTCAGTTCTTCGTCCTCAGAATCGACCATCAGAACGCCGTCCGGTCCATAGAGGCCCATGACGCGGCCGCCGGCGGCATCGGGATGAGTGGTGTCCAGCTTGGGCGAGCCATGAAGAATGGCCAGATTATTGCCGTATTTGGTTTCAACGGTGATCTCGATCTTGTCCCACTGTGCGAAACTGCGACCGGGGGCGCGGTTTGGACCGTCGACCTGCGCCAGCGCCGCAGCGGGCATCAATGTCACCGCGATCCCTGCGATCGACAATCCTGCGATCGACAATAAGGTAAATTTCATGTACCTCTCCTTCTTACTGAACCATCCGAACCGAACCATTAGAGATACTATCAACCCCAAAGCGTTCATTCCGAAGAGATCCGCCGATCTCCACGACGCTTTGCGGCGGCTCCTGCGAAGACATTCACGCATCGGCCGGTCGTAGAACGCTGGAGCCACCCGCCTCGGGAATCATCTTGAACATCGGCACAAATATTTCCGAAGCGCCCCGGATCGAGCCGTACGCTGACATGCCCGGTGATACCCTGGTCATAGAAAGAACGGAGCCTTCTCGTAAGATCGTTCGCGAGATCTACAACGAGACTCCCGGGAACTTCAATCGGATCTCGGGGCACAGCATCGTTTCGATTCTCTATTGTGCTATTTCACGGGCGCCAGCGAATAGCTCGTGCTGCGCCCACCTTCCGGGTTCTGAACCCGAATGCCCTGTTCAACCAGCGCCTGAATATCCCCCTGGGTATCCTGCGAGCACTTCGATAATTAGGCGTATTTCGAGCTATTGATCTTGCCTTCGAAGCCTTCCAGCAAGCGGTTGATCACGGAGCGCTGGCGCTCATTGAACTGCGTGTCTTTGATGCGATCCCGTTAATCTCGGCGCTGATTCCATCGGCGCCGATTAAGCGGATCTGGTCTTTCGGCGAAAAAGCAGGATGCCAATTCCGCTTCCGACGAGTAATAGAGAAGCCGGTTCCGGCGTGCCCGAAGACTGCGCTTGAGGGTTCAGGTCCAGCGTAGCTGCGGTCGGCACATCGAAGGTGTAGTTGGAGTCCGCTCCGGACATCGACAGCGAGAAGCTAAAGCTGGAGACGACATCGTTGAATATCGAATTGATATTGCCGCTCCCGGTGACTTCGGTGCCCCAGAGCGCAGTTCCACTCGCAGCGAACTGCGAAATCGAGCCGTGCGCGGAATCGACGTTAAATATGACTTGCCAATTGACGCCATTGCCCGTGCTGCCGTTGTTGTCAACAATGAAGTCCCAGGACACCGGTATTAGTTCGCCGGGGCTCAGACTTCCCGTCGCACTGCCCGAGGCCGCGATTCCAGCGGTCTGCTGTCCGTTTGTTGGACTCACGTTGCCGGAAGTAAAAGCCGCCACCCAATTTCCGCCGGCGTCGCCGCCCACAGGATTCTGCTGGCTCACATCACAGCTTCCCGTTCCAGTGACGACACAGGTACTGGGGACGAAGTTAAAGGTGTCGGCCCGGGCCGAAGAGGGAATGGTAAAAGAAATTGCCGCTGGAAGCGCAGCGAGTACAAATTTAAGTGTCCTGAGCAGGGTCAATGCAGTTCCTCCGAACGAAATTCTCTGTGGGCGTAAGCCTTTATTCAAGCTGGCTACTACCCCGCTGGATTTGGCTAATATAACACAGTCGTCGCGGGTTGGGCGCTCGGTTCCGGCTGCGGTTGGGCGTGAGCAGTTGATGTTTGATGACCACCGACTCGGCGACGACACCATCGTCCAACCGCTGAAGTACTGCCACCGAAATGCCGGATGAGGTACTCTTGCCAATTAGGTGGAGAATTACAAAACAAGCTCCAGGCGCATTACACTCTTGTCAATATTCTCCCCAGTCCCGCTCGATGTCACCTTCCCGCGACGTCTTTAAAGGAGAGAACTCACACGGTACCGGAGTGTTCGCCGCGAAAGACTTCAGACCTGATGAAGAAATCTTCGTCTTCAGCGCGATCTTCGTGACTTCACCCGACAAGTACACAATTCAGGTGGATGAAGCCAAGCACCTCCGCCTGAAAAGTCATATCGGCTTGCTGCTGAGTCACAGCTGTGCCCCCAATACCCGTTTTTGCAGTGAACGACTGGGCATCTTCGCAATCGCTCCCATTTCAACGGGGGAGGAACTTTCGTTCAACTATTTGTGTACGGAGTGGGACATGGCTGTCTCATTCGAATGCAGCTGCGGATCAGTATCCTGTCATGGCGTGATCCGTGGATTCCGTTATCTGTCGCCCGAAGCTCAGCGAACGCTTGGGCCCGACGCGCTTCCGTACCTCAGAAAGCGTATAGAGTCACCCGCGCCTCAACTCCTGTAGATTTCGGCCACGCTACTGGAACTTTCAGCTTTATATTTCCGGCACAGCCGTTCGTAAACCGGATTGTTTTCGTAGGTGCCATAGTCGTCCAGCAGTTCTTCGCCTGCAAGGATGGCGCGGGTAGCAAACCAGCGCACTCCATCCGGTGAAGCAATGTTGGGGCATGACGAGTGATTGAAGAACTGAGTGTCTCCCTGCGGGTAAAGAATCCTTCCCTCCCAGCAGAAACAATGGTTCAGAAAGTCGGATGCGGCCTGAATTCCGGACTGCAGCGCCAGGGTCTCTACCATTTCCTCTGACGCCGGTAAGCACGCGCCTTCCTCAAATTCCCAAACCAGGCGGCCCGCTTCGATCTCTTCAGTGGCAGTCACACCGAGTCCTTTGGCGGGGATCGGTCTCACCCGATAAGGGACACGGAATCCAAGCGATCTGTTTTGGTTCGGAAGGCAGTTTTCCAACCGCGCGAGGTTAGCCGCCAGCGCCGCGCCCGCCTGAACGACGTCCGAACGGAGCTCACGCAGATTGCGCGGAGACGAGCGCGCCGACAAAATGCAAACGCGCACACAAGCCTCCCCGTAAACCTCTGCGGGCGCCAGCAGCACGCGCCCTCTTGCGTTGATGTCATCCACCAGCCAGTGCACGGCATCGGTCGGCGAAACACCCGCGAACGTTCTCTTCATCCGGAAATTCAGTGTCGAAAGCTTCGGCCCGGAAACCAGTTCGAATTCACCCGCCTCCAGGATCGCCTTCGCAAGCCAGTCAATGGCGTCCAGGCACCAGTCGAGGTGCTTCGCGAAAGCATCGGAACCATAGGCAATCAAAGGCAGCCAGACCTGCGCGCCCCGAGCCTCGCGCGTAAGTTCAATCCCTAAATCGGAGATATTGGCAACCGTATACCGGCCTGCTCCAGCCGGAGGTACATAAGCCCCGCCCATGCGAAAGGCCCGCTGCAGATTACTCTCGTCCCGCACCATCAGCATCCCGACACCGTACGGGACTTGCAGCGCCTTGTGCGGGTCAAGCGCCACCGAGTCAGCTTGCTCGATTCCCCGCAGAGTCTGGCGGCCGCGCTCTGTCAGCCCGAAGAATCCTCCGAAGCAGGCGTCGATGTGCAGCCAGAGCCCGGCTCTGCCGCGCCGCAGTTCCGCCAGCCCGAGCAGATCGTCGGTAGAGCCGGTGTTTGTTTCACCGCCGATCGCGATCACCACCCCCGCGCTGCTCACCCCCGCGCCCCCGCTGTCATCGATTCCGCGGTTTCTCAGCTCGCTGGCAAGAGCCTTGAGGTTCAGTGTGCCGGTGCCATCGCAAGCGACCCGGATAATTCTCTCCCGTCCCACTCCCAACAGCGCCAGGCCTTTGGGGATACAGTAATGCACGTGATCGGGGACGAAGAATAATACTTCCTCCGGTGCAACTCCGGCGCGTTTCGACGTAGCGTGCCTCGCAACGTGCAGGGCCAGCGTATTGGCCACGCTTCCCCCGCTGGTAAAAACTCCGCTATTCCCGTCCGGCCAGCTCAGTATGCTGCCGGCTACCCAGTCGAGCACGCACCGCTCGAGGGCTGCGAATTGGGGCGAAGTGGGCATCCAGGTTAACCCCGGGTTGATCGATGCACATACAAATGCCGCCAGCGCGCTCGCCGGAAGAGCCCCCGTCGGAGCATACGCGAACATGCCGCCGTGGCGGTCTTCCGTTCCGGCATCGCGGGAGCAATCCAGTAACCGCCGAAGCGCGGCTTCGAGACCTATGCCAGTCCCCGTGCCGCCGACGGCGAGGCTGGCGCGCGCCGCCTCCCATGACTGCGTGGCTGCCTGACGCGCCAATGCCGAGCCGCTGGTCATCCAGCTCTGCGCAGGCGTCGCGCCGCCTTTGAGCGGACCCTCACAGCGCGTTTCATCCACCACGAATGCTGCAGCCAAAGCAGCCAGCGAAGCAAACTCACCGGGCGGCCAGGCGCTGGTTTCACAGGCGCTCGCGATGGAACCGGCGGGCCACTCCGGCGGAGGTTTATTCATGCGGAGCCCTACTCATGCGCTTGCTCCCTCACGCCGCTCCCGGCACGTTCGTGGACCAGAGAACGGATCCGATCATGAGTTTGCCTTGACTGCTGAAGAAGCTGAAGGAAAATCTCCCGGCTCAGCGTCAGCACCACGGCCGGGGTAAGCGCGCGAACCGTGGCGTTGCGCGGAAGATCGGTGACCAGCGCTACTTCTCCAAAGCAGTCTCCGTCTTCGAGGGTTGCTAAAACGATGTCGTGCCGGATCACCTGAAAGCGTCCCCTCACGATAACGTAAAAAAGATTGCCGGGATCGCCTTGCAGGAAAACATTTTCACCCGGCTGCCACGTCGATTTGCGGCACTGCCGCGCCGCACTCGCCAGCAGGTCCGGTCCGAGTTCCGAGAAAACGGGGAACGCGCCGAGACGCTCCGGCGTGATGGAAACCTCCACACCATCGGGATCCATGGAAAAACCCGACTGCCGGGCCCATAGCTGCGCATACGGTCCCCCCGCTGCCACCAGTTGCGCATGCGCACCGGACTCAACAATCGTTCCCGCCGAGAACACGAAGATGCGGTCCGTCGTAGTAACGGCCGCGAGGCGGTGCGTTACCGAGATCACGGTGCGGCCCTCCCCGAGACGCCTTAGAGTCCGATTGATGAGCGTCTCGGTGGCGGGATCCAGTGCTGAGGTCGCTTCGTCAAGCAGCAAAATGGGCGGGTTCTTGACGATGGCCCGCGCGATGGCGATACGCTGCCGCTGGCCGCCGGATAGCCGTCCGCCGCGCTCCCCGGCAAGGGAATCGTACTGCTGTGGCATGGCCATAATCGCGTCATGGATCTCAGCGGATTTCGCCGCCGTCACGATCTCGTCGTCGCTTGCGCCGGGATTGCCGAGCCGGATGTTCTCGCGCACCGAAAGGTTCAGCAAAAAACTGTCCTGGAATACCACCCCCATTTGAGCCCGCAGCGATGCCTGCCCGAGCGACGTCATGGCACGCCCGTCCACCCGAACCTCCCCGCGCACTGGGTCATAAAAGCGGAGCAGCAAGGCAAGTGCCGTGCTTTTGCCGGAACCGCTTCCTCCCACGAAAGCAACCGATTCTCCGCGCCGGATCGTAATATTGATGCCGGTCAGGTTCAGTTGTTCCCGGGTGTAGCCGAAATCGACCCCGCCCATTTCGATCTTCGACGAAAACGGAGGCGCAACAGTCGCGTGCGGAAGGTCCGTGACTCCCTCCGGCTCCTCCAGAAAATCCTGAATCCGGCGTACGCAGGTGCGAGCCTGCACGAGCGTTGGTGCGAACTGCATCACATAGAGCAGTGAGTTGCTCAGCATCAGCAGAAGGCCCTGCAACGATACCAGCGTTCCGACGCTCATCCTGCCCTGAAAAGCCAGCCGGGCGCTTGCTGCGAGGACTCCCATCTGAATCAGCAGAATGCCGCCCGTGGTCAGCCGCTCCATTACTGAAGTCAGATAGCTCGCTTGTTCGCTCGTCCGGGCCGCCGCATGATTCGCATGGCTGAACCGCGTGCCCATCAGCGATTGCAGGTTGAACGCCTTTATTACCGGTTGCACCACGAGGTTCTCGCCGAAAGTTCCGAGCAGTTCCGATTCCCGGTTCTTGTTTTCCGCCCGTACGATGGCCGCGCGTCGTGCGAGCCGGCGCGGCGCGAGGATGGTCCATGGCCAGAGAATCATCGCGGCCGACGCGAGCCGCCAGTCTAGAGCGAACAGAATGAGGCTCGCGGTTACGGCCTCGCAAAGTGGCTGCACGCCCCAGGGTATCGACATCCCCATCGCAGTCTCAACCGAGGTGACATCGCTGGTGAAGCGCGACAGTATCTCTCCGGGTGCGCGTCCGGCATGCGAAGCCAGCGACAGACGCTGCGCATGATCGAACATGAGCTGGCGGAGTCGCAGGATCACTTCGCCCTGCAAGACCGAAAACAGGCCGTTCCGGACGAACCCGACTCCCGAGACGATGACTGCGCCGAAGATCAATCCGGTGATGATTTCCACCAGAGCCGTGTAATTGTGAGGTGTAATCGCCTGGTCGATGACGAAGCGCAGGCCGAGCGGAACAACGGCATTGAAAGCCATTTCCGCGAGCACCGCGACCATGATGAGGCCGAGCCGGCCTTTCCATGGCCGGAGGATCTCAATCAATATAGAACGCATCCGGTCCGTCGAGACAAGTACGAGGATACGAAACGGTTGAATGGGCCGTGGGGCGCCTGCGCGGCTTCCAACGGCGGAGATCAGATGTGGAGGACGCTAAGAAACCGATCTCGCCCCGAGGCATTTGGAATCCACGCGATGAGAGCCGCATTCTGAGGGCGAGTCGAATTCGCAATAGGCGGTACCTGCACACCGCTTGTCGCCCGCAATCCCATTTAGCGCTACCGTTTTCCACAAAGTCAGAAATCGGCAGTCGATGCATCCACGCCGTTTTTGTGGGCTATCCACCGCAGGCGCGCCCACAGAAGGGTTCAATCGCACCCGGGGGCAGGCTCCCGCCATGCTATTCCCCGCCACAATTTATAAGATTTAGGAATGTCCCTCAAATCGGCACCGTCACTTCTTCTGGTACTGGCGGGCAGTCTTTTTTGCAGCCTGCAAGCCGCGCAGTTTGACGCGATTTATGCTTTTGGAGACAGCCTGTCCGACGTTGGGAACGCCTATATCGGCAGTGGCGGTACTATCCCCGGGCCACCCTATTTCAACGGTCAGTTCAGCAACGGCAACGTCTGGGTCCAGGATCTCGCCTCCGGTCTCGGTCTTGCCCCGTTGGCACCGAGTCTGGCAGGCGGCAATAATTACGCGGTCGGCAGCGCCGAAACCGGGACGAACGTTCTTTTCAACGACACAAGTCTGCTCGCCCATCAGATCGATCTTGTGAATGCCCAGATCCCGGTGTTTCAAACCGCGCATCCCGTTGCCGATCCCAACGCTCTGTACACGATCTGGATCGGGTCGAACGATTTGGCCGCCATTCCACCAACCGCCACGGCGGGGCAGGTTCAACTGGATGTCGGAGAAATCGTCGGGAACATTGACAGTGCTGTCAATGCGCTCGCAAGCAGTGGCGCAAAGAATTTCCTGATCGTCACCGTACCCGATCTGGGGAAGACACCGGAAGGTCTGGCGGCCGGAGCTGGGGTGAGCGCAGCTCTATCGCAACTTTCGGCGAGTTTCGACAGCACTCTTGTCAACGGGTCGGGACCCCTGCCCTCTCTGGCGGCGCTCGCTGCCGGGTATTCAGCCAATATTTCGGTCTTGAATACTTACTCGCTTCTCGATTCCATCGCGGCAGATCCGGCTCTCTACGGGTTTTCAAATGCGACGGATGCCTGTCTGACAAACTCCGTGGATTTCTCGGGCCGGACAGTGTGCGCGACGCCGGATCAATATCTGTTCTGGGACGAATCGGGGCATCCGACAGCCGCGGGGCAGCAGTTAATTGCTGACGCGGCTCTGAGTCTGGTAACACCGGAGCCGGCTTCGATTTTCTTAACGGCCGGCGGGCTCCTGGGACTGATCGTGCTCAGCCGCCGCCGTTATAGCTTCTGATCCAGTTGAGGATGAGTTGAACGTCCGATTCAGCCGTTTTCTCTTTAGGCAACTATAATCACAACTCTGTACGGGGATTCGTCCACGCGGATTTGAGCGGCTGATCCAAATCGGTGTGAGCTGTTCTCCTTCCCCTGCCCGTAGGGTTTCGCCCGCCACCACGCACATCTTCACGAATGCATCGTCTGCTTCATCGTGTTTCGGCCCCGGATCGGCGCGGATGCTCTGGGAGCTATGTTGCCGACTATGCGCTCTACTTCGGGGTTGCCAGCACTCGATCCGAACAGCAGCAGCCCCGGAGCGTATTCTTCCACCTGATATGCCTTGTTGAAGGGGCCCAACTCGTCGATGTTCCAGAGCTCGCGCAGGAATTCGCCCCGATGAAGCGGTGGAAATTTCGATACCAGCGGGTCCTGCGGCTTCTCGGTAGCCACGCCCTCGAGTCTGAATCTGGGGCCGCTGCAATTGAACTCCCCCGGTAAAACTGCAACCCTTGGCGCTGGTGGCTCCCAGTGTTGCAATCGACGCTTCCGTGAATTGCCTGGACGCGACGAGTCGACTTGTGTCAACAGATCAGCGAGGGGTGCTCCGCCCTCAGGGTCAGGCGTGCGACAGCGGGGCTTTCGAACTGGCAGCGCCGACTTTTGGCAGCGTCAGTGCGACCGTGGGCAGCCTCGTTTCGACCCTTGCGGCGGGATCGGTAAGCAGCCTCATGAGTTCACTGTCTGCTGCGCAGGCGTCCGCGGACAAGGGGAATATCACTCCGGCTGTGAATCAACTTGGGGCTTTCATCAATAAAGTACAAGCGCTTGTGAAAAGCAACCGTCTCGACGCTATTCCGGCGAAGCCCTTATCTCCGCGGCCGAACAATTGATTGCGGGGCTTTGACTGAGTCGGCTGTCGAGTGGCGTGCGGCCCGCGCCACACCCGGGGACAAAGTCGAAGCATTGGGTGCAGCCAGCGCAAAGCCATAGATGCCGGTATGCCTCATGACGCACCGGGTCAGGTCGCGTTTAGAGCACTGATCCGCGGACTGAATGGATTTCTTACGCCTCGGGCGCCGAAGTCCGGCATTCCACCACCTCTAACCATGGCGGTCCAAACCTCTCAGTTTTGTCCCGCCCATCTTCCAGAAAACTGCGGCACAACGTCAAGTCTCCGACGAGTTGCGGAAAGGAACGCTTCTCCGCCCAAAGGACGTGACACCAGCCCGCCTGGGACATCGCGCCGATATACGCCGATATTTCACAAATGAGCCTCCGTTCCATCGCGTGTTTTGATTCAGACCATTTCCTTTTTCTATGTGGGCGGCGGTCCCGCGTCGGATTTTCACCAGTCTGAGATACGTTATGCTTTCCTTTGAATCGAGTGTCATCAATCATGAATCGGAAACTGCTATACCCCGTAAGCGTGTGCTTCTTCTGCCTGACCCTTCCCGTCTTTGCTCAGCAGGGAAGTAATCGGCACATTACCCTCGAGGCCGTTGTTACGGCCAAAGACGGAAAACCTGTGCGGGGTCTGACAGAGAACGACTTTACGATAATCGACAACAAAACACCGCAAAAGCTGGAGATCTTTCAGCCGGTGGAAGGGACCTCAGCGGGTGCCGGCGCGACCGTTACAGTGGAAACAATTCTTCTGATCGACCGCGTCAACACAAGCTTTCAGGTGGCCAACGACGAGCGTACCCGCCTGCTGAAATACTTTCGTCAGACCGAAGGCAAGCTGCCCCAGCCCGTCTCCCTGGTGTTCTTCAGCGACTCGGGAACGAAGCTGCAAAGCGCATCGAGGGATGGAAACGTGCTTGCCGATGCTCTCGATCACAGCGATAATTCGCTGCCAGTCAGCCGCAGAGGCCAGGGGATCCTCGGCTATGCGCAGCAGGCCCAGATGTCGCTCAGCACGCTCAACTCTGTCGCGGCCCTCGAAGCCAAAAAGCCCGGACGAAAGGTCTTGATCTGGCTGAGCGCGGGATGGCCGCCCATTTCGGGGCCGCAGCACCAGTCCACTGCGCAGGATCACAAGAGATGGTTCGAATCCATAGTGGAGACCTCCAATGCCCTGTTGCAGGCGCACATAACTCTCTACACCATAGATCCCATCGGAATGGAAGATGCCAGCCAGTTCAAAGCGGGTCAATACGATCCATACCTGAAATGGGTCGCGGCTCCATCCAAAGCCGAAGCCGATAATCTCGCTTTGGCGGTTCTGGTGAACCATACCGGTGGCCGCACTCTGAGCGCGAGCAACGACGTAGCTTCACAGATCGCGGACTGCGCCAGCGACCAGATCGCGTATTACATCATTTCCTATGCGGCGTCGCCAGCCACGGCCCCCAACGAATTTCACGGCATCGAAATCAAGCTGGACAAACCGGGATTGAAAGCGCGCGCGCTCAACGGATATTACAGCCAGCCCTGATATTACTCCGGAACATCCGCTGCCGAAACGTAGTAACGGGGCGCGCCCGCACCGAGCACGCCGAGTGCCGCCTCCAGATCGCGAAGTTTTCGAAACGGAATTCCCTGCCTCCGGTTTCGGACGTTAGGACACTATCGGCAAGGGAGAAGTGGCCCGTTGCTCTCGATGCCGGAACTCAGTGAACTGAAGCGCCGACCTTCAACAGGTTCCTCACACTTTGGGCCTGACTTTACGGGCGATGCTTGCGAAAACAGGCACTGCTATGGGCATTTTCGACCCTGCGCCTTGGCCATACGGAACGGCGTATAACACTCGCCAAACAGTAGTGTGACGGCGCACAGGTTTGACATCTGGAGCCTGACTCAAAAGATAGAAACCGTACAGATCCTTTCAGGCCAACTCCGGATTGGCCAGAACCACGGAAATTAAACGGCAATTAAAGGGTTATTTTTGATAAATTGACTAGACCGCCGGTAAGAAGTCTGGGGGATTATCTGGCAGTGAAACGATCTCGCGCCGGCAGATCACCATCTCCTGTACGTCTTTGGAAATACGCGGAAGGAAGTGAATATGGGGAAGAGAATCATTTTTTGCGCTGACGGCACTTGGGATGACGCGGCCAAAAATACGAATGTCTACAAATTTTTCAAGGCCCTCACGGAAACCGCTGAACAGGTCGCATTCTACGACGACGGCGTGGGCTCGAACGGACTGCCACTGAACAAGTTTGCCGGCGGCGCGTTCGGAACCGGCCTCTTTCAAAAAATCAAGAACGGCTATACGAAGATCGCTCATGTGTACGAGCAGGGCGACCAGATCTTCCTGATTGGTTTCAGCCGCGGCGCTTATACGGCGCGCTGCCTCGCCGGCATGATCGCTGTCTGCGGACTGCCGACGGCGAATTTCACCGACGCCATGGTGGATCAGGCGTTTCAGGCCTACCGCGAAAAGAATAACCGCGCCCAGATCCTCGCCGGCCTGACCAAAACCTGCAATCTGTTCAACCCCGGAATCGCGATGGTGGGGGTATGGGATACCGTTGGATCGCTCGGCATTCCGGCCGTATTCGGCGGAGTGGATCCGCTTGTCTATGGGTTTCTCGACACATCTCTTCATCCGGCTGTGCAGCATGCGTATCATGCTCTGGCGACCGATGAGCGGCGGTGCGAGTTTCCGGCGACCTTGTGGGAAAACCCGGTTCCCGGGCAGACGCTGGAACAGGTTTGGTTTTGCGGTGTGCATTGCGATGTGGGCGGCAGTTATCCCGAGGATCCGGACGGCTCCGCGCTTGCCGATTTGACACTTGCGTGGATGCTCGGCAAAGCAACGGCTCTGGGCCTGCAGTTCGATCCAGCCGTGGCGGCGAAGTACTCGTTACCAATGGATCCGAAGTTCGCGCTCGATACGAAGCATGAGTCATGGAACGTCTTGTGGACATTTCCAAAACACAGGACGATTGCGGCAAACTCATCGATCGCCGACAGCGTAAGTGCGCGGGTCGAGCATGACAGCTCTTACAGGCCCGCGAACCTGACGTTTACCACTGGCACGCTCGCTTCGGGGTATCAAAAGGTGGCGATCATAAAAACGACGAAGGCAACCGCTGGCGCTTAGCCGTGAAAACCCCATGAGCACGATTCGTTTATTTTGCGCGTGCAGCGTGCTGGCCCTCGTGGCGAGCGCGCCCTGTGCGAAGGGGGACGAACCCGGGGGTGAAGGCAAGGCTCCCGATCCAAAAGCGGAAGAGGCGCGTGAACTGAAAGCCTGCGCGCAGATGGTGCTGGAGGGATTCATGAAGATTCCCGACGTGCGTTCGCAACGCTTTCTGGGCAAAGTCTCCACCAACACGATGATCTGCCGCGGTGGCGAGAAGAGTCTGCAGTTTCGGATGACGCCATGGGTGGACTGGTCGCACTACTGGGGCACCGGCGATCTGTCGTCACTGCCCACGGGGTATCTCACGAAAAAGGGCCCTATGTTTCGCGGCGTGGCCGGGGCGCTGACGGACCTGGAGTTTCAGCGGATCGAACTGATCAAGTTCAATCTGTTTGACAACAACGGCACATGGCGCAGTTATGTCACCGGCGTTAACGCAACAGGCGGCCCGGCGATCAAAACCTGGCCGGAAATGCGGCTGCCCAAAGAGAATCCGAGTTATGCCGCAGTGGGCGGAGACGGGCCGCAAACATGCAAAGGCGATCTGATTCGCGCACGTACGCTCACCGGCATCTGCAACGATATTCTCAATCCGCTGATGGGATCGAACGGAACGCCCTTCGCGCGCAACGTGGAGTTCGAGACGACGTTCCCGGATCTGGGGCAGACGGAGCTGACGCGCAACCGGCACGGGAACCGGCTCGGGCTGCTGACGCCGGATCCGCAGGTGATCAGCCGGGTGCTGTTCACGCGCGCGCAATCGAATCCGGCCGCCTGCAACGCGGGATTCGGACTGGCCGGCAATTCGCCCGACGCCAACTGCGATTACCAGAAAGCGCCGTTCTTCAATGTACTGGCCGCGTACTGGATTCAGTTCATGACGCACGACTGGTTCTCTCATATGGAAGAGGGCCACAACGCATCGGATTACATGCCCGTCGGCTGCACTCAGGAACTCTCGAACAACATGGAGACAGCGCTGACGCCGGAGCAGGTGAAGCAGCTCGGCTGCCGTCCGGACGATCGGGTGGATCGCACCTATGTACAGAAGGATTCTCCCCCCGATACGTTTTCCAGCGGCGGAAAGGACTATCTCAGCCGCGCCCCTAAAACATTCGCGAATAACAACACGGCGTGGTGGGATGCTTCGCAGATCTATGGATATGACGAGACGTCGCGACAGCGAGTGAAGCGCGATCCGAAGGATCCGGCAAAATTGCTGCTGGAACCTGTGCCCGGGATGCCCGGTCCGGGTTACCTCCCGGTCTTTGCGGCCGGCGATCCGTTACAGCCTCAGTGGGCGGGTCAGGAATCGGCGGCGTTCCCGGATAACTGGTCGATCGGGTTGAGCTTCCTGCACAATCTGTTCGTCCGCGAGCATGACTCGTTTGTGGACGAATTCCGCAAAGAGGCGAAACAGAAGCCGAATGCCGACAGCGGGCTGCGCGATCCGGCGAATCCGAAGAAGGAGATTCGCAATCAGGATGTGACCGCGGACGAACTGTTCGAGGTGGCGCGTCTGGTGGTGGCGGCCGAGATCGCGAAGGTACATACCATCGAGTGGACGCCGCAGCTTCTTTACGGCGAGCCGCTGTACAAAGGCATGAACGGAAACTGGAACGGCCTGCTGGGTACTGGCGACCCTGACGTTTCCCGGGTGCTGTCGGACATCATCGTGAAGGATTTTGGTAAATCCAAAGACGTTGAAAAGGCTTCACAGTGGTATTCCGTTTTTGCTTCCGGACCCGGGATTTTCGGGCTGGGCAGCAAGATTCCGCATTATGACCTCACAAAGCCTGACGATGTGAATGGCGGCGTCAACCATTTCGGATCGCCGTTCAGTTTTCCGGAGGAATTCGTTACCGTTTACCGGCTGCACGCGCTGATTCCGGATCTGATCGACTACCGCGACCTTGCGAAAGATCCCAACAAAATTGCGGAGAAGGTTCCGGTAATCGATACATTCGAAGGGAAAGCCACCGACGCGATGCGCTCGCGCGGCCTCGCGAACTGGGGGTTGAGCCTCGGCCGGCAAAGGCTGGGGCTGCTGACGCTGCACAATATTCCGCAGTTCATGCAGAACATTAAGCTGCCCCGGCTGGACAGTCCCACCAGGCAGATTGACATCGCGGCCCTCGATATCGTTCGCGACCGCGAGCACGGTGTGCCACGATTCAATGAGTTCCGTCGGCAATACGGCCTGAGGCAATTGACCAGCTACGACGATTTCACCGATAAGTCGCTTGCGGCAGACTCACAGGCCCGTCTGCAGCAGGAAGCGACGGCGAAGCAACTGCGTGAGGTTTACGGCACCCATGTCTGCGACGCGTCGAAGGTGATTACGGACGCGCAGGTCAACGAGGACGGTTCCCCGATTAACGATTGCCTCGGCCATGCGAATGGGTCGGTGGTCGACAACATCGAGGATGTGGATACGGTGGTCGGCTGGATGGCGGAATCGGTGCGGCCGCATGGGTTCGCCATTTCAGAGACACAATTTGTGGTCTTTATTCTGAACGCTTCACGACGGCTCTTCAGCGACCGGTTCTTTACTTCAAGCTTCCGGCCGGAGTTTTATACAAAACTGGGAGTTGACTGGGTGAACAACAATGGTCCGGGGCCGGTGCAGATGGAGGCCGGGATGCCGAACGGACATAAGCAGCCCGTGTCGCCCCTGAAACGGATCCTGCTGCGCAACATACCTGAGTTGGCGCCGGAATTGCAAAATGTCGTGAACGCTTTCGATCCGTGGGCGCGCGACCGCGGCCAATATTACACGCTCGATTGGGTTCCGCAGCCGCACGCAGCGACGGATCCGGCGTTCGCAAAATAGACATGCCCAACGTAATTGTCAATTACGACGGGAGTATCATGACCACGCCCCGGCAACTGGTCTCGCCGAACAGTGTGGCTCAGATTCAGGAGATCCTGCGGGATACCACCACCTACGCCAGTCCGGTGAGAGCCAAGGGCAGCTACCACTCGCTGACGCCATGCGTGTCGTCCGATGGAACGATCGTTGACATGTTGGCCATGGCGCAGGTGGTCCAGATCGATAAACCCAACAACCTGTTTACCGCGCAGGCGGGAATGCAGATCATAGATGCGTCGAAGGCGCTGCGCAAGCAGGGCCTGCAGTTCATGACGAATATCGAGATCGGCAATATGACGCTGGGCGCGGCCGCGTGCTGCCACAGCAAGGACGCGCTGGATGGGATTCAGTACGGCCAGTTCGGTTCCTACATTACGGGGATCAAGTGGGTCACCCCGGCTGGAGAACTGGCGGAGGCGTCTGCCGCGGTACATCCGGAACTGCTGCCTCTCATGCGCGGCAGCCACGGACTGGCGGGCATTATTTACGAGGTGACCGTCCAGGTGAAGCCGATCGAGGCGCTCCATTTCACCTACACGCCGCGCTCGCTGGATGAGTTGACTCAGGCCGACGTGGACAAGTACATGCAGGCCGAGGGCCTGATCTGCTGGACGGTGGGACGCACCTGTGTCTTTCAGCAGCGCCAAAAGGTTTCGGATGCCAATATTCTCAGTTCGCTCGAAGCATCGGCGCGAGAACATCTGTGGAACTTCGGCACGGCCCACGCGGGACATATCATCGACACCTTCCTGACCGATGAGAAGCTGCGTGATGCAGTGCAGAATGCCGCGTTCGATTTCACAAAGTTTCTGTATACGACGCTGCATTTGACCGGAGGGATTACCATCCTCGCCCCGGCGAAAACAATCGATTACCGGCAGACGCCCGCGGCGGCAAAATACGCCTTCACATTCTGGGCTTTTCCGCGCGGTCAATGGCTGGATACGCTGCGCGCCTATCTGGATTTCGCGGATCGGCATTTCAAGAGCACCGGGTTTCGTTGCAACATGCCGCTCGGCGCATATCACATCCGGCAGGATACGAATTCGATTCTGTCTTATACCTGGGACGAAGAAGTGTTCTCCATCGATCCGATTCACGCCGTCACCGATGAGGCGGCCTGGGCGACTTTTCTGAGGGCGTTTAACGATTTCGCCGCGCAGCGTGGCGGAAAGCCGCTCTTAAACCAGAGTCCGTTTGTACAACGTGCGCACGTGGAAGCCGCATACGGACAGCGGTGGTTCGATCTGGTCAAATGGCTGAGTGCGATGGATCCGGAACAGCGGATGGTGAACCAGTACTTTGCGGATCTTATGGGAAGCCCCACGCTAGCTTCGTAATCACCGATGGCAATAAGCTTCTCCACCGCCCTGAAGTGGATCGGTTACGGAACGGCAATCCTGTCGTTCGCAGCTGGGGTCCGCGGCATTACGTCCGCGATTTCCAGCCGCGTGGAAGTCCGTCATAAAACAGAGGCGTTGCTGGCTTCCGAGCGGATTCAACTCAACGGGCACGATTATGCCGGCGCGTGGCAGACACTGGACCAGGCGTCGAAACTCGCTCCCGATTCCACGGCGATTCGCGAGGCGCAGGAAGACCTTGCCATGGACTGGCTCGACGACATTCGGGTACAGGGCGAAGGAGGGTTTTCTGAAGTCGTGCAAAAGCTGGATCCGATTCTTACGCGCGGAATTGGCGCGGCGAAGACGCCGCAGCGGCAGGCGGACCTGACCGCGCATCTGGGCTGGTCGTATTTTCTTCGCGCGCGCGAGGGAGTCTCGGGGCTCGACCCGAGCACCAGTTATGCCGACGCTGCGAAGAAAGACCCCGGCAATCCATACGCTGAAGCCATGTGGGGGCACTGGATTCTGTGGAACCATGGCGATCCCGCCGATGCAGCGAAGCACTTCGCCGCCGCGCTGGGTTCGAATCGCGAGCGCGCTTTTGTCCGGCGGCTGCAACTGAGCGCGCTGCTGAATAATCATGACGATGCCTCCGAGGACCGCGTGGTGCAGGCGATAAACGACATCCGCAAGGAAAGCGGATCGGTCCCCCCCGACATGAAGCGCAGGATTTTTTCGATGTACTACGGGAAGCTCATCCCGCCGGACGAAGAGACCACTCGGTTCATCAATGCCGTGCCGCCTGCCGAACATGTGGCCACATTCCAGTGGATGTTCGACCGAATGGATCTGAACGAATCGGAAAGCCTCCTGCGCGAGGGCGACCTGTGCGTGCTCGAGGAGGCGGCCGGCCAGCGGGAAGATGCAAAACGCGGATACGAGTCGATTCGGAAGAAGTTAGCCGGAAGACCAGGCTCCCTGCTCGCGGCAGCCGAGACAGGCAGCAAGCGCCTTGCAGGCTCGAGCGCGCAATAAAGGAGAAGTATGCCGGACTTTACGATTAGCGATTCCCTGGGCAATCCGGTCGACATTTCACAGGTGAAGTGGACTTCGGCGTCTTCGCTTTACAACTACGCGAAGAGTGAGTCGCTTCACCTCATCGTGGCGCCTGACTATATAAAAGTTAAGGATCAATTGCTGACAGCGGCAGCGCCAACGCCGCTGAAATTCAGTCTGACGTCGGGTCGCGATTTCACGATCGGCACGGCAGCGCCTGAAGTCGACATAACGCCGGCAGCGAAGATCGAACTTAAGATCAACGCCACGGCCGGCGCTGATTTGTTCGGGGACGATGACTTTCATGTGGCGGCCGAGGTTCCGGCGCAGACGGGATATCTGGGGCTGTCGTTCACCGGGTCGGTGGACGCGGGCGTTTCGGCGACCTCCGGCGACGTGACGTTCGGGATCGATGCGTCCGGCAGCATAACGTACGAATATTTCAAGGCCTTTCCAACCGGCGCGAATCAGCCCACCGTTACATCTGCGATGAAGACGATGATGGCATGCTTCACAATTCCCGCGGCCGTGGAAGATCTGGCCAATCTCGACGTCAACGATGTTTGCTGCGTCTCGGGCACGGGCAGCCTCAAGGTCTCGGGCTGCGTCGATTTCTCGCTCCTGGTGAATCCGCTGGCTTCGGTGAATTTGCCTCTGCCAGTGGGCACACTGACCGTGCAGGATGGCCTGGCGGCCGGCATCAGCGCGGACGTGACGCTTACCGGCTCTTACCAGATTCGCGTAGAGAAGCAGCCGGGTGGAATCATCCGGCTGAGTTGTCTTCAGAGCGCGGACAAGGCGTTCGAGGTGGATGCCAGCGCGTCGGCGGGCGTTTCGGTGAACCACGGCGACACGGATCTTCTGGCCAAAATGCTGGGCTCGATCGAAAAAGGCGGGGTGGATTCAAAGGTGCTTTCATCGCTGACCGCGGACGAGATCGGCGATTTCAATGGCGCGATCAAACAGGGCCTCGATCACAGTCTGCAGGCATCACTGACTCTCGCCTTATCGGCGGAGCGCGACAAGTGCGTTGCGTTTCAGTATGAACTCGCGCCGGGTTCGTTTGACGCGCGGGCCAAAGATGCGGTGGGACGGGCGCTGAAGGGCGATCTGCGAATGCTGACGGCCCTCGAAGCGAATGCCCGTCCGGATGGCACGATGGGGCCGGGAATCAAACTGCTCAACAGCGTCCTGTCCACGGCGCGCAGCAAAGGCGCGTCGCTCAGGGTCAACCTGCTTGGGATCGTGAATCTGATCACGATGTCACAACTGGTGAACAATTGCGAGTTTCTTTTCGAACCATCGAGCGGCGATCTCACGATAAAAGAAACGGCCCAGAGCGAAAAGATCAGCGCGATCACCGATCCGGTCAAGAGGCAGAACGCGTTGCGGAAGGCGTTGTTCGATTCCGTTTTGACGACGACCACCTACCTGGTTGGCAAGACGGTCGCGATGCCTTCCCTAAGCTGCGCGGCCGTCTACTTCGCCGCCAATCGCAACACGGGCAAACAGGCGCTGGCCGATTACACCAACTGGTTCACCATCCTGAATCTGATGACGGCGGATGAACGCCACGGAATCCTTGCCGGGTTCGGCGGTGGCGGCAACTCCGCTTGTACCGTTCGCGTACCGCTCGATGACAGGCTTTGCGAGTCATTATTTTTCGACCGGGCAGGGGCGTTGCGGGCGAGGGCCGAGTATCTGGAAATTGGACGGCAAGCTCTCAAGTCGCTGCTTGACCCCGCCGCCGGCACGATCGATCAGGTTCGCTATCAGGTATTGAACGACGCGACCTCGTGGGCAAGCGCCGTGAAGTCGGGGCCAAGCCCGGAACTGCGTAGTCTGATTCCTCTGAATCCAACCGATCCGTCGTTCGAACTGGCACTGCAGGTTGTAACGGGCGATGTCTACGATATCGCCTGGTGGGCAAGCGGAATGGCGAACGCCGGGCTGGCGCTGCAGCATGTCCGCGACTTTCTCGCCGGCCGCGACCCCGCATCTCTGCAGGGCGACCCCGCGTTCGCCAGTCAGCGGAACGAACTCCAGAAGTCCATGCTGACTATGGCGGCCACAAGCAAGGCCCGGTTTGACCAGCCGTGGGGCCTGATGTGTCTGTTTCAGGCGGCCGGCGCACCTCCGGCTTCCGGAACTTTAAAGACGCAGGTACTGTCGATCGAAAGGACAGGCGCCGCGGTTCTGTCTGCGACACCGGGGAGAGGATAACGGCCTGAACGAAGGCGTCCGGCGAGGAAAGGATTACTATATTCTGATGACGAACATCAACGGCAAGGCGTATGCGCTGAACGCGATTACGCCGATGAAGCCGTGGAAGACGCCGATTCTTAAACTCCTGTTTTTCATTCTTGGCGCCGTGAAGTCGCAACAGAAGGATCTCAAGAACCTGTCCTTCATTCATTTCGCGCGCTGGGTCTGTGTCGGGAGGAAGGCGTTT
Organism: Bryobacteraceae bacterium; assembly: GCA_035552315.1. Classification (GTDB taxonomy): domain Bacteria; phylum Acidobacteriota; class Terriglobia; order Bryobacterales; family Bryobacteraceae; genus BOG-234. The sequence goes on from DASZLO010000280.1 coordinate 28,002, forward strand.
CCGCGACTCTCGGAGCAGCAGCCGGTGGAAGATCTGAAATACGACTACCTGCTTTTCTTCAGCAATTTCAACGGCACCTGGAACCAGTACATTGACGCTTTTTCTGCCGTCCTGTATCAGGGCCTGAACTTTATATGGATGTGGAGCGAGAAGTTTCCCGGCTCGCGGCCCGTTACCGGGTTCAAGCGATACATTACTCTGGTGCAGTTCGACACGGATTATTACTACAACGTTTATCCGCATTCGGCGACCAACGATGTAAAGGCCGCGCTGCGGGTGCAGGACGAACTGACTAAGTTCGCGCAAACCAGCCAGTCGCTTTCACCGGCGGCTTTTGAAAAAGCGTGGCTCGAGTTCCAGGTCACGGTATCGCCGGACCTTGGATCGACCGGCATCTCTCCGGTGGGTACGTAGCCATGGGCAACGTCAGCGGCAGCACCTACGGGCTCACCATTCTTTCCCCGATTATCGAAGACAACCGGCTCGACATCTGTCACTCCATGGAACTGCGCTGGTATCTGAGCCACGTGCCGCGCGATCACCGGAGTCCGTTCGCGCAGCTGTCGAGCACATATCTGGCGCGGCTGGTGGTGATGGACGACGTCGTCTTCGTGGGGCTTCCGGCCTGCGAGGAACATCTGAAGTCGAGATATCTGGTTTTTGAAACCAGTTTTGACGGCGATCTCGACACCTATCTGCGGCGCATGGGCACCGAGACCAGGGAATTCGTGGGGGACGTGTGGAAGCACTGCGTGGGATTTCCGGGTACAGCAGACGTGGACGCATTTATTGCGTATATGAAAAAATGCCAGATCGAGACCACCTTCTTTTTCGCGGACGTCAATGATCGGACGGTGGAACACACGCTGCACGCGCTTCGGGCGCAATCCGCGCTGGCGCATTTCATGGAAAAGCATCAGGGCATGCCCGCGACTGAATTGCAGCAGGCGTTCGGCGACTTTCTCGAAAGATTGCGGAAAGCACCGGCGCTGCCGAGGGGCGGAGACGAATCGCGGGATATTCCGCAGGACAGGAAGCGCCATGACTAAAATCGACGTTTCCGATATTCAGGGGTTCGCGCTCAAGGGCTACAATTTTCCGCACGCGCGTTATCTGCTCTTGGAATTGGGCGAGCCGGAAGCCGCGCGGGCCCTGCTGCTGAGGTTATTGGACGTTGTGACGACGGGTGAGCGGTGGGACGTCACTAAAAAACCGATGAGCACGGTGAATATCGCGTTCACTCATAAGGGTCTGGTCCGGATGGATCTTCCGCTGGCCAGCCTGCTCAGTTTTCCGCTGGAGTTTCAGCAGGGGATGAGAGCGAGGGGCGACATTCTCGGAGACACCGGCTGGAACGGACCCGATCGTTGGGACGGGGTTTGGCGGGAGGCGCCTGTGCATGCGTGGCTGGGGATTAATGCGCGTTCCATTGAAGCACTCGAAGAATGTTGCGGGAGCATCCTGCGTCTCATGGAGGAGACGCAGGGTGCGCGGGTGCTGGTGGCGCAGGATGCGAACGCGCTTTCGATCGACGGCGGGATTTCGACGAAGGAACACTTTGGGTATACGGACGGTTTCGGGAATCCCGATTTCAAGGGCGCCGAGAGGGATTGCGTACCGGGCCAGGGCAAGCTCGATGAACTGGGCAACTGGCAGGCGCTGGCTACCGGGGAGTTCCTGCTGGGGTATGCGGACGAGGCGGGAGAGCTGCCGGTGGCGCCGATCCCGCATCTGCTGGGGCGCAATGGCACCTTCATGGTTTACCGGAAGCTGCACCAGAATGTGGCAACCTTCCGTGCGTATCTGGAGGAAAAAGGGAGCCGGTATGCGGGCGGGAAGGAAAAGCTGGCGGCTAAATTCGTGGGGCGCTGGCGGGACGGCACGCCGCTTGAGCGGTCGCCGGACCGGCCAGATCCGGTTGTCGTCTCGGACAAGAGCGAGAACACGAACTTCACGTACAGCGACGACCCGGCCGGGACGAAGTGTCCGATAGGGGCTCATATCCGGCGCGTGAATCCGCGCGATACGGCCGGCTTCAACGGGGGTCTGACGAACCGGCGACGGATTATGAGGCGCGGATTGCCTTATGGCGAATGGGTGCCGGAGGGAATGCCAGTAAGAGACGACGAGGAGCATGGCATTATTTTTATGGTGCTGAATGCGAGCATTTTCCGGCAGTTCGAATTCGTGCAACAGCAATGGATCGAATACGGCAACGACGCCCACCAGGGCAACGACAAGGACTTTCTGCTGGGGAATCACGGAGGCAAGGGCCGATTCCTTATTCAGGGCACTACGGATCCGAATAATCCGCCATTCATCTGCGGGGACCTGCAGAATTTCGTGGAGTTGCGCGGTGGCGATTATTTTTTCATGCCGAGTCTTACTGCCTTAGCGATGATGGCTACCAATTCGGTCGATCCTCGGTAGAGGGACAGGTCAGTTAACGATGACCCTCTATCGGCGTTTTTTCACCGCCGCCGGGGAGTCCATCCGGACAACGCAGGGAAGCCGGAACCGCGCCTGCCCCTGCCCGGCACCATGCTCACCCGGGACTGGCAGGGGCACACTTTGCTGGTCGAGGTTCTTACCGATGGTTTCCGGTATGAGAACCGGCACTATTCACTCAGCGCCATCGCCGTTGTCGTAACCGGCACGCGCTGGAACGGATTTGCTTTTGGGGGGGACTAACGGACTCGCCCCGCGGACGGAAGGTCGCTAATATCGTCCTAAGATAATATTCCAGATTCGCTGGCACTGGTCAGTTCCCGGGAATTCGGCACAGCTTTGGCCGCAGTTCTATGCTTCCCTTCCCGTTCTCCTTTCGCTTTGTCCCTTTCGAATCCGCGAACGTCGATTTTGCGTTTTCCGGCAACTTCGCGGAGAAAATTACCGAGACCACCTGGCTTCTGGACGTGGCCGCCAACGCCACTCGTGGGACTTGAGCGGACTGATTGTCGATAAAACGGCTGGTCCCCATTCCCCAATTCTTGCCGTCTACCGACAGTTGAAATCGCGACTTCCTTTCGGCTCGCGATCAACGTTCTGCATCTGCAGTTCCAAACACTCGTAAGATCTAGAATTCGATTCGAAGCAGTTTGGGGCGATACGAATGACCAGAAGAGCACGTTTTCGGTTCTGACGCCGGGAAGGCCTACTTCCCCAATGTCCAGCTCAGGAGGAATGTGACTTCATCTCGATTCTGCGGGAATCCGCCGGGAGCTGCCACGAGCAGAGCAGATAAGGATCCGGTCGAACCGACAATGCCAGCGACTCCCCCGGTCTGCGAAAACCAATGGGAATAACGGATCTCAGGACGCACGTGCCCGCGAAGCAGGGTGAAATCGACTCCCGCACCGGCCACCACCCCGCCCTGGGTAAGCGAAGGTCCTGAATTCGACTGCGGGACCGGCGCGGAATTGTTCGTTGCGACAGACGTATTCGTATATCCGTTTCCCAGATGCGAAAGCGCCAATCCGGCCTCCGCGAAAAAATGATGGCGCCGGTATTGAACCAGCAGAGGAAATTGCCAGCGGTTCAGGGCAGTGCCCTGCACGATTAGCGTCGAAAGCGGGCCCGGGCCAAAACTGGCCGAAGTGGTGTCATAGTCCACGCACTGGTAGAGTGCGTCGAATTCCAGCCCCCAATGAGACGTGAACTCCAGACGCACTACCGGTCCCACGAGGAAGCGCTTGGTTCCGGAATGAAAGGCTGAATAAGTCGTCGCCACTCCGTTTGCGATTGTTGTTGACGACGATTCAAGGATGTCGGTCAGCGGTACACCGGCGGCCACGCCCGCATCGACGCGAACCTGACCCTGGGCACTACCAATCGAGGTACAGCAAAGCAGGGAAGAAAAAACAAGGCCATGTAGTTTCATCAACTCAAGACTACATCTGCGGGTCCATAGAAATCCTTTACCGACGAAGCCGTCATGACGGCGAACGCGTTGCGCGGGCACTCCCGGAACGGTCTTCTGATCGA
>DASZLO010000281.1:0-13012 GCA_035552315.1 Bryobacteraceae bacterium
GCCGGCGCATGGCTGCTGAAATGATGAGCTACGGCAACTTCAACGGTGTTAAGAACCGGCCGATTTCCGAGCGTTGTCTGCTGGGCTTCGGTTCCACGTCCGGCCCGCCCATGCTGCCAGTGCTTTATAACAACAACTACCAGATCGTGCAAACCCCCGACACGGTCATGATCCTGGTCGAGATGGTGCATGACGTTCGCATCGTTCGCATGAATGGCACGCATCCGCCCGCCAGCGTCCGCTTCTGGCTGGGCGATTCGGTCGGGAAGTGGGAAGGCGACACGCTCGTGGTCGATACGACGAACTTTACCGACAAGACGCCTCTCCACGGTTCTTCAGAAAATCTGCATGTAATCGAACGCTTTCAGCGGGTGAGCCCCAACGACATCCTCTATAAGGCGACGATTGACGACCCGTCTACATTCACGAAAATCTGGTCAGTTGAGTATCCCTTCGTCGCAGCCAAAGGACCGATTTACGAATATGCCTGCCACGAGGGTAACTACGCGATGACTGATATCCTTGGTGGAGCTCGCAAGGCGGAAGGAACCTCCAAACTCAAATGAAATTTCGATACCTCGCGCCGCTGGTGATGGTGGCCTGTCTCGGTGCTCAGACGAAGCCTAAGGTTCAGCGCCTCGCCGACGGACATCCGGATCTGCAGGGCGTTTGGACAAACGCGACCCTCACTCCCATGGAACGTCCGGCAGGCGCCGCGGGCAAAGCCACGCTGACCGACGCCGAAGCAGCCGAGTACGAAAAGAAAGACATCGCCTCCGCGCAGGCGCAGGATGGGGCATCCGACGGCCCGATCATCGCGGCCGCGGGATCTTCCGGCACCGGCGGGTACAACATTCTCTTCCTCGACCGCGGCTCGCAGCTGGCCCGCGTGGATGGACAGAAGCGGACTTCGCTGATCATCGACCCTGCCGATGGAAAGGTTCCGCCGAGGGCGCAGGCCACGCCAGGAGCCCGTCGTCCGGCCGTTGCGCGCGCCGGTTTCGACACTATCAAAGGCCGTCCCACCAGCGAACGCTGCCTGCTCGGCTTCGGTTCCACCTCCGGACCGCCCATGCTGCCCGTGCTTTACAACAACAACTATCAGATCGTGCAGACGCCTGACGCAGTCATGATTCTGGTCGAGATGGTTCACGATGTCCGGGTGGTTCGCATCAACGGTACGCACCCGTCCTCCGATGTGCGTCTGTGGCTGGGAGATTCGATCGGACACTGGGAAGGCGACACACTGGTGGTCGACACAACCAATTTCAGTCCTCAGGTCAACTTCCGCGGATCGTCCGCCAACCTCCACGTGATCGAGCGCTTCACCCGCGTGGATCCCGGCACGATCCTGTATAAAGCGACGATCGACGATCCGACGGTCTTCTCCAAGCAGTGGACGATGGAATTCCCGTTCCTCGCCACCAAGGGACCGGTCTACGAATACGCCTGTCACGAAGGCAACTACGCCATGACGGACATCCTGGGCGGCATGCACCCCGACGCCGTCAAGAAATAGGGACTTTATTTTTTTGCAGCGGGCCGGCGCGGATAATCCGACCGGTACTGCGTATGGCAGGCCACACAGGACTGGTAGAGCTTGTCGTTAACGGCGCGCACGCCCTCGATATCCTTGGCCCTGGCAGCCTTGTAAGCCGCCGCGCCGGCATCGGTCATCAGCTTCGAATCGGTGATCCAGTTTTCCTGATCCCGCGCGCGCCCGGGCATCATCAGCAAATTGCCCGATTCGGCCAGAATCAAAGCATTGCTGGCCAGAGTGTTCCACTGAAGGTCGGTTTTGGGTTCGTCGCGATCCACATAGAAGATCGCATCCGAGGTCGGATAAATGATGTCGATCATCAGCCGGCTCATGTTCCCCACATTCCGGTAATTCGAAGCCGGGGCGGCCGGTTTTGCGGCAGTTTCCGGCCCCGGCGCCGGTGGAGCCTGCGCCAGTGCCGCGCCCGCCAGCAGAATCAATCCGATCTTGTTCATGGCCGAACCTCTACCGCAATCTAACATGTCCCGCCGCCAAAATACGGTAGACTGGCCAAAGATCGGGAACACCTGATAATATTTGAGTCGCACCCGCGGTCAGTCTAAAGCTTAAGGGATTTGGAGAGATTCATTAGATGCTACTTCGTTTTCAACGTTCGACGATTGGCTTAGTTGCCGCGTTCGGTCTGGCCCTGTTCGCAGGCGTCCCGGCCATCGCTCAGACGGCCTACAAAGCCCCGCGCGCCGCGGACGGCAAGCCCAACATGAACGGCATCTGGCAGGCGCTGAATTTCGCCAACTGGGATCTTCAGGATCACGCCTCCGGCCCCAGCGTCGAAGTGGACTGCGGCGCCTATTGCGCCGAGCCGGGCGGTCCTGGCGTGGTCGAAGGCGGCGAAATCCCCTACCTTCCGGCAGCCAAAGCGAAGAAGGAAGAGAACAAGAAGAATCGTATGGCGGCCGATCCGGAAGTGCGCTGCTATCTGCCTGGTGTGCCGCGGGCGAACTACATGCCGTATCCCTTCCAGATTTTCCAGAGCGCTTCGGCCTTCGCCATCGCCTACGAATACGACGGCGCGTTCCGCAACATTTATCTGAAGGACCCGGGCCCCGCTCCGGCCGATTCCTGGATGGGCCAATCCTACGGCAAGTGGGAAGGCGACACTTTCGTGGTGGACGTCACCGGCCTTGACGAACGCACCTGGTTCGACCGCGCCGGCGACTACCACACCGAAGACCTGCATGTGGTCGAGCGTTATACCCTCACCGGTCCGGACACGATGAACTACGAAGCCACCATTACCGACCCGAAGGTGTATTCGCGTCCGTGGAAGATTTCCATGCCGCTCTACAAGCACACCGAGAAGAATGCCCGGCTCATGGAATTCAAGTGCGTCGAGTTCGTCGAAGAACTGATGTACGGCCAGTACCGCAAAAAGTAAGTCCTCCGTTATGTACTTTGGGGTCCGTCTAACCGCCGCAGTCCTGGCTCTGGCTATGGCTGCGGCCGGATCCCAAACTCCGCGCACTCCAGACGGCCACCCCGACCTTCAGGGCTTCTGGGCCAATGCCACTCTCACTCCGGTCGAACGGCCGCCAATATTCGCCGGAAAGCCCACCGTCACTGACAAAGAAGCTCGCGCTTTCGAGAAGCAGAACGTCGACTTCTTCAACTTATTGACCGAGAGCGGTTTCGAAATGGCCCGCATCAACGGAGTCAAACGCTCTTCGCTCATCGTCGATCCGGTGGACGGCAAGATTCCCTATCGCCACGCCGCGACAGCGCAAATCGTCAACAGCTTCGACAGCGCCGCGGACCGGCCGCTTGGGGAGCGCTGTCTGCTCGGATTCGGTTCCACCGCCGGGCCGCCCATGATGCCGGTGCTGGAAAACGATAACTATCAGATCGTGCAAACCCCGGACTACATAATGATTCTGGTCGAGATGGTGCACGACGTTCGCATTGTCCGGATGAACGCAACTCACCAACCGGCGCGCGTTCGCCTGTGGCTGGGGGATTCCATTGGACACTGGGATGGGGATACACTGGTTGTCGATACGACCAATTTCACGGATAAAACCCGGTTTCGCGGGGCCTCGCCCGGTCTGCATGTGATCGAGCGCTTCACCCGGACCGGTACAAAAGCTTTTCTGTATCAAGTAACGATTGAAGACCCGGCAACGTTTTCAAGGCAGTGGACAATGGAGTATCCGTTTCGGGCCGCTGCAGGTCCGGTGTTCGAGTATGCATGTCACGAAGGCAATTACGTCCTGGCGGACATTCTCGGCGGTGCGCGCAAAGAAGACGCCGCGCGCGGAAAAAAGTGATAATAGGTACTTAAGGAGACAAACCAGATGAAAGCAAAGACAGCTGTTTTGATCGCGGGCGCGGGAATGGTGCTGAGCGCTATTCCGGCGTGGGCGCATCATGCATTCGCGGCGGAATTCGACGCCAAAAAGCCGGTGCATCTCGAAGGCACGGTGACCAAAGTTGAACTGATCAACCCCCACGCCTGGATCCATGTCGACGCAAAGAATGCGGACGGCACGGTGACCAGCTGGATGGTTGAAGCGGGCAGCCCGAACGTTCTGCTGCGCCGCGGTTTCACCAAGCAGTCGGTTGCTCCCGGTACGGCGGTCGTCGTGGAAGGTTATCAGTCGAAGGACGGTTCCAACCGCGCCAACGGCCGTGACATCACGCTGCCCAATGGCCAGAAGCTGTTTCTCGGATCGCAGGGTACGGGCGCTCCTGACGAAGAAAAAGCCAAATAAATCGAAGCCTGTCTGGCTGTCTTTCGGCGATCCCGCAGCTCCGGCCGCGGGATCGCTTTGCTGTGTCCCAAGTATTCGCTTCTAATTTTCTAAGGAACAATTCATTTTTATGAAACTTTGGTCGAGACTGATCCTGACTGTGGCGGTACCGGTTGCGGTATGCCTGGTCGAAGTGCCCCAGGCGACGCCTCAGGCGCCGACGGCAAACTCCCAGATGTCGGATGTGGTCTTTAAAAACATCCAAGTGCTCAAGGGCATCCCGGTCGACGATTTTTTGGGGACCATGGGGATCATGTCCGCGGCCGTCGGCTACGACTGTTCGGAGTGCCATAACAATGCCGGCACCGATAAGGTGAACTGGGCGGCAGACGACAACGCGAAGAAGCTGGTAGCCCGCCGCATGGTGACGATGGTCGCCAACATCAACAAGGAAAATTTCGGCGGACGTCAGAATGTCACCTGCTGGAGTTGTCATCACGGACGCGACCGTCCATCCACCACCCCGGGCATGGAAACCGTTTACGGTCCCGGTTCCAGCGAAACCGATGACGTCATCACCCAGGCCCCCGGACAGCCGACGCCGGACAAGGTTCTCGATGCCTATATTCAGGCTCTCGGCGGCGCGCAGAAGCTTGCCGCGATCAAGAGTTACGTAGCCAAAGGCAGCAGCGTCGGATTCGGCGGATTCGGCGGCGGCGGCCACGTTGAGATCGACGCGAAATTCCCGGATTCGCGCGCGACGTTCATCAAGTTTGATGCCTCCACCGGCCGCACCGACAGCGACCGCGTCTTTGACGGCAAACTGGGCTGGATCAAGACGCCGCTTGCTGTACTGACGGATTATGAATTGACCGGCGCGGAACTCGATGGCGCCAAAATGGACGCCGAACTCTCCTTCCCCGGCCAGATCAAGACCGTGCTTACGAATTTGAAGGTCGGACAGCCGACCGCCATCAGCGATCTTCCAGGGCCCTCCAGCCAGACTGCCAATCAGGCAGCCGATGCCGATGCGATGCAGGATCGCCTGGTCAATGTGGTGCAGGGAACTGGTCCGCGCGGCCTTCTCGTGACCATGTATTTCGACGCCAAGACGAATCTCCTTTTGCGCGTGATTCGCTATGGGCGCACGCCGATCGGCCGCGTTCCCACGCAGGTCGATTACGCCGATTATCGCGATGTGGCTGGAGTCAAAGTGCCGTTCCGCATGACCTTCGCCTGGCTGGATGGCCGCGATGCCATTCAGTTGAGCGACGTGCAGACCAACGTCTCCATCGACGCCGTGAAATTCCAAAGACCGAAATAAAGCCGGTCTAAGAGAACCCGATCCAGCGGCCGCTGATACCGACTCCGGCCCATAAAATAACCGAGATCAGCGCAGCCAGCTTCACTGAAAGTGCTGCGCTGCTGCGGTCGGCTGCTCGAATCGCTCTGTCCTGAATCGTGAAGGTGGCGACGATCGCCAGCCCGAGGCACGACATTTTCACCCAGAACGCCGGGCTATCGTTGCACTTCAGCGCTTCGGAAGAAAACAGCAGAAAGCCGGAAACCAGCATCACCCCGAGGCTTCCCAGCATGAACGGCCGCACATCCCGGGCGACCTCCGCGGCCGACTGCCCTCGCAGGCCCATTCCCAGCAGGCGCATGTTGACGATCAACACGCAGCCGCCGAGCACAGCGAGGCCCAGCAAATGGCAGGCTTCAATCGCCGGAAAGAGTACGCGCGAGTCACGGATCCCCCGGGCCAGCGCTGAGCCGTCGAGCCAGGTGACGAAGGGGAGAATACCCATTCGAATATTCTCTCCTGAAGCGGTCGCTATCGAGCTCTAGTGATATCATTCGATCAAAAAATGATTGGCCTATTCGGATCGGTATTACCGGCTCAACACCTGAAGACCGGGCGGAAGAAGGAAGGCTAAGTCGAATGGCGAATCGGAGCTGGGGCGGAATAGGTCATACCAGCATGAGGTTCAGAAGAAAGGCCGGGGGGTTACTCATCCTTTCAGGACCTCCGATGATCGCCGCGGTGATAACCCTTCTGTATTGGCCCACGATGGTTGCTCAATCGTCTCTGACTGCGGAGAGAAAGCCGGCCTTCGACGTGGTTTCCATCAAGCCAAACGAGTCGGGAAGTTTTCCGTGGTCCTCGTCCGGAGTGCAGGACAAAGTCGGCCGATACCGAGCGATTAATGCTCCTCTTAGTGCGCTGATAGCGGACTATTTTGGACTTAAAAGCGAGTCGCAGATTTCAGGTGGTCCTCAATGGCTGGGCACTCAGCGATTCGACATTCAGGCGCAGGTCGATGGGGAGCCTGGTCGACAGACATTAATCCTAATGGTCCAATCATTGATAGAAAATCGTTTTCAGCTGCAGTTCCACCGTGAATCGCGCATGGCCTCCGTAAACGTTTTGCTCGGCCCGAAGAACGGCGTTGCATATGGATCGCATCTCGCCAACGCAGATGATCGTGACTGTCCCAAAGGACCGGCGAACGCTCTGGGCTGCCGCCCGGTTGTTTCTTCGCCTCGCGGGATGGCCATGGAGCATGTCAACACCGCAGTAGTCGCTCAAACCTTTTCGGCTATGCTTCATCAAGTGGTGATCGATGAAAGCGGACTAACGGGAAGGTATGACATCACGTTGGACTACGATCTGACTCCACCCCAATCGGGTGCGCCAGTGGTTTTTCCCGAGATCATCGCGGACGCCCTCCGGATGCAGACAGGCTTCCGGCTGGAAACTCAGAAGAGACCTCTCGATATGCTCGTCATCGACCATGTTGAGAGGCCGTCCGCGAATTGATAGCCAAAGCGATAAGCCGCTAGTGATCTTTGTCGAACCAGTTATACGCGATCATGCGGCCCGCGACGACGATGCCTGCCCAGAGGATCAGCGATGCCATGCCCGCCATGCGCGCCTTGGATGGCGGCTTGAAATCCCGGCCCCATTCGGCCACTTTCGTGTAGATGCCGGAGTGAAAATACCAGACGTTGAGACCGGCGAGCAGCAACAGCCCCACCTTCACACGGAAGAAAATATTCGTGTAGGTTCTGACCGGAATCCCGTAGAAGAGAAGAACGCCGGTGATCACCATAATAATGAAGCCGGCGATGGTCCACGGCAACAGCCGGTCAGCCAGCTCTTTCACCGGGACGCGCTTCAAGGTGATGCCAAGAAGGCGAAGATCCAGCAGCATCGCCATCCCCAAAAACAAACACAAACACAAAACGTGAACCGATTCGATGATCGGATACGCCCAGATCGATTCGTGCAGGGCAACGCTCCAGGGCGTTTGGTCCAGCCATTCAACGAAGTAATAAACCTGCGGAAACATGTCAGCCTCCCCTCAAAGTGTACCGCTTCATACATTTCGAGTAAGGATTTGTATGCCTGTCTCTCATTAAATCATCTTCCAGGTCTGGCAATTCGAAAAGGGATATGATAAACGAGATGAAATTTCCGAATTCATTCTTTACGGCCCTGGGCGTCCTCGGATTTGCCACTGTGGCGCTGCCGCAAACGGGTGCTCCGTCCAAACCGCAGATGGCGGAACAAGTATTTAAAAACGTGCAGGTTCTCAAGGGAATTCCGGTCGATGACTTCCTGGGAACCATGGGCCTGATGTCAGCCGGCATCGGCTTCGACTGCTCCGAATGCCACGATCTCGCGGGCACCGCGAAGGTCGACTGGGCCGCTGACAATAATCCGAAAAAAGTGATCGCGCGCCGGATGGTCACCATGGTGGAGAACATTAACAAGAGCAACTTCGGCAACGCGAAGATGGTCAGCTGCTGGACCTGTCATCGCGGGCGCGACATTCCGGAGAATGCCGAGACTCTCGATAAAGTCTATGGCCCCGGGCCGGACTCCACTGACGACGTCATCCGGCAGTCGCCCGATCAGCCGCCCCCGGCACAGATTCTCGACAAGTACATTCAGGCGGTCGGCGGCGCCCAGAAGCTGGCCACGCTGACCAGTTGGATCGGCAAGGGCGTCAGCGTCGGTTTCGGCGGACTCGGCGGCGGTGGCCGCGTGACCATCTATTCCAAGTCGCCGGCTATGCACACGCAGCTGATTGAATTTCCCCAGTCCGAAGGACGCGGCACCAGCGTCAGAAGCTTTGATGGAACCAACGGCTGGATCCGGACACCGCTGACCGTTCTCGACGAATACGCGTTGAGCGGCGGCGAACTCGAAGGCGCGCGCCTCGATGCGCGGCTGGCTTTCCCGGGACAGATCAAGAATGACCTGACGAATTGGCGCACGGGCAACCCGACGACGATCAGCGATCTCCCCGGTCCGGACAGCCAGACCGGTGGCAAAGACAGCGGCGGCATCGGCAAAGACCGCGAGGTCAATGTAGTTCAGGGCTCCGGTCCCAAGGGCCTGGTTGCTACGCTTTACTTCGACAAGGAGAGCGGTTTGCTGCTGAGACTGGTCCGCTGGTCCGCTACACCCATCGGTAAGGTCCCGGTGCAGGTGGACTACGCCGACTACAAAGACGTAGGCGGAATTAAGTTTCCGCACAAGCTCTTGTTTGCTTGGCTCGACGGGCGCGATTCCATTCAATTGAATGAGATTCAGCTCAACGTGCCGATCGATCCGGTTAAGTTCAGTTCGCCGGATAAGGTCACCGGTAAGTAAGCGCCTGACTGCTTCAGGCGGCTCAGAATTTTGGGTTTCGCGGTTCGGATTTCCAGCGCATTCGAACCGCGCAGGCCGGTAGACCGGCTGCACGCTTATAAGACGTTATCTGTGATACATTGACTCCGAACCCCTATGTCTGCTTTCCGTTTTGCACTGCTTCCTGTGGCGTTTATTTCGGTTTCCCTTTGGGCCGCGGAAGCGCCGCCCGATCCCGCCGCGATCTATAAAGCTCGTTGCGCTTCCTGCCACGACAACAGCACCGAGGTTCGCATTCCCAAGCGGGCCGAGATCGCCACGCGCACTCCGGAGTCGGTTCTGGCGACGATGGTTTCAGGCGCGATGATGATTCAGGCGGCCGGTCTGACGGCCGAAGAAAGCCGCGCCGTGGCTCGCTACATCACAGGCAAAGAATTCGCCGTTGGCGGAGCGGTGATGTCGGGCATGTGCAGTTCACCGGGGAAGCAGTTCAGCATCGCTTCTACGGACTGGAACGGCTGGGGCGTCGATCTCGACAACTCGCGTTACCAGCCGAAGCCTGGCCTTGCCGCCGCGGACGTTCCGAAATTGAAGCTGAAGTGGGCCTTCGGATTCCCCGGCGCACGGCAGGCTTTCGCGCAGCCGGTAGTTGCCGGCGGGCGGCTCTTTGTGGGCAGCGCGGGCGGCATGGTTTATTCGCTTGACGCCAATAGCGGCTGCACTTACTGGGCATACAGCACGGGCTCCGACGGCAAGGCAGGCCCCGGTGTGCGCGCCGCGGTCGTGATTGCCAAAGCGAAGAGCGGCGGTAAATACGTCGTCTACATCGGCGATCTTGGCGCGAATATTCAGGCAGTGGACGCGGAGACCGGCAAACTTCTCTGGAAGAAGAAGCTGGAAGATCATCCGGCCGCCCGCATCACCGGCTCACCGGCTTTCTATGGCGGCAAGCTCTTTGTGCCGATCGCCTCCATCGAGGAAGGTTCGGCGGCCCAGCAGAAGTATGAGTGCTGCACTTTCCGCGGCAGCATGGTGGCGCTCGATGCGGCAACAGGCAATCAGCTCTGGAAGACTTTCACAATTTCAGATACGCCGAAGCCTTATAAGAAGAGCAAAGTGGATACGCAGATGTACGGTCCCGCGGGCGCGGCGGTTTGGTCGGCGCCCACTCTGGATCCGAAACGCAAGTTGGTTTATGCGGCGACCGGCGACTCCTACACCGACGTGGATGTAGAGACCGACGACGCGATCATGGCCTTCAGCATGGACACCGGCAAGGTGGTCTGGAAGTCCCAGGTCCTCGAACACGACAACTTCATTGTGGGATGCCCGGGTGCGCCGAACTGCCCGACGTCCAATGGTCCCGATTATGATTTCGGCACCTCGCCCATTCTGCGTTCCCTCGGGAAGGGCAAGCAGGTGCTGGTGGCTGGCCAGAAGTCTGGCATTGTCTGGGGTCTCGATCCGGATCAGAAGGGTAAGGTTCTCTGGCACACGAAGCTCGGCTTCGGCGGCGCGCTGGGCGGAGTTGAGTGGGGCCATGCGGCGGACACGGAGAATACCTACGCGGCGATTTCCGACAAGAACGTTCGCAAGGACGCGACGCCCGGGATCTACGCGATCAACCTCGCGACCGGTGACAAGGTGTGGGGAACTCCCGCGCCGGTGGTTAAGTGTGCGACTCCGGCGGGATGTTTGCCCGCGCAGTCCGCTGCCGTCTCCGTGATTCCGGGCGCGGTGTTTTCGGGCGCGATCAACGGGCATTTCCGGGCTTATTCGACGAAGACCGGCGAGATCATCTGGGACTTCGATACAGCCACCGATTTCGATACCGTCAACCAGGTGAAAGCCAAAGGCGGCGCGATTGATGGCGGCGGTCCCGCGGTCGTTAATGGGATTGTCTACACGAATTCCGGTTATGGGGCGTTTGGCGGGGCCGCCGGGAACGTTCTGCTGGCCTTTTCAGTGGACGGGAAATAGATTCATTCCCCCGCCCCGAATGCCGTGAGGCCTGTCGCCGCCACGCAGTACTTGCACTCCGCGTTCGAGCACGATGCCGAATTTGTGGAAGGGAAAATAGTTCAGCGGCCCATTCCCGCCTGGGAACATGCTTCCATGCAGGGGTTTCTCATCCGGGAGCTGTGGGCACACTGCCGGAGCCTCGGTTTCTTTGCGGTGCCGGAACAGCGGGTACAAACCCGGCCGGACCGTTTTCGCGTGCCCGACGTCTGTGTTGTAACCGGGAAGCCGGAGGGTGAGAGCGGCCGCCGCATTGTCATCCGCCCCCCATATCTGTGTGTCGAGATTCTTTCTCCCGAAGATTCTGCGGTCGAGACTCTGGAGAAGGTCCGCGAATATCTGCATATGGGGACCGCATGGGTCTGGGTGATCGATCCGGTTTCACTGACCGGCCAGGCTTACTCCCCTGACGGTGGGATCAATATCGAGGATCGCATTTTTTCCAGCGGCCATTTCAGCATCGACATCGCTAGAGCCGAATTTTGAGGGCACAATAAAAAAGCGGGCCGACTGAAAATCGGCCCGCTTTTTCGTGAGTCTGACTTTACCTATTCAGCGCCGCTTTTCCAAACCTTTTCGTAGTAGCCGTCGAGGAAGTCCAGAGCCGGTTTGTTCGGCACCGGAATCACTTCGATCTTGTCGCCGAAGCCCATCGCCATATCATCTTTCACGTGATAGGCGGGCCACTTGGGAAGCATCTTGCCGTTGGGATCGCCCGTCGCCGCGAAGTTATACCAGTAGGATGAAACCGTGTCCCCAAGATTCTTGTCGTAGTCGGTCCACGGCGTTTGCAGCGCGTTTTTATGGTTCGGATAGTCGAACACGTAAGCGATTTCCGCACCATGCTGCGCGCCCATTTTCGCTGAGATTCCCGCGGGCACGTGGCTGAAGTAGTAAACATAAGCCTTCGACTTTCCCGTCTTGGTCTGCATGCGGGCCCAGGTGCGCATCTCCCAGCCGAAAGTCTGATCGCGCATGCTGTGCGCCTGAGCGTTGTATGCCTCCTCGTCGGAGCTGAACGGATAGAGCGCCAGGTATTTATCGGCATCCATCTTGTAGCGGGTGGCAGCCATCTTCTTGAAAGAATCGCCGGTAACGTTGCGCGTGAACAGCGTGCCTTCGTCGTTGTTGGAGCCAATCAGGGTCGGTACATCGTTCTGTTTGCCCTGCGCATAAATCGTTTCCACTTCGTCAGGCAGGAAGTAGCCATCCACGACCGGACCGCCGTATCCGGCGCGGCCTTTGTTCAGCTCATCCGCCGGCTTGGCGCGAAGTTCAGCCAAAGAATTCGCCTTCATTGAAGCTTCAAACTTCAAGCCCGCCTCTTCGCCGTCCTTCAACTTTTTGGTCGGCGCAAACTCGGCGCCGCTTTCACCGATCGCGCGCTGGAAAAGCCCCTTGGCCAGCGGCGACGCGGTGAGATAGTTGACGCTCCACGATCCGGCCGATTCGCCGAAGATGGTCACGCGCTTGGGATCGCCGCCGAATGCCGCGATGTTTTTCTGCACCCATTCGAGCGCCGCCACCTGGTCGAGAAAGCCGTAGTTGCCGGAGGCGTTACGATCCGACTCCTTGGTGAGTTCGGGCAGCGCGAAAAATCCGAATACGCCCATCCGGTAGTTGATCGAGACCACGACCGCGCCTTTAGCCGCGAGACCCTCGCCGTTGTAAATCGAGCCAGTGCCGCTGGTGAGCGCGCCGCCATGGATCCACACCATCACCGGCCTCTTTTCTTTGCCCGATTTCGCAGCGGTGTAGACGTTCAGATAGAGGCAGTCCTCACTCATTTTGTTTTCAGGGCGAATGCCGCCATTGGGCGGGAAACCGCCGCCGTTGGGCTGGGCCTGCATGCAGTTGCTTCCGAATTTATCGGCTGCGAAAACGCCTTCCCACTTGGCGGCCGGCTTCGGCGCGTGCCAGCGAAGATCGCCTACCGGAGGCGCGGCGAACGGGATGCCTTCGAAAACACGGATCTCGGGATTGATGCCGCTGGTGCCGGTGACATTGCCGGCATCGGTATGAACAGGTTCGGTGATAGCGGCCGAGAGCGGCAACAGAGCCGCGACAGCCAGAACGGTCGCTCGGAGTGTAAGCATACGGCCC
>DASZLO010000282.1:0-60030 GCA_035552315.1 Bryobacteraceae bacterium
GTTCACTTTGCTACGGAAGTAGCGAATGTCGGTTATCTCACGGCGCGAGTCTTCGGAATTGAGCTCTCGATTACGGTACACGGACCGGATGAATTTTATGACGTCACCCGGTATGCGTTGAAAAAGAAGATCGAGGCCGCGAACCTCGTCTGCTGCATCAGCCATTACACTCGCAGCCAGTTGATGAAACTCACCAGCCCGGATCAGTGGCACAAGCTGCAAGTGGCGCGCCTCGGAGTCGATGTGCGGCACTTTTACCCGCAGGAGTTCCGGGCGAAGCCGCCGGTCTTTCAGTTATTGTGCGTGGGCAGACTGGTACCAGCCAAGGGGCAGCACATACTTCTGCGCGCAATCGCGGAACTGGTTTCGCTCGGCTATAACCTTCGGCTGCGGCTGGTGGGCGACGGCCCCAGCCGGGCCGATCTCGAACGTTACTGTTCGGAGAACGATCTGAACCGGACGGTCACGTTTGAAGGCGCGGTCAATCAGGACCGCATCCGCGAATTCATCGGGAGCGCCGATCTCTTTGTGCTTGCAAGCTTCGCTGAAGGCGTCCCCGTGGTTTTGATGGAAGCGATGGCGTGCGAGGTGGCCTGCGTGTCCACGATAATCACCGGTATTCCGGAACTGATCCGGAATGGAATCGACGGCCTGCTCGTGCCGTCATCGGACGAACACGCGCTGGCAGAGGCGATCGGCGGGCTGATTGACGATCCCCAACTGCGGCGAAGACTCGGGAAGGCCGGGCGCGTCCGTGTGACTCAGACATTCGAGATCGACAGAAATGTGAACCACCTCAGAAGCCTGCTCGCCTGCGCGCCGGGCAACCCCGCCGCTTAGGGTTTCAGGCCCGCTGAATCGTACGCACTGCCAAATCACACACAGGACAAACTCAATTATGAAGGGTATTATTCTCGCCGGCGGCACGGGCAGCCGGCTGTCGCCGCTGACCAAAGTAACCAACAAGCACCTGCTTCCGGTGTACGACAAGCCGATGATCTACTATCCGCTTCAGACACTGGTAAACGCAGGCATCACCGACATTCTTCTGGTCACGGGCGGAAAGGGCGCGGGAGATTTCCTGCGGCTGCTCGGCAACGGCAAGGAATTCGGCCTCAAACACCTGAACTACACCTATCAGGAAGGAGAGGGCGGCATCGCGGACGCGCTTCGTTTGGCCGACCACTTTGCCGATTCCGACAGCATTTGCGTGATCCTGGGCGACAACATTATTGAAGACAGCATCCGGCCGGCAGCCCAGTTGTTCGAATCGCGCGGGGCACACGGCGCGCAGGTGCTTCTGAAAAAGGTAACCGATGCGAGCCGCTTCGGAGTCGCGGAGATTTCTGACGGGCGTTTGATCGGGATCGAGGAAAAGCCGCTGCACCCGAAATCTTCGCTGGCTGTGACGGGGGTCTACTTTTATGACTCAACGGTGTTCGATAAGTGCCGTACGCTGAAACCGAGCCGTCGCGGCGAGCTGGAAATCACCGACGTAAACAACGCCTACATTCGGGAAGGCGCCATGAACTATTCGGTCCTCGACGGCTGGTGGACCGACGCGGGAACATTCGATAGTCTTCTGCGCGCCACCAATCTGGTGGCGGGGATCGCGATGCGCGAAGAGACTTTTGCCGCCGCCCGGTAACCGCAGCGTCGACATCGCATTGAGCCAGGGAACTAAAGGCTAATCCCGCATGATTTCAAAACGTTATCTTTTGACGGTGCTAAGCCTTCTCCCGGTGCTGACGGCGCATGTCGTGGTGGCGTTTCTGGCGTTCCGGCGGGCACGCGGTTCGCGGCGCTGGATGAAGATCTGGAGCGCGGCGGTTCTTGTTCTCGGGGCGACGATTCTGATCAGTTGGATCGGCGACTCGCGGGCCGGGAGCTGGATTCCCAGAATGCTGACCGCATCGGCGCAGGCGATCCTCAATGTATCGGGGTTTGTCGAGGCCGCCGGAATCGCAGTCTATTTTCTCTGCCGGCTGCTGCGACGGGGAATGCCGCCGGCATTCCGCGACGATCGAAGAACGGCTTTGCGGGCGATTGCCGGGTTGGGTATCGCGGCGCCCGCGGCAGTCGCCGGATTCGGCATCTTCGTGGAGCGGACTAACTTTGAAGTCTGCGAAACGGATATCAGAATCGCGGGCCTGCCGCCTGCGCTCCATGGCATCCGGCTGCTTCAGCTCAGTGACATTCACCTGAGTCCTTATCTGAGCGAGAAGACACTGGCCCGTGTGATCGACAGCTCCAATGAACTCTATCCGCATCTGACTTTCATTACGGGAGATCTTATCAGCGAAAAAGGCGATCCTCTCGACGCCTGCCTTGCGCAACTGGCGCGGCTGGACCCGAATGTTCCGAGGCTCGGCTGTCTGGGCAATCACGAGTTTTATGCCGATGCCGTGGAGCATACGGTCCAGGGCGGCGCCATGGCGGGAATCGAATTTCTGCGAAATCAAACCAGAACGTTCCGGTTCGGCGATGCACTGCTGAATGTCGCGGGCGTCGATTACCAGCCTATCGGCCGCCGATCCCGTTATCTGCATCGCGCCGAATCGATGATCCGCAAGGACGCCGTGAATGTGCTGCTCTCCCACAACCCGGACGTATTCCCGGTTGCGGCCGCGCAGGGTTATGACCTCACGCTGGCCGGACACACGCATGGTGGACAGGTGACATTCGAGCTGCTCTCGCCTGCCCTGAATCCAGCCCGGATGCTGACTCCATATGTCCGCGGACTGTATCGCGAAGGCAATCGCCTTGGGTACGTTACGCGCGGCATCGGGACTTTGGGTGTGCCCGCAAGGCTCGGGGCGCGTCCGGAAATCACTTTATTGACGCTCAAAAGAGCTTAGTCGCGAGGCCTCTGTTATGAGGCTCTCAAAGGTCGGAAGAAATGATCGGTATCCTAAAGCGCGAAATTCTCGGGCAGGCTGTCGTCATCACGCTGGGAGTTCCCAGCCTCGATATTCAAAACGCTTCCCGCATCCAGCGAATCGTGGCGGACGAGATCCCGCGGGAAGGGTCCGCGATCATCGATTTGGGCGAGTTGCGCTACTTCGACGTGACGGGTTTCGCCGCCATTCTCAGCTGGGTGGCGGAAAGTCCCTCCAAAGCGGAAGTCCGTCTGTGTTCAGGCTCGGGCGCAATCCGGGCTCTGTTCGAACTATTGCAGGGGGACAAACTTGTACCGCTTTATGTAAGCGTCGAGGAAGCCGCAATATCGCTTCCGGGCGCGGAGCGGATTGGCGCGGATTTGCAGACTACCTTTGTTCCCGGGCAAATTGCCTGGATCCGTTAATTACTCGGGAGGTATCACACAGCCATGACGTCCGTTCATTTCCTGCAGATGAAGCCTTCGCAGCCTGGGTCATCGCGCAAAATTCAGGATTGCGTTCGCCGTTACCAGCGCGCCCGAAGCCTGCCGGTGCGCAGCTGGAGGATGGTGCGCAGACGCGGCGCAACACGTCTGGGGGCTGTTCGCGAGCTTACTTACCGGGTGGCGAAAAGAACTTTCGATATCGGCTTCGCCCTGCTGCTGATGATCGCCTTCAGCCCGCTCATGTTTTTTATCGGGCTGGCGATAAAGCTGACCGACCGGGGTCCGATCCTTTACTGGCAATCGCGCGTGGGGATGTGGGGCGAGACGTTTCCGTTCCCCAAATTCCGTTCGATGGTGGTCAGAGCCGACCAGATGGTGGACACGCTGGCGGCGCAAAATCATCACGGCGCCAGCATTACGTTCAAGATCAAACGCGATCCGCGCGTTACATGGATCGGGCGCATTATCCGGCGCTTCAGTCTGGATGAATTTCCGCAGTTGTGGTGCGTGCTGCGAGGCGATATGTCGCTGGTCGGACCGCGTCCCGCGCTGCCCCGCGAAGTTTATAACTACACCCAGGAACATCGCCGC
This sequence comes from Bryobacteraceae bacterium, assembly GCA_035552315.1. Taxonomy (GTDB): domain Bacteria; phylum Acidobacteriota; class Terriglobia; order Bryobacterales; family Bryobacteraceae; genus BOG-234. The sequence continues at coordinate 3,917 of DASZLO010000282.1, forward strand.
CGGCTGGGCGTGCGGCCCGGTCTTACCTGCATCTGGCAAGTCAGCGGGCGCGCGGACATCCCATTCGAAAAGCAGGTTCTCATGGATGTCGATTACGTCGAGAGCCATACTTTCTGGCTGGATTTGAAGCTTGTTGCCTCCACGGTTCCCGCTGTTCTGACGGGCCGTGGCGCTTATTGAGGTCATGCAGTGCGAGCTGTCGTGATATGCCGGAACGCGCCACTCTCCCTCAGTCCGGGAGCGCCCTGGGGAGCCCTGTCCCCTGTGGTCGATCGTCCCTTCATGCACCACGTGGTGGAAGCGATCGTCGGCCAGGGAGTTCACGAACTCGATTTCATTCTGCCGGACAAAGATCATGTGATTGTCAGCATCCTCGGAAGCGGTACCCGGTGGGGCGCGCGGTTTCGCTACTACCCGGTGGCGCCAAACGGGTGCATGTACGACGCGATCCAGCAGATCATCTGGGAAGATCCTCAGGAACGCGTTCTGCTCGCACACTCGGATCGCCTTCCGCTGGTGCGGCTGGACTCGAACGGATCGGCCAGCACGTTGTTCTGCTGGGAGGACAAGGATCGCTATTGGACCGGCTGGGCGCTGGTTCGCCCGGCGGATCTGCTGCGCATCCCGAAGGGAACCGAGGAACCGGGGATTCTGGCATTTTTCTTAAGATCGTTGCCGGATCTTGTTTACCATTCGTGCGCGTGCCCGCTGACCGCCCGCACCTATGACGAGCTTCTGGAATCGAACCGGCGGGTCCTGGCGGGAGAATTTCCTGGTTTATTGCTGGGCGGAAAAGAAGTGAAACCCGGAATATGGATGGCTCGCAACGTGAAAGTCCATCCTTCGGCGAACGTGGCGGCGCCCGCCTTTTTGGGGGAGAACTGCCGCATCGGAGCCATGGCGCAGGTGGGGCCGGGGACTTCCATCGGCAGAGACTGCCTGATTGAGCGCGAGACCCGAGTTACGGATTCCGTTGTCTGCGAAGGAAGTTATGTCGGCCGCCAACTGGCTCTTCGCGGCGTGGTGGTGGATCGCTCCCGGCTTTTCAACACAGCCTGCGACGCCGAGATCGACGGTGTGGACGATCTGCTGCTCGGAAGCGTTTTCGGACATTCTCTTCGGAGACGCACACGGCGCGGACTGAGCCGGGTTGGAGCGACGGCCGCACTTCTGTTTCTCGCTCCTCTGTTCCTCGCGATATTTCTGGCATCGAAAGCAAGACTGGCGCCGCCGCTGAAGAAGCGGCTGATCGTGCTGACACCGACGGTCGCGGAGGCTTACCGCTGGAATACTTTTGAACTCTTGAGTTTCGGCGAATACGAAAGTTTCGCCGGCAGCAGCAACTGGCTCCGGCATTTCTGCTTCTGTTTTCTCCCGGCCCTCTTGGCCATTGCCGACGGATACATGAGGTTCGGCGGGCCGCGGCCGCGCACCGGGGAAGAAATTGAACAGTTGCCTCTCGGGCGGCGGCTGACATATCTGCGGCTCCGTTGTGGAGCTCTCCAGCCCTTTTTTACCGGCGTGCAAAAAGACGATGACCTCGACTTATTCGAAAACTCCGGCACTGGCTGGCGGGAAACGCTGGGATTGATCCGGGCCTATGCGAACCGGGTTGTCCGAAGCATTCCGGCGGCGATGCGGAATCTGTCGCTTCGGAGCGCGGCTGAATGACCGAGCTGATCATTCTTATTCCGGGAATCATCGCCTGGCGAGTGATGTCGAAGCAGTCTCTCGCCGCTGCGTTCCTGCTCGTGTATTTACCGGTCTTTTTGATACTGCCGGATTACTACTCGCTGCCGGTCCCCAGCGTGCCGGATCCGACATTTTTGCAAACCGCCATCATGCCCATCGGGGCTGGCCTGCTCTGGAGCGCGTTCGTCAAACGCGAATGGAAATTTTCGATTCTGGATTTCGGGGTTCTGGCTTTTCTGGGATGGCAGGTAGTCTGCGAACTCTATAACAGTCGCCAGCAGGAAATGCCGGACCTCATCTTCGATCTTGCGACGCTGGCAGTGTTTCCCTATATGGCCGGTAAGACGCTGGTCGAACAAACCGGACTCCGCGCGAGGGTGGCACGGGGATTTGTCTGGGCCGTGTTTCTGGTGTGTCTGCTTTCGGTGTATGAGTTCCGAATGGGAGTCAGCCTTTTTCGCCCCGCGCTGGGGCCGTTCTTTCCGGGTCAGACGCCGCAGTGGGTAACGCAGGTGAGATGGGGGTTCGGGCGTATCGCAGGACCTTACGGGCATGCGATCTCGATGGCGGTATTTGTGGGAGTCGCCTATCTGCTGCACCGGTGGCTCATCGACGTCGGACAGTGGGAACGAAAATTCCGATGGATGGGGTCCCATCCTCTTACGAAACAGCGGATCATCACGGTGGGATTGCTGGCCGGGCTCTTTATGACGCTTTCGCGCGGCCCCTGGCTCGGCGCGATCGCCGGCGGAATTCTGGCGGAGGTTGGTTTCAGCAAGAATCGTCCGCGCGCGCTTGTCCGGGCGCTGCTGATTCTGGTGGTTGGCGGTACGGTCCTGTACTACGCAGGGCAGGCTTATCTGCAGGGGGTTTCGGCCTTCGAAGGCGTGGAAGAGCAGGCCTCGGCTGAATACCGCGCCATCCTCATTAATCAGTACGAAGACATTGTTATGCAGAGCCCGATTTTTGGCTGGGGCCGCGCGAACTGGCCGAAGGTTGTCGGGATGCCATCGATTGACAACAACTATCTTTTCATCGCGCTGGGCACGGGCCTGACCGGGCTGGGAATTTTCTCGGCGATGTTCCTCCTCTGTATCGGGAGGATTTTCAAGAGCGGGTATTTCACCAGACATCTGTCGCCGGACGAACGGAGCTTTCGGTTCGCGATGTTCGGAATTCTGGTGTCCATCGCTTTTTCGACGGCGACTACCTATATAAGCGCCCACATGTATCCGCTGTTCTTCTTTCTGCTCGGCTGGACGGAAACCCTGGTTATCGCACGGCCGGCGATGGCGTTGCCCCAGGAACTCGCCGCAACCAGGGCGGTGGATTTCCGAATGATGCGGGTGGTCGCCTGATGGAAACGTTTCTCAACAATGCGCTGGCTTTGTGCGGCCTGCTCGCGTTCTGTATCACTCTCCCTGGCACGTTGGAACTCCTCCTTCTGACGATAGGGGCGACGCACCCGAAGCGCCGCCCCCCAGCCGGGGGGAAACGTGACCTCCGGCTCGCCATCGTGATTCCGGCGCACGACGAAGCCAGTCTCATAGGAAGGTGCGTCGGCAGCGTCATCGCTTCGGCGCGGCCGGCCGGATCCTGCGAAGCCGCCGGATCTTGCGAGACCATCGTGGTTGCCGATAACTGCACGGATCAGACCGCGGCCATCGCGCGGCAGGCCGGCGCCCGCGTCATCGTAAGGGAAAACGCCGATCTGAGAGGAAAGGGCTATGCGCTGCGCATGGCATTCGATGTTTTGCTGGAGGAGGGATTCGAAGCGTTTCTGATCGTCGATGCCGACTCGATCCTCTCCGCCAATCTTGTGACTGAAGTCAAACACCGTCTGGCTGCCGGTGCGGCCGCCGTGCAGTGCCGATACAGGATTTCAAATCACGACGCCTCAATGCGTACGCGGCTGATGGATTTGGCTTTTCTCGCCTTCAACGTGATGAGGCTGAAAGGAAGATCGGGATGGGGACTGTCCGCGGGCATTCTCGGCAACGGCTTCGGTCTGCGCCGGGAGACTTTGACGAGAGTTCCCTGGGAAGCCTCATCCATTGTGGAAGATCTTGAGTACCATCTGCGCCTTGTGGACGCACGGGAAAGAGTGGATTTCATCAACGAAGCCACGGTCTACGGTGAGACGCCGGCGACGGGCGGCAGCGCCAGGGTGCAGCGTTCCCGCTGGGAAGGCGGGCGGCTGCGGATGGCGCGCGAATGGGCGCCGAAGCTGGCCGCCGAAATCGCGCGCGGGAAATGGCGTCTTACCGAGCCGCTTCTCGAATTGTTGCTGCTCCCTTTGGCCTATCACGTTCTGTTGCTGCTTTTTGCCCTCGTGATGATGCCGTACCCGTTTCGCGAATGGGCACTGGCGGCATTACTGCTGGTTGTTCTGCACGTGACGTGGGCGGCTTCGCTGGGCGGTCAGCTATGGAAAAATGCAGCCGCCCTGCTGGCCGCGCCTTTTTATATTTTTTGGAAAATGAGCACCGTTATTTCTGTTCTTTCTGCTTCGCGCCGGAATGCAGGCTGGGCCCGCACCGCACGCGATTCACAAGAGCCATGAATTGCAAAGGAAAAGGATCGAATTATGATAATTTTCTCCAGAACCGGCTGGCTGCTGGCCGGCGGATTGATCGCCCTGGGGGCTACCGTCAGTCCGGCTCAACAGATTGCGGAGGGCGGAAAAACCCCGGAGCCGTCGCCGGGCTCGCTGGCGGTTCTGAGCCAGCTGCAGCCGGCTCAGGGCGAGCAATACACAATCGGTGAAGGCGATGAAGTGGAGATTCAGGTGGTGGGCCGGCCCGAGCTCTCAGGCAGTCAACTGGTCGGACCCGATGGACGCATCACGCTGCCGATCGCTGGTTCTTTCGAAATTCACGATCTGACCAGGGAAGAGGCGGCGCGCAGGATCACGACGATTTTCCAGCGTTACTACACGACCGTGGATGTCACGGTGCGAGTGTCGAAATACGGTTCGAATCGGATTTTGGTGCTGGGCCACGTGGACCAGCCGGGCGTCTTTTATTTCGAGGGAATGCCGACTCTGCTCGACGTATTGATGAAGAGCCGCCGGCAGACGCTGGGCAACGGGCCGGCGACATTCCCAAGCCGCTGTGCAATTTTTCGCGGCAAAGAACAGGCGTTCTGGATCGATCTGAAGTCGATGCTCGACTCGGGTTCGGCCGCGGCAGATGTGCGGCTACGGCGCAACGATGTTGTTTATGTTCCCGATGAAGCCGAAGACCAGGTTTCGGTGCTGGGCGAGGTGCAGCGGCCCGGTATGGTCCGACTGGAGCCCACGACAACGCTGGCGCAGGTTCTCGCCTTATCCGGCGGACTGACCCCGGCGGCCGGCTCAGCCAAAATCGAAATCGTGCGGCAAGGAGCAAACCGGCCCCAGGAGATCGCGTTTAAGGATCTGGTGGATCCGCGCAAAGGCAATGAGATTTCTTTGAAACGCGGCGATGTCATCTACGTGCAAAAGGGCAGTCTGGCCAAATTCGCCTACGTGCTGCAGCAGATCGCACCTGCCGGCACGATGATGATGTTCGCGACAACCTTGAAGTAACCCACGCTGAAGTAACCGCAGTAAAGGGAGGAGTATCCATGATCAGCGAAAAAAATAATCCTGTTGGGAATTTGAAGACTGCGCCCGAGGCAAAACTTCGGTTTGCCTCGCATCCCCGTTTGAATACACCGCCGCCGGTCCGGAAAGGGCGCATTGTGACCGTGGGCATTGTGCTTTGTCTGCTGGCCGGCCTGGCCTATTTCATGCGGTCCGGGACAAGGAATAAGCCCGCACTGATACCGGCGGCGGAAAATATTACGGCTGACTCCGCAACCATCCGCTGGGCGACCGTAAAACCTTTGGCTTCTCAGGTGGAATACGGCCCAACGCCGGCATACGGGCGGCTGTCGGAATTCTATGCCGCGCCTGTGACCTCGCACGCCGTGACGTTGAGAGGTCTGAAACCGGGAACCACGTACAATTATTCGGCGCTCTCCACCGATACCGACGGCCAGGTAACGCGTTCAGCCAATACGCAATTCACCACGACCGGCGTCGGCGGAGCGCCCGTGAGCCATGTTCCGGCGGCCACTGCGGTGACGGCGAATTCCGCCACCATCACCTGGACAACGGATCAGCCCCTGACGTCCCAAGTGGAATTTGGGACAACGCCCACGCACGGTTCTCTATCCGCTTTCAGCGCTGTGCCGATGACTGCTCATTCGGTGACGCTGACCGGATTGAAGCCGGGAACAACATACAATTACGCCACTCTTTCCACCAATTCCGCGGGGCAGACCGCGATCTCGCCCAACGCCACGTTCACCACCGCGGCCGTCGCCGGCGCGCCGGTTGTCGGCGCGGCGCAGGCCACGGACATCACCACCACATCCGCGAGGATTACCTGGACGACCGACGAGCTGAGCGCATCGCAGGTTGAGTACGGAGCGACGCCTTCGTACGGCTTGTTGTCCGCCTTCAACGCCACACCAACGAAATCTCATTCGGTGCTTCTAACCGGCCTGATCCCGGGAACGACGTATTACTTCGCCTCGCTCTCGGCAAGTTCCAGCGGCCAGGTGGGCGCTTCGGCGAACTCTACCTTCATGACCGCGAAGCCGGGCGGAGGCCCTGCGATTACAGGAGTGGCCACGGGTTCGGTGACCACCACTTCAGCGAAGATTACGTGGAATACGGACCAGCCGGCCGCCTCGCAGATTCAATACGGAACAACCCCGGCATACGGGTTACTCTCCACATTCAATCCCTCGCTGGCCACGTCTCACGCGGTGACGCTGACGGGACTGACTCCGGGACTGACTTACAACTACACGGTGCTTTCCACCAACGCCACCGGCCAGGTTGGCAAATCCGCGAACTTCACGTTCACCGCTGGCTCCGGGCCGCCGGTGATCAGCAAGATCACGGCAACCCGCATCACGGACACGGGGGCTACGATCACATGGACTACCGACCAGCCGTCGAGCTCGCAGGTCCGTTACGGCCAGACGTCTTTCCTGTGGTCGATCATGCACCGTCACCGGAAGCCATACACCTCGGAGTCCGCGGTGAATTCAACGCTGGTGAAGTCGCATTCGGTTGCTTTGACCGGTTTGACCCCCGGCACCAGTTACAACCTGGCGGTCGTATCGGCGAATTCCGGCGGTATGCAAAATATCTCGTCGAACATAAAGTTCAGCACCGGGCAATAAGGCTGGCAGACCCATGGGAAGACCAGTTCGTACCGACTGGAAACCGCTGCGGCGATTCACGGGAAGGGATAGCCGCGGCGGCTTAAACACCGGACCGGAAAGCGGCTCAGACAAGAACTTGCCCGCAACCCTGAATGACGTTCATCCGGTTGTCATCACGCTCGAGGTGCGCCCGCGCCGGCGTCTCTCCGCATCCATGGCCGCGCTCATCGGGATAGGACTTGTGGTTCTTTCAGGGAGCGGCGTCTGGTTTGCGATGCACCGGGGAGCGCTCGGGAATGAAACGCCGAAGGGGAGCGCGGCACTCGTAAAGGCCAGCGTTACGACTGCTTCGGCGAGCAATATCGGCACCACCTCAGCCACCATCGTCTGGTCCACCAAAACGCCGATGACCTCACAGGTCCAATACGGAACGAGCGATTCCTACGGGTTGTTGTCCGGCTTCGATTCGCGGCCCGTGACTTCGCATTCCGTGGTCCTGACCGGTCTGACGCCAGGAACCCGTTATGACTGCGCCGCGCTTTCCATGAAGCCGGGCGGAGTGGCGCTCCGCTCCTCGAATCTGACCTTCTCAACCGCGAGCGCGGCGGGAACCCCGTCCATCAGCAATCTTCGGGTGAGCGAGACCACGCCGCAATCGGCCCGCGTGGCATGGACCACAGACCAGCCCTCGGCATCGCAGATTCAATACGGCGGCACCACCGCGTACGGCTCTCTCTCTATGTTTAACGCTTCGCTTGTGACAGAACACTCGGTGAATCTCACGGGTTTGACGCCTGGAATCACGTACAACGCGAGTGCGCTGGCCGCGAATTCCAGCGGCCACGTGGGGGTGTCGGAGAACTTCGTTTTCACTACACCGGCGACGGGAGGCATTCCCGTGGTCAGTCAGGCGACCGTCAGCGAGATTACTCCCACCTCCGCCCGGATTACGTGGAATACCGACCAGCCGGCGGCATCGCAGATCGAATATGGAGAAACCACAAAGTACGGTTTCCTGTCCGCCTTCAATCCGTCACTCGTTAAATCGCATTCGATGACGCTTACCGGGCTCGTGCCGGGAAGGAACTATAACTCTTCCGCGCTCTCAACCAGCGCCGCGGGTCAGGTGGGGAGGTCGCCGAACTTCACCTTCGCGACGGCCGCGGCGCCCCCGGTGATACACCAGCCGGAGGCAGGCGATTTGGCGGACTCGTCCGTCACGATTGAATGGACAACGGATCAACCATCCACATCTCAGGTCGCATACGGAACCACAACGGCCTACGGCGCTCTGTCGCCAGTAAGTCCGGCACTGGTCGTGTCCCACTCGGTGACGCTGAACGGGCTCCAGCCCGGGACTGCGTACCATGCGGCGGCAATGTCTGCCAACGCCGCGGGAATGGCGAATTCGGCGCCCGACATGAAGTTCATAACGCCTGCCAGATCCGTTAAGAAATGAGGAACTGTCATGGAGAAATCATCCCAATTCCTGGAAAGAAGTTTACCCGGCGCGGACAAAGCCGCCGCTGGCGCAAAGCAAAACGCGGTGGCCAACCTTCAGGACCTCCGTCCTGAAGTACCGAAGGTAGAAATCGGGTCACAGGCGGGGATCGATGTGGTCGCGGCGGTCAAGAAGCGGCCGCTGATCCTGCTCATTATCGTGGGGGCATGCCTGCTTGGAGGCGCTCAGTATGTGGTTCGCCACACGCCGCGTGAGTATCACGCGGAAGCCGAAGTCTACGTGTCGCCGACCTATTTCAAGAATCTTCAGCAGGACCGGGAGCAAACTCAGATCTCCTACAGCACGCTGGTGAATCAGCAGATTCTGACGATCCGGCGCTTCGACATTCTGCGGGAATCGCTGGCCCGGCTCCAGCAGCAGGGGATCGAGTGGAGAAATCCCGGCGAGTCCGACGAAGCCTCGGTCGCGCGTCTGGCCGGTGCGCTCGATATCAAATACGTGCCGGACAGCTACGAAGTGCTTGTTGGCCTGAACGGATCCACTGCGGAGCGGCTGGCGCCAATCCTGAACACCATTACCCAGACCTACCTCGAAAAAGAAAAACAAGAGGAAATGTCCGATCGTTCCAGCCGCCTCTCCGCCCTCGCGACAGAGCAGGCCACTGTCGCGGCGACCCTGCAGCAGAAGCAGGATCTGCAAACGCAGTACTCGCAAAAGCTGACGACGCTGAATCTCGATAAAGCGGCGGCGGCTGACGATGCGGCCCTGACGAATGCGAGGCAGGCCCTGGTAGAGGCTCACCGCAAAAGAGTCGACGCGGAGACGCAGCTGGCAATTCTGGAAAACCCGACCCCGATCAGCCGTACGGATTCCGCGAGCGGCAGTCTCCTTAGCAGTCTGGCCGAGGAAGCGGTCGCCAACGATCCCAACAGCCGTCCTCTGATCAACAGCTATGTTCAGCGGACGCTGGATCTGCAGAAGAGCACAGAGGGCCTGACGCCGGATCATCCGTTGCGCAAGGCTGCCGAGAAAGAAATCGCGGCAATCCAGGATCAGCTTAAACATTTGCAGAGCGGCCTTGCCGGCGAGGCTTCGGCACGGATGCTGTCGAAGGCTCGTTCCGATGTTTCACGCGCCCGGATCATTGAAAAACAGCTGGGCGATGAAGTCGCCGATTACACATCCAAAGTGCAAAGCGTCGCAAAGCAGGTGCAACTGGCGCAGGGCGTCAACGATGAAATCGACCGGCTGCGGAGGCAGGAGAACGCCATCCATACGCAGATGGACGCCCTCAACATGCCAGGCGACTCCACCGGTTATCTGCGAATCTTCTCGGCGGCGCGCACCCCGCTGGAACCCAACAAGTCCAACTCCAAGAAGTTACTCTTTGTGGTGCTTGGAGTGGCACTGTGCCTCGGCATCGGGACCGTGGTGGCAATGGATCTGATCGATCAGCGAGTCAACTCTCCTGCCGATATCAAGCGGGCGATCGGTTTTCCGCCGGTTGGCATGGTTCTTGAGAGCACTCACAGGACAGCTGCTTTTTGCGAGGAACATTTCCGGCGTCTCGTCAACGGCATTCAGCGCGGAGTGGCCGCGCAGGGCGCAAAGAGCATCGTCCTCACGCCGCTGCGGCATTCGCGAACGCCGGCTTCCCTGGTGACGGAGATTGGGCGCGTTCTGGTTGCCCGCGGTCTGAAGACGGCAGTCGTGGATGCGAATCCGCATTTGCCTGCCGAGGAACTGGCGAACATGGACGGTCCGGTGCAGCGTCTGGCGCTGACCGACTCGCGCTTGCCCGCCGCCAGAGACGACGACCCGTCGCTGCCGGTGCGAATCGAAATGGGTTCGTCCCAGGAAGTGAGCGCCGCTCCTCTGGTTTCGCGGATCAGCAGCATGCTGGAACGTCTGGAGCAGGAGTATGACGTGGTTCTGATCGATGCTCCGCCGCTGGGGCTCTCGGCGGATACGGAATTTCTGGCGACTATCAGCGATATTACTTTGCTGGTAGCGGAGGCCGGGGAGGCCACCCGAACGGAATTAATACGGGGCGCCAATGTCCTTGGAAGGATTGGCACCCCGAGTGTGGGCGTCATTATGACGCAGGTTCGTCTCGGAAGAGCAGGTGGGGCTCTGAAACGAGACTTCAAACGCTTTCGAGCCCTGGCCTGGTCTGCCGGGCCCGAAGCGAGCGAAGCGTAGGCCGCAGTCAGGGCTCGATAAACGTGGCATCCGGAGAAACCGACTGATTTCCCGAAGAATCCGCGCTATGAATCCGATAGTGAATTGTCCCGCTGGGCACCCAGCCGAGCGCGGTTGAAGTCGCGCTCGTCGCGCCGGACCACAGCCCGTAGGATGTGTCCCGGCCGTATTCGACCTGGGTGCTAGCTGCTTTGGAGAGCGACCAGGATGCAGTCGCACTGTTGCCCGAGGCCGGAGTCACCGTGATGTTGGAGATCACCGGCGCAGTTGTATCGAGCGTTTTGAAAGTATAGGTCTGCGAATAACCTGTTATACCCGAACCATTCGAAGAAACGGCGCGGAAATAATAGACGGCATTGTTGGTGAGACCGCTGAGGGTCCCGCCGTGGCCGATTGTCAGAGCCGTCTGCACCATTCCGGTCTGACTCATTGCGGCCGTGGTGCCGTACTGGATGCTGGTGTTGGAGAGCTGATCGGTCGCCCAGGAAACGGTGATCGCGTTACCGGTGATCCCCCAGTAGGAGACATTTTGCAACACGGGAGAAGGACCACCACCCGCGGCGGCCGGCGTGGTGAAGGTGAAGTTTGCCGAAGTGGTGGTGCCTCCTGAATTTCCGGAAATTCCGGCGTAGTCGTATGCCGTACCCGGAGTCAGGCCAGTCAGTGTTACGGAGTGAGAGGTTACAGGCCCGGCGCTGAGTGCGGAGAGCGTCCCGTAAGCCATGGTGGTTCCATACTCGGCCTGAGTGCTGGACGCGGTGTCGGTAGTCCAGGAAATGATGGCCGAGTTTGCTGTGACCCCACTGGCGGACACGCCGCTGATCACCGGCCCCACTGGTATGGCGGGCGTCGAGAAGGTGAAATTTCCCGACGTTGCAGTTCCGCCCGAACCGGCGGAGATGACGGCATAGTTCCAGGTTATGCCGGCGGCGAGCCCGGTTATGGTGACCGAATGCGAAACCGTCAGCGCGGCCGAGTAGGTGGAAAGCGTTCCATAGCCGCTGTTGGGTCCATACTCAACCTGCGAGCTGGAGGGCTGATCGGTCGTCCAGGTAATAGTGGCCGAGTTCGATGTGACGCCGCTTGCGGTCACCGCGCTGATCGCGGGGATGGATGTCGCCGGGGGTGGAGAAGAGGCGGGACCACCGGTGCGAAGTTCGAGCGCCGGAGCCGCCCAAGGAGCGGAACTGGTGATGCTGGCGCAGGAAACGGTTCCGGCGGCAGCGGCCGTACCGTCGCACAGCGCTGTTTCGGCATAGTTGTTTCCGCCGTTGGCAGTGAGTCCGCCCTGTTGCAGGATGGTGCCCCCTTGCGCGGTATAGCCGTAATAGGAGTTTGCCCCCAAGCCCGCCACGATGTAGTTGTTAGGGTCCTGTGTTTTCAGGGAGGCTGACCATGAGCCGGAAACTGCCTGAGCGGTGCTCGTATTGCCGATTGCCTGGACACCGGCATATTCTTCAAGCGCGCAACTGGCGGGAGTTCCGCCGGCCAGGTTCACGACGAATGACTTCGAGGCGACCGAGCCGCCCGCGGCGGTGGACCATATCTCAGACCGGACCGCGGTTCCGTTATTGACGGAGGCCCGCAGACTCCAGGCAGAGCCGCTGTCTGTGATCGAGCTGATAGAGGAAGTTGTATTTCCCAGTGCGCACGTGACCACCACCGTATTTCCGCTGCTGCTCGAATAGCCGATGGCGAGGCTCGTGGGAGCTGACGCCGTGCTGGTGTTGTTGTGCGCGCCTCCCACGCGTGAAATTCCGTTTGAGGAGGGTGGAGGCGGGGCCGTCGCCGCCACAGTCGAAAAGGTGAAGTTGGCGGACGTGCTGGATTGGCCGGCCGAGTTCGCGGAAATTACGGCGTAGTTGTAAGTGGTTCCCGGGGTCAATCCGGTCAAAGAAACGGAATGCGACGCCAGCAGCGAAGTATCGTTCGCCGATTGAGAGCCGTAGGCGGTTGTGGTTCCGTATTCTGCCTGAGAGGTAGCGCCCTGATCGGTGGTCCACGTGATGGTTGCCGAGGTGGTCGCAATACTGCTCGCGGCGACACTGCCGATGGCGGGCGCGGTTGTTCCTCCAGTGGAGCCGCCGCCAGGATTGCCGGTCGGACTACCGCCCGTCCAGGTGAGGACCGTCATCGAAAAGGGCGGCAACGAGAGGGCCGCCGATGGATTGAAGTTGGCGCTGGCGGTGACAACCGGCGAAATCAGCGCGGCGTTCTCATTGGTATCCGTGAGATTAGCGGAGGTAAGCACCGTCATCCCGACGTTTCCCGAAGGCGCATTCGCTCCGCTGAAGGTGACCGGAAGGCTCGCGCTCCGGTGCAGGTTAAACACAACCAAGGAATAGCTGGAACCGTTCGAGAACGCGTAGGACTGCAGATAATGAGCTCCGGACAGTTGAACGGTGTTGACCAGTCCCTGATTCCAGGTCGGGTTCGCGCCGGTGTGCACGGTCTGCAGCATCGCGGCATTGGCTCCGATGGCCTGATTGATCATTTGCAGAGTCAGAAACTGCGGCCGGCGCTGGTTGGTGACGCCCATATCGACGACGGCTCCCCACAGGTTAGCGGTGAGGCCATCGGGACGGACGAAATTGTATTGCGTCAGATTCCACAGATTCTGCGTGAGTACTCCCTGCGCCATCTGCTGCAGCATGGCATCGGAAACGGCGAGACCGGCGCCCAGCGAAGATACATAGGAATTGAGCGCGGATTGCGATATGTTCCCCTGGAGCGTGCTCAGGTTCATCTCATACATGACCAGAGGCACGGGATGAGAGGAGGCCTGCAATGCCTGCTGGTTCAGCGTCATCAGCCCTCCGGTTACTCCCTCGGCGGTGCCCGACGGGGATACGTAGGCCTCCGGTTCCGCGAAGCTCGATCCGAAAAGATCTTCGGTGGAAGTAGAGTCAACCGTGTTCATCATGTAGGGCGCCACGGCGAAGGAGTCGTTGTTGTTGCAGTTGTTCTGGATGTCCTGGTTCCGGCCCGCCCACACGGCCTGGCCGCCCAGCACGAGATCGAAAGCGGAAGGAACATAAGCGGCATTGCCGCGCATGGCGCCGAAAATAGCCTGTGCTCTCTGGCCATAGGGCTGCGTGTATTCGATGGTGCCGCCCTTGAAAGCTCCGTTCCAGGCTTCGTTGCCGAACTCCAGATGGATTTTCGTGAAGGACGAGGTCCATGGATTGGTCTGGCCGCGGGCGGCGCGCTTGGCTCCGTAAGGGGTGGAGCTCGAGCCCGCCAGATATTCGATCAGGTGAGAGGCATCCGTTGTGGAGAAAGTGGAAGGCACAACGAACCACGGCTCCGCCCCGATGGTGGCGCAGAGCTGCAGAAATTCATGCAGGCCATAGGAGATATCGTCCTGTTCGGTATACCAGGCGAGATAACCCGCCCGCTGGCGTCCGAACTGGTCGGAGATCAGGTTGTCGAGCGTATCGCCCAGCTGGCCTGCCCAGAATCTGAGGGAGCCTGGCTGCAGGGTCTGGAGAGTGCTGACCACGGGATCGGTGAATGCCGTGGGATTGGACGGATTCGAGTTGGTCTGGACGAGACTGACGTCATCAATAAGAAAGGAGTCCGCGCCAACGGTGCCGAGCTGGAGGGCGACCGAACTCAAATTGGAACCGGATTCCGCGGCAGTGAAGCTGTACGAGTAATTGGCCCACCCGTTCGTCAGCGCCACGGTTTGACTGAGGTAGGTGGGAAAACCCGGCCTTTGCAGAAACACCGAAATCGAATTGGAGCCGCCCGTGCCTTTTGCTTTGAAGGAGAGCTGGTAAGTGCCTTTAAGAAGCACGAACGAGCGGCCCGCATCTCCATCGAAATAGGAATTGAGAACGGCCGAGTCACTTGCGGAAAGCGCTTTAACCGCGGCGGTTTGGCGTCCGGTAGTGCCGGGCGGCAAGTCCGACGAGTTGGTAGTGATGGCACCGCTGCCGGAAGTGGACGGCCACCAGCCAGCCGTTACGTTGCCCGGCACGGTCAGGCGGACAATCATGTAATCGCCAGTCGCGGGGGCGACTCCGTTTTGCGCAAAAGTGAAGGTGCCGCCGCTGCTGCCGTTGGCGGCGCTGTAGCCGCTGATGGTCCCGGTTCGTCCCTGGGAGGCGCCGTAGAAAATCTCGAATGTGGCGCCGTTCCAGTAGCCCGCCGGCCACGCCGACCACGGATCGTCGTCAACGCAGGTATTCCCGCCGCCCGAAGCGCAGCGGATGGTCGACTGATAAATTTCACCCTCAAAGCCGGGATTGCGCATGATCAGATTCTTGGAGATCTGACCTGCGTCGTAAAAAGTTCTTTCCGGGAGATTCATTCCCAGCCGCTTCACCGAGGGCTGGAGAAGCGAAGGTCCGATAGCAATGTTTGTATTCTGTCCGAATGCGGCGAAAACACTAAAAGTAAAGAGGATAGCCAGCGGAACGAAGTTCTTCCGGGGCATGAAACGTGCGATTTCGTACGTAAGATTCATTTAATATTTGTTCCGAAATAGGATTGTGAGAAACCACCCAATGGCGAGTTTTTCGTCGATCGTCGCTAAGGTCTGTCGAGTACAATTCCAAAATCCAGTACCCACAGTACCAAAATCCGGATCCCAATTTCAAAGAAAAACTACGTAAGTAGGCTTGACTTATATATTCTTAATGCGGTAAAGGAACTATGCCTCAAATCGTAAGTTCTTTCACATCTGTAGAAACTCGCGACGATCACCCGGTTCGAGTCACGCACCGGCGGGAAAAAATTTCTGTAGTTATCGTTTCCTACAACACGAGAGAGGTGACTTCCCGCTGTCTGCGGGCGCTTGAGTCGGAAGCGGCTGGTCTGAATCTCGAAATTCTGGTGATCGACAACCAGTCCCGCGACGGGTCGGCGCAAATGATCCGGCGTGATTTTCCGGCTGTCCGGCTGGTGGAAGCCGGCCGGAATCTGGGCTTCGCCGGGGCTAACAATCTGGCGTTCGCGCTGGCGGACGGTGAGTACGTCATTTTATTGAATTCCGATGCGTTCTTAAAACCGGGATCGCTGCGTAATGCGATCGCGCACATGAAGGCAGAACCGAAAACCGCCCTCGGCGGCGGCCGCCTCGTCGGGGAAGACGGGGCATGGCAGCCTTCGGCACGGCAGTTTCCATCGCTGTTGAACGATTTCCTTTCCATGTCAGGGCTTGCGCACCGGTTTCAAAACTCCCGATTTTGGGGACGGGCCGACCGCACGTGGGCCGACCCGATGACGGAAGCGGCTGTCGATTGGGTGCCGGGGGCGTTTTCGATCATTCGCGGGGCGGTGGTTGAGGAGATGGGCGGGTTTGACGAGTCCTTCTTTCTCTATTACGAGGAGGTCGATTTCTGCCGCCGGATCAAAGCTGCCGGCTATGCGGTCCGCTACTGGCCCGATGTCGAGGTGGTGCATCTCGGCGGGGAGTCCTCCAAGTCAATGTCCGGCGCGGTGCGTTCCAGCGCGGGCGCGCAGTTAACGCTCTGGAGGCTCCGCAGCGGATTTCTCTACTATCGGAAACACCATGCCGCCGCTGCGTGGCGAACGATGGCGGCCGAATATGCGTGGCATCTTTTCCGGCTGGGGAGGAATCGCTATTCGCGTCAGCCTTCCCGCACCCAAAAAGCCGCGGAGAGCCGGTCCATGCTGGCACTGATTCGAAAAGCGTGGCAAGACACGCGCGGGGGAAGGTATTCCCCGCCCAGGCCCTGGTAAAGCGCACATGAAGCCTGTATTCGAAATCGAAGCAGTCCCGGGGAGTTTTCGCGAGGACTGGGATACCTATCGGGGCGATGTGTTTGCTCCCGGGCTCCTGGTCATGGCGGTGTTCCGCTTCGGGCGCTGGCGTTATCGCATCCGGCCACGGTGGCTGCGCATCGGCTTCTCTCTGACTTATAAGATTCTTTTCGCGTTCGCGCAGGCTGCGACCGGCGCCGAGGTCCCGTGTGAAGCGCGAATCGGCAGAAGACTGCGCATCGATCACTCCCACGGGATCGTGATCAGCGGAGATGCCTGGTTGGGCGACGACGTGGTCCTTCGCAACGGGGTGACCGTCGGGCTGCGGCGCGC
Source organism: Bryobacteraceae bacterium (assembly GCA_035552315.1). Taxonomy (GTDB): domain Bacteria; phylum Acidobacteriota; class Terriglobia; order Bryobacterales; family Bryobacteraceae; genus BOG-234. The sequence continues at coordinate 20,538 of DASZLO010000282.1, forward strand.
CGGGGTGAGAGGTTCTCCCGTAATCGGCCATCGGGCGGACATCGGCGCGGGGGCTAAGATTCTGGGCGCGATTCAGATCGGCGACGATTGCTGCATCGGCGCGAATGCCGTGGTCCTGAGCGATGTGCCCGCGAACTCAATTGCGGTGGGGATTCCGGCCCGGATCTCTCCGCGCAAGGATTTCCCCGTCTCGTCGATTCACTGGAATCCGGAAGAGCAGACTCTATGACGCACCCGGCACCTGTCTTGTCCATCGTCGTTATCGGCAGGAATGAAGGCGAACGTCTGGCGGCATGCCTGAAGTCAATACGCGCGGCCCGGATGCCCGGTCCCGTCGAACTGATTTATGTGGATTCCGGATCGGCTGACGAATCCGCTGGACTGGCGGCCACGTTCGGAGCCGAAGTCATCGTTCTCGAGTCGGGCAGGATGTCCGCCGCGCGTGCGCGAAACGCCGGGTGGCGAAGCGCGAAATCGCCCTTCATCCTTTTTCTGGACGGCGACACGATTCTGGATCCGGACTTTGTCGATATCTCACTGAAGGCGTTCGATGACCCCGGAGTCGCGGTTGTGTGGGGTCAACGCCGCGAGATGCGGCCGGAGGCTTCAATCTACAACCGTATCTGCGATCTCGACTGGATCGCGCGGCCCGGCTATTCAGATTTTTGCGGCGGAGATTCGATCATGCGGCGCGAAGTTCTCGAGCGCACAAACGGATTCAATCCGGATCTGATCGCGGGCGAGGAGCCCGATCTCTGCCGTCGCATCCGCGGCCTCGGGGGCAAGATTCTTCATCTCGCCATACCGATGACCCGGCACGATCTTGCGTTCGTTCACTTCAGCCAGTACTGGCGTCGCGCCGTTCGAACCGGTCACGCTTACGCGGAAATCGCGGGGCGCTATCGCGATACGCGTGACCCGCTCTGGACCCGGGAGTCGCGCCACAATTTCCGGCATGGATTTCTCTATCTGGCGGTGCTGGCCGGGGCCGTCATCGTCGCTGAGATGCGTCACACGTTGGTTCCGGTGCTGCTGCTGGCGGTCGCCGGTGCGGCGCTTGCGCTCCGGACAGCTTTTCACTCTCGATGGAAAGCGCCATCCTGGCCCACGCTGGTTTTGTTCGGGATCCATTCCCACGTGCAGCACGTGCCGGTTCTGCAAGGTCAATTACTTTACCTCTGGGCCCGATGGCGAGGGCAGCGCCGTGAACTTATCGAATATAAATCTTCATGAAGCAGTTCGTTGTTTTCTTCTGCCTCTGCGGGCTGGTGCTGCCGCGCCTCCCGCTTATGGCGCAAACGGAACTTGTCAGCCGTGCCACTGACATCAACATCACATCCACTGTTCTGCAACCCTCGGTCAAACGTCCTGGAATAAATCTGGGCGATATGAACTACTACGATTCCGGCCAGCTCACAAAAAATCTGATCTCGCGGAACCCCGGTTTCGAGGGTGAGATCTATCAGTCCACAATCCGCTGCGCGTCCGGCTCGGCGACTACCTGTGTGGATGACGACGCGGTCTCGGCTTGGCCGGATGGCTTTTGGAGTCACGCTGCTTTCGAGATTTTCTTTGGAAACGCGCGCGGCCGCAAGGGGACGATTGCCACCTATAAAGCAGCGGGCAAAGGCGTCGGGGGCACCTTCACGCTTTCCGGCGCGGGCGCCTCGCCGGCCAGCGGTGATTACATGATCGTGCGCATGAATGTGCCGGGCAATGGGACGGCGGGATGGTGGCTCAAGACTACCGGAAACGCAGCTATCAAAACCAACCGCTCGGACCTGCCTCCCGACACCGCCGGCCGCCAGACAGCGGCAGTGCGGGCGTCTTCGGCGAAAGATTCGGCGACGCTGTCAGCCTACTTCGACAGTCATGCGGGCAAGTCTTTCCTGCTGCTGTCCGGCACTTTTCAGCTTTCATTCAAAGCCAAGGGGCTGGCCGGAAGCAAGGCGGTGGGAGTCATACTCAAGCGCAATGGTTTGGCGGAGTACCTGAATGAAACGGTGCAGCTGACCGGAAGCTGGGCAACTTATAACCTGACGTTCGCGGCGAGCGAAACAGGATCGGCGCAGCAATCGGTGGCATTGCAGTTCGCAACTGTCGGGCAGGATTCATTTCTGTTGGACGACGTCAGTCTGACGCAGACCGACTCGGACCCTTCGAACACAACGGCTTTTCGTGACGGCGTGGTCAACACGTTACAAACCCTGCAGCCCGGCACGCTGCGTTTGTGGGCGGGCCAGTTGGGCGATACGCTCGACAATCTGATCGCCGAGCCTAATGGCCGGCAGCGCTCCGGCTATCTTGCCTGGTTCACGCGACAAGAGGATATTTCTTATGGTCTTCACGAGTTTCTGCAGCTTTGCGCGGCGATCGGCGCCGAGCCTTGGTTCGTAATCCCCTCGACTTTCAGTTTGAGAGACGCGGCCAATCTGATTGAGTACCTGGCCGGACCCGATTCCACACCGTACGGAACGAAGCGTGCCGCGCGAGGCAATGCGCAGCCGTGGACGGAAGTGTTCTCCAGAATTCATCTGGAGTTCGGCAACGAGGCCTGGAACGGGCAGTTCAAAGGCGGCAGCATCGAATACCCCGCGCCTTATGGCAAACGTGCCCAGGCGATCTTCGCGGCGATGCGCGGCAGCACCTTTTATCAGCGCAATGTGTTCGACCTGATCCTCGGTGGCCAGGCGGTTTCCGCCCCGCGCAATCTGGACATTCAGAACAACTGCAATAACAACGATTCCTTCACCATCGCGCCTTACATGATGAACACGGTAGACTCCTTCACCAGCACGGAAGCTCTGTTCGGCTCGACGTTTGCTGAACCTGAAGCTTATTTCTCATCCGCGGGTACGGCCGAAGGCGTGACCGGCGGTCTGGTCCGTCTGAATCAGAAAGCGCTGGCGAATTCGTCGCACCCGGTCCCGCTCACGGTTTATGAAATCAATCTGAGCACGCTGTCGGGAAGCATCACGCAGGCGGCGCTGAACTCGTATGTCTCGTCGCTGGGAGCGGGACTAGCGGTCGCCGACGGCATGCTGCAAATGATGCGGCACGGAGTGCTGCTGCAGAACCTGTGGAATTTGTCGCAATACAATTTCGCGCGGCCGGACAAGAAAAATGCATTCCTCTGGGGCGCGGTAATCGATTTCGATGTGATGAACCGGCGGCGTCCTCAGTACCTCGCTTTACAGCTGATTAACGAGGCGATCGGGAAAGACGCGGCGCTGCTGCAGACAATCCAAAGCGGTGCAGATCCAACCTGGAACCAGCCGCTGGTAAACACGGTTCGGCTGGCCGGCGCGCACTATCTGCAGTCCTACGCGTTTTCGAGCGGGACTGCATATTCGCTGATCGTCCTGAATCTCCATCGCACCGACAGCCTGCCGGTCACGTTCAGCGGGCCAAACGCTCCGTCCGGAACAGTTCAGGCAGAGATGCTGACGTCCGCGTCTCCGTCGGATACCAACGAAGAGGCAGATGTCGTTCACATCAACGGGGAGACTTTGGAGCCCGGATCCACGCAGCCGTTGCTACTTCCACCAAATTCCATGACCTTACTTACCTGGGGCGAACCACAATGACAGCGTCCGAAGCAAACACTGAGCCTTCGACGCCTCAGGCTATAGCTGAGGCAGCACCCGGCGCAGTTCCCGGAGTAAGCCCCGGCGCAGGGGACTTACTCGGGTCACTTCGCGCGAAAGCCTTGAAAGGCACGATATGGACCGTCCTCGCGTACGCCGGGGGAATGGGTCTGAGGCTGGTCAGCAATATCATCCTGACTCATATCCTTGCGCCGCAGCTCTTCGGCCTGATGACGCTGCTCGCCACGGCGGTGACCGGACTCACTCTGTTCTCCGATCTCGGGCTCACTCCGAACATCGTCCGCAGCAGCCGCGGCGATGACCCGCAGTTTCTCAATACCGCGTGGACCATGCAGGTCATTCGCGGCGCCGCTTTATGGACTTGTTGCCTTATTGTGGCGGTTCCCTTCGCCCGGTTTTACGGCGAGCCGCAACTCCGCGTGATGGTTCCGGTGATCGGACTGTCGCTGCTGATTTCCGGGTTCAACTCGACTTCCCTATCTACCTTCGCGCGCCGTATCGCGGTCCGGGAACTCGCTTTCCTCGATTTATCCATTCAGGCGGTACAACTGATTTTCACGGTGGGCTGGGCGCTGGTGTCGCGTTCCGTCTGGGCGCTGATCGCCGGCAGACTTCTGGCGGATGTCGCCCGGCTGACGGTAAGCCATTTCCTCATAAAAGGACAACGGACTTCGTTTCGCTGGGACCGCGAGGCAGCCCGGGAGCTGTTTGCCTTCGGACGCTGGGTTGTCTTATCGACTGCGCTGACTTTCCTGGCATCTCAGTCGGACCGGATGATCCTGGGCAAGCTGGTCTCGCTCCGCACCCTCGGACTCTACGGCATTGCCTTCACGCTGGCGGATATTCCGCGCCAGATCATTCTGTCATTCTGCACAAACATCGTTTTCCCGTTTGTCTCCCGGCTGGCTCATCTTCCGCGGGCGGAATTCTTCGCGCATGTCTTGAAGCACCGGCGGCACGTTCTGATAGCGGCGTCGGCGATCCTGGCCTTCGTCATCACATTCGGCGATCAGTTCATGGTGCATATCTACGATTCCCGCTATCACCAGGCAAGCTGGATGGTGCCGATTCTCGCGCTTGGCTTATGGCATACGCTGCTCTACGCCACGACTAATGCCTGCCTTTTCGCGGTGGGTAAACCGCAGTACGTGGTCGCGGGATACTTCTTCAGCGCGCTGGTCGTCCTGGGCGTGACGCCATTCGCGTTCCATCAGTGGGGATTGCTGGGATTCGTCTGGACAGTGGCTTTCAGCGACGTTCCCATGTACTTCGTAAACCTTTTCGGCCTCGGCCGGGAGGGTATGTATCCCGCGCTTCAGGATGCGCGGGCGACGCTTCTGTTTCTGCTCCTGTGCGGACTTCTCGTCGCAGCGCGAGTCGCCTTCGGGCTCCATTTTCCGCAACCCGTCGCTCTTCACTAAATCTGAAAACCGCAGTCAGTAACCGCTGCAATTCATCTGAAAGGAAACACCATGAGTACCTTACTAGCCGACAAACCAGCCAGCGGCTCAACTCCCTCAGTAATGGGCACGCTGTTGAGCGATGACTTCACCACCCACCTGAAACAACTAGCCAAAGACAGAGCCGCGGATTATCGGAGCGCCTCGCCGTTTCCAAACACCTGGTTCGACAACTTCCTGCCGGAGGAGGCGGCCAGCGCGGCGCTGCGCGATTTCCCCGAGCCTAAGCAACTTCGCTGGAGCGAGTTCGCCGACAAAAACCAGGTGAAGCTGGCCTTTGACGCGGCCGAAAAACTGCCCGGTTCCATTCGGGAAATACTCTACTTCTTTAACAGCCGTCCGATGCTTGAGTTTCTTGAGGAACTCACCGGCATTCAGGGCTTGATACCCGATCCTTATTTCGTCGGCGGCGGTTTGCACCAGATCAAGCCCGGAGGCTTCCTTGAAGTGCATGCCGATTTCAATCACCACAACAAGCTGAACCTCGAACGCAGGCTGAACGTGCTTCTGTACCTGAACCAGGACTGGAAGGATGAGTACGGCGGCCACTTCGAGCTCTGGAACAAGGACATGACGGCGCCGGTTCACAGAATTCTGCCCCTGTTCAACCGGATGGCCATGTTCAGCACCACGTCCACTTCCTGGCACGGAAATCCCACTCCCGTTGCCTGTCCGCCCGATCGGACGCGCAAGTCGATTGCCGTTTATTACTACACCAACGGACGGCCCGAAGAGGAACTGCGCGAAGGCCACAGCACTTTGTTCCAGCATCGCGGCGGTGGCGGCGAAATCGGCGGCGGCAAGAATCTGAAACAAACAATTCGTTCGTTCGTTCCGCCCATCCTTGTGGATGCGGTAAAGCGGACCCGGCGCAGTTGAGCCTCAGAAAAAAAGGAGAAAACAAATGGTTGAAAGCGTAAAACGTCTTGCCGCCGGTCCACTCGGCTATCTCAGTCCGCGCGAAAGAGTGAAGCGCGGAACCGATTTCCGCGAGAAAGAATCCTGGGGACTGGTCTCGCGGCCCAATTATGCCTATGGCATGCTGCGGGCGGCCGATCTGGCGAAGTTTCTCGGAAAGTCCGCCGTCACGGCGTGTGAGTTCGGCGTCGCGACCGGCAACGGGCTCGTGAACATGGTGGAGCTCGCGGCCATGATCGAGACCGAGACCGGAATAAAATTCCGCGTGGTCGGACTCGACACCGGGGAAGGTCTGCCGGAGGTGACCGACTACCGCGATCATCCGGAACTCTGGTCGCCCGGCGACTTCGCGATGACCAACAAGAACGAACTGCGAAAGCGCATGGGCGACAGAGCGGAGCTGATTTTCGGCGACATCAAAGATACCGTCGACGGATTTGTGGCCAGCCTGAGTGAATCCGCGCCGCTCGGCTTCGTGGCCGTCGATGTCGATATCTACAGCGGTGCGAAGAGCGCATTCCGCTCGCTGCTGGGGCGCGCGGAGATCTACACGCCCGCTATCAGCGTTTATTGCGACGATGTGAGCTTCTTCTTCGCGAACCGGTGGTGCGGCGAGCTGCTGGCCATCGACGAATTCAATGCCGAAAACGCCATGCGGAAGATCGATCACGACCACAGCCTTCCGGGCATCCGGCCGTCCACCAGCGATGCCTGGTACAAGTCAATGTTCGTGGCCCATATTCTTGACCACGAAATTCGCCGCAAGCCGCAACGGCGGACTGGGCTTTCGATCCAGGATCACTACGCGTTCATGAAGGCAGCGTCGCTGTTCTAACGCAGTATTCCTCTTCGCATGAGCAGACACATCACGCTGAAGCTGGTGCCCAGTCTCCGGGCCGGCAAACTGCCCGACGGGCGGGTGGTTCTGACGCAGAAATTTATCGAGGGCGTCAGAGAGTTTTGCAAGCTGTGGGACGGACCGGTCGAGGTATACCTCGAGTGCGGCAACAATCCCTACAGGAACATGGATGAAATTCCTGTCCTGCCGGAAGAGTTGCCGTTCCGGGTGCGTCTGCTCTCGTTCGCGGAGATGGAGCAGGCGATCGCCGCAGACCGGGGGGCGGTGGTGCTCCTCAGTCTGGACGACTGCCGGCAGAGCGGTTTTGCCGCCATCTGCCGCGGCAACGGGGTGGTCTGCGCCTATATTTCGGAGTACAGCCTTGCCACCCGGCGGCAGATTGTGGATACGGGAACGGCGAATCCGCTAAAACGGCTGCGCAGGAAATTCTGGGAAGCCGGCGAAGAACGCAAGAGACGCGCCGCCGTCGAACTCGCCGACGGAGTGCAGTGCAATGGCACCCCGACATACGAGAGCTATCGCAATCTTTCGTCTCACGCGCTGCTCTATTTCGATACGCGCGTTTCGCAGGATCTGTTGCCGCCATTGCAGGAGCTTGTCTGGAAACACCGGCATGCCGGGCCTTCGCGCCGGCCAATCAAGCTCCTGTATTCCGGCCGTCTGACTGCGTCGAAAGGCGCGGGACACCTGATCCGGGTCGCCATGGAATTGCGCAGACGGAACACCGATTTTCATCTGTTCATCTGCGGAGATGGCGACCTGAAACCTTCGCTCACCGCACAGATTCGCGCTGCCGGACTGGAGCCGCACATCACGCTCAGGGGCGTGCTGGATTTCAGGACGGAACTGGTGCCCTTCGTGAAATCGGATATCGATCTATTCATCTGCTGTCATCCTCAGGGCGACCCGTCATGCACCTATCTCGAGACGATGTCGTGCGGAGTTCCCATCGCCGGTTACGCCAATGAAGCTTTTGAAGGCGTCGTCAGGCATTCCGGCTGCGGATGGACGGTGCCGGTCAATCAGCCCGAAGCCCTGGCGGACAGAATCGCCGAAATTTGCCGTGCCCCGGAACTGCTGCTCGAGATGGCGCTTGGTTCTGTCGCCTTCGCGGAGGAGCATACCTTCGAGCGGACCTTTGGCCGCCGGATCCATCATCTGCAGGAACTGGGCGAAAACGCCCTTTCCAGAAACTGAACAAAATTCCCAGGAAAGAAACGTAATGACCAACGTATCAGGAACGCCTGAAACTCAGCGCTTTTATGAAGAGACGGGCTGGACCGTGCAGGATGGCGCCTCCGTCGATCACAATCTTTTCGGCGCCACCGAAGACGGACCGATTCGGATGGAACTGCATCGTGTTCACAACGATCGCGTCCGAAAAATCCTCTCCGGAGCCGGCTCGCCGCTCAACATGCTGGAATGCGGTTGCGGGGGCAATCCAGAACGATCGTTTCTCGATTTGTGCTCGCGCTATGTCGGCGTCGACTTCTCCGAACGGGGAGTGAAGGTGGCGCAGTCAGCTTTCGCCGACGTGACGATACCGCACGAATTCAAGAGCGCCGATATCTGTTCGCTGCCTTTTCGGAGCGGAGAATTCGACGCGGTCTATTCGGCTCACGTGATCTATCACATCGCAAACGCGGCGGCGCAGAAGGCGGCGCTGGGTGAATTCGTCCGGGTCGTGCGCCCAGGCGGCGTCGTGGTTTTGATCGCGGCCAATCCGCACCCCCTCGTTTTCCCGGTACGGCTTCTGAGGCGCGTGGCTGCAGACACGCCGTTGCTCGGCCCTCTGCTGGATCGAATCCGGCCACGGCCTCTGCTCCCCTACAAACCTATGTCGATCACCTGGATGAAACGCCAGTTGGCCCGCGGCGGCGCAGTGGATGTCGTCAGCGCGGGTATTCCCTCGATCGGCTTTTATCGCAATGTGACCGAGTTCGACGGCGTGGGCAGACTGTTGTGGAACGCAGTCCGGGCACTGGACATCCATTACCCGCAACTCTCGGCTTACCTGGGAAATTACGTACTTCTATCCTGCCGAAAGGCCTGAACGGAGTTAGCGCCCGGCTGCAGGCAAAGGGCCGGGACATCCTCTCAAAATGAGCATCGCCGATCTGAACGACTTCGAAAATAATTCCTTGTTCCAGGCAGATCTGTGCATTGTCGGGTCGGGTCCCGCGGGACTCTCGATAGCCAGAGAATTCGCCGGGACCAGCACCTCGGTGCTCGTTCTGGAGAGCGGTGGACGGGAGGAGGAATCAGCCACGCAGGCTCTTTACGAAATCGACTCCGCGCCTCCGCGGCAGTTGAACCAGTCGATCCTGCGCAGACGAATCGTTGGCGGCAGTTCCTATATCTGGACGGGGCGGTGTGCGCCATTCCAGACCGTCGATTATGAAAAAAGACCCTGGGTTCCGAACTCAGGCTGGCCGCAGGTTCAGGCGCAGCTGGAACACTGGCTTGAACGGGCCGGAACAATCCTGGGACTGGGACCGAACTGTTACGACGACGGCGCGCTATGGACGCATTTCAAATCGCCGCGTCCACGCCCAGCGCTCGACGACGAATCGCTCGAACCGATGTTCTGGCAGTTCAGCAAGAGTCCCCGGAATCACAAACTGTCCATCGATTTCGGAAAGGACCGCCTCGCCGATTGCGACGCTCCGAACATCCGGATTCTCCTGCACGCAAACCTGACGCACATCAATACAAACTACGCGGGCACGCGCTTTGACTGCGCGGAGATTCGCTCCCTTGCGGGAAAGCGGGCATGCGTCCGGACAAGAGCTCTGGTGCTGTGCTGCGGCGGCGTTGAGAACGCGCGGCTGCTGCTCGCTTCCAATCGCGTATTTCCCAATGGTGTGGGAAATGAGCACGACAATGTCGGCCGGTATCTGATGGATCACTCGGATTCCGTGGTCGGTGTTTTCGATCCGGAAAAGGCCGCGCCGGTCCGCTCCCGGTTCGGACATTACTGGCTGGATAACGACCGGGGCCGTCACGTATTTCTGCACGGACTGGCTCTGAGCCCGAAGCTGCAGCAGAAGGAAGAACTGCTCAATTGCCATGCCTACGTGGACGCGTTCGATGTCAGCCAGGAAGATCCGTGGCATGCGCTGGATCGCGTGAAATCCGCGATACGGACCCGCGGGCCGGTGGCGGATCTGTGCAGGAATACGGGGACCGCCTTGCTTCATTCAGGCCAGTTGCTGCAGGGTCTTTACCGGCGTCATGTGAAGCACCGGCCCCAGCTGCAAAATTTAACCCGCGTGGAACTCCACTGCATTCTCGAGCAGGTGCCGGATCGCCAAAGCCGCGTAACACTTTCCGAAGATCGCGAGGATGCGCTGGGAATGCCGCTGTCGAAAATCGACTGGAAGATCAGCGACCTGGAGCGCCGTACGGCCAAACGCATGACTCAGCTGGTTTCCGATCAGTTCCGGCGTCTCGGATTGCCCACGCCGAGAACGACGCCCTGGCTTGAAGACTACAACGCATGGAGATTCAACTGCGTTGAGAAGGCGCATCCGACGGGGACAACGAGAATATCCGAGTCTCCTAACGATGGAGTCGTCGATCGGAACTGCCAGGTCCATGGAATCGACGGCCTCTTTGTTTCCGGCAGTTCGGTTTTTCCCACATCCGGCGCTTCCAACCCTACGCTCATGATCGTGGCAACGGCCCTGCGGCTGGCGAATTTCCTCAAGACGCGTCCATATCTTTCCTGAAACAACGCTCGTAAAAGATCTTCATAAAAAGGAGGCTCAAAACCCGATGCGGCCTGCACAAGCTTCTTATTTTGAGACCGAATTATCCGGCAAGACGGTCATCGTTCACCTGAAAGTACGTATTCTCGATTCCACCTTCCCGGCCCGCGAGCGGCTTCGGATAAGCGACCTGCTCGCAAAGCACGATCAGGCTGTCCTCGATTTTTCGGGTATCGAACAGATCAGCGCCGAGGGTCTCCAGATGATTACCGACTGGATCAAACGCGCGCGGCCCGCGAACGAGGGTTTGGTGCTTGCTCGTTGCTCGCAGGCGATCGTCTCACTGTTCGGGGTACTGCGGATTTCACGAATGATCCGGATCGTTCCCGGTCTGCAGGAGGCGCTCGCCTCTTTCAGCGGGTCGCGCCAGAAAGCTGCCACGGCCAAATAATCCATGCCCGCTAAGCAAGCAATCCCCAGAGTTCCCCGGCATTCGTCGGCGCTCGCGCGCAAAGCCGGCTATGCGGTGTCGCATCTGTTTCTGATCGATTCCTTCGATCCCCTGAAGCGCGCGCTCGATGCCACATTCGCGGCCGTGCAGTTGGTGTTCGCCTCGCCCGTGATGCTCTGTTTGGCCTTGTGGCGCATAGCGGCCCGCAAGGCTGTTCTTACCCGAACAGAGCGCATCGGCCGCCGGGGCAAGAGATTCCTGCAATACGGATTCACGGGTCTCGAAGGGCGTCGGGTGCTTCGAAATCTTCCTGTACTCTTCAACATTCTGGCCGGGGACATGTCCTTTATCGGGCCGCGTCCGGCAGCCGGCTGGGAAGGCGTGTGGCAGGTTGACGGGCACACGCGTGCCGCGGTGAGGCCCGGCATGGTTTGTTACTGGTGGCTTCGCAGGCGTGGCAATATCGATTTCGACGATGAAGCCTCGGTCGATCGCGAATATGTGAACACCGCAAGCCTGGCTGGCGATTTCGGCATTGCTCTTCGCGCCATACCCGCGCTGGCATTTTCGGAAAAACGCGAGGTTGCGCCCCGCACGGTCGACATCCTTGGCGTTCGTATCGACAACCTCAGCATGTCGGAGGCGCTGGAATGGATTGAAGGCCGGGTGAACGGCGAGGGCCAGACGATGGTGTGCATGACGAACGCGCACTGCGCCAACGTCAGTTGTCTGGACCCCGCTTACTACCAGGCGATTCAGTCATCGGGACTGAATCTTGCCGACGGAGTGGGCGTGCGCATCGCGGGAAAGCTGAAACGAACTCCCATCCGTCAGAACGTCAACGGGACGGATCTGTTCCCGCGCCTTTGCGCCCTTCTGCAGGGCACCGGCAAGAGCATCTATCTACTGGGAGGGCGGCCCGGCGTTGCCGAAGGTGTAGCTGAGTGGATTCGAGCGCGCTTTCCGGATACGGCCATCGCAGGTTGCCGGAGCGGCTATATGGGGAGAGATGAAGAAGGCGCGGTGGCGCAGGCGATCAGGGACTCCGGGGCTGCCGTCCTTCTGGTTGCGATGGGCGTGCCGCAGCAGGAATTGTGGATACAACGCAACCTCGCCCAAACCGGAGTGCGGGTTGCCCTCGCGGTGGGCGGTCTGTTCGATTTCTATTCCGGCCGCATTCCGCGCGCGCCTGGCTGGATGCGGGAGATGGGCCTTGAATGGATGTATCGGCTGATGCAGGAGCCGGGCCGCATGTGGAAGCGTTACCTGATCGGAAACTGGACCTTCCTGGCCCGTTTTCTGCTTTATGAGTGGAGATACTACAGTCCGGGCAGCCGGAAAGCTGGAGGTAAGCATGAATGCCCTGTTACTCCTTCCGGAGACAGCAGGCCCGTTGTGTTTTGCAAACCTGATTGACCGTCCGTTCGTTCAGCACATCGTTGAATTCCTGGCGGAACAGGGAATCGGCAATATCCTGATTGCCGGGCCGGAGGTTCAACGGGCGCGCGATCTTTTCGGCAATGGCGAGGCGTGGAGCGTCCGGATCGAATACGGCGAGACGCCGGCGGCTTTAATCGGCGGCCGCGATACAGAGTTGCTCATCGCCACTGCGACATCTCTCCCGCGGTTTAGCGTGCCGGTGTTTCCGGAAGGGATCGCGAAGCCGATTCTCGTGTATGGCCCGGATGGCGCGAGCCGGACAGGATGGGCAATTGTTCCGGGCGGGAATCTCTCGGGAACACAACCGAATGACTTGACAGATCACATCGCCTTGCGGGCCGTCTCCGAGATTCGCTGCGGAAATGCCGAAGAGCTGTGGAAGGCCCACCGGTCGCTGCAGCGTTCGAATCTCGGCGGAATCTTTCACGGTGGTTTGGAAGTGAAGCCGGGGATATGGATAGGTCGCAACGCTTCTGTGGCGGCGGATGTGCAGATCACGGCCCCCGCGTTTATCGGCGAAAATTCGCGTATCGGCGCAGGCGCTCGTATCGGTCCGTTTGCGGCGATTGGCAGAGATTGTCTGATCTCGCCGAAGACGATTGTGCGGGATGCGGTGATCGCTCCCCGCACTTATACCGGGGACAATCTGGAACTGGATCACGTGCTGGTCAATCAGCGCCAGTTGTTCGATATCCGGCTCGGCGTTTCGATTGACCGTGTGGATGCTTCCATACTCGACAGCGTTTTCGACTTTCACTGGTCCGCGATTGCGCGCCGGCTATTTGCGCGCCTTGTGCGGCGGTCGCGCACCCCGGTGGCGCTTGCTGGCTCATATGGGACGGGAATCCAGCAAACTCCGCAAAGCGAGTCTGGCAGTGACACTTCCCGTTCGTCCAGCGTTGCTGCATGAAAAGACTTTCCCGCAGAGAACTTCTCGCGGCGTCGGCGCTTGTGCCGCTGGCGTTGCGCGCGGGCGCAAGCAGGATTCCGATCGGCCTGCAACTATATTCCGTTCGCGACGAACTGGCCAAAGATCCTGACGGAACTCTGTCGGCCGTGGCGAAAATGGGCTACCAGGTGGTGGAGTTTTATGCGCCGTATTATCTTTGGAACGCTGAGCGGGCGAGGCAGGTCCGGCGTTTGCTCGATAGTCTCGGGCTGCAGTGCCGGTCGACTCACAACCCGAAGCAGGCGTTCGAGCCGGAGGGCCTGAAGAAGGCGATCGAACTGAATCAGATCCTGGGTTCGAAATACATTGTGATGGCCGGATCGGATCCTATTTCGACGATTGAGGGATGGAAGGCGCTGAGCGGGCGGATTACCCGTATGATGCAGGTTCTGACGCCGCTGGGGCTGAGTTCCGGGTTCCACAATCATGAGGTCGAATGGCAGCCGATTAATGGTCACCGGCCCATGGATGTTCTGGCCGCGCATACGCCGAAGCAATTTATGCTGCAGCTGGACGTGGGTTCCTGTGTGGCGGCCGGTCAGGACTCCGTGGCGTGGATCAAAGCGAATCCCGGGCGGATCAATAGCATCCACTGCAAAGACTGGGCGCGGTGGTTCCGGGGCTATCGCGTTTTGTTCGGCGACGGCAGCGCGCCGTGGTCCGATATTATTGCCGCCGCCGAGAGCACCGGCGGCGTTGAGTTTTATTTGATTGAACAGGAAGGCAGCCGGTATCCGCCGCTGGAGACTGCCCGTCGGTGCCTCGAAAACTGGCGGCGGCTAAGAGGCGAAGCCGGATAGATTCGGCGAAGTCTCCATGCCCGCGCCCGATCCGAAGCTCGACCATCTGTTGCGGACCGCGATTGAACAAACCAGACTGCTGCGGCTTCGTTATTGCAATAAAGACCGGATCGTCGAACCTCACGACTACGGTCAGCACAACGGCGTCATCAAGCTGCTGACCTGGCAGATCGGCGGGGCGAGCAGTGGTCCGCTCCCCAACTGGCGGTGGATGGAAATCGATCAGATCTCCGACGCACAGATGCTCGACCAGACTTTTTCAGGCGGCCGCCCCACGCGTTCAGGAAAGCATCACAAATGGGACAAACTCTTCCTCAGAGTCAAACCGTCCGACGATAAGCCGGGGTGAAGACCCGGAATCTGCGTTCTGAGCACTCCTGCCAAAAAGTACCGCTTTCTCCTGCTTTTTCCCTCCTTTAATCCTGCCCAAATCCTCCCTATCGTCTCGAGGCATTAGTAGAACCTGAAAGTGATTGCATATCGTTAACAGTTTCCGCGCTCGTTTTCGCGGGCGTCCGGCGCGCAATAGGCAAATATAGGCGAGGCACTGAGAGCAATTCTCGCCCAAAACGGACAGAGCGTCCAGTGTTTTCCTTACGCAGCATTCTCACGGCCGCAATTCCGCAAAGGCTGCACTCAAATCGTATTTTCGGGTTTTCTTTGCGGGATCCGCAACGACTACGAATCCGCCTTCGGTCCACGCGGTCAGGAGATCGCGGGCCGTTCGCTGCGAAATACCAAACAGCGTTTCGAGATGGCGGCTGGTAATGAACTCGCTGTCGCGGAAAAGCTCCAGTGCTTTCCGCTGCCGTGGATCCAGCCTTCGCAACATGATCGAGAGATCGCGCGCGCCACGTCCCGCGGCTTCCAGCGCCCTGCGCCGCACGCTCTCGAAGCCGTCTGCGACGCCTTGGCAGAAATACTCCACCCATTTGGTGATGTCGGTGTTAGCGCGGCCTTCATAGTAATTGTGCGAGGGCCCGACGGTTAGCGCCTCGTAGTAGGCACCCAGATCGCGGGCATAGTATTCTTCGAGCGAGTACAGCCCTTTGAGGTCATAGCCGCCCAGGTGCAGGATGAGTGTGGTCAAGAGGCGGGCCGTTCGTCCGTTGCCATCATAGTAGGGATGAATCGTCGCAAACTGGTAGTGAGCGATCCCCGCGCGAATCGGGCATGGAAGTAGCTGTCGCTCGGATGAGGCGATCCACGCCACCATCGCTTTAACAAGCGGGGGCACATCCTTCGCCTCGGGTGGCATGTAGACGATGCGGCGCTTGCGGCTATCGCGAATGACGTTTTGCCCGTCCCGCCAGGGAGTTGGTTTTGTCTTCCGTCGTCCTCCCCCCATCACCAGACCATGCAAGGTCTGAATCCGGGCTTCCGAGACGGGTAGCCCGGAAGCGGCAAACCGTTCCGCTCTTTCGAGCGCAGCGTAATATCCGAGCGCTTCTTTTTCGTCGCGTTCTCTCCCGGGAAAATGGCGTTGCTGCTCGATCACTTTCAAGACCTGTCCTGAGTCAACCGGTTGCCCTCGATCAGCGTCGAATAGTGCGTTGAGTAGAGTCGGGCAGTTTCGCGAAGCGTGGCCAGGACTGCAGGGGTGATGGGCAAATCGCTCACGGCCTGCCGCGCGGATTCAATGCGCATCAGACTCATCGCTATTTTCGGAGTGATCGAGAATGTGGGCTCAAAGTGCATGATCACGGCAGTCTCTCGATGACCAAAACTGCCGTTATTATGCCGTTAAACTGCCGTTAAATCAAGAAGGTATCAGGATGGATGGCGGTGAGGACGCTGGTTGCCCCCATTAAGTGCGTAGAGCCGCCTAGAGCCGATTAATTGGTGCGGATGAGAGGACTTGAACCTCCACGAAGTTTCCCCCACTAGAACCTGAATCTAGCGCGTCTGCCAATTCCGCCACATCCGCAGGAGGTGGGTAAACAACCATTTTCCCTTCCGGCGCGCCTGAAGTCAAATTTTGACCGCAAACGCGCCGGAAGGCCTTACTATTTTGCCGCCGAGGTCTGCGTCGTCTTATCCGGATGCAGGGTCAGCTTGTTTACACGCCAGTTGAGGATCTCCCCGACCAGCAGGGTGTTCTCATTGACGCACGACATCTGGTGGATCCAGCCGAACTCCTTGGGCATCCGTCCGGATTTCCCCAAATAGCCCAGCAGCGTCCCATCCAGATTCATCTTATAGATGCGCCCAGGATAGGCATCGGCGCTGTACAGGAACTGCTTGCCGGCCGCATTCGGCGGCGTAATGCAGATGGCCCACGGAGCGCCGCTTTGAGCGGTAGCCGACTGGGGCGAAGGCATCGGTCCCATCCAGGGCTGAATGCCGGCAGGCACGGGGACGTCGATGTGAATCGTGCGCAGCCAGCCGCCATCCGGATTGAAGACCTGAATCCGGCGGTTGCCGCGGTCGCCTATGTAGATGTTGCCGTCAGCGTCGTTGGCGATCGTGTGGGGAGTATTGAACTCGCCGTCCTTGGTGCCGCGGTCGCCCCACTGTTTGACCCAGTGGCCGTCCTTGTCGTATTTCGCTACGCGCGAGTTGATGTAGCCGTCGCTGATGAACACGTCATCCTGCTTGTCCCACGCTACGCCCGTGGGCTGGCGGAACTGGCCATCAACGGCGGGGAGCGGCGGACGCGGGTGCTTATCCGGCTCGGCGCCTTCATCGGAAGCTTCCTTTTTGCGGCCGAAGACCATGGTTACGCGGCCCGCCGGGTTGAACTTGACAATCATGTCGGAGCCCTTGTCGACCACCCAGATGTTGTCGTAGCGGTCAACGCTTACCGTGTGCGCGAAAGACCAGGCATAAAGGTTGTGGCCGATTTCGCGAATGAATTTGCCGTTCTGGTCGAATTCAAGCAACTGCGATGCCGTGGCGCCGTAGGCGGGTCCGGTGGAGTTTCCGCGCGAGAAGACGAACACGTGGCCCTTCGAATTTATAGCAACGCCCGAGGCTTCTCCCATCTGAATACTCTCCGGCATGCCGGTCAGGAAATTCACGTTGGCGTCGAACGGAATTTCCGTCTGGGCGAATGCCAGCGGGCTGAGTAATGCTGTTAGTCCAATTAAAAGCTTCTTCACTTCGATCTCCTGTGGCGCCGGAAAACAGGCCAGCGCGTCTTCTTCAGCGTCCGCCGCTAAGTTTATCGCAGGCGAGGCGCTCCTGGGTTCCGCAACGCGCCGGCTAAACGGGGCAAGCGATAAACCGGATACAATAAATCGCAGCGAAGAGTCCGTTATTCATAACGCCTTCAGCAAAAAAGGAGTCTAAACGCCATGCAGCGCAACTTCAACAGGACCTTTCTGCCTGCCGCCCTCTCTCTCGCCGCCGTTTGCGCGATGTCCGTGACGCCGGTTTTCGCAGCGAGTTGCGAATCGCTGTCCGGGCTAACCATAGCTAACACGACGATCACTGCCGCGAAAGCCGTTCCGGCCGGTGCGTTTACCCCCGAAGGCGCCCGGCAGGCGATCCCGAACCTCCCGGCGTTCTGCGAAGTGCATGGCATTCTCAAACCCACCCCGGTCTCCAAAATCCACTTTGAAGTCTGGCTGCCGGAGACGGGCTGGAACAACAAACTGCAGGTTGTCGGAAACGGGGGACTGGCGGGGACCATCAGCTATCCCGCGATGGCGACGGCGCTGCGCAACAACTTTGCGACGGCGAGCACCGACACCGGCCACACTGCCTCCGAACCCAAGGAATGGCTGGAAAATCGCGACCGCCTGATCGACTACAGCTATCGCGGACTGCACCTGACCACCGTGGACGCCAAGGCGATCGTCGATGCTTTCTACACGCAGAACCCGAAAGAATCCATTTACACCGGCTGCTCCAAGGGCGGACAGCAGGGCCTGATGGAAGCCCAGCGCTTCCCGGCGGACTTCGACGGCATCGTCGCGGGCGACGCGGCCAACTACTGGACCCACCAGATCCAGAGCGAGTTATGGAACGGCATTGTCACCGGCACAGCGGAAACGAATCTTCCGCCCGCCAAACTGCAGATGATTCAAGACGCCGTATTACAGCAATGCGATGCCCTCGATGGCGTGAAGGACGGACTGATTGCCGATCATCGGCGCTGCACGTTCGATCCGAAAAAGCTCCTGTGCAAAGGAGCCGATGCGCCGTCCTGTCTGACTGCCGCGCAGGAAGCAGCGGTCGAGAAGATGTACACCGGGCCGGTAAATCCGCGCACGGGAGCTAAAGTCTATGCCGGGTTTTATCCAGGCAACGAAGTCGGCTGGGGCGGCAATGGACGTCCGGCGGTAATCAACCGCAAGGATAATTCGTCAGGCGTCAGTTCTTTCGACTTTACCCGCTTTGCGCTGCTGGCCAAGCCGGATTGGGTTTTCCGCACGTTCGACTTCGATAAAGACGTTCAGGCGATGGATGAGAAACTGGCCGCCGTTTCGAATGCCACCGATCCGAATCTGTCGGAATTCCGCAAGCTGGGGCACAAGCTGTTCTACTATCACGGTGCCGCCGATCCGCTCATTCCCGCCCAGAACGGAATCGACTACTACGAGAGCGTTGTGGCGATGCAGGGCAAAGACGGCAAGAACGGACTTGCGGAGACCCAGACATTCTTCCGCGCGTTTCTCGTCCCGGGCTTGTACCACTGCGCGGGCGGTCCCGGGCCCGCTGCTTTTGGAACCGCGGCCGCGGCCCCTGTGATTGATGCCGATCACGACGCGGTTAGCGCCGTCAGCCGCTGGGTGGAAACCGGCGCGGCACCGGACAAGATTATTGCCACGAAGTACGTGGATAACAAACCGGAAAAAGGAATCGCGATGCAGCGGCCGTTGTGCGCCTGGCCTCTGGCCGCCCGCTACAAGGGCACAGGCGACACAAATGACGCCGGCAATTTCTCCTGCGTGAAGTAGGGGGCGGCCTCTACTGGGGCGGGGCAGCGGGCTGACCGGTGCCCTGCTCCTTCAATTCTCTAAAGTTCAGCCGGTCGTGGTTGAACTGTTCTTCGTCGCGCTGTTCTTTCACCTCGGCGAAGAACCGCTGCTTGGCGCGGGCTACTGCTTCCCGGTATCCTTCCGGATCCACGAAAGTCTCGGGGCTGTACGGCATTCCCCGGTGGTATTTCGCAGTCAGACGATATGCGCCCGTGTGGGATGACAGAAAAACGTCGCAGGGGAGCGATTCGAGCACTTCGAAGGCGTGGGTGTAGTCGGCCACGATATTCGGATATTTCGGATCGTCGATGAAGTTCACCCCTTCGTTCATATTGGGCATGTTCGCCACGAGGACGTGATAGAGTTTGCCGTTTTCGGTCACTTCCATCGAATAGCTGGTGCTGCCCTTGGTGTGCCCCGGCGTCAGGTGCGCGGTAATCACGGTTCCGCCCAGCTCGATCTTGTCGCCATCCTTGAATACGTGGTCCACCTTGACGGGTTCGAACCACCCCGCGCTGCCGAAGAGATAGTCGGTTTTGCCGCCGGTGTTCAGCAGTTCGGCCTCCTGCTCGATAGCCCACATTTTTGCGCCGGTCAGCTTCCTGACCTTGGCTAAGCCGCCCGCATGGTCGCTGTGGGCGTGCGTGACGAGCAGAATTTTGATGTCTTCAAACCGGAATCCCAGTGATTTCGCGCCCGCCCGAATTACCGGTACGGAAAACTCGTAGCCGGTATTGATCAGGATGTTGCCTTCGGGGGTGACGATCAGGAAACTGGCGAGGTCGTCTTCCCCCACGTAATAGATGTTGCCGATCACCCGATGGGGCGGAGCCGCCTGCGCCGTGTGAGGCAGCGTGACGGCCGCAAGTGACAGGGCGGCGGTGAGGACGAACGAACGCATGCCGCCAGTTTACATTTTTTGAGATTTTTCCGCTGGACCCGCTACTAGACGTCAGGTCCCGTGAATTCTCCGTCCAGCCAGCGTCCCATTCTGATTACCGGCGCCTCCGGTTTTATCGGATCTCATCTCGCGCGCCGCTTGGTCCGTACAAGTAGTTGTATTGTCGGGACTTGTACGGCCCGCCATCGGGCCTCGCGGGTGCACGGTTTGCCCGCGAACTTCCTCATCGAGACTGCCGATTTGCGCGATCCGGGTTCGTTCGAGTCATTGTTTGCGACTTACCGGTTTGGCACGGTCTTCCATCTGGCGGCACAGGGGGTACAGGCGGCCAGCGCCGCTGAGGGCGCACGTGCCGGCGATTACGCTTTGGAGATCGCCTCTTCGAATGCTTTGGGTTCCATGGCACTGGCTCAGGCGGCGTTGCGCCACGGGGTAAAGACGTTCGTCTACTGCGGCTCGGGACTTGAATACGAATCCGGCGATCTTCCCGTCGACGAATCCGCGCCACTCTCCGCGCCGAATCTTTATGGCGCCTCGAAAGCGGCTGGTTGGCTCCTGTTGGACTATCTGTGCCGGGTGGAGGGCCTCCCGTTGACCACGGTCCGTCCTTTCACGGTGTTTGGGCCAGCCGAATCGGATCGCAAATTGATTCCGTACGTGATCGGCAAGGCTCTGCGCCGCGAAACGCTCCAGCTCGGCCCCGGTACGCAGGTCCGGGATTACGTGTATGTCAGTGACGTGGTGGATGCTTTGATTCTGGCCGCGGGCGGTGAGAACGCCGCGGGCGAGGTTTTCAATATCGGGTCAGGTGTCTCCGAAGCCCGCACAATTCGCGCCGTGGTCGAAACCACGCTGGACATGATCGGCGCGCCCCGGTCTCTCTGCCGTTTCGGAGAGGAGCGCCGCAGCCGCCCGGATCCCGCCGCACTCGTTGCCAATTCAGCGGACGCTATGGCCCGTCTGGGCTGGAAACCGCGCGTTTCCCTCGAAGCGGGACTGGCTCGGACCATCCGTTTCATCGCTTCCGAACCGGTCCGGGCCGTGGCGGCCTGAGCCCATGGCCCCACCAATGCCAATCAGGCGGAAATGGCTTGTGACGGGGGCCGCGGGGTTCATCGGCACGCACCTCGCGCGCCACATTGAACAGGCCGGAGACTCCTGCATCCTCACCGACAACTTCTACCGAGGCCAGGCATGTCCGAGGGTCCATTTCCTCGATGTTCGCCGTCCTTCCGATGTGGATGCCTTCTTTGAATGCAACACCGATATCGATGTGGTCGCCCACCTCGCCGGCCAGGTTTCGCTGGTGGCCTCGATATCCAACCCGCGATACGACTTTGAAACGAATGCTGCCGGTACGTTCAACGTGCTGGAAGCGATGCGCCGCCACACTCCCAGGGCAAAGCTGATTTTCGCCAGCACGAACAAAGTTTATGGCGATCTCGGCGGACTTGCTTATGGCGAAACTCCCGGGCGCTATACCGTTCCTGACTATCCCGGGGGCTTTGCGGAAGATCTTCCGCTCGAATTGCATGCCGGGTATTCCTGTTCGAAGGGCGCGGCCGATCAGTATGTCCGGGATTACTGCAGAGTCTATGGAATGAAAACAGTTTGCCTGCGGCAGTCGAGCATCTATGGGGGAGGCCAGCGGGCGACCAGCGACCAGGGATGGCTGGCATGGTTTGTCCGGATGGCGGTCCAGGCGTCGGCGTTCGGCATCAGCGGGACCGGCAAGCAGGTTCGCGACCTCTTGCATGTTTCCGATCTCTGTGCCTGTTTCAAGGCTATTTCAGAGTTGCCCGATTCCTGTCCCGCCTGGGGGCAGGCGTTCAATATCGGCGGGGGACCGGAGGCCAGCCTGTCCATTCTTGAGTTATTTGAAATTCTGCGAAAAGATTTCGATCTTACTGTGGACCATACTTCGGGCCCACCCCGCACAGGCGACCAGAAGGTGTTCATCGCTAACACTGCAAAAGTCAGCAACTTAATCGGATGGACGCCCCGCATCAGCCTCGCGGAAGGCCTGCCGGAACTGGTCTCATGGTCACAGATCCGCTGGGCCGGAACCCGTAAGCCAGTCTTGCGCCAGCAATTCGATGAATGCGATATTGGGGATACTGGAACACTCGCCGATGAAAATGGTAAGCGTCGTTACCCCTTGCTTCAACGAGGAGGCGAACGTCATTGAGCTTTCCAACCGCGTGCGCGCCGTATTCGAAAAACTGCCCCAGTACCGCTACGAGCATATTTTTATCGATAATGCTTCGCGCGACAATACCCTGGCGATTCTCAAACACATAGCCGGCACGGACCCCTGCGTAAAGGTCATCGCCAACTCACGGAACTTTGGCCATTTACGCTCTCCCATGCATGGCATGTTTCAGGCGGGCGGAGACGCCGTTATCCTTCTGTTTTCCGACTTGCAGGATCCGCCGGAAATGCTTACGGAAATGATCGCCCGCTGGGAGGACGGCACGCCCGTTGTGCTGGCCATCAAGGAAACCAGCGATGAGAATGGCCTGATGTTCTGGCTGCGCACGAAATACTATCGCCTAGTGAACCGCCTCGCCGATCTGGAAACATACGAGAATTTCACCGGATTCGGCCTGTACGATCGCCGGGTCATAGAAATCGTCCGGTCATTCAACGATCCTTACCCGTACTTCCGCGGCATGATTGCCGAGATTGGGCTGCCCCACGTCAAAATCGTCTATCGCCAGGGCCGGCGGATGCGGGGCATCACCAAGAATAACTTCTACACTCTGTGGGACCTGGCGATGCTGGGGATCACCAATTTCTCCAAGGTTCCGCTGCGTTTGCTGACTTTTTTCGGTTTCGGAGCGGCCGTGCTCAGCGTCCTCTTCTCACTGGGTTATCTGGTCTACAAACTCCTGTTTTGGAACAGATTTTCCGTCGGTATCGCGCCCCTTGTCATCGGCATATTCTTCATCGGTTCCGTTCAACTGATCTGTATAGGGATCGTGGGAGAATACATAGGAGCCATACACACGCAGATCATGCGGCGTCCGCTTGTTGTTGAAAAGGAACGAATCAATTTCAGCAGCGAGACTCCCGAGGCGAATGAAGTTGTTACTTCCGCGGCTAGCCGCGGTTAAAGCAGCTTGCCCTCAGCACAACGACGCCGCGGAAGCGGAGTGGCAGGGTACGCGTTTTCGGGGGATATTAGATAAACCATGAAGGTAGTGATACTTTGCGGCGGCCAGGGCACGCGGCTGCGGGAAGAAACCGAGTTCCGCCCCAAACCGCTTGTCCTCGTCGGGGACCGGCCGGTGCTCTGGCACATCATGAAGCTGTTTTCCAACGCCGGCCTGCGCGAATTCGTGCTCTGTCTCGGTTACCGCGGCAACATGATCAAGGAATATTTCCTCAACTATGAGGCAATGACCAACGATTTCACGATCTGCCTCGGCAAGCAGAATTCCATTCACTATCACGACGAGCACGAGGAGCAGGACTTCCGCGTTTGTCTCGCCGAGACCGGGCTTGAAACCATGACGGGAGGGCGTCTGAAACGTGTCGCCCGGTATGTCGATGGGGACACTTTCATGCTTACCTACGGGGACGGGCTGGCCGATGTCGATATCCGTGCGCTTCTCGATTTCCATCATTCGCATGGCAAGATCGCGACTGTCACAACGGTCCGGCCGGTTTCGCGTTTCGGAATTATGGATGTGGAAGACAGCAACCACGTCTCGAAGTTCGCTGAGAAGCCGCAGGCCAGCGGCTGGGCGAACGCCGGATTTTTTGTCTTCAACCGCAGGATTTTCGATTACCTCGAAGGAGAGTCTGACGACTGCATCCTCGAACGCCGGCCGCTGGAACGTCTGGCGGCCGACGGCCAGCTTATGGCGTTTCGCCACGATGGTTTCTTCTTTGCCATGGATACATTTCGGGAATACCAGTATCTGAACGAGTTGTGGTCCAGCGGCAAGGCTCCCTGGCGGGTATGGAAGTAACCAGATGACGGTGAATCCTTTTTGGCAGGACCGGCATGTATTCGTGACCGGCGCGACGGGTCTGGTCGGCAGTTGGCTGGTGCGGCGCCTTTTGGAACAAGGCGCATCCGTAACCTGCCTGGTCCGGGACTGGGTGCCGGAAAGCGAACTGGTTCGCGGCCAGATGCTCGAGAAGGTCAAGGTTGTTCGCGGCGATGTGCGGGATTTGTCGCTGCTCGAACGCGCCCTCGGCGAATACGAAACCGACACGGTGTTTCACCTCGCGGCGCAGACGATTGTCGGCATCGCGAACCGCAATCCGGTTTCCACTTTTGAAACCAACATCCAGGGCACGTGGGCATTGCTGGAAGCATGCCGGCGCAGCCCTCTGGTGAAACAGATTGTCGTGGCTTCTTCGGACAAGGCTTACGGAGACTGCGAAGTTCTTCCCTACAGCGAAGGCACGCCGCTGGAAGGACGGCATCCCTACGATGTCAGCAAGTCCTGCGCGGACTTGATCGCGCAGGCTTATTACGTGACTTATCGGCTGCCGGTCATCGTAACCCGCTGCGGAAATTTCTATGGCGGCGGGGATCTGAACTGGAACCGGATCGTTCCGGGCACTATACGTTCCATTCTCCGGGGCCAGCCTCCGGTCATCCGATCGGACGGCAACTACGTCCGGGATTACTTTTACGTCGAAGATGGCGCCGCGGCGTATATGCTTCTTGCCGAGCGGCTCGCCGCCGATCGCACGCTTTCGGGGCAGGCGTTCAACTTTTCGAACGAACTGCAGGTGACGGTGCTGCAACTGGTCGCTCGCATTTTGAAAGCCATGGGATCGGATCTGAAGCCCGATATCCGGAACGAAGCCAGCCATGAGATTCGCAACCAGCATCTGAGCGCGGCGAAAGCCAGGGACGTGCTGGGATGGAAGCCCCTTTTCGATCTCGACAATGCGCTCGCCCGCACGGTCGACTGGTACCGGGAGTTCCTCATCCCGGAAAACAATGCGCAGGGAAGTCATGCCGGAGACTAGGGCAGACGAGATCCGCGCTGAAGTCCTTGCCCTCGTTCGCGAGTATTACCAGGAGGCATTTCCGGCGCGGGAGTTCATTCCGGGCGAGCACCCGGTTCCTTACGCGGGCCGGGTCTTCGATGCCGAAGAACTGGTTCACCTGGTCGATTCGTCGCTCGATTTCTGGCTGACGACGGGCAGGTTCGCGGCTAAGTTCGAACGTGAATTCGCCCGGTTTTTCGGACGGCGCGAAGCGATTCTGGTCAACTCCGGATCTTCGGCTGACCTTGTTGCGCTAACGGCCCTGACATCGCCGAAGCTGGGGGCACGGGCGCTGAAGCCCGGCGACGAAGTCATCACGGTAGCGGCCGGATTTCCGACGACCGTTAATCCCATTATTCAGAACCGTCTGGTTCCCGTTTTCCTTGACGTTCACATACCCACTTACAACATTGACGTCACTCAGCTCGAAGCCGCCCTCTCGCCAAAAACGCGGGCGGTGATGGTAGCCCACACGCTGGGAAATCCATTCGACCTTGCGGCTGTTACCGACTTCGTCCGCCGCCATAATCTGTGGCTCGTAGAGGATTGCTGTGACGCCGTGGGAAGTCTTTACGACGGCAAACAGGTGGGAACGTTTGGCGATCTGGCGACCGTAAGCTTCTACCCTGCCCACCACATGACGATGGGCGAAGGGGGCTGCGTTCTTACCGACAAGCCCATGCTTCGGACGATCGCCGAATCGTTCCGCGACTGGGGCCGTGACTGCTGGTGCGAGCCGGGCAAGGACAATACCTGCGGCAAACGCTTTAAGTGGGAGCTCGGTACACTGCCCTGCGGCTACGACCACAAGTACACCTACTCGCACATCGGCTACAACCTGAAGGTAACCGATATGCAGGCTGCTGTCGGCGTCGCGCAACTGCAAAAACTTCCCGGATTCATCGACGCCCGCCGCACCAACTTCCGGCTGCTGCATGAAGGCTTGCGGGATCTCGAAGAATTTTTTATTCTGCCTGAGGCGACGGCGAATTCAGATCCGAGCTGGTTCGGGTTTCCTATCGGTATTCGCCCGGGAGCGCCGTTCACGCGTGATTTTGTGACTCAGCATCTTGAAGAACACAAGATCGCAACCCGGCTTTTGTTTGGCGGAAATCTGGTGCGTCAGCCGGCGTATCGGGATATCGAAAAGCGCGTGATCGGGGATCTGCCGAATTCCGATTTCGTCATGAATAACGTTTTCTGGATTGGCGTCTATCCGGGCCTGGACCGGGTCAAGATCGACTATATTCTTTCCGTTTTCGGGAAGCTGAAGCAGAAAGCCTGAGAGCCGGGCCGCGCTAGACCGTCGTCAGTTGACGCGACTTGCCCGCGTGCCACGTCACCGTGCGACGGATCGCCTCATCGAGACTCGTTCTCAACTGCAGACGGCATTCCGTCTGCGCCAACGTGACATCCGGCAGCCATTGGGTGGATGGAAGCTTCGATGTGGGCAGGGTATTGAGCTCAATGCCGGGCCGTCCCGGACAGCAATCGGCGATCTTCACCGCCAGATCCCGCAGCGAAATTCCCGCAGGACTGCCCACGTTATAAGCGCCGCCCACGCGCCCGCTCACCAGAAGCCGCAGCAGCCAGAACGCAAGATCGCTGCCGTACATGTAGCTGCGTATGGTTTCTCCGTTGCCCTGCACGCGGATCGGGCCGCCGCGAAGGGCATCGCTCAGAAAATTATTGACCGCCCAGGGACGGTCCAGCAGCTGGTAGGGACCGATAAAGGCGAATAGCCTTGCATTCAGAACCGGCACGCCGAACTGGCTCCGGTAAGCGGCCGTAAGCATTTCCGCGGCCCGCTTGGATTCAGCGTACAAATTTGCGGGGCTGCCGCAATCGAGGCCGGAGAAGGCCCTTTCGCTCAGCGCCCCGTCCTTCCAGTTTTGCGGCCCGTAAACCAAACCGGAACTCAGGCACAGTATCCTCTCCAGCGGCGTCAGGCGCGAGGCAGCGGACAACAAAGAGTGAGTGCCGGAAACGATGGTTTCCATCGTCTGTACCGGGTTGGAAAAATGCGTGCGCCGGTCGGGGCTCGCCGCCGCGTGGATAATCCATTGGACATCGGGGGGGAGCGAAGCGATGTTCTTTACATCGTTTTCAATCAGCGTGACGTCCGCGCGTCCGGCAAGATGCGGCGCCTTCTCGGGGAAAGCGGAGGCCTCGCGGGACAGAAGCGCGGCTTTGATTCCGAACCCGTGGCGATCGTTGAGGAACGCCATCACCTCCGTCAGCCAGGTGCCAACGAAGCCGGTTCCTCCGGTGATCAGAATATTGGCGCCGCGAAGTGGCGCGAGGTCCCGGACATCATCTCCGGCCGATCTTGCGCAGTCGTCCTGGAGCGTTAAGCGATCCGGCGCCGTCAATGGGCTTCCCCGGCTGGCATAGCTGTTCCCGAAGCGAGCGCGTTCGCGACTTCGATAATCAGGTCCTCCTGACCGGCTACAATGCGGCGGCGGCCGAGCTCAAAAAATACGTCGCGGGGATCGACGTGGAACTGCGATGAGACGCGATTCACGTGTTTGACGAAGCCGGAAAACACGCCCGCCAGTCCGCTCACGATGCTGACGGAGCTGATCGTCGGGACCAACGGCATAATCTCGCGTTCCGCAAGGTCCGCCGCGTCCAGAATTTTGTAAAGGTCGATGCCTGTTTCATAACCCACCTTGTGCATTACGGCCACCAGTACCTCAAGCTGCGCATTTCCGGCTCCCGCGCCAAACCCGCGGGCTGTGCCGTCGACGATGGTTGCACCGCTTTGGAGCGCGGTTATGGAGTTCGCAATCGCCATTCCCAGGTTGTTGTGAGCGTGGAAGCCAATCGGAATACCGAGCGCGGCCACCAGCGCGGTTACTCTTTCGGAAACGTCGCCAGGCAGAAACGCGCCCGCCGAGTCCATCAGAATGATTGCCTCGGCGCCGTAGGACTCCATTTTCAGCGATTCCTCAACCAGCCGCTCTTTCGTGAGCATGTGGGTCATCATGAGGACCCCGAAAACCTGCTTGCCCCGTTCCCGCACGTATGCGATATGGCGCTGCGTAATATCCGCCTCGGAGCAGTGGGACGCGACGCGCACCACATCCACTCCGATATCGATGGCCGGCTTGAGATCCCGCGAAATGGTCGCGAACCCGGGCATGACGTGGATGCAAAGCTTGCTTCTCTTCAGGTTCTCGCGCGCGACCGTGAGCATCTCGCGATCCGTCGCAGGCGCCTCGCCGATCTGCAGTGAAGACGCTGCCAGGCCATTGCCATGGCCCACTTCCACTATGGGGACCAGTGCCGCATCGGCGGCAGCGGCATAGGCTGCGATCTGATTGAGAGAAAGCTTGTGCTGCACGGCGTGGTTCCCGTCGCGCAGCGTAGGATCGCTGATAAGAATTCTAGGCATGTTTCATTTCGGCGGACCGGACCGGACTCGGCGAATTTTGGGCATAAGCCTCGGCCATGGCCACGGCCGCGCAATTGATGATGTCCAGGTTTCCCGCATATTTCGGCAGGTAATCGCCCAAACCCTGCACACGGATCATGATGACGATGCGGCCGTTTTCGACGATCGGGCCCAGAATAACCTGGTAGCCCGGCACATACTCCCGAATGCGGGCGACCATGGAATCGACGGCCATTTTCAGAAGATCCATGCGAGGCTCCGCGACTTTGGCGAAAATCGTGGTCTGCATGTCGATGCAGGGCACCGCCGGATTCAGAATCAAAATAGCCTTGGATCGCGTCGCGCCGGAGAAGTTCTTCAACGCGCTCTCTGTTGTTTCGATGTATTCGTCGATGTTGATTCGCGTGGCCGGCCCGGCGCTGCGTGACGAGATACTGGACACGACCTCGACATACTCGACATTTTCCTGCGTTCTGCCGATCAGGTGAGCCAGCGGCACCGACGCTTGTCCACCGCAGGTCACCATGTTGACGTTCTGCTCGCCGAGGCACTCTTCCAGATTGACCGCGGGAATGCACATCTTGCCGGCGCGCGATGGGGTAAGATCGATGACCCGTTTCCCCAGCGCCTGCAGGAGCGGCCAGTGGCGCAGGTGATCGCGGGCTGAGGTGGCATCGAACACCACATCGCAGCAGGCGGGGTTTTCCAGAATCGCTTCAATACTCTTGTCCGAGATCGGCACGCCCAGAGCGCTCGCTGTCGTCAAACCCGGCGAACTGAGATTGCGCCCGATAAACAGCATGCACTCCAGCCAGGGGGAGCGCTGAATCTTGAGCAGCAGGTCCGTACCGATATTTCCGCTCCCCAGGATGGCTACCCGGAGCGGTTCGCTATTCCTGATCATGGCCAAGTTAGATGATATCCAATTGCCCAAAGCTCAGAGCGTCTTGCGGGTCCGGCCCGGATCGTGCGACGGTAACAGATAGTGCCGCAAAACTGGCTATGACCGGACAAATCCCCGCGCTGGAGATTGAAAATATTCTGGCCGCCACGCGCGATCTTTGGGAGCAGATGCGGGGAGGAAGAATCTTTATTTCCGGCGGAACCGGATTTTTCGGCTGCTGGCTGCTGGAGAGTTTTACCTCGATCAACCGGCGTCTCGATCTGAACGCCACTGCCGTGGTCCTCACGCGGAATCCTGCTGCCTTTCACCGAAAAGCGCCGCACCTTGCCACACAATCCTCCGTTGAGTTAATTGCCGGCGATATCCGTTCGTTCGAATTTCCCGCGGGCGATTTCCCGTTCCTGATTCATGCGGCCACCGATGCGGATGCGCTGGCTGCGATAAAGGCGCCCCTGCAGACGCTCGATACAATCGTCGAAGGAACACGCCGCGTGCTCGAGTTTGCCAGCCGGTGCGGCGCGAAGAAACTGCTGTTTACAAGCTCCGGCGCGGTCTACGGCAAGCAGCCTTCGGATCTGACCCACATACCGGAAACCTACAGCGGCGCCCCCGATCCGGTTGTCACTGGCTCGGCCTATGGCGAGGGGAAGCGCATCGCGGAGATGTTGTGTTGCCACTATGGGGAGAAATACCGGTTTGAATCCAAGATCGCCCGTTGTTTTGCGTTCGCCGGTCCTCGTCTGCCGCTCGACGGGCACTTCGCCATTGGAAATTTTGTTCGCGATGCAATGGCGGGCGGTCCCGTGCGCATAGAAGGCGACGGAACGCCGTATCGCTCCTACCTCTATGCCGGAGACCTCGCCATCTGGCTGTGGACGATTCTGTTTCGGGGAAAAGCCCGCCAGCCTTACAATGTGGGATCTGAGTCCGAAGTCACGATTGCGGAACTGGCTGCTGCCGTTGTGGAAGTCATCGACCCGCGAGTGAGGATTGAAATGGCCGGTGTGGCGGTTCCCGGGAAGCCACCTCTGCGCTACGTTCCGTCCACGAAGCTCGCCCGCACAGAACTTGGGCTAAAAGAAAATATCGATTTGAAGGAAGCGATTCTGCGCATGGCTCGCTGGCGTCGAAATGAGAAGGGCAGGGAATGAAAGTAAAGGTAAGTGACCTGGTGGCGCGGTTCCTGGCAGAAAAAGGGGCAGCACACGTTTTTGGCATCATCGGGGCCGGCAACGCCCACATATTCGATTCCGTAACCAATCTTGGGAAAAGTGAAATCGTCTGTGTTCACCACGAACAGGCCGCCTGCATGGCCATGCAGACGTATTACAAGACGCGCGGCGTGGTGACCGCGAGCCTGCTGACCACCGGCGGCGGCGCCGCGAACGGCATCACCGGAGTGGTGGGGGCGTGGATGGATTCGGTCCCGGGCCTGATAATCGCCGGCAACGAGCCATCGCGGCATTCCCGCTCCGATAACCCTCTGCGCATCTGGGGAACGCAGGGATTCGACTCCGTGGAGATGGTCCGTCACATCACCAAGTACGCCGTCAGGGTCTCCGAACCTGTCCGCATACTTTATGAACTCGAAAAGGCGTATGCGATTGCTTCCACGAACCGGCCCGGTCCCTGCTGGGTGGAAGTTCCGCTCGATGTGCAGTCCATGCTGGTCGAAGAAGACGACCTTTTGATTTTTTCCGGCAACGAGCGGCTTCAATTCGCCTCGTCGCCCGCTTTGCGCCAGGAAGATGTCGACAACGTCGCCGCACAACTGCGGAAGGCGAAGCGCCCTGTCTTGTGGCTGGGGGTCGGAATCCGCTTTGCCGGCGCCGCGGCGAGCGTTAGTTCTCTCCTCGATCGCCTCAGGATTCCGGCACTCGTCTCATGGTCCGGGATCGATCTGATCGATTCCAGTCACCGTCTCGTTTTCGGCAGGGCCGGACTTTACGGTGGCCGCGCGGCCAACTTCATTCTGCAGAACTGCGACTATCTGTTGACGATCGGCACCCGCCTGGCGATCCCGCAGGTGGGCTATGACATCACCGAGCTGGCACGCGCCGCCAAGATCGCCGTGGTCGATATCGATCCTCTGGAACTGGCGAAATATCCGAACCGCTTCGACCGCGCGATCTGCGCCGACGCCGGCGAGTTCATTCAGGCCCTCCAGTCCGCCTTCGAAGATCCGCTGGAAGCCCCGGCTGACTGGCTTCGCCGCTGTGAGGATTACCGCCAGCGCTACCCTCTCGTCGGGCCCGAACATGCCGATGCAAACGGGTTCATCAACTCCTACCGGTTCATGGACCGCCTGGCCGGTTGCTTCAAGACGGATCAGGTCGTCGTGACGGACATGGGGACTGCTCTCCTGTCCGGACATCAGGTTCTGAAGATGACTCCGCCGCAGCGGCTGATGACCTCGCAGGGATTGGGGGAAATGGGATTCGGGCTTCCCGGCGCCATCGGTGCATCCTTTGCCCGCGACCGCGGCGAGGTCCTGTGCCTCAACTGCGATGGCGGGATGATGATGAACCTTCAGGAACTCCAGACAGTTGTCCATCACCAGTTGCCAATCAAGATCGTCGTCTTCAACAACGACGGGTATCTGATGATCAAACACACCCAGAACTCCTGGTTCGGAGGCCGCCGCGCTGCGACGGACAAACGAACCGGCGTTTCGTGTCCGGACTACAGCGCCATCGCGGCCGCCTTTGGAATGCCTTCCTTCCGGATTCACACATGGGAGGATTTCGACCGCGTGGTTCCTCAGATGCAATCGGCAACGGGTCCGGTAATCTGCGAAGTTTTCATGGATCCCGAACAACTCTTTGTGCCGAAACTGGGCGCGGCGGCTCAGCGCGATGGCAAGCTTGTTTCTCCGCCGCTGGAAGATCTCGGGCCCTTGTTGCCGCGCGATGAGTTGCGCGAAAACATGATCGTCGGGTTGCATCCGAAATCCGCGGGGTTGCAGGACTGAGCCAGGGGCTTATCAGCGCGGTGTTCAATCGCCGCAACGCCGGCGTTGCCCTGAAGGTGCTCTTCGGGGCCGCTGTCTTCGCCTGGATGGTGCTGAGCGGCAAGCTGGACCTCGCGCGGGTAGGCAAGAGCCTGACCCACTGGCCGCTCATTCTCGGCATGGTCGCTTTCCTCTACGGACAGGTGTGGGTGACCGCATGGCGTTGGCGATTCCTCCTGCGCGCGCAGGGCATTTTCCTGCCGTTTTCCCGAACCTGGGGTCTCACGATGATCGGCATGCTGTTCAATGTCGTGATTCCCGGCGCGGTGGGCGGAGATCTGATCAAGGGTTACTACATCGCCCGCGCCAACGCCGGACGGAAATCGCACGCGGCAACCTCCGTACTGATGGATCGGCTGACGGGGCTGATCGGGCTGCTTATTCTCGGCGCGGTGATGGTGTTGATCAGTTGGGACGAGATGATGCGCACCCCTGCCACACGCAGCCTCGGACTGTTGACCGCGGGAGGCGCGCTCGGAGGACTGGCGGGCATCTACGCCGCCGTGTTTTCGGGCAAGAGCATATCCCGCTGGACTTTCGTTCCCCGATTCATCCGAGGTTTATTCGAGGCTCTGCATGAGTACCGCGCCCGTTATGCCGTTATTCCGGTGGCGCTCCTGCTCAGTATTTTCAATCAGACTCTGAGCTGCGCGATCTACTATCTGGCTCTGAAGGCAGTGGGAATCACGGACATGCCCGTTGGCGTATTTTTCCTCGTCGTGCCCCTCGGCCTCGTCACCACCGCGATTCCGCTTTCTCCCGGCGGCGTGGGGGTCGGGCAGGCGGCCTTCTTCGCGCTTTTTCAGATCGTTGCTCCCCGCTACGCCGCCGCGGGTACGGACGCGATGACCGTATTTCAATTGATGTTCATTCTCGTGTGTCTGACCGGACTTTACTGGTACATTTCATACAAACACACCGATGATCAGCATCCTGATTCCGGTTCATAACCGCGCGCTCTTTATCGGCGCCTGCGTGGAATCTGCGCTGGCTCAAACCTACCCGGATTTTGAAATCGTCATCGTCGACAATGCAAGCACCGACAGCACCTGGGAAATCTGCCAGTCTCTGTCCGCGCGCGACAAGCGCATCCGCACCTTTCGCAACGAGTCCAACATCGGCCCGGTTCGCAACTGGAAGCGCTGCATCGATGAAGCCCGCGGCGAGACCGGAAAAATCCTCTTCTCGGACGACCTGATCGCCCCCTCGTTTCTTGAGAAAACCGTCCCGTTCCTCGATGACCCCTCTGTAGGACTTGTTCTCACTGCCGCGAATGTTGACGGGCGCATCGAATATCTGCTGTCAGGCCGCAGCGGCAAGTTGCCGCGCTGGACCTGCCTGCGGCACATGATGTTCAACGGGCGGTTGCCGGTCTCGCCCGGCGCGGCGTTGTTTCGCATGGCCGACCTGCGACGCAATCTCTTCGTCGATTTCGGACACAACGGAATAGGCCCCGATCTGCTCCTGCTGCTGCTGACCGCGGCGTCACGCCCGTTCGTCGCTCATGTTGCCGAACCACTGGCCATCTTCCACGATCATGAGGGCTCCATCTCGCGTCAGCACAAGTCTCAATTGACCCGGGGTTACGCCAGCGCGCGCCTCTGGTTCTGGCTCTTCTCGATCGCCAGGCTTATACACACGTAAATCGAAACAGCCACGTTAATTCTGACATCGGCCCCAAGAAAAGGACTGAACAGGCAGCTCCAGATGCCGTTCAGCAGCACGAAAATGGCGAAGGCCAGAAACCGGTCAACGGGGCGCTTGAGCGTCCACCATAACGAAATCAGCATGCGCCACAGCAGATAAAAAAAGGCCATGGCAGCCAGCGGACCGCCTTCCAGCCAGGTTTGGAGTAATTGCGAATGGCCGCTCTGGTCATAGGATTCCGTATCGTGCGAACCACCCGCTTCGATCAGATTGGCGCGATGCCGGTTAGCCGCTTCGAAGTCGGTCTTCCAGGAGCCGAGTCCGACCGCGGGATTCGCGGCGATCGTCTGAAGGGCGGTGGCGACGGCGGCGTATCGCATCTCGTTCGAGCCCATTTGGCGTTTGCCGAATTGAGTCTGCGTGTTGTTCAGAATTGCGCCGATAGTTCCGGCGGAAATCAGCAGCGCGGCGAAAAGAATGAAGGGCATCAAATTTCCAATCCGCCGGAAAACCATGGCACGGGTAGCCAGCATTGCCGCGGTTACGAAACAAATCATCCCGAACGCGCGCGTATCGATCTGGAACGACACGATTCCCGCCAGACTCAACAGCAGGATGCTGTACCGGGCACGCCGGGAACAGAGACCCGCCACACCCAGTAAGCCGATCAACACCGGCAGACAGAGATGGTGCTTCCATGCCGTGACGTACCAGTGCTCTCCCGCGCCCGGCCTGCCCCAGACCGCAACCTGGCCCGCCATATAGCCGATGAGCAGCGGAAAAAGATTGAAACGCGACTTCCTGCCGATGACATAAATCCCGATAAAGTCGAGGATCAGAAAAACAAACCGGGCCCACCCCCGCAGCGCATCATGCAGTTCGGTGCCGGCGAAGAAATCAGTCGCCATATAGACGCACAGCGAGAGTAAAAAAACCCCCGCAAAAGCGATAAGCCTGCGATCCAGGAACCGGCTGTTTCCCAGATTCGCGGCAACTCCCGCGACCGCAAAAACAGCCAGGAGGATTTCCCCGGCCAGCAGGTTTCCAACGAAATTGAGCGGGATGCCCAGCGCGCAGCCCGTAGCGAACAGCACGAAAGCCGGCGCCGGGATCGGCTGAAGACGAATCTCAGGCATGGCTTCTGAACAGCCCGGTGAGCCACTGCAGGGCAAATCCGGCCGTGAAACTCTCGCGTCCCCAGGTTTTCTTGAATTGCCTGAAGCTCGGTTCCACGGCTTCCGCGTAGTATGCCGGGATCGTGCCAAACCACAACGGGATCTCCTGCAGGCGGATCGTATCGGCCTGCGCGGCCCACGCCTTGGCCACTTCACGAAACTCAATCACCGGATGGGACATGCACTCGACTCGGGCCTGCGGCTGCGCCAGCAGATAATCCCACGCGGCTCCGCTGTAGGCATGATGGGTGCCGAGATAACGATCCGCGTATTCGGGCTCCGCATACTCCCGCCTGATTGCAAATCCCCCCAGCGGCATCTTGTCCCAAAGCAGCCGGAAAGCCTCGCGCAGATCTGTGATGGAGCGCCCCTGCAAACTGGCCGGCAGATGAGGCTGGCCTCGACGCCAGCCATTCAGCATCAACATGGCGGGTTCAGTCCGAAGCGCCGCGAGAATGCTGTCAACGCCACGCGCCGCGATCATCTCGTCATCCCCGATCGGCAGCACATAGCGTCCGCGGGCCATGCGCAGTGCGGCCAGAATGTTCCGGTCGATCCCGATATTCCATGGGTTCGTCTGACAGCGGACTTCCGGATGCGCGGCGAGGAACGCCGCTGTGCCGTCGGTTGAGGCGTTGTTCGAAACGCAAACTTCGACAGGCCGCCCGACGCATTGCGGCAGGAGCAGATCAAGGCTCTCGGCGAGAATTTTCGACCGGTTATAAGTCGGAATACAAATGGAAAGCTCGATGTTCATGCTGTCACCTGTTTGACTTTGAATGGGAGATAAAGGCCCGAGGTCAGCGAATAGGTCGCCAGCGACCCGATCGCGGCCCCGATGACGCCAAAGCGCCGGATCGACCACACGCAAACGACGATATTCAAAACCGCCTGGAGAATCACGATGCGCGCAGGCTCACGGGCAATCCCCAGTGCGCCCAGCGTGGTGGCATAGACGCCGGTCACACCCTGGACCGCCACGTTCAACCCGATCAGCAGCGCGAGTACGGGATTCCACTCGATCTCACCATGGCTCCACCTGTTCATCAGAGGATGCCCGATCGCCAGGATGGCAACGACCCCGATGCAGGAAAGGGCGGCCGACGCTCCCGCCAGCCGGCGCACTCCGTCTCGCAGCCACGACCTTTCTCCCGAGTTCCAGGCATCTCCGAACGCCGTCCAGTAAGGAGATACCAGAAGCGCGATGCCGGCCTGCAGATAAACGAAGAGCTGCGCATGAAGCGCGAAGGTGGCTGCCTTGTCCGCGCCGAGCAGGAGATTGACGAGAAATACATCGCTCTCGAAAATCAGCAAACTGCAGGCCTCAATGACAAAGAACCATAGAGCGGCGCGTCCGGCAGGGCGGGTCGTTCGGTCCGCCGTCCGCGCCTTCACCGGCCTCGTCTTGTCCCGCGAAAACATCAACAGGAAACCAAACGTCAGTCCAACCAAATTCGCGGCCAGAGAAGCCGCAATCACCGATGTCGTGCTCCAGCCGTGGCCGACCCCTGTCATAACCAGCCCGAGCGAAATCAGCAGCCCCGCCAGCATTGCCGGCGCCAGGCTGACCTCGGACTGGAAGGCGGAATACACCGTCCGCACCAGACTGAAAAGCGTTGTGAACAACACAACCCAAAGGCTCGCCACAATGAGCGGAACCTGGTGAAATGACGGATCGTTGAAAATCGTTTTCCACGGCAGCAGCTGAACCATCGCCGTCAATGCGCAGCCCGCCACCAGCACAATGACCAGCAGAAACGCGAACGCTCTGGAAAAATAGGCACCCGCATTTTCCGGCTCGCGAATGATGTCATTCTTCAGGCTCTGTCCGATACCGCCCTGGGTAATCGACAGCCACGACGCGACCCCGGTGACAGACGCGCACAACCCGTAAGACTCGCGCCCCAGGTACCGCACCAGCATCGAAATCGTAAAGAAAGACACCACCGCCCGGGCGATGGAGAGAACTCCGTTCGACAGAGTTGTCACGCTGGCGCGGCGAAAGCGGTCTGACACACAGACATCGTGGTCCTCCGGCGTGATATTTCTCAGCGGAATGTTAAACTCCCCTCAGCTTGAGGAACCCGCAAATTGAAGAGCTGTTCTCCGGCCTGGCGCGCGGGGCAGCTTTCCAGTCACTGGCAGCCAGGGTTGGCGCCGCGACCGGACCCGATTTATTCCGGCTGTCCGGGCTCACATCGACCGCCAAGGCCGTTTACCTGGCACTGCTGCACAGCGCCACCCGGCGTCCGCAAATCATCGTCGTCGACGGCAACAAGCAGGCGGAATCTCTCTTCGCGCTGGTGCGCACTTTTGCCGACCTGATCGAGCCGGGCAGCGCTCCCATGCTGTTTCCGGCGCTCGATGTGTTGCCCGGCCAGGCCATGTCGCCGCACGCCGAAATTCTGGCTGCCCGCGCCACCGTGCTGGGGCAGTTGGCGAATGGAAAGGCCGGCATCGTCATCGTCCCGGTTGCCGCTGCCCTGGCCCGTACCGATCCGCCGGCTTCGTATCGCCAGTTGGCGCAAACGCTCAAGGTCCACGACGAAGTTCCGCTGGACGATCTTGCCCTGCACCTCGAAAGCGTCGGGTATGAAAAATCCGATCCCGTGGAAGCGGTGGGCCAGTATTCGATTCGCGGCGGCATCCTCGATGTTTTCTCGCCGGAACAGGACCAGCCGCTGCGGATTGAATTTTTCGGGGATGAAATCGAATCCATCCGCCGCTTCGATGCCGAGACGCAGCGCTCCATTCACAAGCTGAACGAGTGCGTCCTGCAGCCTCTCGCAGAATTCCAGAAGTCGCGGCCGCTGCTGGCAGCCCTTGCTGACCATCTGCGCGAACACGGGGTGCGCAGCCGCGATCTGCCAATAAATGGCGAGACGTTTCCAGGCTGGGAAGTTCTTCTCGCCGCCGTTCGTCCCCGCAGCTCGACGCTGCTCGATTTCTTCGTCAATCCGCTGGTCATCATCGACGAGCCCGACCTTACAGCCGCGGCCGCGGAGCGCCTGTGGACACGTCTTGAAGAACCCGCCCAGTCCGCGGCGCTGAAGCCCGAAGCGGCCATGCTGCAGTGGGATGACTTCACCGTGCTGGCGCGCAAGGGCAGCCTTATCGAACTTCGGCAGCTCGACCTCGGCGAGGATCGGGATTCGTTCTACATTCCGACCCGTCAGTCCATGGCTTTCCACGGCAATCTGCAGGTTGCCATTCGCGAAGCAAAGACATTGCTCGAATCCGGCATCCGTCTCGCCTTCTTTGCGCCCACCGCGGGCGAAGTCGAGCGCCTCGCTGACGTCTTCAACGAATATTCCGTGCCTTGGCAGATCGATCTCGGCGGCGATCGGGTCCCGGAACATCTGCAGGAACGTGCGCATTCGCACATCGCCGGTGTTTCCCTGATCCGGGGCGATGTCGCGCATGGAACGGTTTTTCAGGAGGCTCGTCTCGCGCTCTTCGGATCGGAGGACCTTTTCGACGCCGCCGAGGGTGTCGCCAAACCTGGCAAATCCCATCTGGGCACATTTTCCGCCGACCAGTTCGATCTGAAACCCGGCGACTATGTGGTTCACGTCGAACACGGCGTCGGACAATTCCTCGGCTTGCGCGAGATTGCCCAGGGCGACGCAAAAGGCGACTACATGCTGGTGGAATATGCGGGCGGCAACAAACTCTATGTCCCGCTCACCCGCATGGATCTCATCCAGCGCTTTCGCGGCGAAGGGGAAGCCAAACCGTCCCTCGACAAGATGGGCGGCGCCACATGGACACGCACCCGGACGCGCATCAAAGCCAGGATGCGCGACATGGCGGAAGAGCTGCTGAAGCTCTACGCCGGCCGCCGCCTCGCCAAAGGGTTTGCCTATTCTAGCGACAGCAACTGGCAGCGCGAATTCGAAGACGCTTTTGAATTCACCGAAACGCGCGACCAGAAATCAGCCATCGCGGACATAAAGCGCGATATGGAAAGCCCGCAGCCGATGGATCGCCTGCTGTGCGGCGATGTCGGCTACGGCAAGACCGAAGTCGTGATGCGCGCGGCCTTCAAAGCCATGGGCGACGGCAAACAAGTGGCGGTGCTGGCCCCCACAACGGTGCTTTGCTTCCAGCACTTCCAGACGTTTAAGAAGAGGTTTCAGCCATTTCCTGTGCGCATCGAAATGCTGAGCCGCTTCCGTAATCCAAAGGAGATCAAGGTGGCACTGGCCGACATCGCCGAGGGCAAGGTTGACCTCGTGGTCGGGACGCACCGGCTCTTCTCCAAAGATGTCGAGTGGAAAGATCTGGGACTGATGATCGTCGACGAAGAGCAGCGATTCGGCG
>DASZLO010000283.1:0-7805 GCA_035552315.1 Bryobacteraceae bacterium
TGCTGGAACCGTTCACAGCCCAAGGCCGTTCTGGCGTCCGTGTGCAGACGTTCGTGGAATCAGCGGAACATCATGATAACTCTCGACACGCAACAAGTCTCATCAATATTTGTCGAAAATGCATAGAATCGTTCTCCTCAAGAGCATTCTCAGCATTTGATAATCGCCTGTGCGGCTTGCCAGCGATTAGGCCGCCTTCTTCTTCGCCTGCGCGGCCGTTCGCTTCGCGGCCCAGCGGCGCTTCATCGCCTCGGCCAGTTTCCGGCGGCCCGCAGCGGTCAATCCGGATTTCTTTGCTGTTGCTTTCTTCGCCTGAATTCCGGTGCGTTTCGCCGCCCAACGTCGCTTCATGGCAAGTGCCAGCCGGCGGCGGCCCGCAGGCGTCATGCCGCCTTTACGCGCAGCTGCCTTACTGGTCGAGTTTGCCGGCGCGATGCTTCCGGTCTGGTCGAAACCTCGCAGCGCTTCGAGCGCCCGCTCAACGGCAGCTTTCTGTTGTTCGAGCAGGGCGATGATGTTGTCGATTCCGTTCATTTGTCTTCCCCCATGGTTAACTCCTGAGAGAAGCATAACGCAGTTAAAATGTTTCGGCCTTGCACGCCGCTCCAGCGTCCGATAACCGGCGATTACGTCAAATCCGGTGAGCAGTACGGGCCGGCCGGTTCATGATAATTTGGGCAGCCAACCAGGAAGAAGAATCAGAAATGCGCCCGTCTATCGCGGCAAACCACTGACAAACGCATTTTGAGTGGAACATCTCCTCATTTGGCCTTTCCGGCCACCCGAACATAAGTCTCGTCCACGAATCAGTGCCACGTTTGTACTTCAGGCAATTCTACAGTCGTTTGCGAATTTCAGCTGCAAAGAATCTGTCGACCATCACTCCGATGCGCCAAAGTCAATTTGCGCTTAAGTTCAAGTTGAAGGTGCTGAGTGCGAATCAGATGCAACGGGGCCGGCTGCGCGCCTTCAGATTTGTGGGTCAACTATCCCGACGCACCCAGCTGGTGCGCTACGGTTTGGACGATGATTCCGATTGTCGCCTCATCTCTCGAAATAGCGAGAGTTCACGCTCCGCGTCAGCATCCCGCTTGAGCTTCCGGTAAATTAGGGCTAGTTGAAAATGCGCGGCCTGCGCGAGCGAGCCTGTTTCTTCCAGCGTGATGACCTGCTTCATGCACTTCTCCGCCGCGGCGGCATTCCCCGCAGTGTTGTACGCCTTTCCAAGTTCCAGCAGAGTTTCCGGCATAGCCGGCTGAAGCGTATCCGCTCGTTTGAGTTCCGAGATCCCATCCGCCACGCGCCCGCGGTTGAGCAGAACCGACCCCAGCTTCCAGGCAGCGGCGGCCGATCCCGGCGCGATTTGCGTTTCGGCGCGAAATTCAGTTTCAGCCTTCTCGTAATCGCCGGATGAGAGGTATAAGTCACCCAGCGCGTAATGTATGCCACGCAGATCCGGCCGGAGCGCAAGCGCGGCACGGAAGTGCTGTTCAGCGGCCTGTGCATTACCGCTGTTGCGCATCTCTTCGGCGAGCAGTTGCTCTGCGCGCGCCGATTGCGGGCTGTTGCGGCGAATGCTCTCGAAAGCATCGGTCGAAAGCCGGATGTGAGCCTGGCCCAGGTAATAAAGAAGATCGGGATCTCCCGGACGCTTGAGGAGCGCGGCTTCGAGATGCTCGACTGCGTCGCGCGGGCGTCCGGATTCGAGCAGGGCCAGCCCGAGCAAATCGTCCGCCTGCGCCTTTTCCAGATGCGGAACTGCTTCGGCCGCGAACCCCTGGGCGAGTAAAGCGGCGCCGAGCATTTCCTGCGCACCGGGGAGGTCCGAATTGATTTCGAGCGCTTTCCGTAACGCCGGGATGGCATCGGCATAGTCTTTGCGCGCCAGATAAACGGAGCCCAGATTCACCCAGACAGGCGCGAGGCCGGGGGCCATACCG
This sequence comes from Bryobacteraceae bacterium, assembly GCA_035552315.1. GTDB lineage: Bacteria > Acidobacteriota > Terriglobia > Bryobacterales > Bryobacteraceae > BOG-234. The sequence continues at coordinate 1,941 of DASZLO010000283.1, forward strand.
GCGACGAGGCCGAACTCTCGTACAGCGGTTTCGAGATCCCCGGACGCTTTGGCTTTCAGGCCGGCTTCCACGTGCTGGCGCAGCTCCGGCGTGACCTGAAAGGCAATCAAGAACAGCAGGGCCGCAATCATTCCGGTTCCTTCACGGTGATGATTCTGTCCGCGGCGACATCCGGAATCCGTTGCCGCCTGCCGCTCGGCCAGAGTATCTCGACGGTGGCGCGCGTCTCGCTTCCCAGACCGAAATGCACGCGCGGGTCGCTGGCCGAAAGGTAACTGCCCGACGTGGTGCAGTATGCCGACTGCATCCCCGTGGAGACCCTGGCTCCGATTCCGTCGCGATTGCTGCGAGTACCGACGAGCTTCAGGGTGAGCCAGTGATTCGCGTTTGTCAGGGACCGCAGAACCAGCGGGCGGCCGCCCAGCACAGCCACGAGCGCGTCGAGAGTACCGTCGTTGTTCAGATCGCCCACGGCGAGCCCGCGTCCGGCGATCTCCGGCTGCTGGCCGAGATTCACCCGCTCGAAATGGCCCCCCGCATTGCGTAGTAGCGCGGGAGCCTCGCGGTAATGCAGGCCGGGCTGGATGCGTTCGACGTTATCGAGTACGTGTCCCTGCGCGACAAGCAGGTCCTTCCAGCCGTCATTATCGAAATCCTGAAGGACGACGCCCCAGCCGGAGCTGTGCGCCGTTAAAGCCGCGAGTCCCGATGCGAGAGTTCGATAGGAAAACTGTCCCGCGCCGTCGTTGCGATAAAGGGCGTACTTTTCCAGCGCGAGGTCTGTCACAACGATATCGGGGCGGCCGTCGTTATCGTAATCGGCGAATGCCACCCCCATGCCGGCACAGGTTTTGCCGTCATCCGAATAAGCCACACCGGCCTCCACCGCGCGCTCCTCGAATTTTCCGTTCCCCTGGTTGTGAAAAAGAAACTGTTCCATGCCGTCGTTTGAGACGAAGACGTCCGGAAGGCCGTCGCCATCGTAATCGTTGAACGCGACGCCCATACCCTTGCCGCGAACGGTGGCGATGCCGGATGCTTCGCTTACGTCCCGAAAGCGGCCGCCGCCCTCGTTATGAAACAGCAGGTTGGTGGAACCCTGATACTTATCCGGGCGGCAGTAGGCATGAAAAGGAGAACCGCACAGCAGATTGCGGCTGAAATCCCAATCGAGATATCTGGCGACGAACAAATCGAGCCGGCCGTCGTTATCGTAATCGAAGAAACCGGCCGATACGGACCAGCCTGCTCCGCTTACTCCCGCTTCCTTCGTAACGTCTGTAAACGTACCGTTGCCGTTATTGTGGTACAGAGTATTTCGGCCGAAAGCGGTGACGTACAAATCCTCAAAGCCGTCGTTGTCATAATCGGCTACGGCAACACCCATGCCATAGTTGTTGCCCCCGTGGGAGAGGCCGGCGGCTTCGGTCACGTCCGTGAAGCTGCCGTCGCGATTCTGGCGATAAAGGCGGTTCCAATACTGCGGATCGCCGCGGCGATAGTCGGGGGGCAGCCGCTGGGGATCCTCCAGTTTGCCGCCGTTTACGAGGAAAACATCCAGCAGACCGTCGTTGTTATAGTCGAGCAGCGCCACACCCCCGCCCATGGTTTCAATCAGATACTTTTGAGCCGTGGGCGAGTTGCGGTGCTCGAAATCGAGGCCGGAGAAAGCGAAGCACGCGACGACGGCGCAGATGCCCGTCTGAAGAAGCCGCCACATGCCTCAGAAGAGCAGCCGAAGCGCGAGCTGCACCAGCCGCGGACCGTTGTACTGGCCGCTCACCACGCCGAATTGCGGCACTCCGAGCGACGTGCCCGGATAACCGAACTGCACTCTGTTGAAGAGGTTGAAGATCTCCGTCCGGAATTGCAGAGTGATGTTTTCGGTGATGCCGGTGTTCTTGAATACCGTGAAATCGTAGTTGGCGATTCCGGATCCGCGCACGTCCGGCAGAGTGCGGGACGAGTTGCCAAAGTTGAAAGCACCCGGCAGCGAAAACGCCTGCACATTGAACCAGCCGTTCAAACGCGATTGCGCGGATCCTGAAACGCCCGCGCTGATGCCTGTGCGGTTGGGCCGTTGCCCCGCGCCGAAGCCATTGGTGTTCGTCGCCACGCTGATCGGCAGCGGATTGCCGGATTGGAAGGTGGTGATTCCGTTGATGCCCCAACCGGACGCGAGTTTTCCCACGACGCCGGTGAGATTGCCGCCCATCGGTTGCCCTTTGCCGAACGGCAGGTCAAGGATATAGCTGATGACGGCGCGATGGGGCGTGTCGTACAGCGCCAATGAACGCTCCGCCCGGACGTTGTAGTTGTCCTGGGGATTGCCGACTCCGCTGCCGGGCTCCAGCCAGCCGGTAATGGTATCCGTATCGCTGATCAGCTTCGACCATGTATAAGAGCCGAGGACAGTGCCGCCGCGGGCGAAGCGTTTCTCGAGCTTGACCTGACCCGAGTGATAGATGGAATTGCGATTGTCGATGTTGGCGACAGAGAAACCCGTGTACTGGGGATATGGACGCAGCAATTGTCCATAGGAAACGTTCGGCTGAGCGAGCGTTCCGAGCGAGACCAGGCCGAAGAAGGGATTCGGGACCTGCTGATTCAGTCTGGTTGCGCCGAGCGACATGAACTGGTCCGGGAGCTGATCCAGATTCTGACTTCCACCCGGGATGTGCGTTCCTTTCGAACCGGCATAGGCCACAGACAACGCCATGTTACCAGGCAACTCGCGCTCGAAATCCACGTTCCATTGCTGCGCGTACCCGTACGGGTCGTTGAAGATGGGCGCCGTGATGCCCTGGCCCAGGAGCAGCTGCAATGCGTTCGGGCTGCGGCCTGGCGCGGCGAGAAGTCCGGTGGGGAACGGGTTCGCGAGGACGGCGTTGGGCGTTACCGAGCCGTCGAGAGTTCCGTTGAACGGATTCGTGAAGGAGTTGACTACGTCGTTATTCGGCGAGAGACTCCACCGGACATCGTTCGGCAGCCAGAAGATGCCGTAACCGGCTCGCAATACGGTTTTGTCGGTTACGCGCCAGGCGAGTCCAACACGGGGAGACCAGAGGTTGCCCAGATGATAGTTGTTGCGGCTGGGGCTATCCGGCGTATCCACGAGGGCGACTTTGCCATGAATATTTGATCCCGCCGTCTGCGGCAGGCTGCTGGCAACGCTGGGAAGCAGAACGGTCATGCGATTGTAGCGCTCAGACCAGGGGCCCTGCTGCTCGAAACGAATGCCATAGTTGAAAGTAAGCCGGGATGTGATCTGCCATTGATCGCCCGCATAGAATGCGCGGTAAATCATCTGGCCCGCAACCAGATTGTTCTGGGTGACGCCGCCGCTGCTGCCGTCGCCAAGCAGGAAGGACGCAAATCCGTTGCCGGTTCCGGCCGCCGCAAACGGGTTGACGGACGTCATCAGCGAATCGAAACTGAATGTGCCGGATGGGCTGTTTTGCTGATAGTAATTGTGGGTGTTGCGGCGGATCTCCGCCCCGAACTTTAAGGTGTGCCCGCGCCAGATCTTCGTCAGGCTCGGGACCAGCGAGTAAACATCGTTCCGATCGATGATCGTGCTTCCCGTGCCCGCGCTGCTCCACACGCCGTTGTACCCGGTTACGTTGACGGTCGGTACGGTCCGGAAAACCACCTGACTGTTCATGGAAGCGGGCCAGCCAAGCTGTGTGAGATCGTAGCCGAGCGTAAGAGGGATGCGGTCGTAGCTGAACCGCATGTAAGAGAGCCGGATATCGCCCACCAGCGTTGGCGTAATGGTAAACGTGTCGGCTATGACGGCCTGATTGGTGTTGAATGTTTCGGTGCATCGATCCTGGCAGGTCTTTGTATTGTAGGGATCGATGGGCAGATTCAGGTTTGTCCAGTAGGTATAGCGAATGAAGGCGCGGTTGCTTGAGGAGAAGGTGTGATCCACGCGCGCGGTGTACTCGTCGTTATTGCCGCCTACGCTCGCGTTTGCCGTGTAGTTGTTCACCTTGGTGAAATTCGCGCCGGGTGAATTGGCGTGAGCCCAGAAATTCTCGAGGACCTTCGAGGCCGGGTCGATACGGCTGGTGGGGATGACGTTGCCCGCAAACGGCGATCGCGAAATGATATCGTTTCCGCTCGCATCCTTTGCGCAGGTTGGATTGCCGAGACGGCCGCAGGTGGTGAGTGGATCGTAGATCGGAACCAGAGCGCCGCTCGAGTTGCGAATACTCGAGAAATCGCCGGTGCGCATCGCATCCGTCGGAACCGTTTCCACGTAAGACTGGCCCTGGCGCAGGCGGAATCCTTCCCATGCGAAGAAGAAGAACGTCTTATCGCGGATGACCGGGCCGCCGAGATTCGCGCCGTACTGATTCTGTGAGAACGCGGGGCGCTGCACTCCGGCCAGATTGTTGAAGAAGGTATTGGCGTTGAGCACGCGATTGCGGAAGAATTCGTAGGCGCTGCCATGAAACGAATTGGTTCCGGACTTGGTGGTGAGATTGATGGCGCCTCCCGCCAGCCGGCCGAATTCGGGCCCAAGATTATTCGTCTGAACCCGGAATTCCTGAATCGCATCCTGCGTGGGGACGAGAGCGGTGAGGTTGGCGTAGGAGGCATTGATGGGAGCGCCATCGAGATAGGAGGCGCTCTGGTTCGACTGGCCGCCGCCGATCTGAAAATTGCCCCAGGCGAAGGGGTTTGCGCCCGTCGGGGTTGTGCCCGATTGTCCTCCCGGAACAACGCCCGGGACGAGCGCCACCAGTCCAAACACGTTGCGTCCGTTCAGCGGCATTTCGAGGACCTTGCGCGCCTCAACCACCTGGCCGAGCGCCGCGTTCTCGGTTTGCAGCAGCGGCGTCTGCGCGGTAATTTCGACCGTCTGGCTGAGATCGCCGACCTGCATCTGGACATCGATTCGCACCGCGCTCTGTACTTCGACGTTCACGGTGTCTCGCACGAAGCGTTTCATGCCGGTCTTCTCGGCTTCGACCTTGTACTGGCCGGGGACAAGGTTTACGAACTGGTAATTTCCGTTTTCATCGGTGTCCGCCGTACGGCGCTCCGCCGTTCCAAGATTCGTAACGGTAACGGTGGCCTGCGGAATCGGCGCCCCGGACGGGTCCGTGACCGCGCCGATGATGGAACCGTAAAAGGTCTGAGAAAAGGTTGTGGTTGCGGACAGCAGCCACAGCAAACAGCCGGCAACTCGCACTCGCATGCGTATTCCCCCCAACGTCCTTTATGGACTTGGGCGATACTATATCCACATGCGCCCGCCGAAGCAAGGCCGGTATCGAGGGCAAAGCAGCTTCCGCCAGAGAAACACCTGATTGGCGTTCAACACGTGGCGGCGGGCCACGACCGCAACAGAAGCACCGGCCGCCGCTATCCGATAGCACTTCGAGCAAAGGCCGGCGATGGCGGGGATCCGCTGGCCCCAAGCGCAAAAGAGCGGCTTCTGCCGGGAAATCGACTTCGAGCGAGCCCGCAGGAGGCGTTTCCGGCTGCTGGCGAGGGGTAGTCAAACAGGATTATAAGCCGGTTTTGCTCTCGACAAGTAGCCTTAGCATAAGCCAAATCGGGCGCATTTTGCGCAGGCGCGCAGGAACGTAGTCGATGTGCTTTAGCGTCGATGCCCCGCCCCACTCAGCAGATAGATGGTCGACCTTCCGCGGGGGACCGAAGAGGGCACTCCATATGAGGCAGGTGATAAACGGTCTCTAATCGCAGGGATAGAGATCGATATCCTGGAGCAGCCGGCGCTCGATGATCCGCTCCGCGGCGTTGAGGCGCAACAGACGCGCCGTGACTTCGCCCACAGGCGTCAGGGGTTGAATAATTTCGCCATCAAGCCTGAAGTGGTCACGCCAGAGA
>DASZLO010000284.1:0-58889 GCA_035552315.1 Bryobacteraceae bacterium
CAGCTGGGGGATGATTTTTATTCAGTTCACATTATTTTTGACTATTGGTGTGATGCTTTGGGTTTCACATCACGGGCAGGTCTTCGCGAAAGACGACCTGGACCGGCTCTACCCGGCCTTTATCTGGGAAAGTCTCCCGGCCGGCATCGCCGGTCTGGCCATGGCCGCGATTGTGGCAGCCGCCATGGCAAACCTTTCGGCGGCGCTGAACTCCCTGGCATCGGCCAGCGTGGTCGATTTCTACCGGCCGCTTACGAATTCGCGGCACTCAGCCGGGCATTACCTGATGGTGTCGCGCTTCTCTACGATTGTTTGGGCGGCGGTGCTGGCCGCGGTCGGGATGGTGGCGAGCCATTGGGGGTCGGTGCTGGAATCCGGCCTGTCCATCGCTTCGGTAACTCTCGGAATCCTGCTCGGTGTGTTTCTGCTGGGAATTCTCACCCGCCGCCCTGGCGAGAATGCAGCGACCGCTGGAGTCGTTACCGGCGTTTGCGTGATGGCCTATATCAAGTTCGAAACTGCCATCCCCTTCACGTGGTGGGTCCTGATCGGCAGCGCCACCACATTCGGCGCCGGATATCTGGCCTCCCTGGTAATCAGAGAAAGGACAATTGCCGCATGACGGAACTGAGACGCGAACTGGGTATCTGGGCCGCTCTGGCGATCGTGATCGGGACCGTGATCGGCAGCGGCATCTTCCGCGTGCCCCAGTCGATGATTCTCAATGTCGGCACCGTCCGTCTGGTCTTCCTTGTCTGGGTGGTGGGCGGCGTGCTGTCGCTCGCCGGCGCTCTGACTTACGCAGAACTCGCGGCCGCGATGCCCGGCGCCGGCGGCGAATACGTCTATCTCACCGAAGCCTATGGACCGATGTGGGGCTTCCTTTATAGCTGGACGCAGATGTGGGTGGCCAAGAGCGGGTCTATCGCCACGCTTGCCACCGCATTTTTCGAATACACCGCGCATTTCATTCCGGATTTCGAACGGGTTTGGTTCACCGCCGGTCCATTTTCCATTAAGTACGGGCAGGTTTTTGCCATGATTCTGATTCTCGCGCTGGGCGGGATCAACTATCTGGGGGTCAGAATAGGCGGCGACGTGCAGGTGGCAGTCACGGCCGTGAAGGTGGCGCTGATCGCGGTGATCATTCTTGCCGGCCTCGTCTATCCGCATCCGGCGGTCGCGATTGCAGGCGCACCGCCGCTCGTGACCCCCGCCTTCGCCGGATTCATCGCCGCGCTGGCGGGAGCCCTTTGGGCGTACGACGGCTGGAATAACGTGGGAATGGTGGCTTCGGAAGTCAAGAACCCGCAGCGCAATCTGCCTTTGGCTTTGATTGGCGGCACTTTGGGAATCATTGCGATTTATATGCTGGCGAACTGGGCGTATTTTCGTATACTCTCCCCGGCAGCGGTCGGCGCCAACAAACTGGTAGCCGCGGAAATGATGCGGAGGATGTACGGCTCGGCCGGAGCCGGCGCGGTTTCGCTCGCCGCCATGATTTCGATTTTTGCCGCCCTGAACGGCTCCATTCTCACAGGCGCGCGCGTGCCCTATGCGGCGGCGCGCGACGGACTCTTCTTCCGTTCCGCGGCCCGTGTCCATCCCGTCTTTCATACTCCCGGCGGCTCCATCCTCATGTTGACGGCGTGGTCTTCCGTCCTGGTTCTTTCCGGAAAGTATGAACAGCTTTATGACTTCGTCATCTTCGGGAGCTGGATCCTTTATGCGATGGCGACCGCTTCGGTTTTTGTTCTGCGGAGGAAACGCCCCGACCTCCCCCGCCCCTATAAGACCCTGGGCTATCCGGTGGTCCCGTTATTATTTCTGGCCGGCGCGGCCGTGCTGGAAATAACTACTTTATGGAACAAGCCGGTGGAATCCATTTCCGGAATTGTGTTGATATTATTGGGATTGCCGTTTTATTTTTATTGGAGAGGCCGCGCCGTTACGCGCGAACCTCATTCCTTACCTGTTTCCGAATAGCCAGTTTTGGTACTGGAATTCAGAACGGGACGTTCTAGTTATGGAACAAACTCCTTGCATTGGCTGCAGAAATAGGGTAAAAATCTATCAGTAGACACAAGCGATTGTGCGCTTCTGTTCCAGATCCGGAACGAGAGCCTTTCGCGAAGGTCCGCGGGAATAACCGTCAGGAGCGACTAAATTGGACGTCACAAAAATTCTAGAAGAACTACGTCAGGAACGGGAGCAGTTGGAGGAGGCAATTTTGAGTCTGGAACGTCTGGCGCGCGGTCGCGGCCGTCGTCGTGGCAGACCGCCTTCATGGATGGCCGAGGCCAAAAAGCGGGGCCGTCCGGTGGGCAGTAAGAATAAAACGCAGGGCATTAAAGCTACGCCCTCGAAATCTGCTTCGGCCGCGGCTTAGTTTGGTGTTGCTCCTTACGGCAAAGAGAGGTCACTTCCCCCTGCTCTCTCTTTGCCGCTTTTGTACAAATCGGTTCTACGTCTCGGTTTAGGTCTTGGTCTCGGTTTAAGCATTAGTGATATATCAGATATTTCTGACGGGTCGTCAGAAAATCTGTATATCCGGCGTTCGCCGCAGCCAGAGCATCGCCGCCTGCCATCAAAGCCCGCATAACGCCGCCGTTACCAATTAACACCCGATTCTTATCCCAGTGCATTTGCGCCGGATAGAGGGCCCCCAGCGCTTCGGCCACTTCCAGGCCCAGGCGTGATGAAGAGAATGTTTCGCGATTTGTAATTACAAAACTTAATCCCTCCACAGTTTTCCCGGTCAAATTGGACGATACCGGTCTAAATCGCACCGGATAAAACCGCACTCCAGGGATATTCCGGCTGGCCAGCCGGCGCGCCAGCTCCGTTCCGCGGATCCAGTCCGCGCCGATTTGCTCGAAAGGCGCATCCGTTCCCCTGCCCACCGAATAGTTCGTGGATCCTTCCAGAAGCGCCAGCCCGGGGTATAAAAGCGATTCCGTCAGGTTCCTGATATTGGGCGAGGGATTCACCCACGGCAGACCCGTCTCGTCAAACCACTCCCTCCGGGTCCAGCCAGTCATTTCGGCGACATGGAGGTCCGCGTTGAGATGTCTTTCGCCATTTATCAGCCTTGCCAGTTCCCCCATTGTCATTCCATGCCGCAATGGAAGCGGGAAAGAGCCGGTGAATGAAAGCTTGTCCGGGTCGAGCACCGGCCCTTCGACATGATCGCCGGTAATGGGATTGGGCCGGTCGAGAACGTAGAAGGGGAGTTTAGCCCGTGCCGCTTCCTCCATCGCGTAGGCCATGGTGGATTCATAGGTGTAGAAACGGGTCCCCACGTCCTGGATATCGAATACCAGCGCATCCAGCCCCTGGAGCATCTCGGGAGTGGGCCGAAGGGTATGCCCATACAGGCTCCACACCCGAATGCCCGTAGCCGGATCCGTTGTGTTGTCGACGTTCGGATGATCTTCCGCTCCCGCGATGCCGTGTTCCGGCGAAAAAAGCGCCGCCACCTTTACGCCCGCCTCCAGCATTACGTCGACATTTCGTCTGCCGGCACGGTCGATTCCGGTTTGGTTCGTGATTAATCCGACCTTTTTACCCGTCAGGCTTTTGAAGTGGTCTGCTTCGAGAACGTCCAGGCCGGTCTGCGTATTGCCAAGCTGAACCTGCTCGTTATTCGCGTCATAGCTCACCGCCGCGGCCACGACCGAGGCGACTTTTCCCCGCAGCGAAGTGATTGCTTTTCCGGCGTGCGGATGCACCGCATTGCTGAGCAGTACAACATAGGTACGGGAAGCGGGATCGATCCAGATCGAAGTGCCGGTAAATCCGGTATGGCCGAACGAGCCCAGCGGAAATATATCGCCGCGCACCCCGGAATAAGGAGACTGGATATCCCACCCAAGACCGCGCAGGATCGGCTGGCCGGGTGGAGTCGCGGGCTGCGTGAAGGCGCCGATGGTGGCCGGACTGAACAAACCTCGGCCGCCGTCGAGAATCATCTGGCAAAACTTGCCCATGTCGTCTGCCGTCGAAAAAACTCCCGCATGCCCGGCCACTCCGCCCATGTAGCGCGCCGTCGGATCGTGTACAACCCCGCGCAGAATCCTGCCGTCTTTCTGCATTTCGGTGGGGGCGATGCGGGCTCTCAGAGACGCCGCCGGCAAATATCCACTGTCCTTCATTCCCAGCGGATCGAACAAAATCCTCTTTACGTACTCGTTTTCAGGTAATCCGCTGACCCGATGAACGATCTCGCCCAGCAGCTCATAATTGATGTCGCTGTAGACGAATTTTGTTTCGGGCGGATCGACGGGCCTGTCCACGAGCGCTTTGTGAATGCCGGTTTCGTATCCACTCCACACCGGCTCAAGATCGAGATCAGGCCGCAGGCCCGAGAAATGCGTCATCAGATCGCGAATTGTGATTGGACTATCGCCTCCCTGAAACTCAGGCAGGTAAGCGGTGACCGGATCGGCGATGCGTACCTTGCCTTCTTCAACCAGCTTCATCAGGGCGCTGGTGGTTGCCACAATCTTGGTGAGGGATGCGATGTCGAAAATCGTGTCCATCGTCATCGCTTCTCTCACGGGCAGCAGCGCGCGTGATCCGTAGGCTTTGCGGTAAATCACCTGGCCGTTGTGTCCCACCAGCAGAGTCGCGCCGGGAAGTTTCTTTTCGCGAATCGCCTGGCCGATGACCGCATCTACATCCGCGGCGCCGCGAAAAGTTTGTCCAAATGCATTCGCCCCCGGCAGTGCCTGGGCAAGCAGTAGAGTGCAGCAGACCGCTGCGGGCGGCATCAACTTCATTGTTGTATTGACGGTCGCGTCACCTTGAGCGTATCAGTTTCACGGCCTTCCATTTTGGACATGTCGCGAACCACCCGCTTGCGCCCGTATCCGGCATTCTGTTATAAATCCACGTACCGGGTAGCAGTCCAGGGAAACTGCTTATGATTAAAAAACCAACCGTAACGGGAACTCGCGGCAAGATCGCGGTCAAAACCAGCGTAACGACAAAGGGGCTGTCGCCCGAGTCGCCGAATCCATCGTGCATCCAGCTGAAGATATATGAAGAAGCTGTTTCGCTCTTCTCGCAAGCCAAGTTGCCGGAAGCGCTGCAGCGCTTTCTCGACGCAGCCAAAGGCCCGGCCCCTCACATCTCGGACAAGGCGCGCTCCTACGCTCAGGTGTGCGAGCGGCGCACCGCAACCTTCGATTTGAAGCTGCACACGGCGGAGGATCATTTCAACTACGGCGTCGAACGGCTGAATGCGCGCGACGTCGACCGTGCGAAAGATCACTTAAACCGCGCCCTCAAGCTCCAGCCCGACGCGGACCATGTCCTCTACACGATCGCGCTTTGCTGCGGACTGGCGGGAGATTCGAATGGTGCGTGTGAAAATTTAAAACGTGCCATCGATCTCGAACCCCGCAACCGGATTCTCGCCCGGCAAGACCCGGAGTTTTCCGCTCTCGCTACCCAGCTCCCGGCTTTGCGCGCTTTGCTCGCCGGTGGTTGACCCGGTGGGGGATCATGAAGCGGGACGTCGCCGGGCCAGATGATCGAACCGCTCCGGGTTGTTTCCATCGGCGGCGGAACCGGCCTTTCTTCGCTGCTGAACGGTCTGAAAAAGTACACGAAATATACCGGTGAAAAATATCCCCTCGTCGACATCACGGCCATTGTTACCGTAACGGACGACGGGGGCAGCTCCGGACGCCTCCGGCGTGAGTTTGATGTGCTTCCTCCGGGCGACATCCGCAACTGCATGGTCGCCCTCTCGGAAGATGAAGCGCTTCTCTCGCAGCTTTTCCGGTACCGGTTCAAAGCCGGACACGGCCTCAAAGGCCACAGCTTCGGAAATCTCTTTCTCACCGCACTTACCGAAATCACGGGCGACTTCCCGGAAGCCGTACGCAAATCCGCCGAGGTTCTGAACATCGCCGGATGCATCTTCCCGTCCACGGCCGCCAATGTCTCGCTTGAAGCTGTACTCGACGACGGCAGTGTCATCAGCGGCGAAACCCGCATCAGCCGCAGCCGGCGCCGTATCTCAACTGTGCGTCTGGTGCCTCCGCGTGTCAGGCCCGTGAAGGATACGCTCGACGCGATTGCCCGCGCGGATCTGATCACCATGGGTCCCGGTTCGCTCTTCACCAGCGTCATCCCTAATCTGCTGGTTACCGGTATTCCGAAGGCGATCCGGCAGTCGCCTGCCCTGAAAGCCTGCTTCGTCAATTTGATGTCGCAGCCAGGTGAAACCATCAACTTCTCGGCATCCGACCACATTGCCGCGATTCGCGCGCACGCGGGCCAGATACTGGATGTCGCGATCGTCAGCACCTCGCGCATCCCGCCCGCCCTGCGCCGCACGTACGGAGAGAAAAACGCCGCGCCCATCGAAAATGACTGTGATGCGCTGGCGGGTATGGGGCTCGAAGTACTCAAAGCTGACCTGCTTCTCAAAGGACCGCTGCTCAGAAGGGGCAAGGTGCGCCACAATCCCGATGCCGTGGCTGCGGTGACGATGGATCTGGCAATGCAGGGCCGCAAGCGCAGACTTGCGAAACTGAAGTAAATGTTAACCGATGCCGCTGTTGTGATCCTTGCCGCCGGGCAGGGTACCCGGATGAAGTCGCGCCTGCCGAAGGTTCTGCACTGCGCCGGCGGTAAATCTCTGGTGCGGCACTCGATCGACACCGCGCTCGAAGTCGCGCCGCGGGAACGCGTATTCGTGGTGGTGGGTTTTCAGGGCGATAAGGTCCGTATGGAGGCCGAAGCGGCAGGAGCCGGGTCCATCGAACAAACCGAACAACTCGGCACGGGCCACGCGGTGCTGTGCGGGAGAGATCGCCTGAGCGGCCTCGGCGGGCGTCTGATCGTTTCGGTCGGCGACTGCCCTCTCATTCGCGCCGCAACCCTCGAGGCCCTGTCGGAAACGGTGCGAACTAGCGGCGCGGCGGCCGCCATGATCACCACGGACGTGGAAAATCCCGCGGGCTACGGGCGCATTATCCGGAATGCGGCGGGCGATGTGACGGAAATCGTCGAGCACAAAGCCTGCACTCCCGAACAGCTTCTGGTTCGCGAGATTAACTCCGGCATTTTTTGTTTCGACGCGAACCTTTTCTGGAAGCACGTGGGCGAAATCCGGCCTGATAACGCCGCCCGCGAATACTATCTGACCGACATGGTGTCGATCCTGATTCGCGCCGGACATCGGGTCGCGGCCATGAAGCTGGATGACCCGAGCGAACTGCTCGGAATTAATAACCGTATCGAACTGGCCGCCGCCGACCGCATCCTCCGCGAGCGCAAGGTCCGTCAGCTGATGACCGACGGCGTCACCATCGAGAAGCCGGAAACCGTGACCATCGATTCGCAGGTTCGCATCGGAATCGACACGATCGTCGGACCCTTCGCGCAGATCCTGGGCGATTCCGTAATCGGCGAGAACGTGCGCATCGGCGCGTGCTCGATCATCGACAGTTCAATTGTTGGAGACGATGCCGAAGTGTTTCCGTTCTCCATGATCGCGGCATCCACCCTCGACGCCAAAGCCCACGCCGGACCCTTTGCGCGGATTCGCATGGGAGCCCACCTCGCCGAAGGCGCGCATATCGGCAACTTTGTGGAAGTAAAGAAAAGCCGGATCGGCGCGGGCGCGAAGTCGATGCACCTGGCTTATCTGGGCGACTCCACGATCGGCGACAAGTCGAACATCGGGGCCGGCACCATCACCTGCAATTACGACGGACAGAAGAAACATCCCACAATCATCGGTGACGGCGCTTTCATCGGCAGCAACTCGACGCTGGTTGCGCCCGTGGAGATCGAAGGGGGCGCATACGTTGCCGCGGGCAGTGTCATCACCCATAAAGTGCCTGCGCAGGCATTGGCGGTGGGCCGCTCCCGGCAGGTGAATAAAGAAGGCTGGCGCAAGCGCTTCCGCAACCCCGTGGCGGCTGAGTAGAAGCCCTCGCCTACAATTAAAGAGAACCCCGCGTTGTCGGTCCGATATTGCGCTGCGCTGCCAGAGGCTGTTCTGACGGTTCAGACGCACTTCATAACCGACGATGTCATTCTTCCGAAAACATAACGAGCCGGCGTCCGAAGCGGCATCCGGCGACTTCAGCTATCTCGACTCCTCGGCGCTCTACTTCGACAGCGCCTGCCAGACCCTGCGCCCGCAGCCGGTCATGTCCGCGGTCACCGATTATTACCGGCAATTTAACGCCTGCGGCGGGCGCGTCAAATACGGCTGGGGTGAAAAGGTCGACACCATTGTCCTGAAGGCCAGGCGACGGCTTCTGAAACTTCTCGGCAAGACCGAAAAAGACTATACCGTTGCGTTCTGCCTGAACACAACCAGCGGAATCAATCTGCTCCTGCAGCAGCTCCCTGCCGGACGGTACCGCAGAATTGTTACTTCGGAGATCGAACACAACTCCGTGTTTCTCCCCGCGCTAACCTGCGCAAAACGATTTCGCATGGAGCGGCTCCTGCTCCCTCGCCTGCCCGACGGTTCCCTCGACTTCCGGCCGGAAGATCTCGAAAGGGCCGTTGTCGTAGTCAATACGACCTCGAACATCGATGGCCGCAGCCTCGCAAATTTAGACGAAGTAGTTAAGGCGGCCCACGAGCGGGGCGGCATCGTCATTCTGGATGCAGCCCAGACGATGGGCCATGATCCTAGGCTTCTCGCCCGCGTTCATTTCGATGCCGTCTGCGGGTCCGCTCACAAGATGTACGGGCCGAGCCTGGGTTTCATCGTGATCGCCCGGAGTTTTCTGAGCGAACTGGATTGTTTTTTCATAGGGGGCGGGACAGTCGGCGATGTCCGCAAAGACGATTTCGATCTCCTCGACTCACCGGACGAAGCCTTCGCGAAGCTCGAACCGGGGCTGCAGGACTTCGCCGGTATCACGGGCCTCGAAGCTGCGCTCGCCTGGATGGAGACGTACCGGCCGGAAAATCAGGATCGGGAAAAACATCAGGCCGGACTGGCCGCCGCGATGTACGAATCGCTGCGTTCCAACGATCGTCTAAAACTTCTGAATACCGCGCCCAGCCCGATTATCAGTTTCCACAGCGAACGCGTCGATGCCCACCGCCTGGCGCTCTATCTTTCGGCGCAGAACATCATGGTGAGAAGCGGCTATTTCTGCTGCCACTACTATTTGAAGAATCTGCTTCGCCTCCCGCCTCTGCTGCGTATTTCGATCGGCCTTCACAACACCGCCGCGCAGACAACGCATGCCGCGGACATCATCCATCGGATTGTGAATGGCCTCTAAATGTTCTGCATAGCTTCGTTCGTCGTTCTGTTCGTCTGCGGAATCTTTTCCGCCGCTTACCGTGAACTGGCCCGCAAGGCCTGGCATTGCGTCCTGCGCAGAGTCACGTTCCGCCCCTGCGATATCAACTTCGCCGAAGAAATGAAGGGCAAGCTGCTGGGCAAGATCATCCTGTTTCATCCGCGCCTCGCGCGATTTCTGGACCGCTGGATCGACTGGTTCGCCTGGCTATTTGCCATCCTCAGCGTCTGGAGCCTGGCGGCCGTCTCCCTCGCTGGATTGAATTTGCTGATCTACGACACCTGCGATCCGCAGCGTTCGGAAAACTGCTCGCTGAGCGGCGAAGCCTGCTCGATCTCCACCTACACTCCCGGATTTATTGACCTGGCGAAGCAGGGGCACCCGCTGCAGTGGTTCATCACCGAAGCCGATACGCTCAGCACGACTGTGGGGCTGATTCCGCAGCGATTCAAAACCTGGAAACCGGAGGACTATATTCCGGCCGGCAAAACCACCTGGCGTCCCTTCGATCCGCAAAAGCCATGGGCGCTGGAGGTGGTGGATCCCGGATGCTCGGCTTGCGCCAGTCTTTTTGCGAACATCAAAGCGGCGGGATTTGAGAATCGCTACAACCTCACCTATCTCGCGTTTCCCATACCTGATCCGGCCTCGCCGTCCGGCTATAAATTCATGCACTCGTATTTGCTCGCGACTTATCTGGAGGCGCTGAAACAGGTGCAGCCAGCCCGCGCAACCGGCAGCGTTCCGCCCGACTGGCGTCTGCTGGAAAAGCTCTACACCGGAGTAGACAGCGAAGGTGTCAAATGGCAACAGCGATTCAATTTGAAATTCGACGCCGATGAAGCGCGCCGCGCTCTGGATGCATTCTGCGCGGAATTCGGCTATTCCGAGCAACAGCGGGCGCAAATCGCGATTCTCGCCCAGTCAAAGGAGATTGCCGCAATCCTGCACGCGCATAAGATTGTCGTGGAGAAACAGCTCCGCACAGTCAAAATTCCCACCATCCTGTTCGGCGGCCGCCGCTACGATCGCGTGGTGACGCCCGCGCGCCTGAAATGAGTTCCGGCTAGAGAACACCCGGGATCAAAGCCTTGACCTCAGCTTTGTAACGGGAATAATTGTCACCGAATTGTTCGCTCATGAACTGCTCTTCCGTAAGCGACTTTCGTTTCCACGCGATAAATGCAATCGCAACCCCCAAATATCCCGGCCATGTGCCGAACGCGATGGCAGTTCCCAGCATCGCGAGCAAGAGTCCCGAATAAATCGGGTGCCGCACAAGCCGGTAAGGTCCGCATTGAACAAGCTCATGACCCTCCTTCACTTGCACGGTTGCACTCCAGTTCCGGCCGATCGTGAGGCGTGCCCAAATGGAAAAAGCCATGCCCGCCACCGTCAGCACGATGCCTGCAACGCCGCTGATTATGCCGGCTGGCGCCTGCCGCGGAGCCAGTTCGAAAAGCAAAGCGAACGCAACCAGCGTCAGCCCCACGTGCAGCATTCTGCTTTCGGAAGATTCGTGCCGCGCGGTTCGCTTCGCGCCCCGGGCTGCCGCTAACCATACCACTCCCTGCACGACCCAGGCGGCGTAGACGATATGGAAAATCACAGCCGGTTAATCAGGCTCGCCACATAACCCGCGCCGAAACCGTTGTCGATATTGACGACGGTCACATTACTGGCGCAACTATTCAGCATTCCCAGCAGCGCGGCGAGCCCGTGAAAGCTGGCGCCATAACCCACGCTGGTGGGTACCGCGATTACCGGAACCGTGACCATGCCGCCCACCACGCTCGGCAGCGCGCCTTCCATGCCCGCGCAAACAATGATGACCCGGGCCGCGCTCAATCTGTCCCGGCTGCTCACCAGACGATGAATGCCCGCCACCCCGACATCATGGATAGCCTCCACATCGTTGCCCATCACCTCGGCGGTAATCTGAGCCTCTTCCGCGACCGGAATATCGCTGGTCCCGGCGCACACCACCGCGATTTTGCCCTTGCCTGTCAGGCTCTTGTACCGCCAGAAGCGGATCGCCCCCGACATCGGAAAATACTCGCCGCCGCTGAATTCCTTCATGACCCGCTCAGCCATGGGACCGGTGGTGCGCGTAATCAGCACATTGCCCTCGTGCTCCAGCAGCTTGCCCGCGATTCCCACCACGTGCTCGACGCTCTTGCCAAGGCCGAACACAACTTCGGGAATTCCGTGCCGAAGCGCACGGTGATGATCCACCTTGGCGAACCCAAGGTCCTCGAAAGGCAGGTGCCGCATCCGGTGCATCGCCGATTCCACATCGGACACTCCGCTCCGGACGTCTTCCAGCAGCGCGCGCAAGACGTCTTCTGTCATCCGGTAAAATGATAGCGTCCTCCCCAGATATGTTTCTGAAACGGCTCCGGCTGACCCTCGACATGATTAAGTTCGAGCATTCGGTCTTCGCGTTACCTTTCGCGTTGACCGGAGCCCTGCTGGCATTTCGGGAAAGTGGTTTCCCCGGGCACAACGGCGACGCGGTCGCGGACCCGCGAGCCTGGTGGACTCTGCTCTGGATTGTGGTCGCCATGGTGGGCGCACGCTCCGCGGCCATGGCCTTCAACCGGCTCGTCGATGCCGAGATCGACGCCCGCAATCCGCGCACGAAGATCCGCCACATTCCCGCCGGCCTGCTTTCCCGGACTTTCGGCTGGGGATTCACCGTGGCTGCCAGCGCACTGTTTCTCTTCGCCGCATGGGAACTGAACTCGCTCTGTTTCCGGCTGGCGCCCGTCGCCCTCACCATCGTTTTCGCTTATTCGTTTACGAAGCGCTTCACTCATTTGTCGCATCTGGTGCTCGGTTTCGCTCTCGGAATTGCTCCCGCGGCCGCGTGGATTGCCGTGCGGGGCTCGCTCGATCCGCGTATTCTCCTTCTCACAGCCGCGGTCACTTTCTGGACCGCCGGGTTCGACATCATCTACTCCTGCCAGGATTACGAATTCGACAGTGAACTGCAGCTCTACAGCGTTCCCCGCCTCTTCGGCATCCGAAGAGCCCTGCTGATCGCCCGCGCGCTGCACGTTCTTATGATCGTTTGCCTTCTGGTACTGGTTTGGGAACTGCAACTGGGAATCCTTAGTTTGGTTGGAGTCGCCGCCGTGACTGCGCTTCTGATCTACGAACATGGACTGGTGAAGCCGGAGGATCTCTCGCGCGTCAATGCGGCCTTTTTCACCATGAATGGCTGGGTCAGCGTGCTATTCTTCGTTTTCTGGGCCGCCGACATTTTGTTGGTTCGCCAGCGCTCGTGAATCCTATGAAAGTCGCCTTCGAAGACCGCCGCCTGGAATCCATTCGCGAAAAAGTGGAAGCGGGCGAAAGACTGTCGTATGACGACGCTCTCACGCTCTACCGAAGCCACGATCTGCTCGCTCTCGGCTACATGGCCAACATCGTGCGCGAGCGCAAGCACGGCGATGTTACTTATTTCAACGTCAACCGGCACATCAATCCGACCGATGTCTGCGTGGCCAGTTGCCGCCTCTGCGCATTCGGAAAGCAGAAGCGCGATCCGAATTCCTACACGATGTCGCTCGAACAGGTTTGGGAGACCGCTGGGATCGGCTGGACCGAAGCCATTACCGAGTTCCATATCGTTGGCGGCCTGCATCCGGAGCTGAGCCTCGACTGGTTCTGCCAGATGCTGCGCGGCCTGAAGGAACGCTATCCAACCGTCCATCTGAAGGCGTTCACGATGGTGGAGATCGGCTACTTCGCGCGCCGTGAAAAAATCAGCATCCGTGAAGTGCTGGAGCGGCTGCGCGCGGCAGGCATGGATTCCTGCCCCGGCGGCGGCGCGGAGGTTTTCAGCGAACGCGTACGGCGCATCATCTGTGACCACAAGCTGACCGGCGACGAATGGCTGGAGGCCGCGCGTACGGCGCACGAAATTGGCCTGCACTCCAATTGCACGATGCTTTACGGGCACATCGAAAACGAAGAAGACCGCGCCGATCATCTGATCCGGCTGCGCGCTTTGCAGGACGAGACCAACGGCTTCGTTACGTTCATCCCGCTGGCCTTCCATCCGGATAACACCGCGCTCTCGCACATCCCGAAAACAACCGGCTTCGACGACCTGAAGATGATCGCTGTCGCGCGCCTGATCCTCGACAACATCGCGCACATCAAAGCCTACTGGGTCATGATGACGCCCAGAATCGCTCAGGTGGCACTGCGTTTTGGCGCGGACGATATCGATGGCACTGTGGTGGAAGAGAAGATTTACCACGATGCCGGATCGACCGTCACGCAGTCCTTAAGGCGCGGCGAGTTGCTGCGCCTGATCAAACTGGCTGGCCGCACCCCGGTGGAACGCGATACGCTTTACCGGCCCGTACAGCGCACCGAGACGGCGTTCACCGTTCTTGTCTGATCTGCAAAAACTCTCGAAGATCTGCCTGGCCCTCCCGGAGGCGATCCGGGAAAACCAGGGCAGCCACGCGTCATTCCTGGTTCGCAAACGGACCTTCGCCTACTTCCTCAACAATCATCACGGCGACGGGATCGTTTCTGTCGCATGCAAAGCTTTGCCCGGCGAGAATACCTCGCTCGCCGCCGCGCAGCCTGCCCGCTTTTATCTGCCCGCCTATATCGGACCGAGAGGCTGGATCGCTCTCCGGCTGGACACCGGCAAGATCGATTGGGAAGAAGTCGGCGAGCTGGTAAAAGGGAGCTACCGCCTGGTAGCTCCCAGGAAGAAAAAGCGAAGCCAGTAGCCCTCGAAGGGTTTACCTGGCAGCCGCCTCGGCCGACGCCAGAGGTCTGATGTTCTGATTGACCCGGAAGAAATTCTCCGGATCGTAGTTGGCTTTTATCGCCGACAAACGATCGTAGTTCCCTTGGTAGGTAGCACGGATCCGATCTTCACCTTCTTCCATCATGAAGTTCAGATATGCCCCGCCCGCCCCATACGGATGCAGCGCATCGTAATAATTCCGCGCCCATTCCGTAATCTTCCCGCAGTTAGCCGGATCCGGATCCACCCCCACAATCACTTCGCTCCACACGGCATCGCGATAACTGAACGGCGTCTCGCTTGCGCCTACCCGTTTGGCTTTTCCGTTCACCGGATACAAATGCATGGTGGACTGCCAGGTGGGCATCAGCGCCCCGTGCTCCAGATGCTTTTCGATCGCCTCGTCGCTGAGCTCCTTGAAGAAGTCAGCCTTCCAGTACCATTGCAGCCCCGCGGGATAAACGCCGTCGAACAGCCCCTGCAGCATGGGAAACGGCATCGGTGCGAAAAACTCAAAGGCCGGCGGACGATAGTTGCGGATCGGATCGAGAATCGCGTTCGCCTGCTCCATCGATCCCTGATAGCACCAGACGATCGCGCACATCTTCTGCATGTGCAGTGGCTCCGGAAACGGGGGCCCGGGCGGGACAGTCATCAGCGCGAAGAAGCCGTTCATTTCCTCCGGCGCCTGCGTGATGAATTCCCGATACCACTTCATCACGTCGGCCGCATCCTCCATATTCCAGAGCATGGGGCCGGCACAGACAGTATGCACCGGATGCGCGTCGAACAGAAAAGAAGTGACGATACCGAAGTTCCCGCCGCCGCCCCGCACCGCCCAGAAAAGATCGGCATTTTCCTCGGCGTTGGCAACTACAAAACTGCCGTCCGCGAGCACCATATCCACCGAAATCAGACTGTCGATCGTGAGACCGTATTTTCGCGTCAGGTGTCCCATTCCCCCGCCCAGAGTCAGCCCCGCTACGCCGGTGCTGGAAACGATCCCCGACGGCACCGCCAGACCGAAAGCGTGAGTGGCGTGATCCACATCGCTCCACTTGCATCCGGCGCCCACCATCACCGTGCGAGATGAAGGGTCCACCCGGACATAGTTGATAGGCGCAAGATCGATCACCAGCCCGTCGTCGCAAACACCCAGGCCCGCCGCGTTATGGCCGCCGCCGCGAATCGAAACCGGCAACCCGTTCGTCCTCGCCATCCGCACTGCCGCCATCACATCGGCTACGTCTGTGCACTTGGCAATCAGCTTCGGATGCCGGTCGATCATGCCGTTATAAACCTTACGCGCGGCGTCATACGAGGTGTCGCCCGGTTCAATCACTTCACCGCGGAACTGACCGCGAAATTCCCCGATCGCTTGTTCCAGGGATGCATTTGTTGTAGACATTTGTGTGGACTCCTGAAGCTACTATGACCAGCGAGGCGTTCTAAAAGCGTTCTGTGGCAGCCTTTCCTGCCGTTCCGGGCACGAGAGCCGATAATTTTCTTTCGAACGCACGCGATCCCGACCGCCGGGCTGCCTCGACGCCGCGGCGGTAACTGGCCTGCGCCGCATCCGCCTTTCCCTCAGCCGCCAGCAGATCTCCCTGCACCCGATGCAACTCTGCGGCTGGCCATTCTTCGCCGTTCTTGCCCATAAATGCGAAGCCGCTGGAAAGACTGGCCAAGGCTTCTCCCACCTGTCCGGTGCGTCCCAGTGTTTCGGCGAGAAGAGCGAAATAGTACGGCAGTCGAATTTCGGCGCCCAATCCGCGCATGCCCTCCAAGCCTTCCCGCAATTGCGCGAGACCGGCCGGAGCATCGCCCTCCGCAGCCGAAGCCCAGCCAGTAAGCACGTTCGCCATCGCCAGATAATAAGCAAAACCGTGCCGGCTGCAAAGATCCACCGCCTGACGCCCGCGATCCAGCGCCTCGCGGCTTTTCCCACGGAATACGTGCAGCATCGCCGCGTAGTCGAGCGCAATGGCCTGACTGAAGGGATGCTGCATCCGCGCCGCAGCTGCGATCGCTTCGGAGGCATAACGATCCGCGTCGCCCTGTTCTCTGTGCCACGCAAGATGGCCAAGATAGGACCGGCAGAACACTCCGATATCCGGACCCGCGAACAGCTCCAGCACCGATTCCGCCGGACTGCGGTGCGCCTCAATCGCAGCCGTCATATGCCGCAGCGATTCCTCCAGCTGTCCCAGATGAAATAAGGTGCTTCCGAGAACGAAATTCCCCGCCAGCATCAGCGCGGGGATCGGCGCCCTCCCCGCGACTCTCACAAATTCCAGACCAAATTCCCGCGACTTCTCCAGATCGCCGCGGACGACGTGATAAACCCATGCGCCCGTCAGGATCACGAAAATATTGCGATCCTCCATCCGCCGCGAAAGATCGAGGGCACGCTCGTAAGTCTCCCCTACTTCCGCCGCTGAATAGCCATCTGTAGTCACCAGCGAAGGGCCGAGCGTAACCAGCAGATCGAGTTCCTGCTCCTGTCTCCTGGCCGATTCCGGAAATCCCCTGCACAGGACGAGCGCGCGCCGCAAAAGATCGGAAGCCTCTTTGTCGGCGTAACGCTGGCGCGCGAATGCCGCCGCCCGGCGGTAATGCCCGATCGCCTCAGCCGCCATTCCTGCCTGCTCGAAGTGCGAAGCGATTTGCCCGTCCCAGCTTCCGCTGTCCGCCGCGTGCACATCGGCGAGCGTACGGGCAACGCGCCGGTGGAGATAACGCTGCCGCACCACGCTGAGCTCCGCGTAGGCGACCTCGCGCAAACGGTCGTGCGTGAAATCGTACTCCGCGGCTGCGCTGCTGTCGGTCCCGCGGATTTCTGTGCGGCTCTCAATAATGCGGCGCTGCCAAAGTTCATCGAGCGCCTGCGACAAACTTCGCTCATCCCAGTCAGTGGCTTTCTCGAGCAGTTCGAAGGAGAATGGCCTCCCCACCACGCTTGCCAGTCCGGCCAGTTCATAGGAAGCCGCTGAAAGCTGCGCCAGACGCGCCGCGATAACAGCATGCACGCGGGTGCTTTGCAGTCCCGCCCGAATGCTCTCCACCACAAACAGAGGATTTCCACGCGTCGACTGAAAGATGGTGCCCAGATCGCCGCTTTCCAGCTCCTTGCCTGAAATCTGCCGGGCCAGTTCCGCCGTCTCGGTCGAGTCCAGCGGCGTCAAAGGGATCTCCGCCGCGATCCCGTCCTGGCGCAGCGCGCTCACGAATCTTGTAAAAGGATGCCCGCGGTCCGTCTCTTCCGCTCTCACGGTTCCCAGCACCAGAATGCCTTTCGCGGAAGGCGATACCAGAAACGCGTGCAGCCACTCCAGCGAATCGGAATCGCACCATTGCAGATCGTCGATAAACAACACGGCCGGTTTGCGCGTCCCGCCAAAAGCCGCATGGAGGGATTCATAGAAGTGAACGCGCTGCCAGCTCTCCGTGAGCGGCTTCGGCGGTTCCAGACCGGGATAGGCATCGCGAATCTCAGGAACCAGCCGCGCCAGTTCCGCCAGTTGATGGGCTGCCAGACGCGGCAAGCCGGCGCGAACGGCATCCGCCCGCAGCCACTCGGTCACGGGCGCATACGCCACCTGGCCCTGGCCTGCATAACACCGGCTGCGCGCGCCCGCGCTTCCGTTGCGTGCGCAGGATTCATACAGTTCGTCCGCCAGACGGGTCTTGCCGATTCCCGGTTCGCCCGAGATCAGCGCCACGCACGGACCTTCTTCGACGGCCGACTGCCAGGCCGACGCCAGCAGTCCCCACTCACGCCGCCTGCCGATCAGCGAACGTGCAGTCTGCAGGTGCGACACCGGCCTTCCCGCCACGGGAACCGGCGCGGCATCGGCCTTCAGCAGGCTTTCAAAAAGCGCCAGCGTCGACGGACCCGGCTCCACTCCCATTTCGCGCCGCAACACCCGCATGCACTGGTGATAAGCCCGCAATGCGCTGGAGCGATCGTTATTGGCCGCATGCAGGCGCATCAGCAGCTGGTAGCCCGGCTCACTCAACGGATCGAGCGCGATCAGACGCTCAGCCCACTGAATACCCGCGGCAAATTCCCCGCGCTCCTCAGACAGGGTTGCGAGTCTTTGAAGAACTTCAACCATCTGCCTGCGATATTCTTCGCGCAGAGGGACCAGCCATTCATCGTAAAGGCCGGGCAGAAGGTCGTCCTCATAGAGCTGTGCGGCTGCTGCAAGTGTGTGCAACTCGCCCGCGGGGTCGCCTCTCGAATGGGCACCCGCGGCTTCCGCGATCGCGATCCGGAATCCAACCGCGTCGATCGTGCAGGATTCGTCGTTCTTCCACTGTGCTGTGAAGTGATCCGTCACCATGGCGCTACAGTCAGCCGGCAAGGCTCGTTTCAGATGGTGGAGGAGCTGTCGCAGATTCGTGCGCGCCTGCGATTCGCCCGACTCGGGCCACAGCAGGAACGCCAAACGTTCGCGCGGCTGCGGGGTGTCCGAATGTAAAACCAGATACGCTAAAAGCGACTGCATCCGGTTCGTATTGACAGACGTGACAGGACGGCCACCGAAGTGGATGCGCAGATTGCCAAAGACGCTGATTCGGATGGCGTCTCCCGCTCCCGATCTTTCCATCGTTGGCCCCACGTAAAGAATTTAGCGCTAACGGGACTCCGCGTGCGAGCGAGCCCGTCGTTATCTGGCAGTCGTTATCCGGCAGTCGTTATCCGGCAGGCCTTCGCCGTCAGGCCCCAGCCGCCGAACAGATCTTTCTCGATCTCGAAGGCCACATCAACGGCTTTGGCGTCCTGTAACCCCGCGGCGAGCGCGCCCATATTCCAACCCTTCACCATCACCGTGCGCCGGCCCTGCCTGACGGCGAGCCGAATGTGCTTCTCTTTCCATACCTGTGGCGGCCCGGCGAGTTCCGCGCCGCGCACCGCGAACAGCGGTTTGCGATTGTCCATTCCGAACGGCGCAATGCGTTCCAGCGCGGCCCACAAAGCATCGTCCACCTGATTGAGATCGACAACCGCCTCCACCTGCACGCGCGGCCGCATGTCTTCCGGACTGAGTAAAGCGGCGGCATGGACGCGCAAGCGCTCCCGAAATTCTTCCAACGAAGAAGCCGGCAGCGTCAAACCCGCCGCATGCGCGTGTCCGCCGAACTTCGTAAACAGCTCCCGCATGCTTTCCAGCGCATCGAGAAGATGAAAAGCCTCAATGCTCCGGCCCGAGCCCTGCGCGACTCCGTTCTCAATTCCCAGCACAATCGCGGGACGGCTGAACTTTTCCACCACGCGGCTCGCGACAATTCCCACCACGCCGCGGTGCCAGCCCTCGCCCCACAGCACCAGCGCGGCGTCCGCATCCGTGACCGGTATTTCCGCGCAGCGCGCCAGAATCTCGTTCACGATGGACCGCTCCGCCGCCTGGCGATCCTGGTTCAGCGCGAACAAATCGCCCGCGATCCGGCGCGCCTCCTCGATGTCCTTCGTCAGAAACATACGCACCGCTTCGCCCGCATCGTCCATGCGCCCGGAAGCGTTGATCGCCGGCGCGATGCGGAATCCGACCTCGGTGGCGTTGGGTATACGGTCGCTGAATCCGGCAGCGGACAGCAGCGCGCGCAATCCGGGGTTGCGCGCATCGCCCAGGCCCTCCAGCCCGTGCTTGACGATGATGCGATTCTCCCCGGTAAGGGGAACGATATCCGCCACCGTGGCGATCGCCACCAGTTTCAGAAACGACGCCAGCACGCGCATCAGCTTCGCTTCCGCCCAGCCGGCGTCCTGAAGCACCGCGTGCGCAAGCTTGAATGCAACGCCCGCCCCGCAGAGATTCTTGTTGGGATATTCGCAGTCCCCGCGGCTGGGATTGATCACCGCCAGCGCTGGCGGGAGCTCAGCCTCGGGCAGGTGGTGATCGGTCACAATCACATCGATCCCGAGCTCATTCGCGCGCGCAATCGCGGCGCCGGCCCGAATGCCGTTGTCGACGCTGATAATCAGCTTGACCCCGCGCGCCGCCGCGCCCTCCACCGCCGCGGGCTGCATGCCATACCCGTCGTGCAAGCGGTGCGGAATGTACCAACCCGCTTCGGCGCCGATCATCTCCAGGGCCTTCTTCAACACCACGGTGGAAGTGACGCCGTCGACGTCATAATCGCCGTGGATTTCGATGGTTTCCTTCCGCGCAACTGCCGTTCCGATGCGCGCAACGGCAAGATCCATGTCGCGCAGCAGAAACGGATCGTGCAGGTCCGCGATCTGAGGATCGAGAAATGCCTGCGTTCCGGCGGCATCGCGAAATCCGCGACGCCACAGAATTCCCGCCGCAGCCACGGGCATGCCGACGTCCCGGGCGAGATCCGCTATCGCGCTCTCATCGCAGTCGTCGGGGAATGTCCACTTGCTAATTGTTTGAGAAGTAGCCGCCGAGCCCGTCATTACCGGCATCCTGACCGTCGTCTCCTGCCGGGAATATGGAGTTGATCTCGTCGCAGGCGTCGAGGAAGTCATCGTACCAGTCCGGACGAGCTTCGTAAACGTAGATGTGCGATCCGTGCGTAAATGCCAGCTCCAGCGAACAAGTCTCGCCGCGATGGCGCTGTGCAGCGCGGATCTTTTTTTCCAGATCGCGGCGCTCCTCGCGCGTGAATTCGGTGTCGGCCAGTTCTTCGAGGGCCTCGTCGATTTCTTCCGCGTCGATTTCCCGCGATGCGAACAGGATCATCTTCTCGCCGGCCTTGCGGGCCGCATCGAGGAAGGCGCGATAGTCAGGCCACCGTTCCGAGTCCCAGGAGATGAGTTTCATGTCCTCGAGTCCTCCGGCAAGGCTCCGGAAGATGGCGAAATCGGTACTTTCAAGATATGCGAGAATTTCGCTTTTGAGGGTTTCGAGATTGAGGTCCACGCTTGCCTGCCGTTTTGCAACACCAGCATAGCAGGGGATGCCAGGCGTTAACGCAGATGGCCCGGGGTCCAGCGAAGCTTCCACTGTGCGCGCGTGCGCAGAGTCGCGTTTACTTCTTCCAGTGAGCCGTAAAATCCCGCGAATGAATTCTCCAGACGCAGCGGACGCCGTCTGCCGCCCGTAAAATCGCTGTGGCGGAATTGTCCGGACCGGGCAATGGCCGCAGTCCCCATGGGACGGTACTCATGCGTACCTTCAGCCCAGGCCATTTCCGCCTCTCCGTCGATCCACAACGCGAACCCCATATGTAGACAATAGAGGAATGCCGTCTGAGAAGGAACTGCTCGAACGTATTCGCCAACTGGAGGAACAGAACAGCAATCTGCAGGACAAGCTGGATATGATCTACGCCATTCTCGCGCCCGACTTCGAAGAGAACGACGAAGATCAGGACATGCTGGAGACCGGCGGATTCGTGCAGATCGAAGGCTTGGGAAATCAGAGGAAGCTGGACTAACAAGACCCGCGCCGTCTCACCCGATCGGCCGCTTGCGCCGCACTACCCAGGCCGCAAGCACGATGACCACCACCACACCAGCCGCGATGAGCGCCCCCCGATCGAAAAAATGCGCCAGCCGGTCCCACTCTTCCCCTAGGTAGTACCCGATCGCCACGAAAAGGCACACCCAGACCAGACCGCCCGGATACGCCCAAAGCGCGAACGGCGGATACTTCAGCTTCGCGATCCCCGCGGCCAGAGCCGTGAAGTGCCGCACGCCCGCAATGAAGTAGCCAAAGAAAAGCGTCCACGGCCCATAGCGCTGAAACCAGATTTCGACCTGTGGAATGTGTCTGCCGATTGCCCGATGCAGCGGCCTGAAACGCTCCAGCACATAAATCGCGCCGGTGCGCCCAAGCAGGTAACTCAAAGTGATTCCGCAAACGCTGCCGCCGAAGCCGGAGAGGATCGTCAGCCCGAGTGCCAGTTGTCCCCGGTGCACCGCGAGCCCCGAAAGCACCAGAATCGTTTCGTCCGGAATCCACGGGCCCACAATTCCCAGAGTGAGGAGTCCGAAGATTGCCAGGTAGCCGTAGTGCGCCAGGAAGAGATCTATTTGCTGCACGTGGCGAGCTCGGCATGTATCGCGTGCAGCGCCGCGGCCGGATCGGCAGCCCGCGAAACCTGGCGGCCGATCACAACATAGTTCGCCCCGTCGCGCACCGCTTCGGCTGGCGTCGCCACGCGCTTCTGGTCTCCCGTCGAAGCTCCCTTGGAACGTACCCCCGGCGTGACCAGAATGGCGTCCGTGCCCGTCAACGCGCGAATCGTCCGCGCCTCCAGCGGTGACGCCACCACACCATCCATCCGCGTCTTCATCGCCAGACTGACACGCTGACTCACCAGTTCGGCAAGGCCGCAGTCGTAACCCAGTTCCGCCACATCGTTTTGATCGAAGCTGGTGAGCACCGAAACCGCCAACAGCTTCATTCCGGAATCGCCTCTGCCCTCCAGCGCCGCGCGCATCACCTGTCCCACTCCATGGATCGTCAGGAATTCCGCACCCGAACGCGAGGCCACCGCCACGGCGCGCCTCACCGTTTCGCCGATGTCGTAATACTTCATGTCCAGAAATACGCGCTTGCCCCGATCCACCAGAGACCGGACATAGTCCATGCCGGTTGCCGCAAAAAGCTCCATGCCGACTTTGTAAAAGCCCGCGGACGCCCCCAGCGCAGTTACCAGCGAGTCGGCTTCCGCGGCGGAGTCGAAGTCCAGCGCAATGATTACGGGATCGGATTTCATATAAGAACGATCGGCTTGACGCCTCGCGGCAGCACGCGCCCGATGCAGTATACGTTGGGCCGCATGGCCATCAGGGCCTCCCCGTCGGCTTCGGACAGCGATATCAACAGCCCTCCGGAAGTCTGCGGGTCGTAAACAAGATCCATCAGCGCGGGATAGATTTCGTCGGCGGCATCCACCACGCAAGAAGCGAAATCCCGATTGCTGTTAAGACCGCCGGGGATTGCGCCCCCGAGCACTGCATCCACCGCGCCGGGAAGCAGTTGAATGTGCGCCGGATCGATTTCAAGAGTGACGTTGCTCGCCAGCGCCATCTCGCGGGCGTGCCCGATCATTCCGAAGCCGCTTACGTCGGTGCAGCCGTGCACATCGAAATGCAGCATGGCCTCGCAGGTTTCCCGGTTCAGCGTCAGCATGGATTTAATTGCGGCCGCAACATGCGAGTCTTTCGCGATGCCACGCTTCAGCGCCGTCGAAATCACGCCGGTCCCGATGGCTTTCGAGAACAGGAGGACATCGCCCGCGCGCGCCCCGGCATTCGTCTTGATCCGGTCCGGGTGGATCGTACCGGTAACCGCATACCCGAATTTTATTTCCGGATCGTTGACGCTATGGCCGCCCAGTACCGCGCATCCGGCTTCGCACATCTTTTCAAGACCGCCGCGCATGATCGCGCCCAGATCGTCGAGATTGCCGCCTGCGGGAAACGCCACGATGGAGAGAGCCGAAATCGGAGTGCCGCCCATGGCCCAGATATCGCTCAGGGCGTTCGCCGCGGCAATGCCCCCGAAGGTGAATGGATCATCTACCATCGGAGTGAAAAAGTCCACGGTCTGTACCAGAGCCAGCTCGGGCGAGATGCGATAGACACCGGCATCATCCGCGGTATCGAAGCCGACCAGAACGTTTTCGTTGGGCATATGCGGCAGTGTGCCGAGGACTTTGCTGAGCAGCCCGGGGCTTAATTTGGAAGCGCATCCGCCTGCCTTCACCTGGGCCGTCAGGCGTCTCGAAATATCCGCTTGTTCCGTCACGTCCCTTACAATCATAGCGGTGAAAGCTAAGCCGAGCTGCGTCGCAGGCGTCGAACTGGCCGGACCGGACTCTGCACACTTCATTCCCTCTGTCGAAGCCCTCTATGGACGAGCCGTAGACGATGTGCTGCGTGGGGCGCTTCCATATTCCGTGATCGTGAGAAATGAAAGCGCGGCCGCGATCGCGCTGTTCGGTGTCCGGTTCGATATGACGGGCGCGAACGGGAAGAAGTATTCCGTCATCCACTATGCCGATTCGTTGCGGCATCCCGAAAAAGCCGACCTGGTCCCGGGGGCCGCGCGCTTCGTCTGCGCCGAGCCTCTCTATTCGGATCTGGTGCTGCGGCAATCGCGCGATATAGACGAGCGCTCGCGCATGAATCTGGAGAATCTGCGCAAAGCGCTGCAGGTTCGCGCATCGCTGGATTGCGTGGCTTTCGACAACGGACACTTCGCGGGTCCGGACACTAACGGCGCCTTCGACCGCCTGGCGCGCGAACGGCATGCAGAAAGCGAACTGGTGCGGAAAATCTCGCGCCGAAGTCCGGACGACGTAGAGGCCGCGCTACTGCACGCGATGGAAATTCCGGACTGCAAAGGCCTCGCCCGGCGCTTATACAAAGCTCTGCTGGAACTCGGCCCGGAAGCAGCGCAGGCACTGGCAAAGACCCACCGTTATCGAATCCCGCTCCGGCGCTGAGGAAGCGCCACTGTGGCCCCCAGCTTTTTCCAAAAAATCGTGGTGTCGCAGAACCGCCCATCCGGAAACAAAGCGTAATCCGGAATCACGCCGGCCGCCGTCCATCCCATCCGCCGGTACAAGCGCTCTCCAGATTCGCCGGTGACCGTATCCAGAACCAGCAAAGTCTTGCCCGCCGACCAGCTGACCTCCTCGACCTGCTCCATCAACCGCTGCCCGATGCCATGCCCGCGGGCGGACCGCAACACCAGCAGCTTCGCAACGTCGGCCCGATGCGGCTGATTGGGCGGCGTCGCCATAACGATCTGGACTGTCCCCACCAGCTCGGTATCGATGAATGCCGCCAGCAAAATCCGATGCCCCAGCTCCACTTCATCCAGCGCCTTCCGGAAAAACGCTTCGGCGGCCTCCACCGGAAAGGGTGCCATGAAACTGACCGACGCTCCGCCTTCCACGCAATCTACCAGGACAGCCGCGAGCGCGCCCAGATAAGCACGCCCCGCCGCTGCATCGAACTGCCGAATCTCCACCACGAAAACAGCTTACAAGCTTCCGGATTTCGTTCGGAGAATTAATTCCGAGATGCTTCCCAATTCCCGGCTTCTTTAGGGTTCTTCATCCTGCCCTTCATGGTTTTTCCCGTGACATCGATCGTGCCCCAATAGAACACCGCGTCAGACATCTCCTTCCCGCTCCGGTCGGTGGCGTGCGCAGTAAAGCTAAACACCACGGTATTTCCATCCACCGCGCCGATCACCGGCCAGTCAAACTTCCCGAAGGTCCCGGTGAGTTTGTCTGGCGCTTGCTGCAGGACCAGTTTCGGCGAGCTTGTCGACATGCCGTTGTCGTCGCGAAAGTGAATCTGCCACGTTCCCGTCAGATCCGCTGTCGCTTTTTTCTGAGCATCAGACCGGCTTACAAACGCCACGCACGCTATCGCGCACACAGTGAGTACTCGTTTTATGTTGTTCATTTTTCCTGATCAGCCTTTCCTGAACCGTGAGGATTCGAGGGGGATGCATCATTACCGCGACCAAAGACAGCAGAACCCCCGTACTAATGACCACCGACAAGCCTGGCGCGATAATCCGTTCGTTGAAAATCCGTTCCGGAATCGCGACGGCGAGCAACTCGTAGAACGCGCGCCCGCCGGTGGCGGCAATGCCACGCACTCCTCGCCGTTTCCAGTCGGCGAAAAGCAACTGCTCAAAAACTTCCTCCATTTCCTTCCCATACGCGAGGCGGAGTCCAGCCGGATAAAGCCGAAGAGTAGCCCTGTAAGAAGCCGTGACGTATCGCAGGACGGGTGGCATAACTAACTCTCCGCACGGCGGCCAATCAGCCGCGCATTCGCCCGCTTGACGATGGAATTCATCCGCTTCACTTCCGCTTCAAGAAGGTGACGGCCCATCGCGGTGAGTTCGTAATAACGGCGTCGGGCGTCGTTGCCTGAACCGTCCCCGCCCTCGGTCGTTTCACCGATGAGAGCGAGCTCCACCAGCCTCTGGATAGTCGAGTAGAGCGTCGCGGGCCCCATGCGAAAACCGCCCTCTGACAGCGTTGCCGTCTCCTGCATGATGGCGTAGCCGTGCCTTGGGCCGGATGACAGCGCGAGCATAACGTAAAAAACGGCAGGCGTCAGCGGAAGCAACCTCAGGACGTCGCCTGGAAATTCATCGCGGGAACTCATATCACTTACAGATATACCCGTAACCGATATACACAGTCAAGGAAAATTTAGTTCGCGCAGAGATACAATCGGGGCTTTCGGAGAATGACCAAACCGACGCTTTCGCCAGAACACCAACTGGCATCCTTTCTGGCAAAGTTCACGCCCGAGATCGCCGCGCGTGCAGAGGCTGTCCTGATCCGATTGCGCAAGCATCTGCCAAGCGCCATGGAACTGGTCTATGACAACTACAACGCGCTTGCCATCGGTTTCGGACCCACCGAAAAAACTTCGCACGCAGTCTTCTCGGTGGCGGTATTCCCAAGGTGGGTGAGCTTCTTCTTCCTCCAGGCCAAGCCGCTGCGGGATACCGCCAAGATACTCAAAGGCACCGGCAAAGTAGTGAAGCACATCGTCCTGAAAGACGATTCTATGCTCGACGATCCGGCCGTTCAGGACCTGATCCAGCAAGCGCTTCGCTCGGCAGTGGTTCCGTTCGACCCCTCCGCAAAACGCCAGTTAATCATTAAGTCGATATCCGCAAAGCAGCGCCCCCGCCGCCCCGCCACTTAACGAAACTGCCTATCGGACGCGCGCCTGCACACGCGTACCCGGCCGCAGTTGATCCGTAGCGTGCCGCGCGATCGCATCGCCGGCATCGAGACCGCCCTGCACCATCACCAGATCTCCCGACGGCCCGCCCTTCACCACATCGATCCATTCCGCGGCACCATTACGAATCCGCACCACAAACGTGCGCTTCCCCGAGACCGCAATCGCCGTCGGTGGAACCAGCGTCACCGAACCCTGCGAAAGCACCGGCCATGTCACCGTCGCGCGCATGCCCGGCAAAAGCCGTCCGGGCCGGTTCTGTACATCGACTTCCACCGGCAGTGTATGAGTCCTGGGATCGAGCGAACCCGGATTACGCGCCACCGAGCCGCGAAAAACAGTCCCCGGAAATGCCGGGACTTTGAAATTGACCATGCCGCGCGGCACACTGCCGGCGTCCTCTTCCCCCACTGGAACCACCAGACGCAGCCGGGAATTCTGCTGCAACTCGAACAGCGGATCCGCCGAAGGACCCGCGATCGCACCCGGATGCGCATACCGCTCCGCTATGATCCCGGCAAAAGGCGCGCGGATTTCCACGGAACCGGACAGGACGGCCAGCAGATCGCCCTCCCCCACCCGTGAGCCCGTATCCACCAAAACCTTCTCAACCACACCCGCTGCAGGCGACCGAAGCGCAACCTGCAGGTAGGGGCGCAGTTCGCCAGTGAGTTCCACTTTTCGCTCCAGAGGCATGGAAATCACCGCGACCGCATCCACCGTCTGCTGCGCGTACAACCCGGCCCCCAACAGAACATTCAACAGAACACTCATGCGAAAACAACGCGCCGCGCTCAAACCGCCCCCCATCCGCCGCCGCCAGGCGTGGCAATCCGCAGCGTGTCGTTCTTCCGCACCTCGAAGCGCGTCTTCGCCGGCAGCGCATGAACCTCGCCGGCCCGGATCAGCTCGTTGCTTCCGGTAGCTCCGGCCCGCGCGCCGTTCAGCCCGTAAGGCCCTCGCGTACGCCGGTCGGAAAGAATCGTCACTTCTGCTGCATCCAGAAACTCCAGTTCGCGCACGATTCCGTCGCCGCCCGCGTACCGGCCCGCGCCGCCCGAACCCGCGCGTATCCGGTAGGCCCGCACACGCACCGGATATTCGTGTTCGAAAGCCTCCACCGGCGTGTTCCAGCTGTTCGTCATATGGGTGTGGACGGCCGACACCCCCGGCCCGCGCGGCGACGCTCCCATACCGCCCGCGATCGTTTCGTAGTAGGCGAACGGCCGGTTGCGCAACGTATCCCAGCCGCCGAAGCTGAGATTGTTCATGGTGCCGGAACTCGCCGCCGGAATCCGCTCGGGAATCGCCCTGGACAGGGCGCCCAGAATTACATCGGTGATTCGCTGCGAGGTTTCTACATTCCCCGCCGCCATCGCGGCTGGAAGTCCCGCGTTCACCACCGTGCGATCGGGCGTAATCACGGAAATGGGACGCAGCAGTCCCGCATTGTAAGGCGCGGATGAGTCAATGAGACAACGAAAACAATACATAGCCGCCGACACCGCAACTGCATAATTCGCATTCACCGAACCGGCTACCTGGGGACTCGTCCCCGTAAAATCGACTTCAGCGCAGCTCCCCTTTTCGCCCGCCAGAATCCGCAGCGTGACCGCAATTCGCACGGGTTCTTCAGTCACGCCGTCGTTATCGAGGAAATCCTCGAACTCATATTCCCCCTGCGGAATCCGGCTCAGCATGGCCCGTGTAATGCGCTCGGAATAATTCAGCAACTCCGACGCGCTGCGCCTCACCCGGGCCAGGCCGTACTTTCCGGCGATCTCGCGCAGCCGTTCCTCGCCGCGCCGGTTTGCCATCACCTGCGCCATCAGATCGCCCTCGCGCTCCTCCGGCGTTCGAACGTTAGCGAGGATGATCCGCATCACATCCCGCTGAACTTCGCTCTGTCCCTTGTTGTTGCCGCGCATCAGGAGAACGGGCGGAAGCCGCAGTCCCTCCTGATAAATCTCCCGTGCCAGTGGCATTGAGCCCGGGCTCATGCCGCCAACATCCGCGTGATGGGCCCGGCTCGCCACATAGAAGTCGGCGGGTCCCTTCCTGGTGAAAAAGACTCCCGACACGGCCGTAATATCGGGCAGATGGGTGCCGCCGCGGAACGGGTCGTTCACGATCGCCACGTCGCCCGGCCGCAGCCGGAACTCCGCCAGCGCGCTCTGCACCGAAAGAGGCATTGCGCCTAAATGGACCGGCATATGGTCGCCCATCGCGATGGTTTCCCCGGCACGGCCGTAGAGCGCGCAGGAGTAATCGCGACGTTCTTTGATGTTTGAGCTGAAGGCGGTTTTGCGAAGCACCGCTCCCATTTCGTCCGCAATCGAAACAAACAGATTGCGGAAGACCTCAAGATCCACCGGGTTGGTTTTGCCGCGAGTCATTTAGTTTCCTGAGCCCCGCTGCAACTGGCGACCTCGATCAGGAACGATGCGGCCGCGGTCCAGCGATCGCCGCTGCCCTGCGTATCGCGCTGCTCGATCTGCCATAATTTCCCGTCCTTCGATGCACGAATGCGCAGGTCGCGGTTCTCCGCTGGTTCACGGCTGTCGGGCAGCTTCGTCGCCGTACCGCGAATCGTCCAGCTGTCGCCACCGGTTTCCGATTCATAAGAGTGATAGCGGCCGCTCGAAGCCGTAATCCCGGCATCCACAACCAGTTCACCGTGGGACGCCGAATCGAACCGGAAACTCAGAATCGTTCCCGGCGAACCCGCTTCGGAAACGGGACTCCGGTGCCAGGTGTCGCCTCCCGAACCGGTCACCAGAATGAAGGGATCGCGGGGCAGCGGGTCCTGTGTCTCGCCGGACGCCCAGCCGTGCTGAAGATCGTAAAACTGAATGAGGTCCAGCGCCGCGCCCGGGATCCGGTCGGCCGCTTCCTTCCATGTGACACCCTCATCCAGGCTCGTCAGCAAGACCGAATCGAGCGTGGCGGAACGGCTGTGCAGATTCCCCGCCGCGAAGAGCTTGTGTCCGTCCCGGCTCACGGCGTTCAGCTCCAGATACACGGGACAAGGATTGTCTTCCGAACAGTCCATTCCAGCGCGCTGCAGTTCTTCGTCGCGGCATTGAAATGGCAGATGTACCGGGTCCATCCCCTGCGCCCCGATCCTCAGCGCAAAAATCATCGCCAGTGCTGCCCGGACTGTATAAACGCGAACGCAGGACACTCTCGCCGCAATTCTACATGGTTCATCAGGAACTGCCGGCATGAATGTCGAGGACATTCGGATGGGAGCCTTAATTTTCGGTCTTGAGAAATCGAGAGGGGAAAAAAGAACGCGGGCGCATCCTGGAGTGATAGTTTGGAAGCGCCCGCTTGTCGTAACGGGGATTGCCTAGAAGACGACCCCTTTTTACCGGATGTTACGCGCTCTCTAAAAAATCTTTTTAATTTTCGAACATGCCTTCGAAAAGGACGCTGCTGAGATACCGTTCACCGGAATCGGGCAGAATCACCACCATGGTTTTCCCGCGATACTCCTCTTCCCGCGCCAGCCGCACCGCTGCCGAAACAGCCGCCCCGCAGGATATTCCGGAAAGCAGCCCTTCCTCCCGCGCCAGCCTGCGAGCCATTTCTATCGATTCCTCGTTCGTTACCAGCTCCACCCGATCCACCAGACTCAAGTCCAGGTTCTTCGGAACGAAGCCCGCCCCGATACCCTGAATTTTATGCGGGCCCGGTTTAACCGGCTGTCCGGCCAGCGTTTGACTGATCACCGGGCTCGCCACCGGCTCCACCGCGACCGAGATGATCTTCTTGCCCTTTTCATTCTTGATGTACCGCGAAACTCCGGTGATGGTGCCCCCGGTACCCACCCCGGATACCAGCACATCCACCGCCCCGTCGGTACCCTCCCAGATCTCAGGACCGGTCGTTTTGAAGTGGATGTCCGGGTTCGCCGGATTATCGAACTGCTGCAGGAGAAGATATCGGTCGGGCGCGGATTGCACGATCTCCTGCGCCTTCTGGATCGCGCCCGCCATGCCGCGTGACCCCTCGGTCAGGACCACGTTGGCGCCGAACGCCGCGAGCACCTTGCGCCGTTCCACCGACATCGTATCCGGCATCGTTAGAGTGATCGAATAGCCGCGCGCGGCAGCCACGAATGCAAGTGCGATGCCCGTGTTTCCGCTGGTGGGCTCAATCAGCTCCACCCCAGGGCGCAGCACGCCCCGCTTTTCGGCATCCCAGATCATCGAAGCGCCAATCCGGCATTTCACCGAGTAGGCGGGGTTGCGGCCTTCCACCTTGCCCAGCAAAGTGACGGGCGCGCCGTCGAGGACGCGATTCAGTTTTACCAGCGGCGTGTGACCAATGCTGAGCGAATTGTCGTCGAAGTACATTTAGATCTCCCAGTTCGGTACGAAACGATTGTGCTTCTCGGCCCGGTCGCGGACCAGTTGCGCGAAGGTTGTGGAATCGAGGACGCTGTCGATCGCCTCATCGACCCGTTCCCAAAGATCGGAGAATGGAGAATCCGCCAGCCGCCGCTGCCGTGCCCGCTCTTCCTGCCGGCCCTCGACAAAGCGAAGCACGTCGCCCACGGTGATGGATTCGGATCGCTTTGCCAGCAGATAGCCACCCTCGGCGCCCCGGCGCGATTCGACGAATGCCCCCTGCTTCAGGTTCGCCAGGATCAACTCCAGAAACTTCTGTGGAATCCTCTGTCTGCGGGCTATGTCCGCGATCTTCACGGGTTCGGAGGCGGCGTTGGATGCGAGATCGAAAATGGCCTGGAGGGCGTATTCACCCTTGACCGAAATATTCATCGGCGAAATGCCTTCTCTTGAATTCC
Organism: Bryobacteraceae bacterium; assembly: GCA_035552315.1. Classification (GTDB taxonomy): domain Bacteria; phylum Acidobacteriota; class Terriglobia; order Bryobacterales; family Bryobacteraceae; genus BOG-234. The sequence goes on from DASZLO010000284.1 coordinate 31,596, forward strand.
CCGGCTACAACTAGAGATTAGAGGGTTTCGCAGAATCAGTCAACAAAGAGGAATCCGGCACAGATTTTCGGAAAAACCGGAGTAGAAATACGGGGAATTGGTGTTGCGGGAAGGGTGTTGGGAAAGAACGAACAAGGCTGGTCTGGCCATCCCTGGTTTCCCGGGGATGGCCATCCCGAAAAACTACCGACCGTTGTTGACGACGCCGGTGTCGGTCTTCTTTTTCTTCTTTTTCTTTTCCATTTTCTTGTCGGTGCCAGTGGTGTCCTGAGCGAAAGAAACGGTGCCGAGGACGACGCCAAGGCCGAGTGCGAGTACGAGAAGCTTTTTCATGCGGGTGTTCTCCTGTAAAAAATTGACGATGAATCGTCTTGATGAATCATAGCCAAAGCGACATGAAACCCAGCTTAAGGAGTGATTAAATTCACTTCATAACCTGAGTTCGGCAGATTTGTCTAACAAAATCAATGACTTAGCGGAACAAGTCCCTCGTCTCATGCTAGCCTTTGTCCAATGAGGAAGTCCGATCTGGCCAACGACTTGGCAAAACAGCGTGGATTAAAGACCGGCGTCGCCGCCGATCAGATGGATCGAGCGGTGACCAGAATCGTTCGCGCGCTGCGCCAGGGCCGCGCCGCACACCTTCCTGGCCTGGGCACAATTACCCCGGGAAGCACCTGGACTTTCCGCCCCACTCTCCCGGATTAGCCGCATGACCGTCGACGAACTTTCCAGCCTGATTCGCCGGTCCCTGCAGAGGTCGAAAGCCGTTGAGGTGGATGGACTCGGAGTCTTCGCGCGGGATGTAACCGGCAGAATCACCTTCCGCGGACCCACCCGCCCCCGGGTCTTCATCGCCTATGCGAACGAAGATGAAGAAGAAGCCAATCACCTCTACGACGAACTCACCGAACGGGGATTTGCCGCTTGGCTGGATCGCCGCAAGCTGCTGCCCGGGCAGAACTGGCCCCGCAGGATCGAAGACGCCATCGAGAGTTCGGATTTCTTCATCGCCTGCTTCTCGCGCGACTCCGTCAAGAAGCGCGGCGGATTTCAGGTAGAGATTCGCTTCGCCCTCAACTGCGCCGAACGGATTCCGCTGGACGAGGTCTTTCTGATCCCGGTCCGCCTGAACGAATGCAGCGTGCCCGTGCGCATCCAGCGCGAAACAGAATACGTCGATCTGTTCCCCGACTGGGACACCGGATTCCACCGAGTGCTGAAGATAATCGACGAACAGATCCAGATTAGGCGAGCCATTTAGATCGCTGATGAGGTCTGGCGGCCATCCAGAGCATGTAAAACGCGGGCCAGCAGAGCAGCAGCAAGTTGTAATCAGCCGAAGACGGACCGGCGCGCAAGACGCCTTCACTCCACCTTTCCATCACGCCCCTGTGCCAGGAATCGGCCCAAATCACAAACAACGTCAAGCACGTGGACGCTGCAGCCAGAAACCCCGCCGGCAGCAATCGGAGCGTGAGTTTGCGACCCAGTCGGATTCCCCACACCGTGGGTATCAGCAAGAGCGCCAGATCGTACTGATAGCCAGACAGCGGGCGCAACAGAAGAATCAACGGATTCGGAAGGTTCTTGAAATTCACTGCGCCCGACAGGAACAGGCGAGCCGGGAACGAATCGAGGCAGACGAGAAGATAAAGGGGCGTCAAGAGCCAGATAGCCCGTCCGGATAACCGCGCCAGTACGAAGGCGCTGGTCCACGTCCAGAGACACATAGCGAGGAACAGGCAAGTGAAATATACGATGTCCTGCGAAGGCGTCAAGCCCGTGCCGTAATGCACCCCGTGCCTGAGGTACGTTCGTACCTGCAGAAAAATACCGTTTGTGAGCCGCCCGATAATCTCGCTCTGAAGCATTCCGGCCAGGCAAACAATCCCCAAAAGCGCGACCCACGGCTGCCAGGTTTTCCAAAGAAGCGCCTGCCGCCTGATGATCAGACCGGCGATCGCAAGCGCCGATTCCGCGGTGCCCGCATCGCTTTCGGCAAGGTCGCCCAGCACGGCCTCGCGTTCAGCAGGCGTCAATCGCCGCGCCAGCCAGTCAACCACTCGGCGCATGACCACGCTCCCAGGCAACGCCCCGGCTGACCTTCACCACCGCCGCATAAAACGCCGCGCCCTCGCGAAGGCCCTGCCGCGTAACCCGCACCATCCGCTTCGCCCGTCCGCCGCGTTTCGCAGTGGCTTCTCCCATCCATGTCTCGACCAGACCCTTGGCTTCCAGCCGGTCCAGTGTCGTATAGAGAGCGCCGATGGAACACGGGGCGCCGGTGGCAATCTCGATCTCCTGCCGGATCCCTGCCCCGTAGGCGTCCTCACCCAGCCGCGCGGCGGCGGTCAGCAGCAGATACTCGAACTCTCCCAGCATTATTTCTACATAGTGCTTCTAATCATCATCCGTGTCAACAGGTGATACGCTTATCCCGATCAGGAGACTTTCATGAAACGCCTCGCATCGATTGCCATCGCTCTGCTGGCAGGCAGCGCATTCGCGCAGCAGACGCCCCCAAGAATTCAGTTCGATTCGGACCCCGAGCCGCTCAAGCTTCCCGCGGATATGAACTTCGGCGAGGTCCTTGGAATTGCCATCAACTCCAAGGGACGTTTCGTCGTCCTGAACCACCCGGGCAGCGCCAACCTGGCGCCCCTGTACGGCGCCGCTACCACTCAACTCCTTGAGTTCGATCCGAGCGGTAAATACCTCAGGGAAATCGGCAAGGGAGTTTACGGACTCGGTTACGGTCACTCGGTCCGCTTCGACAAATACGACAACCTCTGGGTCGTCGATAAAGGAACCATGTCGATCATGCGCTTCAATCCCGCCGGCAGAGTCACCATGAACTTCGGCCGGCGCGAAGAAGCTCCCGACGAGCATCGCTATCCCGCCGGGCGGGGCGGTGCGCCTCCCGTCCATATCGACGGCTATTTCAACGGCCCCACCGACATCGCCTGGGATTCCAAAGACAACATGTACATCAGCGACGGCTATCAGAATTCGCGCGTCGCCAAGCTCGACAAACATGGCGACTGGATCAAATCCTGGGGTTCGCGCGGCCGTGAGAACGGCCAGTTCAATCTGCCCCACAACATTGGCGTGGATAGAAACGATAACGTCTATGTGGCCGATCGCAGCAATCGGCGCATCCAGGTCTTCGATACGGACGGCAACTGGCTGCGGAACATCACCATGGTCGCGCCCTACGACAAGAAACGGCACCCCACGCTCGGCAACACGCCCGCCAACCTGCCGGACGAAGCGCAGGCCTGGACCATCTGCATTACCAACACAACCCCGCAATACCTCTATACCTCGGATGAAAATCCGGGCCGGATCTACAAGATGTCGCTCGACGGCACGATGCTTGGCTATATCGGCGAATCGGGACACGAAGTGGGCCAGTTCAACTGGATCCACGCCCTCGCCTGCCCGTCCGAGAACACCCTCTACGTGGCCGACATGAACAACTGGCGGATCCAGAAATTAACGCTTCACCCGGCAAAGAAGTAATCCCCGATCCCCGAAGGAATACACACGCGCTCCGCGGCAACTGCTAGCCTCGGAGCGCGTGCCCGATCTGCAAGCTCTCCGGAACAAAGTAGAACGATTCATAGCGGAGGCAGTTGAACCTGCCATCCTCGATCCCGGGGAAGAACCCCTTGCCCTCATCGCGGGCCAGTGGAATTTCACCGAATGGAGCGGGCGTCTCGTCCTCGAGGCGTGGGCGGGGCACCGTAATCTGGTGCGCAAGATCGATGGCCTGAAACTGGAACGCCGGGACCAGATCGCCCTTCTTACCGAGCGTTTCCCGAAGACCCGGGGTGAACTCCAGATCGCCGATCTCGCCGCTCCCAACAATCACGAACTCAGCCGCAAAACTTCGCGCGCCGCCTTTCGCGAACGGTTCCAGCTCATGCTCGCCCGCGAGTTTCCGTTATGGACTGTCGAGGAGGTCAGTTGCGACGCAAACCTGGAACAAAGCCTGTCCCCGTCATACGCCCGCGCATTCCTTCGGCTCGGGCCGAATGGAATCGCCGCCGTCGCCGCGCCGCCGGATGCGCCCGATCCCGCGGGCATCGTCGCCACGGGACTGATTTGGGCCGACTACCTGCGCCACCGTGAAAAGACGCTGTCGATATCCATGCTGGCGCTGTACCTTCCCTTGAAGCGCGAAGCCGCCGCGGCCCTGCGAGCCGCCTGGATCGATCCTGCGGCTGTCCGATGCGAGCTATTTGCATATGATGACCGGGACCGCTGCGGCGCGATCGATTTCGCCGATTCCGGAAATGTCGAGTCCACTCTCCCGCCCTGCAGGCGTCCGGAATTCCCCAACGGACAAACCCTCTCTATCGGCGGGATGCCCGGCGACGTAACCAGCGTCGAACAAAGCGACGGTTCTTTGAGCATGCGGATACGAGGGCTGGAATTCGCGCGCGCAGCCGGCGGAAAACTGACCTGCGGGATTGCCCGCCGAACCCGTTGCAGCGCCGCCACAGCGGTCGCAATGGCGAACGAAGTAGCGCGCGTCCGGACTCCCGATGCCGTTGATCGCCAGCATCCCCTCTATCTCGCCAGTCCCGAAGGCTGGTTGGAATCGCTGGTACGCGAGATGCCCGCTGCCATCGACGCCTCGCTGCTGGCCGCCCCGCTCTATGGCCAGGTGCCCGTATTTACCGGCGGCGATCGCGGCGTTATCGATCTTCTTGGAATCGACCACACAGGGCGTCTCGTCGTGATTGAAATCAAAGCCACGGCCGACTTGCAGCTCCCGTTCCAGGCCCTCGACTATTGGTTGCGCGTCCGCAAGCATCTGGCAGCCGGAGACTTTGAACGCCTCGGCTATTTCGCTGGCCACGTGATTCGTGCAGAGCCGCCCCGCATTCTGCTGGTCGCTCCGGCGCTCGAATTCCACTCCACCATCGAGACGCTTCTTGCGGCTCTGTCGCCCTCGATTGAAATCACGCGAGTGGGTCTGGCGGCGGACTGGCGGCGCGGATTGCGCGTCATGTTCCGGCTGCAAGGCGCCGAGCACCCGGGCTAAATCCGCAGACGCGCCCCTTACCCCTGCAGCATCTCCCGAACCTTGCGGCCCAGCGCATCCGCCGAAAACGGCTTCTGCAGGAATGCCGAATCTCCTCCGGACAAATCATCGCGCTCCAGGGGCGGATCCGAATATCCCGAAACGAAGAGCACTTTCAGGCCCGGATGTACAGACCTCATGCGCTTCACCAGTTCGCTCCCGGTCATGTCGGGCATGGAGACGTCCGTGATCAGAAGATCGAACCGGACTTCGCCGCCGCCACCCGGCTCCAGACGCAGCGCCTCCGGCGCATCCGCCGCCAGCGTGACCCGGTAGCCCTGACGTTCCAGCATGTCCCGGCTGAGTTCGCGCACCAGTGGTTCATCCTCAACCAGCAAAATGGATTCACCGTCCCTTGCCTTCAGCCCCAGCGCCGCTTCGGCGTTCACCTCGCCCGGACGCTTGCTGAACGCAAGCAGTTGACGCGTCAGTTCCGTCGCATTTCCCGCCGCCAGCAGCGCGCGCTCCGTGTCGGAACGCGCCGGATGCTGGGCGGGCAACTCCCGCAGAGCCGCATGGATGTGTGCCGCGATTACATTGAGCACTGTATTGAAGTCGTGTGCGACTCCGCCGGCGAGCCGCCCCAGCGCCTCCACTTTCTGCGCCTGCCGCAGCTGCTCTTCCATGCGCTTTCTGCTGGTGATATCGATAAGCGTGCCTTCGTAGTAGCTGACCGCGCCGCTTTGGTCCCGCACTGTCCTGGCGTGGCCCAGCACCGGAAAGATTCGCCCGTCCCGCGCCCGAAGCTCGTATTCCACATTCTGGAAACTGCCGTCGCGCTCCAGCAATTCCAGGAGCCTTTTCCGGACAGCCGGATCCGCATAGAATTCCTGTGTGCGCAAATTGCCCAGGTCCGCTTCGTTGGTATATCCAACCATCTTGAGCAGCATTGGATTCGCCGCCAGTATCCGTCCGTCCGGCGTAGTCTGATAGACGCCTTCCGGCACGGATTCGAAGAGTCCGCGAAAACGTTCTTCCGATTGCCGCAACGCCTGCTCGGCCCGCTTTCGTTCCGTGATGTCACTCATCATCGACAGCGCTGAAGGCTTCTCTCCCGCGCCGCCGAACATGGGATTCCGGCAGGTCAGGACCCAAAGCTCCGAACCGTCTGCGCGGCGGAGGCGGCGGTCAAACTGTTCCTTGAAGCCCGTGCTCATCGTTTCCCACCGGATACGCTCCACAGAAACGTCGGCCGGGAAGAAGAAATCGTCCGCCTTTCTGCCCGTGATTTGGGCGACGTCCGTACCCAGCATTTCGGCCATGCGCGCATTGGCAAAAGTGATGACGCCGTTCGCGTTACGGATCCAGATCCCCTCTGAAGCCGTTTCCACCATTTGCCTGTGCCACGCCTCCCGGCTGGCCGCCTCCCGGGAAGATTCGATCATCCGCGCCGCCCAAAAGCACAGAACAAATCCCTCCATCAGAAAACCAAAGGTCCGAATCAGGATATGTTCCAGCGGCACATGATGGCGGCCCAGGTCAAGCGCGGCGTAGATGCCGAGCAGCGCAGTACAAACAGCGGCCGGCCGGGGTCCCGCCAGGACCGCGCTTGCGATGACCGCCGCGATACCCAGAATGAATGGCGACATTTCCTGCGAACCGCTGCCATCGATGGCCGCTTTCAGCACCATCGCGAACACGCCCGCCATCACCGCCAGCGGATAACTGACCCACGGGCTCATGGGCTTGAAGTCCGGACTAAGCTTCTGGGTTATGTGTTGCAAGATGGAGGAATCGGGAAGTCTCGATTATAGCTGCGAGTGAGACCGCGGCTGCCCCGCAGAATCAGGCGCTGAATCCGGCAACCCTGGAACTCCTGGCCGGATATAGGAGAGCGCCAGTCCGGCAATCACCACCGTGACGGTTCCGATCACGTTATACCAGAGGAAAGCAACGTGCGTGAAAATCGAGCAGGCGACAATCGTCGCCTCTCCCGTCAGCATCGCCCAAAACGCCGCCGAACCCCTGACCCGCCGGCAGAAAAAAGCCAGCACAAACACACCCAGCAGAACCGGGTAGAAATACGATCCCACCTGATTCACGGCTTCCACCAGCGACCCGAGATTCTTCGCGTACTGCGCAAACACCACGGCCCAGGCGCCCCAAATCGCGGTGAAGAATCGGGATATGGCCAGGTAATGGCGATCCGTCGCTTCCGGCTGCACAAACCGGCGGTAAAGATCCATCACGCTGACGGTCGCCAGCGAATTCAGTTCGCCGGAACTGGAAGACATGGCGGCATTGAGAATCACCGCGATCACCAGACCGATCACGCCGGCGGGGAAATATGTGGTCACAAACGTCAAAAAAATATAGTTCGTGTCATTGAAACCCGGCGTCTTTTGCGTTTTCTCATAGAGCTTGATGCCGGACTGGCGCGCCGCGTCGATCTCATGCTGCGCCGCGCGATAGGCCCCGATCGAGGAGTCCAGCGCGGCCCGGTCGGAGTTCTTGCGAGCGCGGTTCAGAGCCTGCGCCGCCCGTTCCCTGTGCAGCCACGCGTTATTGAACTGGCCCTGCGCGTCCGTATATCCGGGTTCATTCTGGATCGCCTTCATCGCCGAGGTCTCGAACAGCATGGGCGGCTGCGCGAAAAGATAAAACACAAAAACCATCGCGCCTACGAAGAGGATGAAAAACTGCATCGGCACCTTCGCCATGGCGTTGAAAATTAGACTGAGCTTGCTCTGCGCCACCGACTTCCCGCTTAGGTACCGCTGTACCTGCGACTGATCGCAGCCGAAATAGCCCAGCATCAGAAACGTGCCGCCCAGCAGACCGCTCCAGAGGTTATAGCGGTTATCCCAGTCCAGTCGGGTATCTACGGCGTTCAGTTTCCCCACCGCCCCGGCGAGATACACCGCATCCGTGAAGCCCACTCCGTGGGGCATCAGCGAAATCACCGTAACCAGCGCCAGAATCAACCCCGCGAAAATGATCGACATCTGCAGCACATCGGTCCAGGTCACGGCGGGGATTCCGCCCATCGTCGTATACATGACGCAAATGATCCCGATAACCAGCGTCGTGATGCGGTCCGGCCATCCAAACAGGACACTCATCACGATGGCCGGCGCATATAACGAAAGCCCCACCGCCGCGCCCCGTTGAATCAAGAACACAATGCTGGCCAGCGCCCGCGTCCGGGCATCGAAACGGCGCTCGAGGTATTCGTAAGCCGTATACACTCCGGCCTTGTGAAAAATGGGCACCGCCGTCGATGCCAGAATCACCATGGCGATTGGCAGCCCGAAATAAAACTGCACAAAGCGCATGCCGTCGGCATAGGCCTGGCCGGTCGTCGCGATAAAGGTAATCGCGCTGGCCTGCGTGGCCATGATCGAGAGCCCCATCGCATACCAGGGCATGGTCTTCCCGGCCAGGAGATAGTGGCTGGTAGTTTTGCTGCCGCGCCCCTTCCAGAGCCCGAAGCTGGGGATCGCGATTATCGTCGCGATCATGACGATCCAGTCGAGCGTTGTCATTGGAAGTAGCGCGTGAACGCGTAGAAAACAGCGATCAGAAATATCAGCCAGAGCAGCACGACCACATAAACCCGGCTCCATTTCCCCAGAAACGGAGGCGGTTCGCTGTCGTATGTTTCGGCCGGAAGTCGGATTTTCACTAAACCAGTAATTCCCCGCGCAGAACGGTAACCGCCTGCCCGCCAAGAATAACGCGATCGCCTTGCAGCCGCACCTTGACCACGCCTCCGCGCGCGGATGCCTGATAACCGGTCATCTCGTTTTTCTTCAATCGCGCTCCCCAATAAGGCGCCAACGCCGTGTGGGCCGAGCCGGTCACCGGATCCTCATCGATGCCCGATCCGGGCGCGAAGAACCGCGACACGAAATCGTATTCCTCTCCGCGCGCTGTAACGATAATGCCCCGCACCGGAAGCTGCTTCAGCAAATAGTGATTCGGATTCAGCGAACGCAGCGTTGCTTCATCCGCCACCTCCACCAGGTAATCGAACTGGTTCTTTCCGACGTATTTGATCTCAGTCCCCAGCGCTTCGGCAAGTTGTGGCGGCGCTTCGGCAGCCTGTTCCAGTTTGGCCGGGAAGTCCATTTCGATCCACTCACGCCGGCGTTCGCAGGTCAGCAGCCCGCTGCGCGTATGGAAACGCGCGGGCGCACTGGCTTCGATATGTCCGTCTTCCCAAAGAACGTGTGCGGTGCCAAGCGTGGCGTGGCCGCAAAGATCCACCTCGACCGCGGGGGTAAACCAGCGGAGCCGGTAGCTGCCGTCCCCCTGCGCGGCTTCCGGCCACAAATAGGCCGTCTCGGAAAGATTCATCTCGCGCGCCACATTCTTCATCCATGCTTCATCAGCCGGACCGGAGAGAACACAGACAGCAGCCGGATTCCCGGCAAAAGGCACGGAAGTAAACGCATCGACCTGGACGATTCGAACGGACACTATACGATTATCAACGACGTAAACTAAATTTATGCCCCTAACGATCGCCGGTCGCACTTTTCACTCCCGCCTGATGATCGGCACAGGAAAATACCGGAGCTTTCAGGAAATGACGCGCTGCCATGCTGCAAGCGGAGCCGAAGTGGTAACGGTAGCCGTCCGCCGCGTGAATCTTTCAGACAAGTCGAAGGAGTCGATGCTTGACTACATCGACCGCGAGAAGATGTTCATCCTCCCCAACACCGCAGGCTGCTACAACGCGGACGACGCCATCCGGACGGCCCGCCTCGGCCGTGAAGTGGGCCTTTCCAACTGGGTGAAACTGGAAGTGATCGGCGACGAAAAGACGCTCTTCCCCGATAATGAGGGGCTGCTCGAGGCCACCCGCGTTCTGGCGAAGGAAGGCTTCGTGGTCCTCCCCTACACGAACGACGACGTAGTCAACGCAAAAAAACTAATCGACGCCGGAGCCGCCGCTGTAATGCCACTGGCGGCGCCGATCGGATCCGGCCTGGGAATTCAGAATCTGACCAACCTCCGGATCATGCGCGAAATGATCACCGCGGTGCCGCTGATCGTAGATGCGGGAGTAGGCACCGCCTCCGACGCGGCGATGGCCATGGAACTGGGCGCCGACGCCATTCTGATGAATACTGCGGTAGCCGCCGCTGACGATGCCGAAAAAATGGCCCTGGCGATGAAACTGGCGGTAGAAGCCGGCCGCCTGGCATTCGAAGCCGGCCGCATGGAAAAGAAACTCTACGCCAGCGCCAGCAGCCCGCTGGCGGGCGTCATCGGCCGCTAGTTTGCGGTCGGGATTTTCTCGACGTGATCGATCACGAGTACATCGACCTCGCCTTTGCCCGGCTCCAGCGTGAGACCCAATTGTCGCTGCAAGGCCTGAAGCAAAGTGGGACCGGCTTCAGCGCCGACCGACACGTCGGCGCTCGACCAGTAAAGATCGAAATCGTATTCCCCTTTGAGGCCGGTCGCGTTGGTCACCGGCTTCCCCATGCGTGTGGTTAGCTTCAGCGCGAACGCATCCATGGATTCGTTTGTGGCCCGCATTCGATTGCGGTCGCCAGTCGAAGCCATACTCACGCCAGACGGGAGGACAGGAAAGCCGTCGCTTGCGGGATCTGCTTTCGCGGCACCGGGCCTTTTGGGAGTGGCGTCGCCCCCCGGGTTGGCGCGCTTCGACGACAGCACCAGTTTCGAACCGTTCTTCGCCTCTTTCAAATAGTAGGCCCCCATTTCTTTTTTCGCATGATGCAGCGCGATCGCGAAACGCTCCTCGAGAATGTTCTGCAGCATCAGCCGAAACTCTTCTTTGGTGGTTCCGCCGGGTATTTTCGCGGTAAGGTCGACTCTCGGGCTGCCCGGCAGGTAATCGTTGATTAACCAGTTTGGGCCTTCCAGTTGCCACCGCGCCGCGCTGTACGCGTCCATGATCAGCCAGGAGATGGGATAGTTCTCGTAGGTGATACGCCCGGGATCGTCAGTCCCTGGGCCGCCGCGCATGCGGAAGTCGTACTGTTGGGAAACCGGTGCCACCGACGGCTTTACGGACGCTACTTCGAAGACAGGCCGCGAGCCCGCCGTCTGGCCGCACAATACCCCGAGCCACGCGAACCCAATGAGCAGATTTCTCGCCATCGATCCTTCGGTGACCCGATTCTAGCAACTTTTGTATTTAGTGGTGTTTCTGGTGGCGGCGCGCAGACTCGAACTGCGGACCTACGGATTATGAGACCGTCGCTCTAACCGGCTGAGCTACGCCGCCCCTTTTATTGACTGAACTAGATTTTAACATCGGCCCGCTTATACAGCGCCATGAGAGACTTAGATCGGCAGGCGCCGGATGGGTAGCCGCTCGCGCAAGCGGGAGGAAAGTCCGGTCTCCACAGGGCAGCGTGCCGGCTAACGGCCGGGGGGAACCTCTTAAAGGGGTTTTTACGGAAAGTGCCACAGAAAATATACCGCCGGGCTTCAAAACCCGGTAAGGGTGAAATGGTGCGGTAAAAGCGCACCGCGGACGGAGCAATCCGGCTGGCAGGGCAAACCCCACGCGGAGCAAGACCAAATAGGGGAGGAGAAGCGGCTCGCTTCGTTAAACTTCCGGGTAGGTCGCTGGAGCCGTACAGTAATGTACGGCCAAGACGAATGGTTACCGCCCGCAAGGGTACAAAAACCGGCTTATAGTCCGGCGCCTGCCGGTACACACAACGACCTATGATCGTCGCGGGAGCGGGAATTATCGGCCTGACCTGCGCCTGGCGACTGGCGCAAAAGGGAATGCCCGTCAGGCTGTTCGATGCCCGTGAAACCGGCGCTGAAGCCAGCTGGGCCGGCGCCGGAATGCTGTCACCCGGGGGTGAAGTTGCCGAAGACTCTCCCCTCGCCCGCATGGCGATCGACAGCCTCGCTGCATGGCCCGCCTTCGTTAAAGAACTCGAAGAAGCCTCCGGCCAATCGATCGATTACCAGACCTGCGGAGCCATCGAGCGGGCCTGCACCGACGAGGAGGCACAGGCACTGCGTCAGCGAGCCGCGCAGCAGGCCGCTATCGGGATTCGTTCCGACGCGCTGAACAACTTCGACCGCTTCTATCCGGGCGACGCCATCGTCGATCCCCGCGATGTAACCGCCGCCCTCCGCATCGCCTGCCTCCGCGCCGGAGTGAAACTCCATGAACACGAGCCGGTCCTCGAAATTCTTCCCGGCGGCACGTCGGTCCGCACGGCGAAAGCGGTATATGCGGATGATGCCATCCTGATCGCGGCCGGTGCCTGGAGCGCCACACTGTGCCCGCCCGAGTTTCCAAAGTCCATCCCTGTCCGCGGGCACCTCATCGCCTGGGATGCCACCGGTATACGCCTCGGGCCGATTCTTCGATACGGCCACACCTATATCCTGCAGCGCGCCCGCAATGGCCGCATCATCGCCGGTTCGTCCACCGAATACGCCGGGTTCGACCGCACTCTAAACGAAAGCATCGCAGCGGGCATCCACGCCCGGGCATCGCTCCTGCTCCCGACCCTCGCGTCGCTGAAGCCTTCCGAATCCTGGCTGGGCTTCCGTCCCGGACTCGAAGGCGATTCCACAGGCCCCGTAATCGGAAAAATCGCCGGCGGCTCCCCCGGAAGCTCCCTTTGGGCCGCCTTCGGCCACTATCGCAACGGAATCCTGCTCGCCCCGGAAACCGCTCGAATCGTTTCAGAGTCTCTAATTGGGAGATAATGATCACATGAAAATCCTCGCCGATGTTGTGGTTAGAACCGCCTTCGGGCTTTCGTGCCTCGCCGCGCTGGCAACGGCCGCCGATTTGAAATTAGGCGCTCCGCTCAGCACAAAAGAGGCTATGCCACTGGCCACTCTTTTCGCCGGTCCCGCGCCGTATGTGGGAAAAACCGTTCAGGTGAAGGGTAAAGTGACCGAAGTCTGCGAGGCAATGGGCTGCTGGATGAATCTGACCGACGATCAGGGCCACCTTCTCCGCATCTCTGTCGAGGACGGCGGCGAAATCTCTTTCCCGAAGGATTCCGTCGGAAAGACCGCTGTGGCCGAAGGCAAGCTCGAAAAGAATGAGATGACGCGCGCCCAGGTTGTGGCCGCCGCCAAAGAAGAGGCTGCCGAAGGCGGGCGGAAATTCAACCCCTCCAAAATCAAATCGGGCAAAACCGTCTATCAATTATCGGGAACCGGCGCGGTAATTTTCGACAACTAAAATGCTGTCGCTCGTCGTCCCGATACATAACGAAGAACATTCCATCCTTCCGCTCTACGATCGCCTGACCACGGTGCTGGTCTCGGTGCGCCGCCCCTACGAGATCATCTTTATCGATGACGCCTCCACCGATCGCAGTCACGAACTGCTTCGCAATCTCGTGGAGACGGATCCGCACCTGAAAGTCGTTCGCCTGCGCCGCAATTTCGGTCAGACCGCCGCCATCTCAGCCGGATTTCATGAAGCCCGCGGCAAAATCATCATTGCCATGGACGGCGACCTGCAGCATGCCCCCGAAGATATTCCCGCTCTCCTGCGCAAAATCGACGAAGGCTACGATATCGCCAGCGGATGGCGCAAAGAGCGCGTCGACAACCCGATCACGCGCAAAATCCCGTCCCGCATCGCCAACTGGCTTATGGCGAAGGCTTCCGGGATCGACCTTCGCGATTTCGGCACCACCTTCAAGGCCTATCGCGCGGAGGTTCTCAAGGACGTTCATTTATACGGCGAGCTCCATCGCTTTATTCCGGCGCTCGCCAGTTTCTATGGCGCCCGCGTAGCCGAGGTTCCCATCCAGAACACGCCCCGCATCGCCGGCGCATCCCACTATGGCCTCGGCCGCACATTCCGCGTTTTATTCGACATCCTGACCATTCGTTTTTTGCTCAAATATTCCACGCGTCCCATGCATTTCTTCGGAATTGCAGGGTTGTTCGGGACGGTTTCGGGCGGCCTGATGCTCGGTTATTGTCTGGCGGTTAAGCTGCTGTTCTGGCACATGGATATCATCAGCGAACACGGTCCCATGATGATCGCCGGCGTCCTGCTGCTGCTTGCCGGACTCATGATGTTCAGCACCGGATTGATCGGCGAACTGGTGATTCGCACCTACTTCGAGTCTCAGGACCGGCGCATCTATGCGGTTCGCGAGATCCTCACCCAGCATGGCCGGGAGGAGGTCGATGAGCGCCACCACAGCTGATAAACACCTGAAAACCAGTGCTTTCAATGTTTATCTATTGACTTCGGTATGAAAACGCTCATAGACTTGTGGAGAAGCAATCCAAAATGAAAGCCAATCGGGCAACGGTTTCAATTGCAACGGCCCGCGGAGACAAGCCAGCCGAAGTTGCGTCGGCTTCGATCCGGATCGTTGTAATCGAAGACCAAACGTTATTCCGCGACGGTCTCACTACTCTGCTCTCCGGCCAGGAGGATCTTGAAGTAGTAGGCTCCACCGATTCGCTCCCCGTGGCGGTCGAGCACATTCGCAAGGTGCGTCCGGATATCGTGCTCGTCGGCTGGCCCGCCAGTTCCACCAACAGCCAAAAGGTTTTCGCCGCAATTCACGAAGCCAAAGCCACCACGCGCGTCATCATGCTGGTGAAAGAGGACGCCCGCGAAGATTTCGTCGAAGCGGTCCGCCTGGGCTGCTCCGGAATCGTCCCCAAACAGACTTCCACCGAGCTCTTGCTGAAAAGCATTCGCAAAGTTCACGCCGGTGAGTTCTGGCTGGATCGCATGACCACCGCCGATGTGATTCGCCGTCTGGCAAAGAAAGGCGGAAGCGGCTCTGCCGGCGGAGCTCGTCTCGGCCTGCGCGAGCATGCCGCCGCACTAAGCCAGCGCGAACTGGAAATCGTAGTGCTTGTGGCGCGCGGATTCAAAAATAAAGAAATGGCCGAGCGGATGTTTATCAGTGAGCAGACGGTGAAGAATCACCTGCACAACATCTTCGACAAACTCGGCGTTTCGGATCGCCTGGAACTGGCGCTGTACGCGATCCATAACAACCTTCACGAAGCTCAATAACCGGCGCTTTCCGCCCGTTATTCGCGCGGCCCGATCCCCAGCGTCCGCATCTTCCGGTAGAGATTACTCCGCTCCAGCCCCAGCACTTCCGCCGCCCGGCTGACGTTTCCCGCGCACTCCTCCAGTTTCTTCTGGATATATTCGCGCTCCGCCGCTTCCCGCACTTCATGCAAACTTCCATAACGCTGCATCGATTTATCCGGCGATTTGCGTGAAAGCGGCAGTGGAATATGCCGCGCATCGATTCTGCTTTGCGGATTCAGAATCACAATGCGCTCAATTAAATTCCGCAGTTCCCGGACATTGCCCGGCCAGTGATGGTCTTCCAGCACGGCCAGCGCCTGCGGCGTGAGCTCTTTGGGTTTCCGCCCGTAAGCGCGCGCAAACTCCTCCAGAAAAAATGCCGCCAGCGATGGAATATCCTCTTTGCGCTCGCGCAAAGGGGGCACGTGAAACGGAATCACATTCAGCCGGTAGAACAGCGCCTCGCGAAAATTCCCCCGCTCTATTTCGTCTTCGAGATTCTTGTTCGTCGCCGCCACCACCCGCACATCCACCTGCACGGATTCCTGCGCGCCTACCGGCTCGAACCTCTGGTCTTCGAGCACCCGCAATACCTTCGACTGGGTGCGCAGACTCATATCGCCCACCTCATCCAGAAACAAAGTGCCGCCGTCCGCCTTTTGAAACTTGCCCACCTTTCGCTCATGCGCCGGCGTGAAGCTGCCCTTCATATGTCCGAAAAGCTCGCTTTCGATCATGTCTTCCGGAATCGCCGCGCAATTCACTTCCACGAAGGGTTTCTGCGCCCGGGGGCTCATCGCATGCAGCGCATGCGCCACCAGTTCCTTGCCTGTGCCGCTCTCGCCGTAGATCAGTACGCGCCCATTCGTGCCCGCCATCAGCGCCAGTTGCTGGCGGAGCGCCTTCATCGGCACGCTGTCCCCCACGATGTGCGGCTCCCCATTGGCGGATTCGCGCAGTTGTTCGTTCTCAAGGCGCAGGTTGCGATGGTCGAGCGCATTCTTCGCGACCAGAAGAACCCGCTCGATCGACAGCGGCTTTTCCAGAAAATCGTAAGCGCCCAGCTTGGTCGCCCTGACCGCGGTATCGATGGTGGCATGTCCCGAAATCACCACCACCTCAGGCCTGTCCTCCACCGCGATCTGCTGGATGCGGCTGAGCGTTTCCAGTCCGTCCAGGCCGGGCAGCCAGATGTCGAGCATCACCAGTTCATATGTCGCCGCGCCCAGGGCTTCGAGGCATGCCTCTCCGCTCTCGACGGCATCCACGTGAAAACCCTCGTCCCCCAGCACGCCGCGCAACGACTGCCGGATGCCCGGTTCGTCGTCCACGATCAGAATCCGCGCAGCCTTCATGCGCTGATCGTAACCCCGGCCGTTACGGCGGAAACAATAGCCTTCTCGGCGGTCGCCTTATCCGATGCAGCCGCCGGTATTTCCACCGCGAACCACGCCCCGCACGGCTCGTTGTCTTCCACCCGGATGGTGGCGTTGTGCTCGGTCAGAATGTGGCTCACAATCGCCAGGCCCAAACCCGTGCCGCGGCTCTTGGTCGAGAAATAGGGGAGGAACAACTTTTCCTTCTGTTCCGGCGTGATGCCGCAGCCGGTATCCGCCACGATGAGCTCGATATTGTCCGCGGCCCCGGCCCGCGTCTGGACCACCAGCACCTTCGTTGGCACGTCCTGCATGGCCTCCGCGGCATTGTCCACAAGGTTGACAACCACCCGCTTGATCTGCTCGGGGTCGATAAAGACCGGCGGCAGGCCGGGCGCAAGGTCGACGTGCAGATCGATTCCCTCAAGACGATCCGCGAAGACGCCGATACCGCTCGACACCACTTCGTTGAGATCGCACAGCGCGGGCTGCGCCGCCGGGAGCCGTGAGAACTGCCAGAACTCGTCCACGAGCCGCTTCACCGATGCCGTCTCCAGCAGGATGGTTTCGGCGCATTCGCGGAACAGCGGATCGAGCGGTTCGGGCAGGGCGGCGCGGTTGATCTGACGAATAATCCGTTCGGCCGACAAGGTAATCGGCGTCAGCGGGTTCTTGATTTCATGCGCCACACGCCGCGCCACTTCGCTCCATGCGGCGATCTTCTGCGCGCGCAGCAGATCGCTCGTGTCTTCAATCACGATCACGAAACCCGCGCCGCGGCCGCCCTCAATAGCCGAGACCGTGACGGCCAGATGCAGCGTCCTGCGCGGCGTTTTCATTTCGAGCTGGCGGGTGGCCCGCCCGGTGCGGCGCGCGCGATTCATCAGATAACGGATTTCCGCGGTGTCTTCGCGCGAGAAAAGGTCGTCGAGGCGGACCGCATTGCGAGACTTCAGCTCCGGGAAAATCCCGTCCAGCGCTTTGTTGACTCGCTGGATCGCGCCCGCCGAATCCACCGAAATGACACCGGTCGGAATGCTTTCGAGGATCGCTTCCGTGAACCGGCGGCGCGCTTCGAGTTCCGCGCGGTTGGCCTGAAGATCGGCCGTCATCCGGTTGAATCCGCCGACCAGTTGCGCCAGCTCATCGACGGCCGTCACCTGAACCCTGTGCGCCAAATTCCCCCGGCTTACTTCTTCGGCGGCCTGCAGCAGAGCCGATATCGGCGCGCTGATCTGCCGCGCCAGATACTGGGCCAACCACGTCGCGACCACCAGCACGAAGAGCGCGATCAGGCTGAGCAGCAGAAGATAATTCGTCCAGATCCCGCGGCGCTGCGAACTCATCTGCCCGAAGGCCCGGTGATATTCGCCGATCGCCTCTTCTTGTTGCGCCACATCGATGGGCACCGCTACAGCCAGCTTGAAGGTTCCCCGATCCACGGTCACGCCCTTCGGATCCTGCGGAGGCGGAAACTTTCCATATTGGACATCACCCACCCGGGCAGCCACAATGCCGCGCGATTCGCAAAACGTACGCAGCCACGCCGCATCGATTTTCCCGGCCGGTGTGGACGCCAGCAGATCGGCCTCCGCTAGTGCTTTATCGAGAGTCTGGCGCTCCAGCGCGCGCTTGATCTTGTCGAAGTCCATCAGTTCATGGCGCGCCGGCAGCGTCAGCCACCGCTGCATCGTGTTGTTCAAAACGTAGACGCTGAACAGCACCATGAAGAGGACGGGCATCAGGCTGAGCGCCAGCGCACCGAATACAAGCTTGGTGCGGATGCGCGAGCCCGCCCGGTCGCTGCGGCGTTCAATCCAGAGTTTGACGACAAGCCGCACCAGCCAGAAGCTGAGCGTCATCATCAGGAGGAAGATCAGGATGGAAATTCCGAAAAAGACAAACGTTTCGGTGGCATCCTTCGGCTCGAAGGAACCGAAGCTCCCGGCGAACGAACCCTGCCACACGACAAGAACCACGGACACGATCAGCAGGATCGCGCCGAGCCCGTAGAGCAGACGTTTAGAGCGTGTAAACAAACTGCTTTCAGTATATTCTCGCGTTGTCACCTCTCGTAGTCCGGTAGCGCGATCCTGTCCGCCAGATCGGGTCCTACCGCCAGATCTGCGATCCATCCGATACGCAGCAAATTGAAAACACGGTTTCGCAACCACAAGTTAAGTTTGCTTTTCGGTGCGAAAGACCCGGCAAAGCGCAGCGCCGCTTTTTGCTTTGCGCGAATGAGCGGCTCGAACAGCGCCTGGTAGCGCGCAAACGCAGCGCCGTAGTCGCCATTGGCCTGGTGCAGTTCACCAGCCAGAATGTAAGCGCCGGCCATCGCCAGGGCGGAGCCTTGTCCAGCCAGCAGCGAGACACACCAGGCGGCATCGCCGGCCAGCACGACGCGCCCTCGCGACCACTTGTCCATCCGAATCTGGCTGACGCGATCGAAGTACAAATCGCCGGCGCTATCGAGCGCGTCCAGAATGGCAGGGCATTCCCACCCGCTCTTACTGAATCGCCGACGCAGCAGTTGCTTTTGCTCTGCCGGATCGCCGATGTCAGGATCCGGATCGGCAAACGTGAATAGAAACATGGTCCGGTCGGCGCGCATCGCGAATCGCGCCACCTGCTGGCCAACTTCGGTGTACATGACGTAGATTAATTCGTCCCTGGGCCTGTATCCCTCTATTCCGAACGCCGCCACTTTGTAGCCGAGGAACGTTTCGAATCCGCTTTCGGGACCGAACACGAGCTCACGGACTCTGGAATGCAAACCGTCGGCGCCCACTACTAAATCGAACTGGCGCTCGACCCCGCTTGCGAAAGTCACCCGCACTCCGCCATTTTGCTCAACCATCGTCGAGATGCTGTCCCCGAAGATGCTCTCCACACGACTCTCGATCCTGGCGTAAATCAGGGCCGCGAGGTCCCCTCGCGGGAGACTGACATAACGGCCGTTCGTAGCCCGGGCAAATGCTGCTGCCGGAAATCCTGCCACTTCCTTTCCGGCCCGATCAACCACTCTGACTTTCTCGACGGAATAGCCTTCGTGCTTGATTTCTTCGAGCAATTTCATCCGCTCGGCAACGTCGAATCCCGTCCCCCAGAAATCGATAACGTAGCCGCCGGTGCGCAGCCTGGGGGCTTGGTCACCTCGGATCCGTAATGATTCAGCCACCAGGCAAGCGTCGGACCCGCGATCCCAGCGCCGGAAATCAGCCCTTTCATACCACAAGACTACGTGATTCAGGGCGGATCGAATCCCCGCGTCGCGGTGTCAAACAAAAGAGACTGTGAATTCCATTCCGAAGCTGGCTCTTCTACTCACTGCCTCAATGCTCGCCGCAAGCGCGGCGATCGCCCAGGAATTCGAGGTTGCCACGGTCAAACAATCGCCGCCTCCCGCGGGCGACCTGATCGACATCAATCTGGGTACGATCCGCAACGGCAAACTAACGCTCGGGAATGCCTCGCTGAGCGATTGCCTTAAGTTGGCCTGGAGCATCACTTCCGATGCGCAAATCGCCGGACCGGACTGGATCAAATCCAAAGCGGTGCGTTTCGATGTTGTGGCTCAGGCGCCGCCGGACACTGACCGCGATACCGAACTCCTCATGCTCCGGAAGCTTCTCACGGACCGGCTGGGAATCGTGTTTCACCACGAGCAGAGCACGCTCCCGTTCCTCGCATTGACGATCGCCCGGGACGGACCGAAGCTGCCTGCATCCAAAGGAACCAACGGAAACCCCGCAGCAGCCGGCCACGTAGCGGGCACAGCGCTCTCCATGGCTGGTCTGGCTACGCTGCTCTCCCGCTTTGAGCGCCAGACAGTAGTCGATATGACCGGGCTAAAGGGACTCTTCGAAGTGAACCTCGACTGGACCCCGGAAGCCGGGACGGGCGATGCCCCTTCCCTCTACACCGCCCTCCAGGAACAGCTGGGGCTGAAACTGGAATCCCGCAAGGGTCCGCTCGACGTGCTTTACATCGAGCGGGCTGAAAAGGTTCCCGCCGCCAACTGACGACGAACCTCGACACACCAGTTGTTAGAAAACAATTCGCGCCGCCAGCTGCACGGTTCGCGAACCCTGACTGACCGAATTGTACTGGCCGAAGGACCCGGAAGTAATGTTCGACGAGGTCATGCTGAGAAAGGCATGCTGGTTGAATATGTTGTACATCTCGCCGCGAATCTGGAAATTCACTTTTTCATAAAAGTGAAAGTTCTTGAAAATATCCCAGTCGAATTCCGTCTGGCCGTTCAACCGCAGAACGTTGCGGCCCAGGCTGCCATAATTCCCCACCAGCGGCTGCGACAATCCGAGAGCCGTGACGTAATTGCTGATGGCGACCCCATTGATCACCGTCGTCCCCGAAGGCGCACCGGCCGAGCCCGCCGCCTGCGGATTGAAATTGACGATCGGTCCGCTCACGTTCGGACGATCGACGCTGTTGCCCGATCCCAGGTACTGCAGCGGATCGGTCATGCTGCCCACGGTGGCGCCGGCAAAGATATTGACCGGGAACCCGGTGTGATAGGAACTGATGCCCGCAAACGACCAGCCGCCCAGCGCGCCGCGCACCAGCCGGTTGGTGGAATGGAGGAAGAACGGCATCTCCCATGTATGCGTCACCACGATGTTGTGGCGCAGATCGAACTGGCTCGGACCGCGATTGTTACGGTTATCGCCCGGGTTCTGCTGCGCCGACGTGTCGTTTTGCAGGACGGCCAGCACATCCGAATTGTCGTCAATGGAGTGCGACCACGTGTAAGCAAGATTGGCGAAGAAATGACTGCTGAAGCGCTTCTGCAGTTCGATCTGCAACGAATCGTATTCGGAATTCGCCGAGCTCTCCACATAGTTGACGGCGTTGTAACGCCGGTCATACCGGTTGCTGTAGGCCTGATTGCTGGCATTCAGGCCCGCAACCGCGCCCGTAAACTGCGAAAGCCGCGCCTGTTCGTCGGCATAGCTCGTCGCGGGCGCGGGCGCATTCGCGATCAGATTGATCGGACGGGTGCGGGGCAGGAAAGTGCCATGGGTACCGACGTAGCTCACCTTGAGAACCAGGTTGCTGATCAACTCACGCTCGATGCCAAGGTTGCGCTGCTGCACCATGGGGTTTCGCAGATTCTGCGCGATTGCCGGACTGATGGCTCCGAAGTTGAGAAACGACGTATTTAAGGTCCCGACAGCGGCCGTGGTGGATTGCTGCAGCGCCGAATTGCCAGCCACGAGATTGGCGTAGCTGTTCGCGCCCGTGATCGTGGCCGCCGTCAGCGTTGCCGTGTAGATAAACGGCGGGAGAAAACGCTGGTTGGTAATCGGATTCAAAAAGACGAAGTCATAAGCGTAACCGAACCCGCCGCGGACGACGGTCTTCTGATCGCCAAAGGGCGCGTACGCGAAACCAACGCGCGGAGCCCAGTTATTGTTGCTGTTAAACGACGGCTTCCCGGTTACGAGCAGTCCGAGTGGCCCCGCTCCGGCGGCTCCGTACGCCGCCGTGTTGCTGAAATCGAGGTTGGAGATCTTTCCGTTGGCTTCCGTGGGCCCGCCGGCATACTCGTACCGGACGCCGAGGTTGACCGTTAGTTTTCGGCTGACCTTCCAGTCGTCCTGCAAAAAAGCGAAGGCATTTTTCACGATGTTGTCGCGAACCGAATTGCCGAAATTCTGCGAATACGTGGAAGGCGTGCCCGCTGCGAATGCCGCAAAATTCGCAAACGTCAGCGAGGAGCGGACGTTGCTGTCGAAGAAGGAATCGGCGGCAAGGTAGTAGTATTCCGCCCCGGCCTTGATGTTGTGCGCGCCGTGCGTGATGCTGAAGTTGTCCGAGAACTCATACGTGCGCTGCTCGCGGCCCTGTGGGAGCCCGGAGTAAACGCCAAGCCCCGTTACGGAAGCGTCGCTGAAGGTGATCTGGGGTCCGAAGGGATAGGGCGTCTCAATCGGGAAGGACGGCTTGCTCTGCCCGAATCCGAAGCGGAACTCGTTCACCATATTCGATCCGAACACGTGCGTTTCCGCGGCGGTCGCCTGCCGGGGATGGTTCGCGCTGGCGGCCCCGAAATAAGGCAGACTGCTGTTGATGAAAGTGTTTCCGCTCGAAAATGTGAATGAATCGTATACCGCGTAGCGCATCCACAAAGTGTCATTCTTGCCGAACAGAAAATCGCCCCGCGTAGCCCATTCATAGGTATTGGAAGTGTTGGGCCCGAACTCGGACAGCGTGCCGGTGGACGAGGTGGGCACGTTGTATTGTTTCAGCAGCGCCAGCGAAGTGGGGTCGGTAACCGTCGCAATCATCGCGGGGGTTGGAACATTCGCGATGACCGGTGTTCCCGCGCCGCGCCTCTTGTACCCCTCGTAATCCTGATGCCAGAATGCTTTATTTTTGCCGTTGAAGAGTTTCGGGATGATAATCGGGCCTCCCACCTCGAAGCCATAGGTATTGGCCCGCAGAGCGCTCACCGAACCGGTGCGGTCGAAGAAAGCCCGGGCATTTAAAACATTGTTCTGGAAGTACTCGTAGAATTCCCCGTGCAGGTCGTTGGTGCCGCCCTTGGTTATGTAGAGAACCTGCGCGCTGGAATTGCGGCCGTACTCGGCATTGAAGTTATTGGTGATAACCTTTACCTCCTTGATGGAAGCAAAATTCAGCGGGCCCAGCGGACCGCCTGTTCCCGTGACGCTGACGTCAGTGGCGGTGATGCCATCGACCATGATGTTGTTCCCGCGCCCTCGGCCGCCATTGGAGTTGAAGCTGCCCGATCCGAGAAACGAATTGTTAGCCGATACGGGCGTGACGCCGGGAGCTGTCAATGCGAACAGGTTGGGGTTGCGGCCGACTGGTATTTCCTGAATCGCCTGGCCTGCGATGGATGTTTGCAACTGCGCGTTTTCGGTATCGACCTGCGCCACCACGGAGCTGATTTCAATCGCCTGGCTCAGCGCGCCGACCTGCAGTTTGAATGCGAGCGATGCCGTTTCACCCGTCCTGACCTCCGCCTGAGCCTTCTCCGCCCCAAAGCCGGACGCCACCGCCTCGACTTCGTAGTTTCCGATGGCCAGCAAATCGAAGGCGAACTCGCCGGAAGCTGTCGCGGCCTGCGTCCTTTTTTGCTTCGTTTCGAGGTTTGTTAACGTGATGCTGGCATTAGGGACAAGAGCACCGGTGGCATCGGAGACTGTTCCCCGAAGGCCGCCCGTTATCTGCGCGCTGACTCCGGCGCACACCAGGAGAAGAAGCAAAGCAACTTTATGGATTGTTTTCATGTACGGGTTTTCCTGAATGCAGACGGCTGGCTTGCGACGGTACCCGTACATTGGCGAACCGTCCGGCCGAATCTCTAAAGTGTCTGCTTTACTACAGAATTGTAACGGTTTTCCGCTGCCCGTGTGCGAACGATTTGTAAAACTTCCCGCTCAGTTGGAAACAGCTTTTGCCGTGGCCACCAGAACCGCATTTTCCGGGAAAAGCGCACGCGCGGTGTCCAGAATATCCTTCGCCTGCTTGCGGTCGCCGGTGCGCGCAAAGCTCAGGGAAATTTGAGCCAGAGACTCCGCGCTGCCCTCGAAAGGTTTAATCCCGGCCTTCTTGTAAATGGCGTCGATGGCCGGGTAGTCCTTCGTCTCGAAGTAGTTCTGAACCAGATAACGCGCCGCCGAAGCGTTGGCGATGTCCAGATCGAGGGCCTGTTTCATATATCGCATCGCGTTGGGCTGGTCCTTCGACGCAATGGCTTCCAGCGCCCGGATGTACGACGCGCCCGCGGGCGCCGCGGTCGTGCGCGCGCTGTTCAGGAAGAAAAGCGCCGGAGACACCGTGCTGTCTACAAGACGTATGGGCATCGAGGACGACGCCAGCACCGCTTCACTTGCGCCGGCGTGAACGGAAATCACCACCCGGTACGATCCGGAGGGCAGATCGGTTAGCGGAATGGTTTTCGACTTCATCAGGCGTCCGTCGCGAAAGGCTGCTGGCTGAATCGTTTCCTTCACGACTTTGCGGGCCTCGCGGTCCACCACATGGGCGATCAGGTACTCGATCGTATACTCCTGCGGAGTCTGCTTCGGAACCTCAAGGGCGTATAAGACACGCAGCGGTTCTGTGCGTACCTGCTCGTCGCCGGCCAGCGGATCGAACTGCGCCCCGAAATACTGAAATGGCGCGGCGCCGTCCGGCTTCTCCACCTGCTTGGCGGCCGCGAAAAATAACGGGCCCGCCACTCCCGCAACGCCTGACTGCCCGACTGTGAATTTCTTCTCACCCAGATAAACCCGTGATTTCTGATGGTCCGTAATGCGGAATTCGAGAGTGTAGCTCCCCGGCATTACCGGAAGCCGCCCCGCCACCTGAAACGGACGAAAGAGCCCGTCCGCGCCAAATGCACGAAACGCCTGCTCCTCTTCGTCCTGCGCGATCAGGTCGCCCTTATCGTTGAGCAGGCGGAACCCGCTCGCTACGGAGAGCTGTTTGGTTTCGGGCTGACCCGCCTGTGCGGGGACGGTTTGCACCTGCCCCATCGACACATCGCGCACCAGCACGCTGTAGTCGAGCCACGCCTGCCCGATGGGATCGGAGATCACCAGCGAATCGATGGCCAGCGGATTGTCGTCGTTAACCAGCAGCTTCGATTCGACGTTGGTCCGCAGCGATCGCAGCTCGCGAATTTTGCGCACGTTGAACGGATCGTTGGCAAAATTCTGGATACGCCCGATCATCATGTCACTCGTCATGTCCACGGTGAAAGTCTGGGTGTCCATCGGGTCGCCCGGAACCAGCGTGAATGCCGCTTTCGCCAGATCGGGAGCGATCGGTTTGAGGAAATTGTAAACGTCCTGATTGGAATTGAACTGGCTGCCGCGAACCAGTTTCAGAGGCGTGTCCAGGCTAGGGCGATAAAAGCGGAATTCGCCGATGTTTTCGGGCATGAAGAACAGAAGTGAGAAGAATCCGGGGATCGATGGTCCGCTGACCTTGTTCTCATAGAACCAGAGTTCACAGGGGTAAAGCTGGCCCTGGCCGAGATAGCGCGCCTGCGATACGGGCTTGCCGAAGAGAATCCATGCCCGGCCCATATCGGTCATCCAGCCGGGAGTGTTGGATCGCCGCCCGAAGTTATCGTTGGCATATTGCAGCCGCTTGTAGTGTTCTTCCTTGTAACTGTTTATAGCGCTGCCGCGGATCGGGTTCCGGATCGCCCAGAAATCATCGATAAAGTTATCGCGCTGGACATCGGTAACCAGCCCCAGGAAAGCTTTCTTCTCTTCATCGGTAATGATGTATCCGACGTCTTCTTTGAGCCACTTGTCGTACTGCGGCGCCAGCTTTGTTTTCGGAGGGGGAGCGGCGGTCGCGAGGGCAGTGCCGACAACAAGGCTCAGCATAGCCAGAGTGATGCTACGAACCATATATGAACCTATTGTCTCGCAAAACAGAAAAAAGGGCAGGCCGGTAACGGCCTGCCCTTCGTGGTCGGATGGAGCCGTTTCGTTTAGAACTCGAAGCGGACCGAGAGCCTGGCCGAGAATCCCGACTGATAGGGATTCGCGAAGAGGTTGGTACCCGGCTTGAGATAGTCCGGGTTCGGGCTGCCCGGAGCGGTTTCGGTCCAGGTGTTGATTGCAACGAGCGCCTGCTGGTTGCCAATGTTGAACAAATCGGCAAGCAGTTTGATGCGCTTGGTTTCGCCCATCTTGTAGGTATAGTCACCGTGCAGGTCTAGCGGGAAAGTTACGGGCGTGTTGCCGAGGCTGCCGCGCGGCGTAACGGGAATTTCGCCTGCGTTACCGTAGGCCGGATGTGCGGCCAGCGGAGTCAGGGGCGTTCCGGACTGGATCAGCCAGGAAGCGCCGAAGTTGAACGCTTTCCACTGGTAGTTGCCGAAGAACTTCACCTGGTTGGTGCGGTTATTGGGAAGGATACCGGCAGCCTGCTGATAACCGAGCGCACCGTCTGTGTTGGTGAAATCGAACAGCGAGCTGATGTTCGGATCGCTCTGCCCGTTGTCGTTGCGGTATGAGCCCTCGAAGTTGCCATAAAGCTTGGAGAGACGATAGCTGGTGTAAACCTGGAAGTTGGTCGAGAGGCGTCTGGAAACGATCAGTTCCATGGCCTTGTAAACGCGCGAGGGATTGCTGAAGCCGTCATGCTGTCCGTCGGCGCCGAGCAAACCGCCGCCTGGCGTAAATCCGGTCGGGCACGCGGGGCTGACCACGCAGGGATTGGCATTCTTGAAAATATCCAGGCTGGCGGAGGGATTGGCCACCACATAAGCCTGATCCACGCCAGCAAGGTTCTGCGTGACGTTGATACCAGAAACGTCTTCGAGAATCCGCTTGAGTTCCCGATATACGAACCGGCCGGTCAGGGTATATCCCTTGTAATCGCGCTCGTATCCGCCCACGATTTCATCCTGATACTGAGCGGCTGTGCCACCCGCAACGGAGGTCAGGTTACCGGGACCGCCGGACTGCGAGATGGTGCCGCCCGGAATGTAGTTTGCGATGGAGGGAACCGCGGGCTGATTTACGCCGGGATCTTTGTAAAGGACGCCGCGAACGCTCGATTCAAACGAGAACGACCGGATCGAAATGTCCTGCGGAATCTTTTCGTAGAAGCGGCCCCAGCTGGCAAAGAACTTCTGGTTGCGGTTGCCGGTCGGATCGAAGATCACACCGAAGCGGGGAGCCCAGTTATGCGCGAAAACATAACGAATCGCCTCACCGGACATTTCCTGCTGTTCGAACCGAAGGCCCGGTTTAAAGGTAAGTTTCTTCCCGATGGTCCAGCTGTCTTCTATGAAGCCGGCATTGTAGCGGGTG
>DASZLO010000285.1:0-3208 GCA_035552315.1 Bryobacteraceae bacterium
ACGAGAGAAAAAGGCAGTTCGAAATCCGCGCCCACCGTAAGCTTGACGGGGCGGGTGATGTCCTGAAATCCCGTGTGTTTCACTGAAACTTCGTAGTCGCCGACTTTGAGGTTAGGAAACAGAAACCGTCCGTCACCGTCGGTCTTGCGGCTGGCTGAAATATTGGTTTCGATCTGACGAACGACGACGGCGGCGTCCTGCACAACGGCCCCTGACGGATCGGTGACCCGCCCCCCCAGGCTGCCGTAATTGACTGCCTGCTGGGCTGCCGCGAAGCTGGCGGCAATGAGCAGGAGCGTGCAGACTCGAAACATGCATTTGAGTTTAGGGGCGGACACGCTTTTTGAAAATGTGGTGAATTGTCGCAGTGTTTTTGATTTCCGGCGCGGAGATTTTCCGGCGCGGATTTTCGGCACAAGTGAAAAAGGAGAGCCCGCCGCCGCAATTCTGAACAACTTCGCGGCGGCGGGCTTCAATGAAAAATAAAACAGCCTTGACTCGGAGATTACACGATCAATCCGAACTCCGCGATGTGGCATGTTGTCGCAGATACCAGCGCCTGAGAAATGTGCGGTGAATTGTCGCAGCCGACCCGCGTTCCCTTCATCCGCTGGTAGACTCTCGGCATGAAAAGCCTGGCCATAGCTTTGCTGATTTCTGCCGCGGCGGTGCAGGGTCTCGAAATCATGCCGGGCGCAGGCGCGGAGCTTCGCCAGCCGCAGCTTGCCGCGGCCTATGGAAAGGTCGCCCTCGCCTATGTTCGGGCTCTGCGATCTGGTTTGCCTCTTCAGCGGATCAGGGCCGAACCTTTTCCGCGCACGTGAAAGTTGCCGACACGGGTGCACTGGCCCTGGGCCGTCATCGCGGGCCTCGCGTCACCATCCTTCCGGACTCGATTCTGATTTCCGCCGTCGCGGGGCAAGCAGTATCGCAGGATGCGCACGCTCACGGGCTTCCCGAAAAGGGCGACCTGACGGTTTGGCGTTCCGTTGACGGCGGGAAAACCTGGTCGCGCACCGGCCTTATAAATGACACGCCGGGCGCTGCCGGCGAGGGTCTTCACGCCATCGCCGCTGACGCTTCGGGCCGTAATCTTTTCGCCGCGTGGCTCGATCTGCGCGCCAAAGGCACGCAACTCTATGGCGCCCGCTCCACCGATGGCGGCCGCACCTGGTCTAAGAACTTACTCGTCTACAGTTCGCCCGACGGAACCATCTGCCAGTGCTGCGATCCGTCGGTTGCGATCGATGCGCGCGGCCATATCGACGTCATGTTCCGGAACGCCCTGGCAGGCTCGCGCGATCTTTATCTCGCGGAATCGGCCGACGGCCTGTCTTTCAGTCAGCCCCGAAAACTCGGTAACGGCACCTGGAAACTCAACGCCTGCCCGATGGATGGAGGCGGCATCGCTCTCGATCACGGGCAGATCGTAACGGCGTGGCGTCGCGACAGGAACATATTTCTGGACCGTCCGGGCGCTCCGGAAACCAGCCTGGGTGAAGGCAAAGATGTCGCCATTACCGCTGGCGCGAAGGGCGTCTGGATTGCATTTGCCGGTGAACAGGGCATCGAAGTTATTTCCCCTGTCGCAAAGGCGCCAACGAAGATTTCCGAAAGTGGCGGCTTCCCGGCGCTCGCCGCTCTTCCCGACGGCTCGGCCATCGCCGCCTGGGAGCAGAACGGATCCATCCGGATAGAAAAGCTTCCGTAAGTTACCGGCTTTTGTTCTGGTACTTTCGTTCTTTGACCCACTCGTCGTTCTGGTTTATCCTTACTTATTCTCTTCGGGGTGCCTGACTCGAATCGAGAAGGAAGAGGAACGAGAATGGCTTCTCCCCGAAGGACGCTTGCCCTGTTTCTTGGTGGTATGTTTTCTCTGGCCTTTAGCGCTCTTCCACCGCTCCAAGCTGCTTCCATATACTTTTGCACGACCAACGACGGTACCCACCCCGGGGCTATTTACAAGGCTGGGGCCGGCGAGGAAAACTATTCATTGGTCGCGGCGATCCCTGGATGCGGTAATGGGGTCAGCCCCAACGCAGGGCCGGCGGGAAGCATCGCTATCGACGGGCAGGGAAGTGTTTTTCAGTCAGATTCAGCGACCGGATCGATCTACAGAATTACCGCGGACGGCAATGTCAGCACGTTCGCTTCCGGGCTGACCGGCGATGGTTCGCTCAACCTCGCTTTCGATGGCACTGGCGATCTCTTCGTCGCGGCTCCATCGCTCAACACGATATACGAATACAGTCCTGGCGGCGCACAGAGTACGTTTTACAGTGGTCCGGCGGCGAACTCGCCCGGGTTTGGAAATACTCTCGCGCCTGGAGCGCTGGCCGTAGACGCAAACGGCAACGTTTTTGTGGCCGTCGGCGACGGGTGCATCGACGAGATTAGCCCCGGTGGCGCAATCGGCAATTTCAGCTGCATCGGCGAACAGGAAGGCAGTGGTTTCTCCGATCTTGTATTCGCAAACGGCGCGTTATACGGGGATCTGGGGCAGGCACCCGGAGGCTTATACGAATTTGCCTCAAATGGCAACGCGAGTTTGATCTTGTCCGGTTACCAGGGACCCTTCACAATCGATGGAACCGGCCGTCTGTACTTTGCATCGGGCCAGTTGGAGATCGACGCAATCGCAGCCGGCGGTGGCCAGAGCACTCCTTTCAGTACCCGCATCTTTCCTGACCTCGGGCCAATCGTCGCTGACGACGCGACCACCGGGACACCTGAGCCGAATACCCTCGTTTTGCTGCTCGGCGCACCGGTATTTGCGGCAGGGGCACGCCGACGCATCCCGGCTAAAAGTGGAAGCCGACCGTAGCCGTCACGGCGCGCGGTGAAACATAGTGCGTGCCGCTGAATGTCGAAAGGTAGTTGTAGAGCGCTTCCCTGTTGGTCAGATTGACCACGGTCAGGCGTGCGCTTCGGCGGTTCACAGATTCTTCAGTTTCGATTACAACCTGAAGTTCTTAAGGCAAAACCGATCGCCGGTCGCGATCGGGTCACGGGTGAGCTGAAACCGCCTTCTGGCGGCGCAGCTCACTTCCCCAGCTTTGCGCCCGCGAGTTCCGCCAATGCCCCGAGAGTGGTTTGCGCCGCATTCAGGCCAAGCCGGAAGTCGTCATCACTGTAAGTCGAATAGAGATCCGTCGGCTGATGATGCTGCGGGTCCCAGCCATTGCCGAGTTGCGCACCCCGTTCGTCT
>DASZLO010000286.1:0-14239 GCA_035552315.1 Bryobacteraceae bacterium
CTCAAACTGAACTTGCGCGCAGGCTCGGCATCAGCAAGCAGGTCATCAGCCGATACGAAGAAACGGATTATCAAACCGTGGCGATAGCGCGACTGCAAGAGATTCTCGACGCAATCGGCATCAAGGCGCTGGTCACATTAAGCGCGTAGGCTGTACAGCCGGTGAGTTGGAAGCGTGGGCTCTTCCGCGAACGTCACCGATTATGGTTAAGGGACTGGAGGGCCGCGGCGCACCGCGCGCGGAGCTCTCGCCTGAGCCAGAGCAGCGTCGAATTCAGCGCGCGCCATTTTCAGTTTTTCCGGATGCTCTCCGATCCATTTCGCGAACGCATCCAGCTTCGCCGGACCCCAGCCTCCTTCGAACTCGGCCCCGTTCTTGCCGGCCTTATTCAATTCGAAGTTAAACTCATCCTGCAGGTTGGTAAACTCGGCCTTGACGATCGCCCGGGAAGCCAGCGATGCAGGAATAAAAATCACGCCATCGCGCTTGGCCAGCACCAGATCTCCCGGCAGTACCACGGCTCGGCCGATGCGCACCGGGACGTTGATTCCCGTCAATTGCATTTGGGACCAGGCCGACGGGTCATAGCCGCGGTAAAACCCATTCAGATTCGCGATCTCGCGATTTTCCTCGGCGTCCCGAATGCCGGCGTCGAATATGAACCCGGAATGCGTATGGTGCGCGATTCCGCTTCCGAGGTTGGAACCGATGAGGGTGCCTTCAACGATCTTTCCATAGCCATCGCAGACCATGGTGTCGCCCATTTGGAGTTCATTGATCACCCAGCTATTGGTCCCACTGACGCGCCCCTCCGTTTTTCCCTCGGCGGCGACCGCCGAGGCCATATCAGGCCGGCGCGGCATGAATTGCGCGGTGAGCGCGCGTCCGGCAAAGGGCTTGTCGCTGTGAAGCGCCCGCCACCCGCTCTCAAACTGATTGACGTAACCCTGGCTGCGCAAAAAGTCCCACACGTCTTCGATGGAGACGTCCAGTGCCCGCGTGAGCAGATCGTCCGGGACTTTCGGCCGCCCGTCGGCGAAACGCTCGCCTTTCCAATCGGACGTGTAAAACAGGATCTGCTCTTTTGTTTGTTTGACCTGTGCGAAGACGGGCAGCACCTCCGCCAAAAGAAGAAAACTAAACGCAGTCAAAATCAGTTTCTTCACGACGATTCTCCCTTATTAAAAATGCCGGCTCTCTTCATGCTGAATCATACTCCAGAGCCAATCGCTGGAGCGCTCATGGTCCCATTGCGGCGTAGGCTCGAAATAGCCGGTATTGGGCGCCAGATGCCGCCGGACCACGTCTTCATTCAGAGTGACGCCGAGGCCGGGCTTATCCGAAACCTCGATGAACCCCTTGTTGATGAGGCTTTCATCAAAGATCCTGAAGAGATCGCTCGCGGACTCGAATACGTCGCCGGAGTAACGAAACTGGACGCCCAAATCCTTCATCCACGATCTGGATCGATTTCTCAGCACGGATGAACATGCAGCGCTGGATGAAGTGCTGGCGGAGATCGAATGATCGGATGAACTCCGGAGCTGACCAGCAATTGCCTGAAGTTTTTACTCGAAGAGCTAAGCGCTTGGGTAGCCGCAAAGCTGGGCTTGGACTTCCCCGAGTCTAGCCTAAGGAATCTCAGGCGGGCTGTCCGAGCGGCCGTCTGATTGGCGACAATTATAACTCCCGGCTGCGGTAAATGAGTGTTCAGACACTACCCAATTGACATCGGCCTCTTTCGGTAATAGGATGAACCAACAATCAAGGTCGATGCTCGGGTATTGGCCAATGTAGCGCCTCGGGCATTTTAGCAGGAGGGAAAAAAACGATGCGGTCTCGCGTCTGGTTGCTGCCGCTGCTGCTTTTGTGCGTCGCAGCCGCTTTGGGTCAACTCAACACCGGTACCATTACGGGAACCGTTACCGATCCCAGCAACGCGCTCGTCCCCGACGTCAAGGTGACGGTGCGCAATACCGCTACCAACGTGACGCGCGAGACGACAACCTCGGGCGCCGGCGTGTACACGGTTCCCGACCTGATTGTCGGCCCCTACGAGGTCACCTTCGAGTCACCCTCGTTTAAGAAACTTGTTCGAACAGGCATTACGCTCGATGTCACACAGGTGGTCCGCGTGGACGGCAAAATGGAGGTGGGCGCGGTCAGCGAATCCGTCGAGGTGACCGGTCAACTCCCTTACATCAATACGGACAGTCCGGAGGTCGGTACCAATTTGAATCGCACGGACCTGCTGGACACGCCGCTCTCTATCAGCGGCGGCCGCTATCCCGAAGCATTGGCCTACTCCATTATGCCGGGCGCATCCGGCGGCACCTGGACTTCGCACATCAACGGCTCGGCCAGCTTCTCAAAAGAAGTGCTGCTCGATGGCGCGTCCGTCACGACTTATATGGCCGACTTCGCCGAAACGTCCGTATCTGCCGAATCGCTTCAGGAAATGAAACTCCAGACCAGTGGCCAGTCGGCGGAATTTGGACGGAGCCAGGGCGGCGTATTCAATTTTGTACTCAAGTCGGGAACCAACCAGCTGCACGGCAGTGCCTACTACGGAATGCGCAACGAGGCCCTGGATGCCAACACTTTCGTGAACAATTTCCGCGGTGTCCCTCGCTCGCTCGACCGCCTGTTCGACTATGCCTTCAGCTTCGGCGGCCCGATCTACATCCCGAAGGTCTACAACGGCAAAAACAAATCGTTCTTCTACACGACCTATGAAAGATACAAGCAGCGCCAGATCGGCCCCGGCGCAACCACCCAGAGCTTCCCTGTCCCCGCCGAATATGCCGGTGACTTCAGCGCCCTGCTCGGCGCGGCGACCGGACAGACCGACGCCGCCGGAAATCCCGTGAACAAGGGAACCATCTATGACCCGAAGACTTTCAGTCAATTGCCCAACGGCCAGTGGACCGGACAGATGTTTCCGGGAAACATTATTCCCACCTCGCGCATCAGTAAGGTCTCGGCAAACATCGCGGCGATGGCGCAAGCCTGCTGTCTCCCCACGGTCAAGAACCCTGGCGGCAGTTATCCGCTGATCAACAACGCCGCCGCTTCCGCGCAAGGACAACCTATCTTCGATCAATACAACTTCACTGAGAAAATAGACCAGAACATCGGCGACAACAACCGCCTCAGCGCCTCCTACAGTTACAACGATCGCCCGCGCCAGAACAACAATGGCAGCGGCGAACTCTGGTCCCCGGCCGATCCGAGTACGGGCGGACCACTGTACGCACAAGGCTTCCAGCAGGTCCATAGCCAATTGGCGCGCGCCACCTGGGACCGCAACTTCTCTCCGCGGCTGCTCAATAATTTCACCATCTTCTACAACCGCATGGCCAACCCTTATTACGCCGATTTCAACAGCCACGATGGTTGTAAGGAGTGGGGAATCGCTAACTGCGATAGCACCGGATATCCCTCGGTTAACTGGGGCGGAGGCCCGATCTACAGCCTATCCAACATCGGCTACAGTCAGAATGATTTTCAGGCGTACAACGGCTATGGCTTGAACGATACGGTCAGCTTAACCAAGGGCCGCCATTTCATAAAGGCTGGTTTCGATTTTCGCCGCAACTTTACCAACGACCGGCCGCATGGCAATCCCTCGTTCACCTTTAACGCTTTGTCCACGTCCATTCCCAACGCCGCCTTTTCCGGCGTCAGCACCGGATACTCCTTCGCCAGTTTCCTGCTGGGCATCGTCTACAGCGCCGGTAACTCCCAACCGGCCGGCCTCGGCGAAATCCACAAATATTACGCCGGCTTCATTCAGGATGATTTCAAAGTAACGCCCAAGCTCACCCTCAATCTGGGCTTGCGCTATGAAGTGCAGCCTCCCTTTCAGGAGGACTTCAACCGCATCGCCTCATGGAGTCCGACCCAACCGGACCCGCTCAGCGGGTTGAACGGCGCATATACCTTCGCCGGCACCTGTAGCGTCTGCACCGGACGAAGCTACTTCGGCAAGATCGACTGGAAGGATTTCGGCCCCCGTATCGGCTTCGCCTGGCAGCCTTTCAATAAGTGGACTCTCCGCGGCGCATACGGGATCTTCTACTCTCCGGATACCCAGGAGGATTTCGGATTGCCCACTCCCTCGTTCGCCTGGGCCGGGACTTACAGCCTGGGCGCCGACCCGATCAATCCCTGGCAGGGCATTTTCAACTGGGACAATGGCTTCCCCACTTCTACGTTTGTACCCCCTACCTTCAACCGGTCCTATGCCGATAACATCGGTGCGGCCACCATGATCGATCCAAACTACGACAAAATCCCCTATGTCCAGCAGTGGAACCTGAATGTCCAACGCGAGCTTCCCGGCAGCATCGTCCTGGATGTCGGCTATGTCGCCAGTAAGGGCACCCGTTTGAAGGACAGCGCCCTGGCTGTACTCAACCAATTGCCCCCGTCGGTTCTGGCGCAGTATGGCACCACTCTTAATTCCACAGTGGCCAGCGCCGCCGACGCGGCCAAATATGGCATCCCCTACCCTTACCCAGGATTCAGCGGAACCGTCGGCAGCGCGCTTCGCACTTATCCGCAGATCCGCGCCAACAGCACCATCGGTAACTACGGCGCTCCGCTCGGATTCTCCACCTTCAATTCGCTGCAAATTACTGCCAACAAGCGGCTCAGCAAAGGTCTGAGCGTCTATGCGGACTATGTCTGGTCGAAGGGCCTCAGCAACGGCGACACCAGCGCGTGCCAGGGATGCGCTGGAAATGCCGGCCCCCTCGATTACTACAACCTCAAGCTCGAAAAGGCTCCCATCACCTGGAATCAGCCGTCAGTCTTTAAAGCTCTCGTTAACTACCAGCTTCCGGTCGGACGGGGACAGCCGCTCCTCAACAAGGCGCCCAAAGTGGTGGACGCCGTCTTCGGCGGCTGGGGCATGGCCTGGATCCTGAATTACGCCAGTGGTACGCCGCTCGGCTTCAGCGCCCCTACTCCATTGGCCACCGGATGGAACGGCGCCACCAACCGGGATAATATCGCTCCCGGAAATCTCGTGACCGGCTCGTGCAGCCAGCCTTTCAACTACGCCAATACCAGTTCGCCGACCGATACGTATCTCAACAAGGCATTGTTCTCGCAGCCCGCGCCGCTCACGCTGGGCACCGGGGCTCCCGCCTACACGGCCGCTGCGGGATGCGGCACTGTTAGTGAAAATATCTCGCTGTCCAAGAACATGCGCTTCAAGGAGCGCTTCCGCTGGCAATTGCGCGTCGAATTCTTTGACGTATTCAACCGCCACGCACTCAGTGGCATCAATTCGACCATCACCAGCCCGCTGTTTGGCCAGTTCACCAGCGCCAGCGGCAACCGTACCGGCCAACTCTCCACTCGCCTGGATTTCTAAATGGGCGACTCGTGATCCTGAACGGGAGGGCTGTCGGAAGATGCGTCTGCATGCTCCTCCCGTTATGCGCCCTGCACGGCGAGACCGGCAGCCAGGCCTGCCGCGCCTGCCATCGCGAAATTTACGATTCGTACCAGGCCACGGGCATGGCTCGCTCGAGCGGCGTGGTCGCATCCATCGATGCCGAAGGCTCCTTCGAACATAAGCCTTCGGACGTGAAGTATCGCGTTTTCCGGGAGGGCGGAGCCGCCTGGTTCGGTTTTGCATCCGCAGGCTTTCAGGGGCGCCGCCGTTTGGAATATTTTGTCGGCTCAGGAACCGTGGGCCGCAGTTATCTGTTCATGGTGGATGGCTTCGTCTATCAGGCTCCGGTTTCCTGGTATACCGCCGCCGCCCGATGGGATCTTTCGCCCGGCTATCAGAACTACGATCAGCTCTATCTGACGCGCCCTATCGGAACCGAATGCCTGGAATGTCATGCCTCCAGCCTCCAGCCGGTGGCCGGGACTGCCAACGGATTTGCCTCTCCCCCGTTCCGCCAGCCCGGAGTTTCTTGCGAGCGCTGCCATGGGCCCGGCGACGCTCATGTCGCCGGCCATGCCAAAATGGTCAACCCCGCGGACCTTGCCCCGGACCGCCGCGACAGCATCTGCGCCCAGTGCCACCTCGCCGGCGAAGCGCGCATCGCTCGCGCGCATGTGCCCGCGTTTCGCCCCGGCGACCGACTTGCGGACTCGCGGGTCGTCTTCGTATGGTCCGGGGAGCCGGACATGAACGTTACCAGTCATTTCCAGACTTTGGAGCAGAGTGCGTGCAAGAAAGCTGCCGGTGATCGCCTGTGGTGCGGCTCCTGCCATGATCCCCACCGTGTGCCTGCCCGAGCCGAGAAAGCAGCCTTCTATCGCGGACGTTGTCTCCAATGCCACCAAGCCGCCGACTGTAGCCGAGGTCCCGATTGCGTCGGCTGCCACATGCCCAAAACGTCCGTCCGCGATGTCCAGCACGCCACCTATACCGACCATGCCATTCGCAAGCCCGGCCACTCCGCCCACGCCCCCGCGGGCGCACAGCGCACGCTCGTCCCCTTCGATGGAGCTAAAGCTGGCGACCGCGAATTCGGACTTGCGTATGCGGCTGTTCCGGGCTTCGAAAAACAGGCCCGCGATTATCTCGAACGCGCCCGTCAGGATGATGCAGAGGTTCTGACGCACCTGGCTTATCTCTACGAATCGGCAGGAAACCCCTCCAAAGCCGCGCCGCTATACGCCAAAGCCATCCGGCTCGATCCCTCGCAGGTGGCCGCTGCAGTGAATCTCGGCAACCAGTACATCAAAAGCGGCCAGGCGCCGCAGGCGATCCTCTTGTGGCAGTCCGCCCTCGAGAAAAGCCCCGGCCTCGAAACGGTCCGGCTCGCGCTCACCGTGGCCCTCTTTCGGAGCGGCGATTCCGCCGGAGGCGTGGAGAACCTGCGCAAACTCCTCGCCCTCAACCCCGGCAACATCGCCGCCCGGAAACTGCTGAACGAGGCGCTATCGGGGCGTTGACACATGAGCGGAATCTCAATCCAACCGCGGGCACTTTTAATCATGGCTGCACTGCTCGGTCTCACTACCGCAGCGCCCACCGAACCGCACGCGCTCGAAGGCGGTCAGGCGGCCTTCCGCCGCGGCGACTGGGGCGAAGCGGAAAAGTACTTCCTGAGCGCCGTCCACGAGAAACCCGGCAGCGCCGCGGCACTCAAGTGGCTGGGCATGGTCTATGCCGCGCAGCAGAAGTTCGACCTCGCTCGTGCACCCTTCCAGCGAGCCTGCGAAATCGATCCACGCGAAGATCTCGCCTGTTACTATCTCGGGCGGGCCGATTATGCGCTCAGCCGATATCAGGAGTCGCTCACCGCCTTCGAGACGGCACTGCGTTACCAGCCCGATTCCAACCGCATCAGGCGGGGCATGGGCCTGACCCTGGAAGCGCTCCGCCGCTCCGCCGAAGCCGAGCAGTATCTGAAGCAGGCTGCCCGATCCAATGACCCCGAGGCGCTCTCCGATTACGGCCGGTTCCTCTTCCGGCAAGGCCGCATCGAGGAAAGCATCGCCGTGCTCCAACACTCCGGAGACCGCGCCACGCTGGAGCGGGCCATCCATGCGCGCTCCAGTATTCCCGCCCCAGCCTCCACGCCCGCCCACCCCGCCGCGATCCGCTTCTCTTCTGCCGAAGTTCCCATGATCGTCAACAATGGCGCGTCCGGCGAAATGCACCAAGTCGAAACCATGATCGCCGGCGTTGCCATTTTCGACTACGATGGCGATGGCTGGCCCGATATCTTCGTCGCCAACGGGGCGGCCCTTCCGAGCCTCGAAAACCGTGGCCCGCCCTTCCAGAATCGCCTTTTTCGAAGCAACCGTGACGGCACTTTTACCGATGTCACCGATCGTGCCGGTGTCGCCGGCCACGGCTACTCCATGGGCGCGGGGTAGCCGATTTCGATAACGACGGCTGGCCGGACCTCTTCGTCACCGGTGTCCGCGGCAACATCCTCTACCGCAACCGCGGCGATGGCGCCTTCGAGGACATCACCCGGAAAGCGGGCCTGGCCGGCGATGGCGCATGGTCCGTAGCCGCCGGCTGGTTCGATTACGATAACGACGGTTTCCTGGATCTATTCGTTGTTCACTATGTCCAGTGGGACCCCGCGACCGAACCCCTCTGCGGCGATCGCCAGACCGGTTACCGCGCGTATTGCCATCCCGGCTTTTACAAACCGCTCGCCAACGCGCTCTATCGTAACCGCGGCGATGGCGCCTTCGAAGATGTGTCTTCCGCCAGCGGCATCGCTGCGCACCCGGGTAACGGCATGGGCGTGGCATTCGCCGATTACGACCACGACGGGCTGATGGACATCCTGGTGGCCAACGACACGGTCCCCAATTTCCTCTTCCACAACCTCGGTCATGGCCGCTTTGAAGAGGTGGCGCTCCAGGCCGGCGTGGCCTACAATGGCGACGGCAGGGCCGTCTCCAGCATGGGGGTCGATTTCCGCGATTTTGACAACGACGGCCGCGAGGATATCTTCCTCACC
Organism: Bryobacteraceae bacterium; assembly: GCA_035552315.1. GTDB lineage: Bacteria > Acidobacteriota > Terriglobia > Bryobacterales > Bryobacteraceae > BOG-234. The sequence continues at coordinate 8,460 of DASZLO010000286.1, forward strand.
GCGCTTTCCAATGAAGGCTTCTCCCTTTTCCCGCAACCTTGGCGCCGACCGTTTTCTCGACGTGGCCCAGGCTGCTCTCGTCTCCCGCGTCAGCCTGCGGCTTTCGGGCAGGAGTGCGGGCATCTACGATTTCGATAACGACGGTTTGAAAGACCTGTTCACGGCCAACGGCCACGCCCTCACCGATATCGAACGTGCTGCCAGCCTCGATTCGCGCCAGTTCCTCTCCGTCCTCGCCAACCGCGGCGATGGCCGCTTTAAGCACTCCGCCATCGCGGACAAGGCCCTCTACCGCGGGGCCGCCTTTGGCGATCTTGGCGGCGACGGAAAAATCGATGCCGTGGTCACCCGGTTGAATCAAACTCCCCTGGTGCCGCATAACATCACGGAAACAGCCAATCACTGGCTGAGGATCCGGCTCCGCGGTCATCGCAGCAATCGCGACGGGATCGGCGCTCGTATTCGCATCGCGACGAACTCCGGCGAGCAGTGGAACCACGCTACTACTTCGGTGGGTTATGCCGGATCGAGCGAGCGCGAGATCCATTTCGGGCTCGGCAGCAGTGCGGTCGTGAACAGTATCGAGATTCTTTGGCCTTCCGGCGCACGGCAGGAATTGCGCGGCGTGAAGGCCGACCGTCTCTTGGACATTGAGGAGGAGTGATGATTCGGGCGATTTGTCCCATCCTGTTTGCGGTCGCGGCAATGGCCTGCCACGCCGCTACCTACTACTTCGATTCCGAGCGTGGCGCAGACGCCAATTCGGGAATTTCCGACCGCGCGCCCTGGAAAACTCTCGACAAGCTCAACGCCACGCGGTTTCAACCGGGCGATCGGATCCTGCTAAAAAGCGGATCCGTCTGGCAGGGCCAACTGGCGCCCGCCGGTTCAGGGCGCGAAGGCGCCTCTATCGTCATCGACCGCTACGGAAAGGGACCGAGGCCTCATATCGATGGCGCCGGCCGGGTCGAGGACGCAATCCGCTTGTACAACGTAGAGTGGATCGAAGTGCGCAACCTGGAAGTCACGAACCAGGGCGCCGCGCCCGCCATCCGCCGCGGCGTCCACATTTTTCTCGACAACTTCGGCGCCGCGCGGCACATTGTCGTTGCTGGCCTCTACATCCACGATGTGAACGGCTCCAATCAGCGCAAAGATAATGGTGGCATCATCTTCCGCACCAATGGAAATCAGACGCCCAGCCGGTTCGACGGCCTGACCATCGAACGGAATATCGTGTGGAAGGTCGATCGTTCGGCGATCGCCGCGCAGAGTTACCATTCCTCCCGGCGGCGGTGGTTTCCGAGCTTGAACGTGATAATCCGCGATAACTTCGTGGATGATATCGGCGGAGACGGTATCGTGCCGTGGGCGACCGATGGGGTGCTGGTGGAGCATAACATCGCGCGCGATTGCAATCGGCGCGCCGGAAGCTACAACGCGGGCATCTGGCCGTGGAGCACCGACAACTCGCTGTTCCAACTCAATGAAGCGTCATTCACGCGGACCACGCGCGACGGCGAGGGCTTCGATTCCGATTACAACTCGCAGAACACCATCTTCCAGTACAACTACAGCCACGATAACGAGGGCGGATTCATGCTGATCTGTACGCCTGGCCATCGGAATCCGCAGGATAATATCGGCAACCTGGGGACGGTGATCCGGTACAACATCAGCCGCAACGACCGCTCGCGCATTTTCCACCTGAGCGGCGGCGACCACACGCTCGTCGAGCATAATGCAATCTACATCGGGCCGGGGCTGGAAATACCGATCCTGCTAACTTCGGACTGGCAGGGATGGGCCAACGACGCGGTATTTCGCGAAAACACCTTTCGCGCGGAGGGAGTTGCGCGATATGGCCACGGTCTGAAACATGAAGACGGAACTTACGCGCTGGAGCCGGGTTGGGGCGGTGCCAAGGGGATCGAATTTGAAGGCAACCAGTACATCGGGCATCACGTGGACCACCCCCCGGACGCGAAGGGCCAGGAGAGCGGAGTTCCGGCGCCGAAACTCGATTGGAACTCGCCACAGTTCGACCCGTCGAAGCCGGATGAGTTCGACCGCTTCGTGGAGAAGCATCGCGCCTGGATGATGCGGCTCTTTGTTGCGCAGTTCGGCGAAGTGAAGCTGGGACGAGAGCAAAAAAAGCCGCAGTCGATTCGCCAAGGGCCTGTCACAAAGTAATAGAATATTTTCGAGGCGGGATCTTTTATTTGCCGCACGCTCTTGCACGTCGAGCGCAGAGACGACTCGGGATCGGCGCGAGTTTCAGCAGGCGGGCCAGCCGGTTATTTCCGTGGATACGAAGAAGAAGCTGGTTGGCGACTTCAGGAACAGTGGCAGGGAGTTGCGCCCGAAAGGCAATCCCGAGAAGGTGCGGGTCCATGACTTCGTGATTCCGGAACTGGGGCGCGCCGCTCCGTACGGCGTCTACGATGTCACAAAGAATGCGGGATGGGTAAGCGTGGAACCGATCACGATCGGCCGCCTTCGCCGCACAGAGCATCCGCCGCTGGTGGGAGTCGATGGGAGCGAAGGCATACCCCGAAGTGGCCCGACTCCTGATCACGGCCGACTCCGGGGGAAGTAACGGAGCCAGAGTGCGGCTCTGGAAAGTAGAACTCCAGAAACTGGCAGACGAGACGGGCCTCGAAATCTCCGTGTGCCACCTGCCGCCGGGAACCAGCAAGTGGAACAAGATCGAACACCGAATGTTTTCCTTTTATCAGCCAGAACTGGCGCGGCAAGCCTCTGGTGAGCCATGAGTGATCGTCAATCTGATCGCGGCCACAACCTAAGACCGGACTGGAGGCCATGCACACGGGTCACGTGAGGCGATGAGCGGCTTCCGCCACGAGTTATGGAAAATCAATCGGGGAATCCATTCGCCGCACACGCGAAATCGCCTTCACAAGCTGAAGTGAGAACGCGTTTGTACTTTCAGATTGCATTGCGTGGAGAAGTCCGATCGACGCTGAAAACAAACGGCTTCACCGCTAACCTGACCTTCTGGCAATTTACTTTATTGACCGAATTCTGAACACGGAATTGATGCTCGCCAGTGGCAATTCTATGTAAGTTATTGATTCTATGGCGCGCCCGGAGAGACTCGAACTCCCGACCTGCTGGTTCGAAGCTATCAATCCACGCAGGATCAATAATTTAGCAGAGGGCACAACGGTTGCTAAGAAGCGCTAATCCGTGCTCGCCTGCAATGCGTTCAGGCTGCATTGTTGGCGTTCGTTATCAGCGCTTCTATGCCGTGGGTGGGCACAAAAATGGGCACAAAGATCCGGGGCCTTTCCACAGGCTCTTCGTGGTGCCTCGGCCCGCTGAAATTTCTATATCTAGTTACGGAATAAACGGAATAAGGGGGAATAAGTCGGGCCGTCCGTCTCTTCGGAAATCGCTTAGGAATGCAAATGGAATGTTCGGGCCGGCTGAACTGGACGGGTCAGCTTCATTTCACCCAGTAAATATGCCCGTTTGGGCAACGATACTGTTTCAGCAACAGCGCTGTCGCGGTATCGACTTTCGTCTGACCGGTCGAGGTCATAATTAAGTTATCAAGCGAGCAAACCTGTTGCATGCTCTGTGCTGTCTGCGAGTTGGCCGCCGTATTGTGCTGCAATAGGGCTCCCGCCGTCATCAAGCGCTGAGAGAGGGTCGGCTTTGCCGACGGAGAAGGGATGGGTGCCGGTACAGTGGACGTCATGGGCGGCGCAGCCGTGGTCTCGACGGAAGCGTAGGAATTGGGATCGGAAAGCTTGTTCCAGAGAGTAAGGAACGAGTCCGCGTCTGTACAGGGACTATTGAGCACGTGGCACTTGTCGTTTAGCAGGTTGGCGCTTGACGGGTCATAATCGCCGTAATTGATCCATCCCGGAACCCCGTAAATCTCCGCGCGAACCATTTTCCCATCCCGGTAAATGCCTTCGAACATTAAGCATGTGCCGAATTTTGCCATCCACGCAGGGAAGACATGAACCGAATATTTCGGGCCATCGAGGTTGGTGAAGTAGGTCTGCACATCCGTAGACAGCTTGTCGCACTCTGGTTGATCCATGGCCCATGTGGGACCTGCTGCCAGAGCCCCAATTATCGCAACGATTAAATACCTCAATGAGGCCACCTCTCCCGTTGTGAATTCTATCCCTGTCGCGGAGATCCGCCAGCGCAAAGGTGCCGATCCGCGCCCTGAGCGCCTCAATCATCTGGGTCCGGCGAACGTCGCTTCGCCCCGGCTGGAATCCTATCCTGCGCCCCGTGCCGACTGCCATGCCTTGCGGCGGCGACGGGAAGCGGCGTGGCCCAACAGGATCGTAATCGCAGGGCCGCACAGCCACACGCTCCCGGGTTCCGGCACGCTCTCTGCCTGCAATCTCGTGAAGTTGATCGGCGGAGATCCCGGACCGCCTACCGCTACCAGAAAGTCGCTCTCCGGTTGAGGGGCGGACCCGCTGAGCTGCTGGACGTTGATCGAGAGCCATGTGGATGTCTCCAGCGTTCCCCACAGCGCCGGAACGTAAGCGCCGTTATTGGGATTGGAATCGCCGCCGAGGTCGCCAAAATTGAGCGTCAGCGTATAGGCCGAGATCGGCGCGGCAAATCCCGCAACCCAGACGCTCTGATTCACTCCATCCGGATACCAGATGGCCGCCCACGGGATACCGTCCGTTATTCCAAGCGTCATATATCCGCCGGCACTTGCGCCCGGTGGAGGTTGCGGTGGCGTTGGATAAATCGTATCGGCGAAGGCAAAAGAGCAGAAAAACGCGAAGAGGGCGAGAGCGCGCATGGCAGATCAATTTTTTGCCATGTAGCTCAAACAGGCAAACAGGTGATGTGAGGTTATTTACCCCACTTTCAAAGGTCGGGGTTTACAGAAAAGGTGGCGGCCAACGCAACGCCGGACATGCAGAGCGGCGCTCCTGTCGCGCATCCAAATATCGCGATATCCAGATGCGCTGACGGGGAGCCTCCCGCCATTCACCGCGCGTTGAATGGTTAATCGGGCGTCTTCGGCTTTAGCCTCTCATTCCCCCTTCGGGACGGCGGGCTTCTGATCGAGAGCCCACGCGAGCAGCCATTTTATCGCCGCGGCGCGCGTCGGGAATCGCTGTTTGAAACGGAAATCATCAAGGCGCTTCAAGAGTTCGGGCTCGATGACGAAGTTGAGGTACGGCTTTTCCGATGGCGGCATGCTCTCTCCAGAATAAATCAGTAGAAGCGGCATTGACAATAGAAGCACTCATGGAACATTCTTGGAAACGGTAGAATCGTTATAAGCACTACCAAAGGAGCCCCATGCCACGAACCGTTGCGGCGTATGCCGAGCACCGTCGCGGGCTGGGTCTGGAGGTTTCATCCGTCAATCGCGAACTGCAGGCATTCGGCGGATGTTCAGGCTGGCCGCGGAATGGGGAGCCGTTGAAAAGGCGTTGCCGACGGTGCGCATGCTCTCAGGAGAGAAGCATCGCGAACGTGTGTTGACTGCCGATGAAGAAAGCCGCTACTTTGAGGCGTCCGCGGTGCTCGCGCGGGACTTGGAAGATGCGTATCAGCAGGCGCTCGATGGGATCAGGGCCGTGCAGCGCGGAGAACAGCCACGCAAGCCGGATGCGTTCCTTCTTCGGGACGCTGTGCGGATCCTGCTCGACTGCGGGTTACGGCCGGAGGAGTGCTTCAGGTTGCGGCGGGAGAACGTCGCCTGCGGAAAGATCGAGGTGCTATTCGGGAAGACTGCGAACGCCCGGCGGCGAATTCCGATG
>DASZLO010000287.1:0-38849 GCA_035552315.1 Bryobacteraceae bacterium
TGTTGTCGGTCTGACTTTTCTGCAGACCGTGATCATGGAGATGGGTCAGCCGCCCGAGGTGCAAAACGCCGACCCCGCGATGTGGGTACAGGCCCGGCAATACAGCGGCCGCATCGTGACTGTGACCAACGCCCGCATATTCGATGAACCGGTATACAACTACACAAAGAGCTTTCCGTTCATCTGGGATGAAATGCATTTCCCGGTTCCTTATAACGCCGATCGGGGGAAAGCGGAGCAGATCATTCTCGATGCGGCGCGCCGGCATACGGTCAAAGTGGATGAGGTCGGCGAACCGGCTCTGCGGGAACTGGAGAGGCGTTATTTCGTCAGGGCAGAGGATCTGAATCCGGTGGTCTACTACCGGCTGACGGACAACTGGCTGGAAATGAGTGTACGGTTCATCGTCAGGGACCACGGGATCCGATACGTGAAAGACCGGATGAGCCGTGAGGTGCTGGACGGGTTCGACAGGGAGGGCATCGAAATCGCATCGGGCACTTACGATATCGTCGGCATGCCGCCGCTGAAGGTTGTGTTTCCGAACGATGGGGATGAGGGAACCCGGGACGGGGCAGCCAGTGATCAGGTACGCCAGAGGGAGCGGGATAAGAATGGCGCTTGAGCGCCTCGCGCCGCGCTGCGCCGATCAGGCGGGGAGTTCTTCGGCTGAGGGATAGCCGTGGGTCTTCCGGCCCTCATCGCCGTCGTACTTCTTGGTGGTCTTGAATAATTCGTAGCGGCCATCGGAGGCATCGCCCCTGCAGCGCTGACGAAGCTTGTCCATCTCAGCCGCCTGCATAGGCTTGAAGCCGCGCGCGATGGCCAGGTTTTGTTTGAGAACTTCCGGGGCATCCATGCCGGAGATTGTGACGGCCACCGGCAGGCTCATGGCATAGCGCAAGCCCTCTTCCGGAGTTACTCCGCCGTGGCGGACCATCTCGCCGCTGCCGCCCAGGCTTTTCATCCCCAGCGGGGCGATACCCTGCCGGTTGGCCACGGGCAACACGTTCTGTTCGAAACTGCGATACGTCGCATCGAAGCAGTTCAGGGGCATCTGCACGGTGTCGAAGGGGAAGCCGTGCGACAGCATCTTCAAGTGAATGGCCGGATCTTTGTGGCCGGTGAATCCCACGAAGCGAACCTTGCCCTGCTTTTTGGCGTCCACCAGCGCTTCGATTGCCCCGCCGGGCTCGAAGATCAGATCGGGATCGTTGTAATAGATCACTTCGTGAATCTGCCAGACATCGAGGTGGTCGGTCTGCAGGCGGCGAAGGGACTCCTCGAGCATACGCATGCCGACATCTTTACCGCGGCCGTGGGTGCACACCTTCGTCATCAGAATCACCCGGTCGCGCTTGCCTTTAAGTGCCGCGCCCAGCCATTCTTCGCTGCGTCCGTCGTGATAGTCCCAGCAGTTATCGAAGAAATTAACCCCGGCATCGATGGCTTCGTCGACGATTCGTTTGGCTGTGGCTTCGTCCTGGGCGGACCCGAGGTGATAGCCGCCGACGCCAATGATGGAAGTCTGCAGCCCCGTTTTTCCCAGAGGCCTGCGCGGAATTGCGCCGTCATTTTGTCCGAACGCAGTTGCCGCCGTGGAAGCAATGGCCGCCTGTTCGATGAACGCTCTTCGCGTCACTGGTTCGCCTCCAGGCGGGGGAAGGGATGCCCGGTGTTTTCGGTGGAACGCATCATCTCCTGCACTTCCTTTTGCTGCTCGTCGAGCGGGAAGTCATGTGCGAGCCGGGCTTCCGGATTATCGAATTTCAGAGAAACCTTGAACAGCTCGAAGCGTCCGTCGGAGGCGACGTTACTGACTCGGGAGGAAAGCGCGGTCATTTCCTCCGGGCGCAGCGGGATAAAACTCTGCGCGATTTGAAGATTTTGCCGAAGTATCTCAGGCTTCTCCATGCCGGCGATCGTCACGGTGACGCCGGGGATGCTCATGGCATAGCGCAAAGCTTCGGCGGGAGTGAGCACCCCGTGCTTAACGGGGTCGGCCGTGCCGCTGAAGGGCTTCATTCCCAGAACGGCCATGCCGCGCCTGACCGCTTCCGGAACGACCTGCGTCTGAAAGCTGCGAAAGGTGGCATCGAAAGAATTCAAAGGCATTTGGACGGCGTCGAAGGGAAATCCCGTCGCGATCATCTTCAGATGAATGGCCGGATCTTTGTGCCCGGTGAATCCGACGAAGCGGACCTTGCCCTGCTTCTTCGCCAGTGCCAGCGCTTCGGCTGCGCCGCCCGGGCGGATGAACAGTTCGGGATCGTTATCGAAGGCGACGCCATGGATCTGCCAGAGATCCAAATGGTCGGTCTGCAGCCGTGTCAATGACTGCTCCAGCATCTTCATCGCGAGAGCTTTATCGCGCCCGTGCGTGCAAACCTTGGTCATCAGGAAAACGCGATCCCGCTGGCCTTTGAGCGCCGCGCCCATCCAGTCTTCACTTTTTCCGCGATGGTATTCCCAGCAGTTATCGAAGAATGTGACCCCGCCGTCGATGGCGTCGTGCACCAGTTTCACCGCGGTGGGCTGGTCGGCCGCGTCTCCCAGATGATGGCCGCCGAAGCCCAGCGCCGAGATCTTGACCGCACTGTTCATCCCGAAGGGCCGCTGCGGAATAGTGCCTGAACCTGTTTGTTGCACAGGCACGGCGTCGCATCCGGGTTGCCAATGTCCGGAAAAAGAGGTGTGTGGCGTGCTCAGATTCGCGGAAAGAACCGGCCGGTCTGTTCCGCCCAGATCCGGTACCGGGGGCCGATAGGTCCATTATGCGGACCCACAGAATATTCCGAATGGAACCAGAAGCAGAGAGAGTACGATCAGCGCTGCCCGGAACGTTCGATCGTCATACCTGTCCCATTAGTAGGCCACGGGACTGGCAAACCGCGCCTGAGATAGACTGGAACTCGTGAAAAGGAGTACTTCAATGCAACGCGTCATTCTCTCGGCTGCTTTTATGTGCGCGACTCTGGGTCTGCAGACTCTCGGCGCCCAGACTTTTCCTTACGACCATATACATGTGAACGTGCCCGATCCGGCGGCGGCTGCTAATTGGTATGAGAAATATTTCGGCGGGAAGCGTATCACCGAGGCTCCCGATCGGCTGATGTTCGGCAGCACGCGGTTCATGTTCCTCCGGAAAAAAGACGCCCTGCCAAGCGCGGGCAGCGCCATCGACCATGTGGGCTTCTCATTCGCCGACGTGGATGCGAAGTTCAAGGAGTTCGAAGCGGCCGGTGTGAAGATCGTCACCCCTGTGCGCGATGTGCCTGGCTTATTCAAACTCGGGTTCGTGGAGGATCCGTGGGGAACGCGCATTGAAGTGGTACAGGATCCGGAACTGCTCGGGTTGCACCACATTCATATGCGGGGTCCCGACCCCGAAGCCGTGTTCACCTGGCTGCAGGCGAAGCTCGGCGGCGAAAGAACCAAGCTGAAGGGCCGGCTTGACGGGATGAAGTACAGCGCGCCGGGGTTCAGCGATATGTGGATTCTGGTGCAGAAGGGCGATGCGACGCCGAGCGAAGGACACGCGATCGATCACATCGGGTGGCGGTCCATGGGGCCTCTGAAGAACACCATCGACGGCTTGCGCGCCAAGGACGTGAAGGTGCTGAGCGAACCCCGGCCACTGCCGCTGCCGAACGGTCCGACGATCAATTTCTCCTATATCGCGGGACCGGCCGGGGCGAAGATTGAAATCGTGGAGCGCCCCGGGCTTAAGCCCGGCGAATAAGGCGTCACTTCACACCGTTTGAATTCACACGGAACGGTTATATTTACGTCGAATCCCGCGCTATCGGCTTAGCGGGAATTAGAAATCGCGTGCAGGTGCGTCTGGCAGCAGGGCGGAATTTCGCCGCGAATGAGTTCGATGGCGCCGGCCAGTTTGTCCAGGAAACCGGCCTCGGCGCTCACGTTCATAATCCGCGGATGGCTTCGCCAGGCCCGGGCGATGCGCTCGTCGATACGGCGGGCTTCGGCAAGGCTTTCGTTGCGGATGCGGTTTTTCTCATAACCCCATGCCAGTCCGGGAACCTCGACATGGATGACCGCGGCATAGCGGCGCAGTTCCTCGTCGAGGTCGATGCGGAATTCATCGCAGAAGGTTTGGCGGGAACCGGGCCAGTAAGCGAGTCCGTCCAGGGTGCCGCGATCGCACAGAATTACGGCGGTCCGGGGGCTGGCGAGGGCGACGGCTTCGAGTTCCCTCTGGACATGAAATATGGCACGCTGCGCGGCGCGCCGTCCCTTCGGCTCATTGGTTTTCGGAAAGCCGCCGCCGAAAACGATGCTGGCGGCCTCGGGCGCGAAAGCCACGTGCTGGCAGAAATAGCGGCGCGCCATTTCGAGGACCGCGGTTTTACCGCCGCCTGGACCGCCGGTGAGCACCACCAGTCCGGGCTTGTGACGAAGTTTCGGGCACCGGCAAAGGTGAGTCCCGGCGGGCAGGGTATTTGTCGTATTCCGCAAGACTTCAAGTAAGCATACCGCCCGAAGTGCGTCGGGGCATCACATTTTCTTACAGACCGGACGCGACAAACCGCTCCGGCTTGTTTAACATTGATAGTTAATGAAAAAGCGCGGTTCCAACAAAAAAATCGCCAATGGCCTGGTAGCGGTGAGTTCCGCGGCTGTCATGGCGGTTTATGCCGCGGGCTATACGCGAACCCGGTCGGCGGCGGACCAATTGGAAGGCCAGTCCGCGGAGCGCAGGCCACCGATGCCGCGTCCCGGTCCCGCGCGTATAAGCCCGGTTGCGGAAATCCGGCCTGCGCCGGCGGCCCCCGCGACGCCTTTGCCGGTTTCGGATTTGGCGACCGGGAAGGAAGAGCCAAAGCTGATGGCTAAGGTCATCCCTCCGGCCGCAAAGAAGGCAGAGGCTGCGGAATCTGCTGCTGCGCCTGCGGCCACCACCCCGGCTCCTGCAGTTGCAGCCACGTCTTCGAAACAACCCGCGGCGGTACCTGCCGCTTCCACGGCCGTGACACCCGCGCCGGTTGCGGCGGCGGCCCCCGCAGCCACGCAGCAGTCCACGCAACAGTCCGCCCAGACAGCGGCTCAGGCAGCCTATAAAGCCATCATCGACGCGGCGCTGCCTCCCTGGAAAGACGGCACCTATGAAGGCTGGGGCACCTGCCGGCACGGCGACCTCGCGGTGAAAGTGGTGGTTGAGGCGGGCAAGATTTCATCGGCGTTCGTTTCGCAATGCCTCACCCGGTATTCCTGCGACATCATCGACAAGCTGCCTCCTCAGGTGGTTCAGAAACAAAGCCCCGAGGTTACTTACGTCTCCGGCGCAACGCAGAGCACCGACGCCTACTACTGGGCGGTGGTGGTGGCGCTGGGCAAGGCGAAATAACCTGGCGGGCAAGAATCCACGCCATGCCCGTTCGCACCGAAGTTGTCATGGGAACTCTCGTGACGATTGAGGTGGCCGGGTCCGGCGTCGCAGGATTGGAGCCCGAGGCTGCGATGGAGCGCGCATTCGGGTGGTTCTTCGAAATCGAAGAACGGTGCACCCGGTTCGATGCCCGCAGCGAGTTGATGCAGCTGAACGCGCGGGCCGGCGAACCGGTGGAAGCGAGTCCGATTCTTTTTGAAGCGGTGCGCTTCGCGCTGACGGTGGCGGCGGAAAGCGGTGGCGCATTCGATCCCGCGGTCGGCCAGTCGATGGAATCGCGGGGTTTCAACAGGGAGCATCGGACGGGCGAAATTGTCCGCAGCGCCCTGGCGGCCGATCCGGATGTGAGTTACCGCGATGTGCAAGTCGATGCGGAGCACAGGACGATCACGCTGAAACGTCCACTGACGCTCGATCTCGGAGCCGTAGCCAAGGGACTGGCGGTGGACACAGCGGCGCGGGAACTTGAGCCTTTCCGCGATTTCGCGATCGATGCCGGCGGAGACTTATATCTAGGTGGCAGGGACCCGAAAGGCGAGCTTTGGTCTGTCGGGATCCGGCATCCGCGGCGCGAAGGCGAGCTGATCGACAGGTTCCGCGTTTCCAATCAGGCGGTCTGTACATCGGGCGATTATGAACGCGGCGAGCATATCATCGATCCTCGCGAGCATCCGCGCGATGTAAGGAAGGCCGGGAGCGGCGCCGCAAGCGTTACGGTGATTGCGCCCCACGCGATGCTGGCGGACGCGCTGGCCACAGCCGCGTTCGTGATGGGGCCGGCGGAGGGCATTCCGTTTCTGACGCGCATGGGCGTCGAAGGATTGATTGTGACGCAGGATCTGGAGCGATACGAGACGCGGGGTCTGCGTCGTGCCGCGTAAAATCATAGCCTTTTTCAAAACCCCGAAAGGGCTGCTGACTATCATTCTTGTGCTTCTGACGGCGATTGCCGCGCCGCACGAGGGCCTGAGCACGGTGCTGCCCGGCTTGCTCGGCGCAGTGGTGGCGGCGGGACTGGTGGACGCGCTCATCATCCGGGCGCGAAATCTGCGGGCGCGCAATCTCGAAATCCGCAAGAAAGCGTGGGAGTTTCCCAGCGGCGCCGTGCTGACCGCGCTGATCGTGGCCATGGTGCTGCGTGCGCAGGAACCCTGGTATGTCACGGCCGTGACTTCGGTGGCCGCGATTCTGAGCAAATATCTGATCCGGTCGAAGACGGCAAATGTTTTCAATCCGGCGGCGCTGGCGGTGGTGGCCAGTTACTTCGTTTTTCACACGGGCCAAAGCTGGTGGGGCGCACTGACGGAAGTCCCGCTGGCGGCGCAGGCGGTGCTGATCGCGGCTGGTCTTTTCATTTCGGACCGGGTGAACAAGATGCCGCTGGTGCTGACGTTTCTGGGAACCTACCTGGCGCTGTTTACGGCGACCGCATATGTGACCGACCCGCGGTGGGTCTCGGAAATATTCCGCTCACCGGACATCGAAGCGGTACTCTATTTCTCGTTCATCATCCTGACCGATCCCCCGACTTCGCCGGCGAAGTATCCGGACCAGATCATTTACGGCGTCATCGTGGCCGTGGTGAGTTTCGCGTTTTTCGAATGGGCGGGCGTGGTTTATTACCTGCTGGCCGGGGTGCTGACGGGCAACGTCTGGGAAGCCTGGCGGCGCGCGAACCGGCGAACAGGCTCGACCTTTCCCCGGGGAATCGGAACCTTTCTTCGGGAAGTTGCGCCTTTCGGGTGATGCATCGTATAGATGGTTTACAATTCATTTCATGCATCTGCACCAGCTTGATCTGAACCTGTTCACCGTCTTTGAAGCCATCCATAGCGAAGGCAGCGTGACGCGCGCGGGCCACCGGCTCAATTTAACGCAGCCAGCCATGAGCCACAGCCTGGCGCGGCTGCGGACGCTGCTGAAGGACGATCTGTTCATCCGCCAGGGCAAGCGGATGATACCGACGCCTCTGACGCGCAGCATCATCAACGATATTCGCAGCGGGCTGCAACTGCTGGAACTCGGGGTGCAGGAAAGAGGATTCGATCCCACGCGGAGCAAGCGTCTTTTCCAGATCGGCATGCGGAACATCGTTGAGCCGACCATCCTGCCGCCGCTAATGCGCAAACTGGAGGCCACGGCAAGCGGCATTCAGGTTCACTTTCTGCGTATGGACCGCCGCGACACGGAGCTGGAACTTGCCAGCGGCGCAATCGACATGGTGGTGGATGTGCCGATGCCGGTGAGCCATGCGGTGCGTCAGAGGGTATTGTCGAGCGAGGACTACGTCGTGGTGGCCCGGGAAAATCATCCCGCCATCAAAGGGCGGCTGAATCTGAAAACCTATCTTTCGCAGGACCATGTGCTGGTTTCGTCGCGCAGGATGGGGCCTTCGCTGGTGGATGTCGAACTGAAGAACCGGGGACAAAAGCGGGCAATCACGCTGCGGTCCCAGGATTATTTCACCGCATGCCGGGTCGTGCATGAAACCAGTCTGTTGCTGACCATGCCGGAACGCTACGCGCGTCTGACGAATGCGGGTCTGAAGAACCGGCTCTATCCGTTTCCCATGAAAATCCCCCATTTCACGCTGAATCTTTACTGGCATGAAGCGGCCGATGCCGACCGGGAGAACCGCTGGTTTCGCGAACAGTTGTGCGATTTATTCAAACCCGAGGCTTAAATCATGCGGTAAATGCATGATTGTGCATATTAAATATGCACTTGACTCCTGTAATCGCCGGAATTTATAGTTAGCGGGCGGGGTTAGTCCGTGGGAGACCTTCAGAATTGCGAAGGGCCCTGCGTTTGGGGGCCGTCGAGTCCAAGCTCGGCGGCTTGTTTTTGCATTGCCTGAATACAGAAGGCGATGTGGTCATCGAGATCCACTTCCATTTCAGCCGCGCCGCGAACGATGTCGTCACGGTTAATCGCGCGGGCGAAGGCTTTGTCTTTGAGTTTCTTCCGGACACTCTTCGTTTCGACTTCGGCGATGCTGCGGCCGGGCTTCACGTAGGAACACGCGGTCAGAAATCCGGCCAGTTCGTCGCACCCGTAGAGAGTCTTTTCGAGCTTTGAGACTCTCGGGACGCCGGTAAAATCGGCGTGCGAAAGGATCGCCCGGCGAATCTCCTCGTCGACGCCGCGGGCCTCGAGAATGGCCTCGCCTTTGGTGGGGTGATCGGGCAGCACGGGATGAATTTCCCAGTCGAAATCATGCAGGAGAGCGGTGATTGCCCACCTCTCTTCATCCGCATCGTGTCCTTCGTCCTTGTACTTGCGAGCGTAGGCGGCGACGCAGGTCTCCACGGCGAGCATGTGTTTTCGCAGGCTCTCCGACTTCACAAATTCGCAGACGATTTCCCAAGCCTGATTGCGATCCATGCGGATATCGTAACGCTTTGCCCGCCGAATCCGGGACGTGAATGGCTGTGAACCACCAGGATGGTGGCCACTTGATTCCAAGCGGGCAACGAAGATCCCGTATTTTCAACGACGTGAATTTGGCAGCGCGCTTGCCATTGAGGGGGACAGGAGGTTTGGTTATGAAAACGAAGTTACTGGCTCTGGTTCTTCTGGGTGTTGGAACAATGTTCGCGGGTCCGCGGATCGGCGTCAGCGTCGGGATCGGGCCTGCCTATCCTTACTATGCGCCTGCGCCAGCCTACTACGCGCCCGCGCCAGCCTATTATGCGCCCGCGCCTGTGTATTCGGCGCCAGCCCCGGTCGTGGTGAATTCCGGATGGGTGAATGGATATTGGTACAACGTGGGACCGCACCGTTACTGGCGTGCCGGATATTGGGCCGGTCCGCGCGGGCATGTTGTCATTCGCGGACGGCGGCGGTAGGCAGCGCTAAAAGGTCAGGCTTACCAGGCCAGCGCATAGCTGTCGCCCCGGGGATCGGCGCCCGCGTTCAGCACGCCGGTCCCGGGATCGACGGTGATTCCGCAGTTCGCGCCCATGGTCCATGAACCGCTGGTATCGACGGTATAGCCGCGATTCGCCAGTTCACCGCGGACGTCCGCGGGAATGCGATCTTCAAGGGCGATCCGGTTGGGATACGCGGTGTGCGGAAATTCCGTGGCCGGAAAGCTGGTGGTGCTCCAGCGGGGCGCTTCGATGGCTTCCTGAATATTCATCCCGAAATCCACCATATTCAAAAACGTTTGGGCAATGCGCAGCGGCTGGTCGTCTCCGCCGGGACTGCCGAGGATCATGGAAGGCTGGCCGTCCTTCATAACGATCGTCGGAGTCAGGGTGCTGCGCGGACGTTTGCCGGGCATCAGGGCGTTGGGATGGGAGGGATTGAGTTCGAAACAATCGCCGCGGCAGTTGAAGATCAGGCCGGTGCCGTCAATGACGATTCCCGTGCCGAAGGCGGAATGCAAACTGGGGGTCATCGAGACGGCGTTGCGGTCTTTGTCCACGATGGCGATGTAACTGGTATCGCCGTGGTGTGAAGCCCCGGCCATCTCGTGCTCTGCCGTTTCGACCGTCTCAACAGTGCGCAGGGGAACGATGGCGCGGTGCTTGGCGAGAAGACGCTCGTAAGGAATGTCGATAAAAGCGCGATCGCCGAGATAGCGCTCGCGGTCGGCGTAAGCGAGTTTGGCCGCTTCCACCGAGAGATTGATGTAATCGGCGGAATTGTGACCGAGGCCTGCGAGGTCGTGGTCTTCCAGCAGATTCAGCAGAATAAGTTCCGTCGGACCCTGGGACGCGGAGGCGTTCTTGTAAACGTCATACCCGCGATAGTTGACGGAGACCGGTTCCTCGACCTTCGCCTCGTATTGCGCGAAGTCATCGTAACGGAACAGGCCGCCGTTGTTTTCCGCGAAGTCCGCCATCCTGCGGGCCGGCGCGCCTTTGTAGAACTCGTCGCGATCGGCCATGGCGCGGAGGGTTTCCGCGAGATCGGGATTGCGCAGGATGTCACCCGGTTTCAAGGTTCGTCCGCCGGGGAAATAAATGGCTGCGCTGGTGGGATACTTCAGAAGTTTTTCGCTATGGGCCGCCAGGAATTCGATGAAAAATTCACTGACGGGGAATCCTTCTTCGGCGAGTTCGATGCCCGCCGCTGAAACTTCGCTGAACGGCTTTGTTCCCCAGCGGTCGAGGAGCACATGACAAGCGGCGGGAACGCCCGGAACCGTGCCGCACAAGAGACCGTCGCTGACGGGGATGCGGCCACCCGCATTTCTCCGGTACCAGTCGATCGTGGCGAGTTGCGGGGTTGTGCCAGAGGCATTGATCGCATGCACTTTCTTTTCGCGCGCGCTATATACAAGGATGTTGGCATCGCCGCCCATGCCGGTCATGGCCGCATCCGTCACCGCCAGAACCGTCATAGCCGCGACTGCCGCATCGAAGGCATTGCCACCGGCCAGCAGAACTCTCTCGGCCGCCTGGGTGGCCTGCGGTTTGCGCGTGGAAACGGCGTAGTTGCGGCCGCGGAGCACGGGACGGGTGAGGGTCGGAGCGACGTACATGAATTGAACTATAAACCCTCTGCCGTTACTCACGCCGCAGGATCGCCCGCACCTTTTGCAGATCGGCCACGAAAGCATGGTACTCGCGGTGGCGCGACTCTTCATCGGGAGCGCGCAGGACGACCGACGGATGCACCGTTGAAGTGGCCTGGGCCGCCCATGGATGGGAAACAAACGTTCCACGATCCCGGGTGACGCGATAGGCGGCGCCGAACACCGAGAGGGCCGCCGTAGCGCCAAGGCAGACGAGCACTTCCGGCTTGATCAACTGCAGTTCCGCCTCCAGCCACGGCCGGCATGCGCGGATTTCAACGCCACTCGGTTTTTTATGAATGCGCCTCTTGCCGCGTTCTTCGAACTTGAAATGTTTGACGGCATTGGTCACATATACGGTGGAGCGATCGATGCCGGCTTCTTCGAGGGCGCGATTGAGAAGACGGCCCGCCGGACCGACGAACGGCAAACCCTGACGATCTTCCTCGTCGCCGGGCTGCTCACCGATGAATACCAGTTTCGACGAACGGGCGCCCTCGCCGAATACCGCCTGGGTGGCGAAGCGATACAGGTCGCAGCCGCGGCAATCCTGCAGAGCGGTCCGCAGCAGCGGGAGGGTCTTATGTCCGGGCAGAAAATCGAGTGTGTTGTTCGATGCAGTTTGTCTCATTTCAATGGGCCGGCCTGAAACCGCAGAGGCCATCCGAATACGTACAGACAGTTGAATGACCGATAAACCGTTTCTCACCGATGTGACAGAGCTGCGCTCCCGGGCGCGCAAGAGCATTGAAAAGGGCGCCGTTACGCCGGCCTATCAGGGCGACGTGCAGCAGACGATCGAAATCCTTCAATCGGTGCTGGCAACCGAAATCGTATGTGTGCTCCGGTACACCATGAACGCCATTGCAGCCACCGGCATTTCCAGCGACTCGGTGAAGGAAGAATTCAACGAACACGCAAAGGAAGAGCAGGGACACGGCAGGGCAGTGGCTGAGCGCATCAATCAGCTCGGGGGCATTCCGAACTTCAATCCGGAAGGGCTGACGTCCCGATCCGCCTCGCAATATGTCCAGGCGGGAAATCTGGTCGAGATGATTCGGGAAAATCTGGTGGCCGAGCGAATCGCATGCGAGCACTATCGCGAGCTTATTCGTTATTTCGGCGATAAGGACCCCACCACGCGCGTGATGATGGAAGGCATTCTGGCCAACGAGGAGGAGCATGCCAACGACATGCACGATCTCCTGGTGGCGCATGAAGGCAAGCCGATGCTGCCTTCGAATTAGCCGGAGTTTTCGTCAGGCTCAGCCGCGCGAGCCTGCAGAAGTCCGGCCCCGATCCGGTCAGGGCCTGCCTACGGCAAACACACCAGACGGCGGCGATTTCTCAATTTCGGCGGCTGAGCCTGATACCATGTCAAAGTCAAAACGACATGAATTCTCAAGCACCTGCAACGCTCCGGGAGCTGCTTCAACTGGCTCCCGCCGACTCTATCGCAGTCATCTCACCTGAAACCGGCGTCAAGCTCACCTATTCGGATCTCCGCACCCAGGTAAGCGCCGCCGCGGACGTATTCGCTTCGGCGGGAATACGTCCGGGCGACCGGGTCGCTATCGCGCTGCCAAACGGCATTCCGGTGCTGATCTGCTTTCTCGCCGCGTCTTTCGCGGGTACGGCGGCGCCGCTGAATCTGGCCTACCGCTACGATGAGTTCGTTTTCTATCTGGACGACACGAAAGCCAAACTCCTGATCGTCCCGCCCGAAGGCGGCGAAGAGGCCCGCAGAGCCGCCGAAGCCGCGGGTATTCCTGTCTATACGGCCAGCATGTCCGGGGGCGTCATCAGCTTCGGCGACGGCATACCTGCCGGGACTGTGGCGGCCGATCCGACACCCGATCAGATTGCGCTCATTCTCCACACCAGTGGAAGCACAGGACGCCCCAAGCGCGTGCCCATCCCGCACCGCAACCTGGCTGTTTCCGCCTCGAATATCGCGGCCCATTATCAACTCACGGCAAACGACGTCTCGCTCTGCGTGATGCCTCTGTTCCACGTGCATGGACTGGTTGCGTCGGTTCTGGCCACGCTCTACTCGGGCGGGCGCATCGTGGTGCCGGGCAAATTCAATGCGCTGACGTTCTGGCGCACGGTGCGCGACTACGGCGCGACCTGGTATTCCGCGGTCCCCACGATTCATCAGGTGCTTTTGGCCCGCGCCGGAGGCAAGCGTCCCGAGGGTTCCGAATCGCTCCGCTTCATCCGTTCCTGCAGCGCCGCGCTTTCGCCTGACCACATGCAGCAACTGGAAGACGTCTTCGGCGCGCCCGTACTCGAAGCTTACGGGATGACCGAAGCCTCGCACCAGATGGCCTCGAATCCGCTTCCTCCTCATGACCGCAAGCCCGGCAGCGTCGGAATTGCCACCGGCATTGATGTGGGGATTATGGATACGGAAGGAAACATCCAGCCCCCGAATACTCCGGGCGAGGTGGTGATCCGCGGCGCCAGTGTGGTTAAGGGATACGAAAACAATCCGGAAGCCAACGCAACGTCGTTCACCAACGGGTGGTTTCGTACGGGCGATCAGGGGATCATCGACGAAGCCGGATATCTCCGGCTCATCGGACGCCTCAAGGAGATGATTAACCGGGGGGGCGAAAAGATTTCTCCCCGGGAACTGGACGAAGTCCTGATGATGCATCCGGCGATCGCCGAGGCCGTCTGTTTCGGCGTCCCGCACGCGACATGGGGTGAAGAAGTAGCCGCGGCGGTGACCCTGAAGCCTGACGTGGTGGCCACCGAAGCGGAACTCCAGGCATTCTGCAAAGAACGCCTCGCCGAATTCAAACGCCCCAAGAAGATTCATATCGTGGAAACAATCCCCCGCACCGCAACCGGAAAAATTCAGCGCCGCGTCGTGGCGGCCGCCTTCGCATGAGACTTGCGCCCACAGGTTGCATTCGATGAAATCGGTAATCGTCGGAGCCGGCGCCATCGGCGCTTACGTCGGCGCCCACATGGCCAGGGCCGGGCAGGACGTAACGCTCTATGCCAGAGGTCCGCACCTCGCGGCCATGCAGGCCAATGGAGTGCGCGTGCAAACCGCGCAGGGCGAATGGACGGTGCGGCCGGAAGTCACCGGCGATCTCGGAACCATCGAAGAGGCCGACGTTATTTTTCTGGCCGTGAAAGCGCACAGCCTGCCGCAGGTGGCTCCGCTGATCCGTCCGTTGCTTGGCACCGACACTGTCGTGATCAGCATGCAGAACGGTGTCCCTTGGTGGTACTTCGACATACCGGGCATTCCCTATTCCGGTCTGAGGCTGGAAAGCATCGATCCCGGCGGCGTGATTTCGCAATCCATCGAGTCGGAACGCATTCTGGGTTCGATAGCGTACATTGCGGCGGAGATCGTTGAACCCGGCGTGGTGCGTCACATCGAGAGCAATCGCCTTTCAATCGGCGAGCCCGACGGCACACGCTCGGACCGCTGCCGCAAAGTCGCGGAAGCCCTCATCGCCGCCGGTTTGAAAGCCCCGATCACGACGCATCTGCGAAATGAAATCTGGGTAAAGCTACTGGGCAACATGGCGTTCAACCCCATCAGCGCCCTTACAGGCGGCACTTTGGCGGGCATTGCGCGTTTCCCGGAGACGCGCGATCTGGTGCGCCGGATCATGCTCGAAGCTGCCGCCATAGCCGCGAAGGCGGGACTCGAATTGCCCGTCACCATCGAACAAAGAATCGAAGGCGCAGCGAAGATCGGCGAACACAAAACGTCGATGCTCCAGGATCTCGAAAAAGGCCGCCCGCTGGAGCTCGAGCCGATCACCGGCGCTGCGCTTGAAATTGGAGATAAACTGGGGATTCCGATGCCTTATACCCGTGCCGTTTACGCCTGCACGAAACTACTCTCCGAGGTACGCCATTCATGAAAAGCCGTTGGGTCCAGCTCGCCGCGTCCGTGCTGGCGATGATCATGATCGCCAATCTTCAATATGCCTGGACGCTGTTCGTCAACCCGATCCAGACGGCCACGCACTGGAAGTTGCCGCAAATCCAGTATGCGTTCGCCCTCTTCGTAATTTTTGAAACATGGGCGATGCCGTTTACCGGCTGGCTGATCGATCTCATCGGGCCGCGTGCATTCATTTCGCTGGGCGGCCTTCTGTGCGGGCTGGGCTGGTCGACGATGGGCCATGCGACTACCATTACCGAACTCTATGTTCTCTATTCGCTCACCGGATTCGGCGCCGCGCTGGTCTATTGCGGCTGCATGGGTACGGCCCTGAAGTGGTTCCCTGACCGCCGCGGGCTGGCTGCCGGGAGCATCGCGGCCGGCTTCGGATCCGGATCCGCATTGTTCGTCCCCTTCATTGCCGATCTGGTTCACCACGGCGACTATCGGATCGCCTTCCTCTACACCGGGGTCGGCCAGGGACTGGTGATTATTCTCGCCGCCCAATTCCTCCGCAAGCCCGGCCCCAACGACCATCTGCCTGCTCCAAAGGCCGTCGCGCACCTGAAGACCGGAGGCGCCAGTTTCACTTCGGCGGAAATGCTGCGGACGCCGCACTTTTACATGATGTTCGCGACGGCGCTGTTGATGGGCGTCGGCGGTTTAATGGCCACCGCGCAGGTTGCGCCGATGGCGAAGACACTCAAGATGAGCGCCGCCACGCTGACGCTGGCTCTGACGATCAATCCGCTCGCCAACGGCAGCGCGCGTCTATTCTGGGGATGGGTTTCCGATCATTTCGGCCGTGAGAATACGATGATCGTGGCCTTTCTTCTGCAGGCGCTGGCGCTGCTCAGCGTGGTGCTCCTCGGCCACACGTCTCCGCTGATGTTCATCGTCACCCTGGCGTTCGTCTTTTTCACATGGGGTGAAGTTTACTCGCTGTTCCCTTCGGCCAGCGCGGACTATTTCGGTCCCAAGTTCGCCAGTTCGAACTACAGCTTTATCTACGCCGCCAAAGGCGTGGCTTCCATCATCGGCAGCGGCGCGGCCGCTACTCTGTTTGAAATGACCGGATCGTGGGACAACGGGTTTTATGCCTGCGCAGGGCTGGCGCTGATCGCTACCTGCCTCGCGTTCGTGCTGAAGAAGATGCCGCGCCCGGTGAAAAATGAAGCGGTGAGTTCGGCGTTGGCGGCCAGCGGGAGCCCCGCGTAAAAGCCTGCCGGTCCCAAGGAGAATTAATCGATGAGAATTATCTGCTTCGCGGTCGCGCTGGCATCGCTCGGCTCGATGGCAAGCGCCCAGCAGCAGCCGGCGCCATTCGAAATCAGGATGCTCGCCAAGGGCGTTTACTGGGTGAACGGCGGAGGCGGCAACAGCGGCGTCATCATCGGCCACAAGGGCGTCACTGTCATCGATGCCAAAACAACCGCGGATGGCGGCAAGCAGCTTCTCGCCGAAGTCGCCAAACTGACTCCGCTGCCGGTGACTTCAGTAATTCTCACTCACAGCGACGGCGATCACGTGAACGGGCTGGCAGCTTTTCCCGATGGCCTGACGATCATCGCACACGAAAACAACAAGAAGGAGCAGGAAGCCGCACTCGAGGCCGGTGGACGCGGCGCGCCGCCAGCCAACCGGCTTCCGAACAAGCTCATCGTGAAAGACAAAGAGAGCTTCAAGGTTGACGGCATTCCGTTTCAGTTCTATCACTGGGGGCCGGCGCATACCAGCGGGGATTTGATTGTCTTCCTGCCGGTGCAGAAGATCGTCTTCACCGGTGATATCGTTGCCACGCAGCGGCTCGATCCGATCATCCATCTGGAGAAGAACGGCTCGACGGAAGGCTGGATCAAGACCATGCAAGGGATCATTGCCCTCAATGCCAAAACGTATGTACCCGGGCACGGAGACATTCAGGACAAGTTCGCAGTGGAGTCAAGACTGCAGCTGGTTCAGGCGAAGCACGACAAGATCAAAGCGCTGATCGCGCAGGGCAAGCCGCTGCCGGACATTAAGGCGGCAGTAGGGGATCCCGCGCCTCCCGCAACACCGGGCCGAGGTCCTGCGTTCGGCAACCTGACCGATATCATGTACGCGGAGAGCACCAAAAAATAACGGGGATCAGAGCTTTGCCAGCAGGGCGGAGAACTGGTTCACCTGATTCGGTTCCGGGATCAGAGGCTTTTCATCGGACTGTTTCCGCAGCCGCGCGTAAACGGCACGGCTAAAGAAATCGGTGGCCGGTGTGGAGTTCACAATCTCTTTCCAGACAGGCGTTGCCGCGTCCCGCTTTCCATCCAGCAGGAGCGCATATCCGAGGGCGAGCCGCCGGAGCTGAGCCGGAAAGTTGATCCGGTCAGCGCGCTGTTGCCACTCGCCGGCGGACGCAGAAGGCTGAATCACGAACCACATCATCGCCACCACCGGAGTCGTTGGCTGACCCGCGGCCATGGCATCTTTCTGCGCCTGCGCGCGGTCGCCCGCCAGCAAATCCCAGATCGCAAGCTGCGTATATCCCTCCGCTCGCAACGTGGCGGGCTGCATTTCGCCAACGGCTTTGCGCAGCCCCGCCACGGCATCCTCAGCGTGCCCGGTGCGATAGAGCCAGTCTGCAATCAGCAGCGGGACCAGCGGATCGGAAGCCTTCTCGCGGGCGGCGCGGAATTTGGCGAACAAAGCATCCGCGCCGGGCTTGTCTCCCGCCATGAACTTCGCCCACGCGGCCTTATAGAGTTCCCCGAAGCGCTGAAAATTCGGGTCCTTCGTGTTGCCCTGCAGGTAATTCGCGGCCGCTTCGTTGAACTTGCGATTCAGGTAGTACAGGTCTCCAATTGAATCGAGCGCATTGGGATCGTTGGGGCGCAAGCGGCGATACTCGTTCAGCGCGGTCAAGGCTCCCGGGAAGTCGCCGGCCCACGAGCGCGCATATCCCAGGCTGTTCCACACGGCCGCGTCGCCGGGCAGTATATCGGCCAATTTCTTCCAGTCGGCCGCGGCTGCCGCGAACTGGCCGGTGGCGCTTTCGCTTTCCGCCAGAGACCGCAGCAGGTTGATATCGCCGGGACTCAAGGCGCTCAGTTTCCGCGTCGCGGCAATTTTCGCCGTCTGAGTCTCGGTGTCGGACCCGCTGCCCAGCGCGGCTGCTTCGGAATCCAGTTCGGCCATGCTGTAGGGATCCAGTTTGTGCGTGCGCGCCTGTGAAATCCAGTTCTCCGCGCTATTCCGGTCGCGCTGGAGTTCGGCCACTTTGGTCAGTCCGAGCCATGCGGGGCCGTAGTCGGGATCCAGAGCTATGGCTTCCTTCAAGCTTGCCTCGCTCGCGGCGAGGGGAGCTTCAACTCCCTTGAAGTAATCTTCGGCGACCTTCGGATTACTCGTGAGGTAAGGCCGGGCTCGCGGCGAGAACTCATGGGCCAGTTGCTGCAACAGAAGCAGAGTGTTCGGGGGGGTGGAAGCGCTGCGGGCGGAAACTGTGCGAAGGATTTTTCCGGTCGCCAGATCCTCATCGACCGCAACCACCCGGAGGGCGTTGCCCGAACGTTCCATGTAGCCCGAAATCAGCCGTGTCGCGCCTGAAAGCAGAGCCGAATCGCGCTCGCTCGAAGAACCGGGCGCCGAAGCCGGCCGGTTTCCCAGCGCGGGCGCCATACGCCGCAGCGCCGCAGGATTCAATACCGGGCCATCCATCGCGCCGGCCAGAGAAATGGCCAGCACCTCGCTGGCTTCGCGGCCCGCCCAGTCCAGGGCGGGATCGCCGGTGAGATTTTCGAAGCGGACCACCGCGTAGCGCGGAGGCGGCCCTGGCGCTTTCTTCTGACAAGCGAAGCAGGCGAGGATGGAAAAGAGGAGAAAACCTGGGCGGCGTCTACAGTACACGCGGCTCCAGACTGAGAAGATCCTTGAACTCCGTGGTCTCGCGCAGACCGGCGAACTCCGGAGCTTTGCTCAGCTTGTCCTTGTCTTTAAAGCCTTCTTCGAGAGACTTGCGCAGATACTGAAGGGCCTTGTCGTTCTCGCCCGCCTGCGCATAGATCCGCGCCATCTCGAAGTGGTATCGGGCCTTGTCGGCCACGGCGCGGTCCTGCAGGGCTGTGCCCACGGCGCTGTGCGCCTCGAAAACGGCGGGGTCGATCTCGATCGCCTTCGCGTAGCACTTCGACATTTCGGTGTAATTTCCGCGCGCGTACCAAGCGGTGCCAAGATTGCTCCAGATGGAAGCGGTTTGGGGGGCAATGGACAGAGCTTTGTTGTAGCGGGAAATAGCGCTCCGGTATTTCTTTTGAGAATAAAGGACCGTTCCTATGTTATTGATCGCATCCGCATATTTCGGATCGATTTTGACAGCATGTTCGTAGTTCTTCCTGGCTGCATTCATGTCGCCCAGTTGATGGTAGGCGATGCCGACCTTGTCCCAGATAATCGGCGAATTTTTGGGGCCCTCGCGGTAGGATTCGATCGCTTCGCGGAACATCTTCCGCGCCATGTACACGTCGCCCATTTGTTCGGGCGTCAGTTTGGGCAGGGTTGAATTCGTGGCGGCGGGGAGCGATGCGTTTTCAAGTTGCGCGTGCGCGAACGGCAGAGCGAACACGGCGAGAAGAAGTGACAGGGTCAGTTTGTGCGGTAAGGCATGAGCGGAGACCATGGACATGTCCCTCTTTGTCTCATTTGAACATATCTCATTCAGACAAGTCTCGCTTGAACGGGTCCAGCCTGAACACGTCTTACTTGAACACGTCTTTCAATCGGCCGAAGAAGCCTTTCTTTTTGGTCTTGTCCGGCTGATTTGGATCGGCGGCTACAGCTGGCGGCTGCGCTGCCGGGGGTTTATTGCCAGTCGTGGCATTCCGGCTCTCATAGCGCGGGGGCGCCGCAGTCATGATCTGTTGCCCCGGTTGCGGCTTGCCCGGATCGTCGGCGAGAGAACTGGTCGGCAGATCCCATCCGGATACCGTGGTGTGGTCGCCTTTGGGCCCATGCAACGGACAGGTGCCCACGGGCTCGGTTCCTGCGATGAAGACCTCGGGGACCTGGGTCGGACATTGGGCATTGGCTGGCATCCCCGATTCCGGATCGATGGTGACCGTTACCACGCCTTCCGGCGCTACGAACGGCTTGGCATCCGAATAGCGGCGGTATGTCAGCGCCCGCTTCATGAACTCGGTCCATATGGGCAGGGCGGAGTGCGCGCCTTCTTCGTCGAGCTGACGGTAATCGTCGAAACCGACCCAGACGATGCACAGCAGATCGGAAGTGAACCCCGCAAACCAGCCATCGTGGGAAGTGCCGGTCTTGCCCGCGGCGGGCGCCGTGAAGCCGCGGCCGCGAACGCCGGCGGCAGTTCCGCTCCGCATCACTTCTTCCAGCATGCTCACCATCAGGTAGGAGACGCGCGGATCGAGGACTACTTTGGTTTCCGGCTTTTGATCCAGCAGCACCTTGCCGTTCGGTTCCTTGACGAGCGACAAGAGCGACGGCTGCACATGGACGCCGTGGTTGGCGAAGATGGTGTACGCCCCGGCCATTTCCAACGGCGTCGCCGCGTAGGACCCGATCGCCATCGCCGGCGTGGCCTTCACGTCTTCGCTGATGCCGGCCCGATGGGCCAGATTCACCACCGTCTGATAGCCGACCATCTCGGCGACTTTGATGGTGGCGACATTCAGCGACTTCGCCATCGCTTTCTTCAGGGTCACGGGCCCGTAGAATTCATGTTCGAAGTTGTTCGGCGAATATTCCTGGCCGTCGAAAGAAAAAGTGGTCGGCTCGTCGACCACCATGGAGGCCGGGGTGAGCGTGCGGGTTCCTCCCACCACCGCTGTATTCAGGGCCGCCGCGTAGACGAACGGCTTGAAGATGGATCCGGTGGGGCGTTCGGCCAGTATGCGGTTCAGCTGGCTGGTGCCGTAATTCCGTCCCCCCACCAGCGCTTTGACCTCGCCGGTGTGCGGGTCGAGAGCAATCAGAGCGCACTGCGGTTCCACCCAGGGAGCGTTTTTGAAACGTTTCTGTTTGTGGACCAGATCGTCGAGCTGCTTCATCCCCACGGCGACCGCTTCGTTGGCCGCCTTCTGCAGATCGAGATCGAGCGTGGTGTAAATCTTGTCCGACCGGGCCTGAAAGTTGTAACCCGGGAAGCGCCTTTCCAGATCGTCGTTGAGCAGATCGACGAAATAGGGGGCTTCGCTCGATTCCGCCGGGCCAGTCACCAGAGTCAGCGGCGATTCAACGGCCACCGCATATTCGCGATCGGTGACGAAACCGTTTTGCCGCATCAGCGAGATGATGGCGTTGCGCCGGTCTTTCACGCGCGCGGGATGCCGATAAGGATTGTAGTAGCTGGCGCCGCGCACGATGGCGGCGAGGGTTGCGGCCTCGGGAAGCGTGAGCGACTTCAAGTCCTTGCCGAAGTAAACCTGCGCGGCCTCGCCAAAGCCGCGAATGGTGAAACTGCCGCGATAGCCGAGATCCACTCCGTTGCAGTACATCTCGAAAATCTGCTGCTTGGTGAGCTTTTGTTCGAGCTGCAGGGTAATCATGATTTCCGCGGCCTTCCGGCGCCAGTTGCGGTCCGGGGTTAGGAACATGTCGCGGGCAAGCTGCATTGACAGGGTGGAGGCGCCCTGAGCATTCCTGCCGCGCCGCAAGTCTACCCAAGCCGAGCGGACGATGCCGATGGGATCGAAGCCGGAGTGCGAAAAGAAGCGTTTGTCTTCCGCCGACAGGATGGCGTTGCGCAGCACCGAAGGGATGTCTTCGTAATGAACCACGCGCTGCTTCTCGCGCTTGCTGTCGGTCAGGTTGGTAATTAACTGAGGTTCGAGTTCATAGAGCGGCCGGTCGGAGTTGTCCCGGAGCGAAACGATACGGGAAATCTTTCCGCGCGCGAACTTGATTGTGGCCGGTTCCTGATCGAAGTACGAATCCGCCCCGGGGAAGATATCGATCGAGTCTGCCTGCACTGAATAGGAGCCGATCGGGTTGTTGCGGTTCTCGCTGTATCCCGCGTGCCGCAAGGTGGCCGCCAGCTCTGAGGGAGTGGTCGAATCGCCATTCGCGACCGAGCTGGGGGCGGCGAAGATTCGCGCTGCCGTGCTGTACGGGCCACCCTTCAGGCGCGCGTCGATCATGCCCGAGTACTTGTTGTAGAAATGAATGAAAACGCCGATGCCCGCGATGAGCAGAATCGCCGCGATAGTCAGGAACGTCTTCCCAGCGGGATGCAGGAAAAAACGTACCAGTCCGGCATTTTTCGGAACCGTGACCTTGCGATCGGATTTGCGGCGTCTCTGATCGGATGTCCGGTCTTCAGCAGCCTTCATGCTTCGGGGACCTTCATGCTTCCTGGACCTTCATGGGGATACCTTCAGGATAACGTCTAAGCGGGACCAGTAGCGCCTGGGTGGAAATGCACATTCACCTGGTAAACCCTGAAGTCCTTCACCACGCCGTATTTGACCTGCAACTGGAGCTTGCCGGGCGAACGGGTGATCTGGATCTCGCCGGGGTTCACCGCGAGGTCAAGCTGCCGCGCATGGGCGAGCACACTGGATCGCAGAGTCTCGTCGGGAGTCGCGGCGGCATTCGGCATATGAACCAGGTCTCGCATGTACGAGCCCAATCGAAGATTATCCAGATAAACAGGAGCGAGGAGCAGAAGCACCGTCACCATCCCGCCAAAAATAAACAGCGCGAGGCATAGACGCCACACCGGCAGTTTTTCAGGACCGGAGACTGCAGGGACAGGGCGAATGCCCGCGCCGGCACCGGACGCCGGGTCCGGCGCTGCCCGTTCTTCGATCACAGGCGGCTGTCCCGATCCTCGTTGCTGTCTTTACCCTGGGCCGCGAATAATTCTTCCCAAATGTCCCCGTGCTCGGTCCAGGCAGGCGTCACTTTTCCGGAAATCTGGAGTTCTTCAATGTTGAGTTTGCCGTGGCCATACGGGCAAATGTATTCCAGTTGCGGCCGCCCCAACTGCAGCATATAGCCCCACGAGCCGGTATTGATGGGCATACGCAGCCGGCGCAGGCAGGTTCTGCAGCGATAGCGCTGATCCCAGATGGCGAGATACACCAGTCCGTAGGAGAACAGGAACCAGACGTAGGCCAGAGTCGTGTACATCAGGTCATAACTGAACTCGCCCATCGCCAGGTGGAACAGTTTGGTGTGAGGCGCCCAGAACAAGTTCAGAAACCAGAGGGCGACTGTTGAGCCGGCGGCCGCGCCCGCAAGCTTGAGCAGAAGAAAACCCCAGTAGCGCAGGTGATGCTTGAATGACTCCACAAAGCCGGTGGCAAACATCGTCCACTACCTCTGATTCCACTATAGGCGATTTGGTTACTGCCGGAATGCCTGGCGGAGAAAGAACATCAAATTCGCCGGCCGCTCGGCCAGCCGCCGCATAAAGTACGGATACCAGGCTTCTCCGAACGGGACGTAGAGGCGGAGCCGGTAGCCCTCCTGGACCAGACGCTTCTGCAAATCGCGCCGGATGCCATACAGCATCTGGAATTCGAAGCAATCGCGTGCAATCCCGTTTTCGGTGGTAAAGCTTTCGAGGGCGTTGATGATGCTTTCGTCGTGGGTGGCAATGGCGGGATACTCTCCGGTGGTTAAGAGCTCCTTTGCCAGATCGCAATAGTTCCGGTCGACTTCGGACTTGGATGCGAATGCCGCGGGCGGCTTTTCGAGATACGCGCCTTTGCAGAGTCGAACCCGGATGCGTTCGTTTTCAAGCGTGCGGATGTCATCGGCGCTGCGCCGAAGATAGGCCTGGATGACGGTGCCGCAGGACTTGTGTTTTCGGTGCAGACGCCGCACCAGCGCAAGAGTGCGGTCCGTATACTGGCTCGATTCCATGTCGATCCGGACGAAGCCTCCGATCGCCGCCGCGGCTTCTGCCAGCGCGCCCACATTTTCTTCGCAGGCTGTTTCGGAAAGGTCCAGCCCGAATTGGGTCAGCTTGAGCGAAACGTTGGGTTCCACGCCGGCGCGCTGCATGGCGTCGAGCATCAGCAGGTACATGTCACGGCAGACGGCGGCCTCGTTGAGTGAGGTGACGTTCTCACCGAGATAATCCAGTGTGGCGGGAATCCCTTCGGAACGAATGCGCAGGCAGACGGCGATGGCATCGTTGAGCGAAGATCCGGCAACGAAGCGGGCGGAGAGGCGCTGGGCGGCTGGCGATGTTTCCACCCAGTTGCGCAAGGCGGGCTGCCGGGAGAGGTACAGTATGGTGCTCCGCATCATATTCAGGTAGTACCGTTTCCCTTCGCCGCGGACACCGAGTTGTAGGCCACGATGCGGGTGACGGCCTCGAACCCCATGCGCTCATACAAGGTTAGCGCCTGCGAGGTCGATTGCAGCACAACCTGCGCCGGTCCGTTTTGCTTGAGCGCCTCCTGAATTGCTCTGCGCGTAATCGCCTCGGCATAACCGAGCTCCCGGTATTGCGGAGTCGTCGCGATGTTATATAGCCCGATGGCGCCTTCGGATGGTACGCTTGCCGCGGTCGCCACGGGCACGCCGTCGTGATAGCCAACCATGCAGGCGAACGGCGAGCCATCGGCGAAACGGTCGTCGAACACTTCCGAGAACCATGCGGGCGGGACGTGAAAACAGGTGGACCCGATGGCGCGGAAATCGCGCAGCGTTCCGATCGAGTCCACCGGGCGGACCTCAATTTCAGGCAGTCGACGGGCTGGGGGCGCGATGCGGCGGGCGATCATGCCCGGCATTTCGGCAGCCGGGCGTAATCCGAAATTCTGGCAGACCCGTGACAGACGGCGGCGGAGCGGGCGGCTGAGCCAGTCCTCGCAAATCCAGAAAGACCAGGCCATTCCGCGCGAGTCGAAATGCTCCCGCGCCACTCGCAGACGGTTTTCCAATTCCTGCTGCGTTTCCACTGCCGTGCTCAGGAATGCGGCGTTGAACATCTGGAAGGCCACCCCCAGCGACGCGATGCTGACGCCGGGAAGTTCGAGCACGTCGGAGCGGGTTCGACCCCCGGCAAGAATCCGGAACGACTGGCGAAGATTTTCCTCTATCGGACGGAATTCCATTGGCTCCCTGTATAGTGTGGCACCCAAAGAGGTGGCAGCCAAAGTGCCTGTACGTTATCGGATGTTTTGCAACACGGGAGGCGGCGCATGAAACTTTATACTCAGATCGGACTCATATCTCTGCTGGCTGGTGCGGTGGTCGGACTTACCAGCTGCAGCACAAACTCTACGGCGGGCGCGCAGACGCCGGGGAACGATCCGGCGGCCGCGAATGTCGCGCCAGCGCAGCCTGCCCAAACGTCGCCTGCCAGCTACGTAGCGGATCAGACGCCGCCTCCTCCGAACGGCGGGGCCGGTTATTACCCGCCGCCTCCGAATGGTCAGGCCGCGGGGGCTTATACGGGTGACTACTACGATCCCGATACGGAAAACGATCAGCAGTATGCGCAGGATCAATATGCTTTTGACGAGCAGCCTGTTGTTACCGACCAGCCTCCGCCGCCCCTGCCCGATTATTCGCAACCGCCTGCTCCCGGGGACGATTACATCTGGACGCCGGGTTACTGGTCCTGGTCGAGCGACGGATATTACTGGACACCAGGGGCGTGGGTTCTGGCGCCTTGGGTCGGGGCGCTGTGGACGCCGCCCTATTGGGGATTCTACGGCGGCCATTATCGATATCACCACGGATACTGGGCGCCTCACGTCGGCTACTATGGCGGCATCAACTACGGATTCGGATACACGGGCCGGGGCTATGAAGGCGGCTACTGGAACAATGGCAGCTTCGATTACAACACCGCGGTGAACAACGTAAATCCGCGGGTCGCGCACCATGTTTATAGCCGTTCCGTGGCGAATTTCACGCCCCACAATCACGTAGCTTATGAAGGAGGCCGCGGAGGATTGAACGTGCGTCCGACGCCGGCTGAAACAGCGGTTCTGCATGAACAGCGCACGCCGGCTGTCGCCGCGCAGCTTCAGCATACCCGCCAGGCGGCTTCGAATCGCCAGCAGTTTGCGGCCAGGAATCAGGGACGGCCCGCGCAACTGGCGGCCACAGCGCCGCTGGCTACGAATTATCGAGCGCCGGCGCCTCGTCCGGAACCGAGCCAGGTCAGGTCACTTCCCGAGGGAGGAGCAAGGACGCTTCCTCAGCGAGCCGGGCAGGAACGGCCGATTCAGGAAAGAGCAGGGCAGCCGCCTCAGCAGCGGCAGCAGCCGCCGGCCGCTCCCGCAGCGCGCGCCATGCCGCAGCCTAACCGCAATCAGCCGGCTGTGAATGCCCGCGGACAGGAAGCACGCCCCAGTCCGTTTAGTCCTCCGTCGGGTCAGCCCGCGCAGCACGCTCGACAGATGCCAGAGAATCGGCCAGCGCCCGCCGCGCGTTCTATGCCGGAGCCGAGACCAGCGCCTGCGGCAAGACCCATGCCTGAGGCGCGGCCAGCGCCCGCAGCTCGCGCCATGCCCGAAAACAGACCTGCGCCTGTAGCCCGTCCCGCTCCCGCTGCGCGCGCAATGCCTGAAGCCAGACCCGCTGCTCCCGCTCCTCCTCAAGCGCGGCCAGCGCCCGGGACTCGTGCGATGCCGGAACCGCAGCATGGTAATCCTGGTGGTAATCCGGGCCGCGGTCCGGAAGAACGGCACGAACCCGGCCGCTAAAACCGGCATCGGCTATAAAGGAGGGGTATGCTTGCCGCACTCCTCCTGTTCACTGCGATGTTGACTGCGCTGGCCGGAACATCGGCCGATCTGAAACCTCAGTTTGATCAAATCGAACGCGATTCGCGCGGCTCGTTGGGCCTCTGCGCGGTTCTCGTGCGCACGGGCGAAACGATCGAGTTTCACGCCGACAAATCTTTCCCGATGCAGAGCGTTTATAAATTCCCCATCGGGATGTCGGTGCTGAGCGATGTCGATCAGGGGAGGTTGAAACTGGATCAGCCGGTGAAGATTTCAGCGGCCGATCTTGTGCCTGCGTCGCTCCACAGTCCGATACGCGATCAGCACCCGGGCGGGACGGAGTTGCCGCTTCGCGAAGTGCTGCGGTTCATGGTTTCCGAGAGCGACGGTACGGCATCCGATGTTCTCCTGAAGCTCACTGGCGGACCTGAAAAGGTCACGGCTTATCTGCGCGGGCTCGGGATCGAGGACGTGACCGTTGCGACCAGCGAAGCGGAGATGGCGAAAGACAATCGCGCGCAATACCGGAACCGGTCGACGCCGCATGGCATGGCGCAGTTGTTTCGTGAATTTCAGAATGGCCGCGGATTGTCGGCCACCAGCCGTGCGCTGCTTCTGGAGTTCATGACGAAGACCGATACCGGCCCGATGCGACTCAAAGGCATGCTGCCCGCGGGAACGACGGTTGCGCACAAGACGGGCACTTCCGGTACGGTGAAAGGCATGACCGCTGCGACCAACGATGCGGGGCTCATCACGCTGCCAAACGGCGAAAAACTGGCTGTCGCTGTATTCGTGTCCGATTCCAAAGGCGACACCGGGCAGCGCGAACGCGCCATTGCCAGCGCTACCCGCATCGCGTGGGACTGGTTCGCGGGCTCTAAATAACTTTCAGATCGAACGCGCCCGTTTCGACTTTTCCAGCGCGTTTCATTTGCACGAAGATGCGATAGTGTCCCGGCGACGGCACGCCATACGGAAACGACACCGTCGATCCGATGGCGGACTGGTGCATGGCCATCATCTCGGCGGGCGACGCCACCGCGACGGACGCCATCGAGACAGAGCCGCTTGGATGGATGTGGGCGAACACGGAGCCGTCCTCTTTGACGAATTCGCAATGGCCCCCCATGCCCATGTAAGGCTCGAGATCGGAAGCCGTCTTCCCGTTCGGCCCGACGATGCTGAACGAATACAAAGTGAGGTCCCTGAAGGAAATTGGCTTCGTTTTGTCGTGCGTCCAGACCATGCGATAGCCGTCTTCGAGGGGAAAGCTGTCGTCGTTGGCGGGCGCTGAAACGCCGCCGGCATCGTCCCCCGACAGCGGCCTGCCCGCGATATCCGGCAACGAGATCTCGCCAACTGCTGTTTCCGCAAAGCCGTCTTCATGCACGATGTCGCCGAAGATCCGGTAGTTTCCTTTGGGGACCGGGGGCAGTTCGATTTCGAAATAGCCGGTCGCTGCCTGCACGGGATGGAGATGATAGACGTAATCCATGTCCGGCGCGCGCAGCAGGAAAAGGTGCATGAGGTGGCCGTGGTCGAGCACCAGATCGTCCAGTTTGCGGGGAATGATGGATGCTTGATCCGTCAGGTGGAGCACCAGTTTGCCGGATCCGTCCAATGACGATTCGACAGTCAGCGGTTTGAAGATCCTCCGGCTGGCCGCGGCAGCATCTTCGCCCCACCAGATGTTTCCGCGCCACAATCCAAAGACGAGAACAGCGGAGGCGCAGATCATGGCGACAATTGCCTTGCGGTTCCAGCCATGGACTTCGACGCCACGTTCCACGCGCGATTCGCGAATGCCGGCCCCGACCACCGCAACCATTCCGACCGTGAGGAACGCCATCATGCCGAGGAGAAAGTAGCTCATGCCGGTTGCCATCGGCTTCATCTTCAAGGCCACCGAGGGCACGGGGACCTGCAACTCGCCCTCGCCATTCGCGCCCGTGGCACGAACGCGGACCTTCCAGGAACCGGGGCTCATCAGCCAGAGCGAACCCACAAAGTATTGCGGATCGGTCGCCGATTTTTCCGCGGCGTCGGCTGTCGGGGGATGTTTGGATGCTTCGCCGGTCATCGGCGTCGGAGTCATATCGACTTCGCGGACATCGGGGGACATGGCGCGTACTTCCACGCGTGCCACGCCCGGAACCACGTCCGGGGGACGAATCGCGATCAGGAGTTGATATGGCCCGGCCTTGCCCTGAAAGAAAACGTCAGGGCTGCCGACGTGGGCAAAAGCGGCGGCGGCAAACAATGAGGCAAGAAGCAGAGGCTTAGCGGCGGACACGTTTTAACCAGTCTCCTGTAAGCAGTCCAATCCACATGGAAAGGACCGAACAAAGAAATGCGATGCCCATTCCGCTTGCGAACTGTGCCGCCGGAAGCGATGGAACAAAACGGTAGCTGAGCAGGTATCCGCGAGGATCCTGAAAATACGCCGCATACTCGCTGCCGAAGATCGGGTTGCGCGCCAGCGGAGACAGCAGGAAATCCGCGAAGGGCCATTCGACAGCCCAGAATACAGCCAGGAAGACCACGCCTCCGACCAGCGCGTGCTGCCAGGTTTTCAGTGCCGAGAGGCGGTTCCAAAGAAGATCGATGACCAGCGCGGGAACAATCAGGAGCAGCGGGAATCCATTCGGGATGAACTGATGGACTTCGTGAAACACGGGGCCGAGCTTCGGCTGCGCAGGGAACAGCGGCAGGATCCAGAGCAGGCCGAGCATGAAAGCCGTGTAGAGTCCGGTCACGATAGTGGCGGCCCAGCGCCGCCCGGTGGATCGCGCAGCAATTGCAATGACCAGAGGAACGAACAGGCCGACCGCGCGATAGGCGAGCGGATTGTGGAGCATAAAGCGCGAGTTCAGCTCCAGCGTCACCGTCATGAACATGTTCGCGATCATGCTGCAGATGAACAGAAACAGGATTTCGAGGTGATTGCGCAGCGTGCTGGAAGACCCGTCGGATGACGACCGGTTCATCATGGCCCCGATCAGCACCAGCGACCCGACCTGAACCCCCGCGAGCCCCAGAGCCAGCACAATATGTGGAGGGCTGAGGATCTTTACGTCGAGCCCATAGGCATTGTGCCACCAGTCATCGAAGGGCGCCGATGTCACCATGGTGAAGCCGCCCCACGCGCAGATGAATGCGCCAAGCGGGCCTCGGAATCCCAGCACGTTCACCGATGCCGCGCGCAAGGGGGACTTCGTGAACGTGGTGGCAAGGATCAGATAGCCGCAGGTGACTCCGGCGATCACACCGCAAAGCTGAATTGCGAGATGGGCCGGCGTCCAGAACGTGTCGCGGCCGATTGACTGGTGCCAGGAAATATCCCACTGGCCGCCGATCATGGCTGAGGTGACGCCGAGCGCCGAAAGCCAGATGTACCACGGGATGGAATTCGCCTCGACCGCGCGATCGAGCGTGGTGCTCATGGGGCGGTTCAAAGGAACTGCTGTTGCCATCGATATGCCTCAGGTCTTATCTTACCCGTGTTTATTTGTACAAACGATCGGTACAACCGCGCGGCGGGTACTCGCTACAGTATTAGTCAGTATCGGAGGCAATTATGAGAGTTGGTTTTATCGGGCTGGGGAAGATGGGGACCGGGATGGCGCGCAATCTCCTCGCCGCCGGTCATGAAGTCGCCGTCTGGAACCGGTCGCCGGAGAAAGCGCGAGCCCTCGAAGGCAACGGGGCGCGTGTGGCCTCCACGCCGGCTGAAGCCTGTTACGGAGCAGAAGCCGTCCTTACGATGCTGGCCGACGATCAGGCTGTACATGACGTCGTGTTCTGGGCGAACGGGATTGCGGACTCGCTCGGGCGCGGCGCGATTCACATTTCCTGCAGCACCATCAGCACCGAGCTTGCCCGCACCCTCGCGGCGGAACATGCCGGCCGGGGACACGGGTACCTGAGCGTGCCTGTCTTTGGAAGGCCCGAAGCCGCCGCGAACGCGAAGCTGCTGGTGATTGCGGCCGGCCAGAAAGAGATCATCGATTATTGCCAGCCCTTGTTCAATGCCATTGGCCGTCAAACGATTGTGGCGGGCAGCGAACCCTGGCAGGCCAATCTGGTCAAGATTTGCGGCAACTTCACCATCGCAAGCGCGATTGAAACGCTGAGCGAAACGTTCGCTGCCATCAAGAAGTCCGGCGTCGATCCGCAGGTGTTCCTGGGCGCTATGAATGAGCTCTACAATTCGCCGGTTTACAAAGGCTATGGACAGGCGGTGATGGAATCGAAAACCGGACCCGGCGGATTCGCTCTGCGGCTGGGATTGAAGGACGTCCGGCTGATGCTGAAGGCCGCCGATGAATGCAGCGCTCCCATGCCGGTGGCCAGCGTGATTCGCGACAACATGCTTTCGGGGATCGCTAATGGACAGGGCGATTTTGACTGGTCGAGTCTGGCGTTAGTTGCCGCCCGCAACGCCGGTATTAAGGCTTGAGCTTTACGGTTTGGTTTTGTGGATGCCGCCGACCCACAGATCGTCACCCTGCACGTAAACGGTTGCGTCGAACGTTTCGCCGACTGTCAGCTTGCCGAACTCCGCCGGATCTTTGACGGGATAGCCCATCGTCATCGCGCCCATGAGGCCGGGGATCTCGTCGTGTTTAATGGTGGCGACGTGCTGGCCCGGATCGAGTCCCGCGATCTCGCCATGGATGGGATATTGCTTGATCTCAGCTTTCGAATTGTCCGGCGCCGGCCGGGCGCAGCTTCCCAGCGCAAGAGTCAAAGCCAAGGCCGCCAGGGCGAATCTGTTGGATGCAGGCATTGTTAAACTGAATTCTCTCCCGCGCCATGCTCTGGAGCAAACTTTTCGTTCCCACACTTCGCGAAAACCCTGTAGAAGCGGAGGCCGCGCATCATCGGCTGCTGCTGCGGGCGGGTTTCCTGAGGCAAATCGATTCGGGGAACTATGCCTGGCTCACGCTCGGGCAGAGATCGCTGTGCAAGATTGAACAAATCGTCCGGGCGGAGATGGAAGCGATCGGAGCACAGGAGTTTCGGCTTCCGCCGGGCAAGAGTTTCCGGGACATCGCGCGCGGGGAAATCAGAAGTCCGAAGCAACTGCCGCAGATCTGGTATCAGATTCAGAGCCAGCCGCGCGAGGAACCGCGCGCGAAATCGGATCCTTTGAATGCCCGGCAGTCGCTCATGCTGGAGTCGCAGTGCATCGAGGCGGATGCGCAGGCGATCGAGCAGTTGCTGGCGAGGCATTCCGAGGCCTTCGGCAGGATATTGGAGCGATGCGGTCTGCGCGCCGCAGGCACAGGGCGCGAATTTCTGCTGCTTTCTGAAGCCGGCCCCGATCTGTTCGTGGCCTGCGACGCCTGCGGATACCTGGAGAGTATCGATAGCGCGGTCGCGAAGGCCAAACCGGCGGCAGACGACCCAGAGGGTGACCCAGCCCCGGAGGAATTCCATACGCCGGGTCAAAAGACCATCTCTGAAGTTTCCGAATTCGCTCAAGTGCCGGCAACCTCGCAGATGAAGAGTCTGGTGATGTCGGCCGATGGCAAGCCTTTGCTGGCGCTGGTGCGGGGCGATCACCAGGTGAGCCGCCCGAAGCTGGCGGCAATCTTCGGCGTGAACGAAGTTGTGCCGGCCTCAGCCGCGGCAATCAGGGAATGGTTTGGCGCCGATCCCGGTTCGTTGGGGCCCATCGGCGTTACGAACATGCGCATCGTCGCGGACCTTGCGCTGCAGGGCCGCCGCAATATGATCGCGGGCGCCAACAAGAACGATTACCACCTGCGAAACGTCACGCCCGGCCGCGATTTCGAAGCGGAGTTCTTTGATATACGCCGCGTCACCGAGGGCGACAGGTGCGTCTCGTGCGATGCGAGTGTGGCGCTGCGAAGCGGAATTAAAATCGCGCGGATCCGGAAGCAGCCCAATGGGATATCCGGCTTGTGCGAACTGGCGGTTGAACGGGTCCTTTATTCCGTGATCGAGCAGAATAACGACGACGCGGGCATGCGATTGCCCGCGGCGATCGCGCCTTTCGAGGTGATTGTCACGCCTGTGAACGTTGGCGACGCGGCGCTGCGGGAGGCCGCGCAGCAGATTTACAGCGATTGTCTCGCCGGCGGTATCGATGCTTTGTATGACGATCGCGATGAACGCCCGGGGAGTAAATTCAAGGACGCCGATTTGATTGGTGTGCCTTTCCGGATTACGGTGGGGAAGAAACTCGCGCAGGGATTCGTGGAAGTCACCGATCGGGGAATCCGGACATCAAGAGATGTGGCGGTTGGGGAAGTTGTTGACGAACTTAAGCGAGCGCTTGAGAAATAATTATCGGGCCGCCGCCGGGAGATTCATGCTCTGCAGCAGAGCCTGGTAGCGCGGATCGGCGCGGTAAGGATCGAAAAACGGCGCGCTCTGAACGAAGAGGAGGTTCCAGTCGCGTTGCAG
The DNA here is from genome assembly GCA_035552315.1 of Bryobacteraceae bacterium. Taxonomy (GTDB): domain Bacteria; phylum Acidobacteriota; class Terriglobia; order Bryobacterales; family Bryobacteraceae; genus BOG-234. Next base: position 32,985 of record DASZLO010000287.1, read on the forward strand.
CCAGGCTTCATGCAGCGCATCGAACATCGAATCCACCTCCCCGGCCGCTCCGAAACACAGCGCCGCGCCTGTCATTTGGCGGTTCGAAGCCGCTAGTTTCTGCGCATAGTCGAGGCCGGCCTTGCGATCGCCCGCTTCGCAGGCCGCGGCCGCCAGATAAGCCCGGCCCATTTCAAACCATGGCGCCAGCGCCACCGCGCGCTGAAGGCTTTCGAGCGCGTCCTGCACCAAACCTGCATGAAGCTGAGCCAGCCCCATAGTCGCCCACATGAAATAAAAATTCGGATCGATTTCTATGGCCTTGCGCGCGTAGTCAATCGTTTCTTTGTAGCGCCTCGCTGTATAGAGGCAGCAAGCCATGCAGAAGTGAAGGGGCAGCGAAAGCGGATCTGTCTCAAGCGCCAGGCGGCACTGGGTTATCGCGTCTTCCGTCCTTCCCAGGGGAAGCAGATAGAACTGCGCATAGCGGTGCCGTATGGAACCCGCGACGGGGTCCGCTGCCAGCGCCTGCCGGTGATGGCTTCGCGCCGCCCCCCAGTCGTAGTCGCTGGAGGCGGCGAGCGCCCCGAGAACGCTGTGCGCCTGTCCATTGGCCGGGTCGAGCGCGATGGCCTTCTCGGCGGCCGAGCGCGCCAGCGGCGTCATGTCGCCGGCCGGTTTTATCCCCAGACCCGCCAGCGAATAGTAATAACCGGCGAGTCCGCTGTAAGGAAGCGCATAATTCGGATCCACTTCGAGGGCATGCTCGAAGAATTCCCGCGCTTTAGCCATGCCTTCCGGAGTGAGACGGGCCTGGTAATAGACGCCTTTCAGGTAGCTTTGCCACGCTTCGATGTTCGGCGTGCGCGCGCCGGGAGCCAGGCGGAATTTGAGCGCGTCGGCGATCGCCTGTCCGATCTCGTCCTGAATATCGAAAATGTGAGTCAGCTCGCGGTCATAACGTTCCGCCCAGAGCTGCAGCCCGGTGGCTGCATTGACAAGCTGCGCGGTGACGCGAATGCGGTTTCCCGCGCGGCGCACGCTGCCTTCGAGAACCGTTTGAACATTGAGGCGCTCGGCAAATTCGCGCAGACTGCTTTCCCTTCCGCGAATGGAAAAAGCCGAGGTGCGCGCGATCACTTTCAAGCCCGGGATCCTCGAAAGGAGGTTCAGGATTTCTTCGGCCAGGCCGTCGCCGAAATATTCATTCTCTTTGTCCGGACTCAGGTTGGCGAAGGGGAGCACGGCAATGGAAGGCGCATCGGGCGGGGGCGCGACGGTGGGGTGCTCCGCGGTGACCTGTAGGCGTTCCAGCGCGGCGCGAACTTCGCCGATCGTCTGGAACCGGTCGGCGGGTGCTTTGCCGAGACAGCGGTTCACAATCGCGCAAACGGCGGGCGGACTGTCGAGGGGTGCAGGCTCGTCCCGCATGATCGCGGCAATGGTTTCAATGGCTGATTTCTTCGAAAAAGCCCGCTTGCCGCTGAGCATTTCATAGAACACCAGGCCGAACGAGAAGATGTCGGAGCGTCCGTCGGCTTCCTCGCCTCTGGCCTGTTCGGGGGACATGTAAGCCGCGGTGCCGAGCACCAGGCCGGGAACCGTGAGATCGCCGGTTACGGCTTCGGAGGCCGGGGCTCTGCCCGAGACGGTCCGTTTCGCGAGCCCGAAATCCAGCAGCTTGATGCCGTCGTCGGTGACCAGGATGTTTTCCGGCTTCAGATCCCGGTGCGTGATGTCTTTCTTGTGAGCTGCCTCCAGCGCCTCGCAGATCTGCAGGGCCTGGCCGACAGCCCGGTTGATGGGAAGAGGTCCGCTCAACGGAACGCCTTCTATGAACTCCATGACGAGGTAGTTCGGTCCCACGTCGTAGACCTGGCAGATGCGGGAATGATTCAACGCGGCGATGGCGCGGGCTTCCCGCTCGAAACGAATGCCGAACTGCTGTGCCGAGACCTTAATCGCGACGTCGCGCTCGAGACGCGCATCATGCGCTTTGTACACCTCGCCCATGCCGCCGGTGCCTATCAGGGAGACGATTTCGTAGGGTCCGAGCTTGTCACCGGGCGCGTGTTGCATGAGATTTGAGGCTGCTCGATCAGTGTAGCGCCCGAAGCTATGCAACAGGCACGCATCAACAAGACAGGTGCGGAACAGACCTTTACGGCTGAGCGGGTGGAAGACGGGATGCGGAGGGTCCCGCGGGAGGTGTTCCATGGATCCGAAATCCAGGGTTTACGATATCGTGCAGAACTTTTCGACGGCCATGCTGGTTACAACAGGGCCGGCCGGGAGGCCCGAAGCGCGGCCGATGCAAATCGCGAAGGTTGAAGAAGGCGGGGACGTCTGGTTTTTCACCGGCAAGAGCGGACGCGTGGTGGAAGAGACCGGTCAGGATCCCACCGTCCTGCTGGTTTTTCAGGATGAACGGAGTACTTATGTGTCACTGCGCGGCCGGGCGCGCGTGGTGCAGGACCGGGCGCGCGTGAAGGACCTGTGGAAGGAAGCCTATCAAGTTTGGTTTCCGAAGGGCGTTGACGATCCGGATCTTGCACTGCTTGCGGTGGATCCGGTGAGCGCCGAGTACTGGGATAGCCGGGGAACGAACAAGCTCGAGTACTTGTTTGAGGCCGCGAAAGCTTATGTGAAAGGCGAGAGGCCGCGGACGGGCGATCCCGATAAGCACGCCAACGTAACGATGTAATAAATCGCGGTCGATAAATTGCGGTGAATCGCAAGGTTCGCCGAGGCAGCAGGAAAAGAGGAAGAAAATGCACAACCGATTCGCGAGATTTCTGGGGGTTCTAGCAATAACAGCAGCCGCTGTCGGGCTGATGGTGAATATGAAGGATGTCGTTCGCTATATCCGCATTTCGACCATGTAGGTCGGTTCACGCAGATCAACCATGCGGCGACCGTTAAGGCCGGACGGCCTTCAGGCTTTTTAGAAGGAGGGCAAGGCGCGGCGCTTCCGCAGAATTACCGCCGAAGCGGACCGAGTTATAAAGCGCGGTAAAGGCGGCGACGTCCGGCAGGCCCGCCGCAAACTCGTTTGGCGTTACCGAAGCGTGTTTATGAATGCCCTGACGCGCCAGACGCCGCATCATCTGTTGGTACAGGGCTGTGGCCTCGGAGGCTGACGGCTCTGCGCGCCTCGATTTTCGGAAGCGCCCCAGCGGCTTGATGCCACGCCAGATCCGCGGGGCGAAAAACGCCAGCGCAGCCAGACCCGCGATCGACGCCAGCCAATACAGAAGCGCGATGCCGAAGTTCGGCGTGCGGCGGAAACGCCGGATGGCGTCTTCGAAGCGGGCCGCCATGAGAACCTGGTGGCTCAGATCGTAGGAAACAACCCAGTCGCGCCAGGTGTTGTCCACTGCATCGAAGACCATGTCGAGATGCGAGAGCACAGCAGGCACGGCTGAAGCGGGCGGGGTGGGGTCGAAAGTCATCCAGGCGCCGTTCTCTCTCTCTGTTGCACCCGCGGCCGCAAGGGACGGCGATTCGATCCATGCCTCCACCCAGGCGTGGGCGTCGGATGCCCGCACCACATTCAGGCCCGAGACGTCGTTGAAGTATCCGCTCTGAAAACCTGTGGCAACGCGCGACGGTATTCCGATCGAGCGCAGCATGACGGCCATCGCCGAAGCGAAGTACTCGCAATAGCCTTCCTTGCGCACAAAGAGAAAGTCGGCCAGAGGGTCGGCCACCGGATACGGCGGACCGTCGAGCTTATATTTGAATTCCCGCTGCAGATGCCGCTCGATTTTCTGCGCGCGGTCGGCCGGGGAGCCCGTGCCGGACCAGGCGCGGGCCAGCGTGACGATGCGGGGATCGAGCGGCGGGAATTGCAGGTAGCGTATTCTTTCGGCACTGGTCAGCGGCTGCGGCAGGGGCGGTCCGAAGTGCGCTGAGACGTCGTAGCGCAGGGTCTCGCGGAACTGCGGCGGGACGTGAATGGCGAGTTCACGGTTGACATAGAGAACCGGGGTGTCGATGTTGATGAACTCGGGGACGCCTGCCACGAACAGAGTGCCGGTATCGGCGTTTCTGACGTCGACGTGATAGAGGAGCCGGCGGCCATCGCGGCGGGAAAGTTGCAGCCTTCCGGCGAGAACCGCAGGTCCGGGGGCGGCTTCAACAGGGCGCATGCGGCGGACCGGTTCTGACCAGCTTCTGCCGTCAAAGAGGCTGAGCGCGGCGCCTCTCCACTTGAGGTCCGGGGGCAGGGGTCCGGACTGGGAGCTGATATGCATCACGGCGCGCGTGTCGCGGGAGATTTTGCCCAGACCGCCGAGATCGATGTGGTTGGAGAAGCCGGTGAGCCGCGGGGTGTTGGGCAGCAATCGGGCGGCGGCGCGGGCCGTGCGGGGAATGAGAAGGAAGATGAGGGCGGTGGTCAGCAGGATTCCGGCGGTCGCTCCGCAGGCGAGTCCGGCCAGCCGCCAGACGATGCGCGCATTGGGGACGCCGGGGGGCGGGGAGTGGCGGCCCAGTTCGCTGCGGATTTCGGCGCTGGTGAAGGCGCCGATCGCGAAGATGACATAAAGGAGCAGCCACCCGAAGAATGCCGGCTGAGCTGACAGAAGAGCAGCGGCGATGAGCGCCAGCAGGGATATCGCGCCCGTATAGAGGTAATCGCGATCGGACTGGGCGGTCAGGACCTTAACGACGGTCAGGAAGCAGACTCCGTGCACGATGGACGTGAGAAAAACGCCCGACATGAAGTAGAAATCGAGCGGTATCAGGGCGATACAGCCAGTGACGACGATCGATACGAGGCGCGATGAGACTCGGAAACGCAGGATACCCGCGATGTTGGCGACGCGCAGGAGAAGTCCGAGGAAGATCACAAGGAGGGCGGGGCGGTCGAGGTACCCGGAGCTGGCCAGCGCGCAGCAGGCGGTTCCCACCAGTCCGGCGAGGGCAAAGTGAAAGAAACGCTCGACTTGCGTGTTGATTGGAGGGACGAAACCGGGGGCGGAGGTGCGTGCGGGCAGCACAGCCTCAGTTTAACTCCGCGAGTGGAAGGTTTTCCGGTGGAATATTTCAATTCCGCTTGCATACGCCGAGGGGGCCGTGCTAAATTTGTCTTGAAGCAATAAGCGAGTTGAGCCGCTTGAAACGGGGCGCATTTGCAATGCGCCGATTTCGTGTGGTATAACTACTTAAGACTCGTGTAAGGCAAGGTAACAAATCGCATCGTCGGTTTTTCGGTCTGCGGTGGTAACAACCTTCCTGGTGGTTCTTTCAAGAACTAAAAGTTTAACGGTCCGAACAGAGTTGTAAGACTCTCTTGCGCCAAACGGCGGAAGTCCTGAAAAGGAAAGTTCGTGATCGGCAAGTTTCGAGGCCTGCCGGTTTCTTCTGCGTCCTTCGGGAGGTAGAGGGTAGTCGGTACAGATCTTTGACAATCTGGTTGGATGCACTAATTTACTTCGTCAGCGTACGAGGTGGTTGGGGTTCTTAAGTGAGCCAAAGCCGCTTCGTGCGAAATAAATGAACTTTGAGTTCAACCGGGGCGATAATTCTCACAAATTAAAATGAGAGTTTGATCCCGGCTCAGAATCAACGCTGGCGGCGCGCCTAACACATGCAAGTCGAACGAGAAAGTGGAGCAATCCATGAGTAAAGTGGCGTACGGGTGAGTAACACGTGGATCATCTACCTTTTAGTGGGGAATACCGCTGGGAAACCGGCGACAATACCGCATAATCTCGAGAGAGGAAAGCCGCAAGGCGCTGAAAGAGGAGTCCGCGGTCGATTAGCTAGTTGGTGAGGTAATGGCTCACCAAGGCTGTGATCGATAGCCGGCCTGAGAGGGCACACGGCCACACTGGCACTGAAACACGGGCCAGACTCCTACGGGAGGCAGCAGTGGGGAAT
>DASZLO010000288.1:0-2032 GCA_035552315.1 Bryobacteraceae bacterium
TGAAGTATCACCTCGGCGCCACCGGAACGCACGTTTCGCCCGCCGGGCACGAGATCGCGGTTTCACTGGCCGCCAACCCCAGCCATCTGGAAGCTGTCAATCCGGTGGTCGAAGGAATGGTGCGTGCCAAACAGGACGATCTGGGCGACAACGACCAGCACCGCATCATTCCGCTGCTGATTCACGGCGACGCCGCGTTCGCCGGCCAGGGAGTGGTGGCCGAGACGCTGAATCTTTCGCAGCTCGACGGATACTGCACCGGCGGCACGCTGCACCTCGTCATCAACAATCAGATCGGATTCACCACGCTGCCGGACGCGTCGCGTTCCACTGCATACGCGACCGATATCGCGCGCATGGTGCAGGCGCCCATTTTCCATGTCAATGGCGACGATCCGGAAGCCGCCATGCGGGTCACCCGAATGGCATTCGAATATCGCAGGAATTTCCGGCGCGATGTGGTTATCGACATGGTCTGTTACCGCCGTCACGGCCACAATGAAGCCGACGATCCGGCATACACGCAGCCCATCATGTACCGCAAGATTCGCGCGCTGCCTTCGGCGGCCGTGCAGTACGGCCAGCATCTGACAGCCGCGAAGCTGCTCGGTCCCGCGGGCGCCGAAGAGGTTCGCAAGAAGGTTGCCGATCGTCTGAACGCCGCATTCGATGCGAATAAGGCAGCGGGCCCGTGGGTTCTGCAGCCAGTGCAGAAGCCGACGCCGGAGATCCATTCCACCGCGATTTCGCGAGATCTTCTGGAAAAGGTGGTCGCGGGCATCACCACACTGCCGCCGGAATTCCATATTCATCCCAAGCTGGATAGTTTCATCAAGAAACGCCGCGAGGCGCTGTCCAACAACGGCCGGATCGACTGGGCGTATGCCGAGGCAATTGCGTTCGGTAGCCTGGTTCTGCAGGGCACGCCTGTGCGATTGAGCGGACAGGATTGCGGACGCGGCACCTTCAGCCAGCGCCATCTTTCGTTCTACGATTTCGAGGACGGGCATCGCGAGATTCCGCTGCAGCATCTGGATTCCAGCCAGGCCCGGTTCGAAGTCTTCGACAGCTCGCTGAGCGAATTCGGCGTGCTCGGATTCGAGTACGGCTATAGCGTCGCCGAGCCTTACGCGCTGACGATGTGGGAAGCGCAGTTCGGCGATTTCTCCAACGGCGCGCAAATCATCATCGACCAGTTCCTGACCACCGGCGAACAGAAGTGGAGCCAGGTGAGCGGCCTTGTCATGCTGCTGCCGCACGGGTACGAAGGGCAGGGTCCGGAGCATTCCAGCGGCCGCATGGAACGGTTTCTTCTGTTGTGCGCCGAGGACAATATCCGGGTCGCGAACTGCACCACTCCGGCGCAGTATTTCCACATTTTACGGCGTCAGATTACGACGCACCGCAAGCCGCTGATCCTGTTTACGCCCAAGAGTCTGTTGCGCTCCCCGGCCGCGGTTTCAGGTTTCGATGAGTTGACTTCGGGCGAATTCCGCCCGTTGATCGACGACACCATCGCGCCAGCGGGCGTGCGCAAAATCGTGTTCTGCACCGGCAAGGTTTATTACGACCTTGTCGCGGCGCGCGAGGCCAAAAAGGCCCAGGACATTGCCATCGTGCGGATTGAGGAACTCTATCCATTCCCCGACAAAGCCATGGTGGCGTTGCTGGCGCGCTATCCGGCCAACGCCGAACTGATCTGGTGCCAGGAAGAGCCGCGCAATATGGGCGCGTGGCGATTTGCGTATGGATATTTCAAAGGCCTCGGACACGTGATCGAGTACACAGGCCGCGCGAAGAACGCCAGCCCGGCAGCGGGTTCGGCGAAACGCCACGCCGAAGAGCAAAAGCGCCTGATCGAAGACGCCCTGAAATAACCCGGATCTTTCGGATGGAGTGAACCCCTAAACTGAGACACAGCGAATGAACTCACTTTCCAGTGAATGGAGAAGAGGGAATGGGAAAGTGGCGAAGACACAGTCTGGAATTCAAAAAGGAGGCAGTGGAGCGGCTGAAGAGCTGCGGCAACGGG
>DASZLO010000289.1:0-34934 GCA_035552315.1 Bryobacteraceae bacterium
GCCCATCAGGGAAAGCCAGCCGCGCTGGCGGACCTGGACAACGGGCTGGGTAATGAGCTGGGTGTTGACGGCGGTCGCCGCCCTGGCCGTAGGGGCCGCCGCCTTCGAAGTACAAAACACCTGGCTAACCGAAAGGCCCGCGCCCCCGCCGGTCACGAGCCAGCTCCCGCAGCAGGTTCCTTAGCAGATTCCCTGGCGCCTCAGACACTTCCCCCTCAGTGTCATAATCGAAGCTCGCACGCATGGCCATCCGCAGCATGACGGGCTTTGCCCGCGTATCCCGTTCTACACCTTCCGGCGAACTCACGCTTTCCATCAAAACAGTCAATCATCGCGGGCTCGACATGCACTTCCACATGCCGATGGAATTCGACTCCGTCGAGCCTGCCATGCGGGCCAATCTTCGCAAACGAGTGACCCGTGGACACGTTCAGCTTCAGGTCGCCTACAAGCGCCATGCCTCGGCGGCGGGCACCGCGTCCATCAACGAGCCGCTCCTCGAAGCCTGGCTCGAGGCTTTCCGCCGCGCCGCTGTGCGCTTCGGTCTCGACTCCACGCCCGATCTGAACCAGGCGCTGCGTCTGCCCGGTGTCGTGGATCTGCGCTCCGAGCCGCTGGCAGAGGATTCCGCCGGACCCACCGCTCTCGAAGCACTGGATGAGGCCATCGAGGAACTGGACGCCTTCCGTGTTCGCGAAGGCGCCTCCATCGAAGCCGACGTGCGCCAGCGAACAGCCGCGCTGGCCGACCTCGTGGAGCGTATGGAAGACATCCGCAGCCGCGCTCTACCCCACTTCCATCAGCGGCTGCGGGACCGTCTGGGCGAACTGCTCGCGGGCGCGAATCTCGACCCCGCGCGTATCGCTCAGGAAGCCGCCATTCTCGCCGAGCGCAGCGACATCAGCGAGGAACTGGTTCGCCTGAAGACCCATGCCATCCAGACCGGCGCACTGCTTTCCGCCGAGGGCGAAACCGGCAAGAAGCTCGATTTCCTGCTGCAGGAAATGAACCGGGAAGCCAATACGATTCTGTCCAAGACCGGCGGCCTGGGCGAAATGGGCCTGACCCTTACCGATCTCGGGCTCGCCGCCAAGGCTGAAATCGATCGCATTCGCGAGCAGTCGCTGAATATCGAATGAGCACCGTTTTTATTATTTCCGCGCCGTCGGGCTCGGGAAAATCCACCCTGGTGGCAAGGCTGCTCCACGAGGTCGAGAATCTCACTTTCTCGGTTTCTTACACGACCCGGAAGCCCCGTGGCCTCGAGGTGAACGGGCAGGCCTACCATTTCATCGAGCGCCCGGAGTTCGAAAAACGTATTGAGGCCGGTGAATTCCTGGAATATGCCGACGTCTTTGGGAACTACTACGGCACTCATTCCAGTGCACTTACGGACGCGGAAGCAGCCGGCGACGATCTCGTCCTCGACATAGACGTGCAGGGTGCGGCACAATTAAAGAAGCGAATTCCGGACGCCGTCACGATTTTCGTGCTGGCGCCTTCGCGCGAAATTCTGGAAATGCGTCTTCGGGCGCGTAGTCAGGACAACGAAGAAGTGATTCGCCGCAGGCTGGCGGATGCGGCCCGGGAAATCGGCAACTGGTACTTGTACGACTACGTCGTGGTGAATAACGATTTGAACCTTGCGGCGGAAACGCTGAAGTCGATCGTGAGAGCCGAGCGGGTGCGACGAAGCAGAGTAGAGAAGCAAATAAGGCCGATCCTGGCCAGCTTCGATCAGGAATTGGGAGTTAAAACGTAAATGACAGAAACAGCGCCGCGCAACAACATGCACTGCTCCATCCCGGACGATCCGGATCAGAGCACCTACCGCTTCATCATCGTGGCGGCGAAACGCGCCCGGCAACTGCAGGGCGGCCATCGTCCCGTGCTGCCAACCTCTTCCAAGAAATCCACCGTCATTGCCATGGAAGAAGCGCGCCGCGGACTGGTGAAGTACGAAATCCAGAACGAAATCATTCTGGTCGAAGACATCGCGACTCCCGACCAGCTCTAAGGCGTTTCGAAACCACATGCGCATCGTTCTCGGCGTGAGCGGAGGGATTGCGGCTTACAAGTCCGCTGAAATCGCCCGATCGCTCATCCGGAACGGCCACGAAGTTCAAGTGGTGATGACGCGCGCCGCCGAAGAATTCATCCGGCCTTTGACGTTCGCTTCCCTGACAGGCCGGAAGGTGATCACGGATCTGTTTTCTTCCGCCAGTCCCGAAGCGACCCTCTCCAGTTCCGTTGAACATATCGGTGTGGCCCAGGAGCATGACCTGCTCCTCGTCGCGCCAGCCACCGCCAACCTTCTGGCCAAGTTCGCGCACGGCATTGCGGACGATTTTCTTTCCACCATGTATCTGGCGTTCCGGGGCCCGGTGGTTCTCGCCCCGGCCATGAACAACAACATGTGGGAGCACGAAGCGACGCGCGCGAATCTGGAAACTCTGCGCCGCCGTGGCCACACGATTGTCGATCCCGACGACGGCTTTCTGGCCTGCGGCACTTACGGACCGGGCCGCCTGGCCGAAGAATCGAATATCGTGGCGGCTGTGGAACGCCAGTTTGCGCCGGGCGATCTGGAAACTGAAACCGTTCTGATCACCGCCGGACCCACCCAAGAACCGCTCGATCCCGTCCGTTACCTTTCCAATCGATCCAGCGGCAAGATGGGTTACGCGCTGGCGCAGGCTGCCGCCGAGCGCGGTGCACGTGTGATTCTCGTGAGCGGTCCGGTGAGCCTGAATCCTCCGGCCGGCGTCGAGGTGATCCACGTACGAACGGCGGCGGAGATGCGCGAAGCGGTATTCGCCAATCTTGAGCCCGCGACTGTGATCATCAAATGCGCCGCCGTGGCGGACTTCCGCCCGTCTCATGAATCGAAGCAGAAAATCAAGAAGACTTCGGCGCGGATTTCGCTGGAACTCGACCCCACCGCGGATATCCTGGCGGAATTGGGACGCAAGCGCGGCGATCGTTTGCTGATCGGATTCGCCGCCGAGACCGAAAATCTGCGCGAAGAAACCCGCCGCAAACTGGAAGCCAAGAACTGCGACATGGTGGTGGGAAACCTTGTGGGCGATTCCGACACCGGCTTTGAGTCCGATTCGAACGAGGTGGTGCTGGCTCTGCGTACCGGCGAGTTCATTCCCGTCGAACGGGCCTCCAAGCGCGAGATCGCCGGCGTCATTCTGGATCAGACTCTGAAGCTGCGGCGGGCCGCCATCTCCGCATGAGTCCGGAAGAAATTCGTTCAAAGCTGGAGTTCTACCGGGACCTCGGCATCAAGGACATCTATCGCCGGACAGCCGCATCGCCGTCATCCGCCCCCATTGAACCCATGCCGATTGAAATCCCCCCGACAATCGAACTACCCAGCCTCGCGCCAATCGGCGACAATCTTGAAAGAATTTGCAGCGACCTCGGCGATTGCAGGCGCTGCCGCCTTTCCCTCACCCGCAACAAGATTGTGTTCGGGGTAGGGAATCCGAACGCGAAAATTGTGTTCGTGGGCGAAGGCCCGGGAGCCGACGAAGATGCGCAGGGGATTCCCTTTGTGGGCCGAGCCGGCCAGTTGCTCACCCAGATGATCGAGGGCACCGCCGCCAAAGAGGGGATTCCTCTCAAGCGCGCCGACATCTATATCTGCAACGTGGTGAAATGCCGTCCGCCGGAGAATCGCACGCCCGAGCCGGATGAGATGGAAATTTGCGGCCAGTTCCTTTTCCGGCAGCTTTCGGCGATCAAGCCTGCGGCGATTTGCGCGCTCGGTTCGACGGCGGCGAAAGCCCTGCTGGGCGGCAAGGAAGGCGTGACAAAATTACGCGGGAAATGGCTGAAGTGGAATGAGATTCCACTGATCGTGACTTATCATCCGTCTTACCTGCTGCGCCCTTACAACCAAAACGCCAAGCGCGAATCGTGGGAAGATCTGAAAAAGCTTCTGCACTTTGCTTTGGACTAAAAATTCAACAAGGAATATCGAATGCCAACCGACCCGATTGCAGTGCTGACGCAGGAGTGGGAGCGCGCCACGGCAGGCGCCGCGGAATTTCTTGACGCCATGCCGGAGGACAAGATCGACTTCCGCCCGTCGCCCGATGTCTTCACGTTCGCCGAGCAGTTTATTCACATCGGCAACACGAATCACCGTTTTGCCACGGCTCTGAATCCTGCCGGTCAGGTACCCGACGCGCCGGCTGGATCGCAGACAAAAGCGGCGCTGAAGGAATATGTGCTGGGGGGCTATGAAGCCATCCTCAAGGGCGTGAAGTCTCTGGACCCCGCGACCCTGGACGAGGAAGTCCCGTTCCATAAATGGACCATGTCGCGCCGCGTGATTCTGATGAAAGCGTTAGAACACCACGCGCACCACCGCGGCCAGACAGTAATTTACTTCCGCATGCAGGGCCTGAAACCGCCGTCAGAACGCTTGTTCTGATCAGGCAGGCCACGAGCCCAGCAGCCGCCTCAAAAAAACCAGTTCGCCGACATGATAAGCATTGTGATCGGCCAACTGCAGCGCCTCCCGCAGCAGGGATTGTCCTTCTCCATGCGGGAAAGGCGTGAACAGATCCGACTGCGGATCCGCCACCATTCTGCGCATCTCGCCGAGGTCCTCCCGGAAGGCCTTAACGGATCCATCCCAATCGGCCTTCGCGGGTTCCGCCGGCTCCTTCGGCCAATACCCCTCGGGCCATTCCGGGGAGACATGCTTCGGATTCCGGCAAAAATCCAGCATGTCCCGCTGCGCAAGCCGCATGTGTTCCAGCAAATCCCAGGCGCTGTGCGGCGCGCCGTCCGGCTTCACGGAATACAGGTCTTCCGGAAAGCGCGCCACAGCGGCATCGAAACCGGCGTGCGCCCCGCGTCCGGCAAGTAACCGGTCAAGTTCCGCCCGCAAAGACTGATGGGGGTCCATGCACCGTATCATAATTGTTCCGGCATGTGGCTGACGATCCCCAACCTGTTGACCTTTGTGAGGATTCTCATGACGCCCTTCATCCTGATCGAACTTTCGCGCGGCCAGTACCTCGCGGGCGGCTGGATGTTCGGCGGCGCCGCATTCACCGATATCCTGGACGGCGCTTTGGCGCGGCGCTTCGACGGCCAATCGAAATTCGGGCAGTATCTCGATCCCATCGCGGATAAGATTCTTCTGAGCTGCATCTATATCGGCCTCGCGCTGGGAAAAGCGGTCCCGGTCTGGATCGTGGCGGTAATTTTCGCGCGCGACATCTGGATCCTGCTCCTGTCGGCGATCGCCCTGCGCTTTACGCAGTTCAGAAATCTGCAGCCCAGCGCCTGGGGCAAGGCCAGCACCTTCGTCCAGATCATGGCCGCGGTCGGCGTGATGGGTGCGCGGGCTTACGGAATTCAGGCCTTCGGACAGATCGCCGATGTGCTCCTTTGGGGCGTTGTAATTCTCGCCGCGACCAGCGCCGCGGACTATAGTTTGCGCGGATTGCAGTACTTGCGGGGGTTTCCACAACAGCGCCGTTGACCGGCGGCGTGGCTGGGAGTAGGCTAAGGGTAGACGGACCGCCAGGAAGACCATGAGCCGCTACGTTCCAGCCCGACACTACATCTCTTTCGGAAGCGTCGCGCTGGTGCTTGGAGGGTTTTCCGCCTGGCTGGGCAGGTCCTGGCATCCCGCTTTCGTGCCGGCGGCCCTCTTCGTTCTAACTGCGGCCCTGCTGCTCACGCTCGCCTTCCGGCCTGCGATTAAGGTTTTCGACGGCCATTTGGAGATCGGGAAAAAGATCATTCCCTGGCAGGATGTGCGCCGCGTGGACCGCACCGGCTGGATATCGCCTCTGGTCGCTAAACTCTCGCTCTACGACGATGAAACCGTGACGGTGATTTATCCGGGCGAAGTGGACTGTTGCAAACATTTGCTGCGCACCCTCCGCCAGATGGCTACCAATGCCATGATCGACGGCGTTCCGTACCGGCAGTACTGGGGTGAATTGCTGGGCGCCGGCGAAGCCCGCCAAATGAGCGCGCCCCGCTACCGTGTGCTGCGTCCGGAAGACGAAGAAGAAGTTGAACGCCTCTATTTCCTGTTGAAGACTGTCGGCCATATCGATCCTCGCAATTCGGCCGATGACCGTTAGGCGAAGACGCCTCCTTCTCGTTACCGCCGCTGCCGTTTTGCTCCTCGCGGTTGTTTTTGTATTCTCCAGCCCCATTCTGCGCGCCCTTGGAAATGTGCTCGTCGCCGGCGAGCCGCCCCAAAAGGCCGACATGATCGTGGTGATCGGCGGCGATTTCAAGGGCAATCGCATCGTCAAGGGCGGGGAACTGGCTCGCCAAGGCTATGCGCCGCGGGTATTGTCGAGCGGTTCCGGCGATATCTATGGCCGCTATGAGTGCGATCTGGCCATCGGCTACGCCGTGGATCGCGGTTTTCCCCCGGCCGATTTCCTCTGCCTGCGGTATCCGGCGATGAACACGACGGACGAGGCGCGCGCCGTAATTCCCAGACTGCGTCAGCTGGGCGTACACAAGTATTTGCTCGTGACCAGCGACTACCATACGGCGCGGGCGGGACGTATCTTCCGCCGCGAGGGCCGCGATCTGGAAGAGCACACCGTGGTCGCGCCCGACCCCGACTGGAACGGCGGAGAGTGGTGGAAAAACCGCGAAGGCCGCAAGCTCTGGTTCTATGAAATGATCAAAACAGTCACTGATCGGTTTGGAATCTAATCGAATATGCCGTATTCCCGATTCCTGATTGCCATCCTGGCCCTCGGCGCCGCGGCCGGCGTTTACGCCCAGTCGGGCTCCGACCCCGTCGCGCAGCTCGACCGCAAAGTTCGCGACGGCAAAGCGCAGCTCAAGTTCGACGAATACGACGGCTATCTGCGCTCGGTTCTCGCGGCCCTCAACATTCCGGTCGAATCCCAGATGGCGGTTTTTTCCAAGACCAGCGTACAGGCCATGCGCATTGAGCCCGAGCGCCCCCGCGTCCTCTACTTCAACGACTCCACCATTGTCGGCTGGGTGCCCGGCGGCTTCATCGAAGTCGCCACGCAGGACCCGCACGAAGGCATGAAATTCTATGCGCTCGATCAACGGCAGTGGGTGCACGATGAGCGGATGGAAAAACCGGCGGCCGCGCGAGAGCCTCTCTTCGAGCGCCGCCAGGACTGCCTGCACTGCCACACGTCCGCTTCGACCCTGGTGACCAGCGTCTCTCCAACGCCCGACGGCGTGCCGGTATTTCATCTGGGCTCGCTCAATACAGATCAGCGGACGCCGTTTGAGAAGCTTTGGGGCGGCTGGTACGTGACGGGCAAAAGCGGCGCAGCCCACCACATGGGCAATGTCACCGTCACCGATCCCCAGCATCCCGAACCGCTCGTTTCCGAGCAGCTCGATTCCCTGGAGGGCAGGGTCGACACCCGCATCTATCCGGCCCCTTACAGCGACATCGCCGCCCTGATGGTCTTCGAACATCAGATGCATATGATGAATCTGCTTTCGCATGCCACGCCGGCGGCGGAGGTGGTGGATTACATGCTGTTCCTCAATGAACCGGCCCTGAAGGACCGGGTCACGGGCACCTCCGGCTTTACCGAAAAGTTTGCCGCGCGTGGGCCCTTCGACAGCAAAGGCCGGAGTCTGCGGCAGCTGGATTTGAAGACGCGCACCATGCGTTACCCGTGCAGCTACATGATCTACTCGGCCGCCTTCGATGCGCTGCCGGACGCGACCCGGGAGGCGATCTATAAGCAGATGTGGCGCATTCTTTCCGGGGATGTGAAAAGCCGCCTGGCGCTCGCCGATCGCCGCAATGTAGTGGAGATTTTGCGCGCCACCAAGCCGGGTCTGCCCGCATACTTCCAGACCGTGAATCGCTAATCGCGAACCGGCTGGACACGCCCGGCCAGGCTGCGATACTTTAAGACAGTGCGCCAGTTTCTCCTTTCCTTCGCCATCTCATGCGACTAATCCGAGGCGCGCCAGGTGCAGGCAAAACCGCTCTCGC
Source organism: Bryobacteraceae bacterium (assembly GCA_035552315.1). Taxonomy (GTDB): domain Bacteria; phylum Acidobacteriota; class Terriglobia; order Bryobacterales; family Bryobacteraceae; genus BOG-234. The sequence goes on from DASZLO010000289.1 coordinate 8,000, forward strand.
TTTCCGCGAGTTCAAGGAAGCTCTGCGCGCGGGCAACACCGAACTGCGCATTATCGTACCTACCGCCACGCTGGTGCGGCACTTCCGTCATGAGCTGGCGCGCGATGGCGTGGTCTACTCTCCCCGCCAGATCGTTTCGCTGAACCGTTTCGCCAGCGAGCGCGCCCCGGGACTTGAATCCGTCCCCGACGTGCTTCTCGCCGCCATCGTGCGCGAATCGCTGAAACGAGTCCGGCTGCCTGAGTTTGCCGATGTCGCGGACACCGAAGGCATGGCCGCGACCGTCGCTGAGACGATCGCCCTGTTCGAAAACGCCGGGTGTACGCCGGACAAGCTCGCCGCGATCCGCAGACTTCCTCCGCATGCCAGGGCCTTCGAGCGCGTCTGGCGGGCGGTGGAAGAACATCGGGCGGCGACGGGGTATCGTTCGCGGCTTGAAATTTTCCGCGCTGCCGCGGCCGTCAAACAGCCTGGTCAAATTTGGATGGACGGTTTCCTGAGCCTGAGCCCGCTCGAAAGCCTGCTCGTGTCCAGCCTCGCCGAATCCTGCGACTTGACACTGACGCTGGACGATTCCCCCGCCACCGATGACGTTCGGCTGCTCGCGATGCAGTTGGGCGCGAAGGATGTTCCGCTCCCGCCCAAAGCGCGCAAGCCCCGCACCACCGTGGTGGAGGCGCGCACGCCCGAACGCGAGGCCGATGAGATCGCGCGCCGCATCATCGAATTGCATGGCACGGGCACACCCTTCCGCCAGATCGGCGTGGCGTTTCGCGATACGGCCGCCTGCCTGCCCCGTTTGCGCGCGGCCTTTGACCGCTTCGGCATTCCGGCCCGGTTCTATTTCAGCAGTCCTCTGCGCAGCCATCCTGTCGCAGTATTTTTAGGCGGACTGATTTCCTGCGCGCTGACCGACTGGGATTTTGAAGCCACCATCGAAACCCTGCGCGCGCACCCCAAATGGGGCCGCACGGCGGATTTCGATCGGTTCGATTTTGCGGTTCGGGAAGCCATGCCCGGGCACGGCGGCGATGCGCTGCTTGCTTTGTGCGAGAGCGAATGGCTAAAGCCCGAAATTGCCGCCTGCCTGAAAACCACTTCCTGGAAATCCGACCGTCAAACGCCCGCGAAATGGTCTGCCCGGCTGGAACGTCTCGCCGCCGCTCTCTATCGTCCAGGGGCGCTGGACGGCCCGCGCGATCACAGCGCCATCGCGATCGAACGCACTCACACCGCCGCGCTTGATGCCTGGCTTTCCACCCTGCAGTCGATTGTGGCGTTCTGGCCCGATGCCGCCGGTGCAATTTCCCTCGATGAATTCTGGCGCGTCGCCGGCGCTGCGATTGAAAGCGCAGTCCTGCGAGCGGACGACGACCGCGCCGATGTGGTCCATGTGATGGAGGTCCACGAAGCCCGCCAGTGGGACCTGCAAGCGCTTTTCGTTTGCGGGATGGCCGATCGGAATTTCCCCCGGCGCCACGCCCAGAACCTGCTGTTCCCGGACGGCGAGATCGACAGGCTGCGCGCTGCGGGCATTCCCCTGCGCAATGCCGCGGACTTCGAACGTCAGGAAAACTGGTTGTTCGAATCGCTGCGCACCCGTGCCAGCAAAGATCTGATTCTGAGTTATGCGGCGCACGATGCGTCCGGAAAATCCGTGCAGCCGTCGAGCTTCCTCGATGGGATCAACGACGGTATTGAATCTTCTGTTCGCGCGACTCCATGCCTTCCAGCCGCCGCGCGCGACCCTCAGTACCCGGGCGTTGCCGGTCAGATTCATGGCGACGATCTTCTCGCCGGCCTGGCCCGCATCCATCAAACGATCAGCCTCACCGCGCTCGAAGATCTCGCCCAGTGCCGCTTCAAATTCTTCGGTGGCCGCTCTCTCGCCCTGAAGACATCGCCGGAGCGCCCAGGCGAGCGTCTGCAGCCCCGCCTGACGGGCTCCATTCTGCATCAGGCGCTGGAGCGATGGATCGCCGACAGAAGCCAGAACTTCATCGAAATCTTCGAGAAGACTTTCGATGAGGTCTGTTTCAAGGAACATATTCCGGCGGGCTACAGGCTCGAAGTGGAACGCATTCAGTTTCGCGAGATCGCTGAAAAGATCAGCGCCAACGAGCGCTGGACGCCGGATTCCTCGCTGGTGGAAGTGGACCTCACCCTCGATTTTCCCGGCGGCGTGACGGTGCGCTGCCGCATCGATCGCATCGACAAATTCGACCGGTTCGGTAACGATTGCGTAATCGTCGATTACAAGTCCAGCAAGACGGCGCGCGTGGAACAACTGGTTCAAAGCACCACCCGTCTGCAGGGCCCGCTATACGCGCTTGCGGTGAGGGAGAAGCTGCAGCTGAATCCAGTGGCCATGCTTTATTGGGCGGTTCGTGAGGACCAGCTCCACGGCTGGGGCAGGGTACCGGGCACCGAACACGCGTGGCAAGAGATACCTGAAAATTGGGAAATCGATGCCCGCGCCCGGACCATCGATCGGCTCACCGAATTTCTGAACGGGGCCGTGCAGGCCAAGTTTGAAGAAAAAGAACAGTGCCGCTGGTGCGACTATGCCCACGCCTGCCGTGTGGAACAGCCAGCGCTGGTCGTCATCACGGCGGCTGCGGAAGGGGCTGCGTGAACTTCACCGATCATCAGGAGCATGCCATCCGCTGGCTCCGGCAGGACGCCTGTGTGGTGGCCGGACCAGGCTCCGGCAAGACCACCGTTCTGGTGGAACGCTACCGGTCGCTGATCGCCGAGCACAAGCTGGAGCCGCGCGAGATCCTTGCCATCACGTTCACCGAGAAGGCCGCGGCGAACATGAAGCAGAAGATCGTCGCGCAGTTTGCCCATGATCCATTTATGCGCCGGGAGATCGATGTCGCCTGGATTTCCACGATCCATGGCTTCTGCGCGAGGGTGCTGCGCGAGAACGCCATCGCCGCCGGCATCGATCCGCGTTTTGCGCAACTCGATGCCCGCGAGTCCGACGACCTGCAGTTCGATTGCATCGCCAGCGCGCTCGATGAACTCGTAGACCGGCGTCGCGCCGAAGCGCTGGAACTGATTCCCGCTCTGCATACTCCCTATCTCGCAAACGATCTCAAGAGCGCCTACGACGGCATTCGTTCAGCGGGACGAACCATCGCTGAAGTGCGCGCCATGCCGTGCCCCACCCCTGCGATCAGCCAGCGCGAGATGGCCGGCCGTCTGCGTGACCTGATGAACTGGACCGGGCGCGTTACCCCTCTTCAGCAGTCGCAGCGCTCCGAACAACTGGAATTCGCCGAACGTCTCGAAAGCGCGGACGACCTGTTCGCTCTCGTATCGGGTTGGAAATTGAACCTGCAGCGCGTCCCCGCGGACCGCAAGACCGAACTGAAAGAGTTTCGCGAGACTCTCAAAGCCTGGGTGGTTGACCGGCGGATGGCGCCGTTCCGGGCCATGGTCTTCGACATCCTCGCGCGCTTCGATGAACTCTATAACGAGCGCAAGACCGCCAGCGGCGCCCTCGACTTCAACGATCTGGAGCGCCGCACTATCGGCCTTCTGCGCGCCAATCCCGATGTCCAGCGCCGCATTCGCGGGCAGTTCCGGCAGATCATGCTGGATGAGTTTCAGGACATCAACGAGCAGCAGAACGAACTGATCGATCTCATCCGGAGCGTAGACGGTTTCTTCGCGGTCGGCGACACCAACCAGTCGATATACGGATTTCGCCATGCGCGCCCGGAGATTTTTCACAGATATCTCGATGCCGTGCAGGAACAAGGCAAACACCACGCGGAGTTGCTGGATAATTTTCGCAGCCGCGCTGAAATCCTCGGATGCGTGGGAGCGCTGCTGAACTCCGAGGCAGGCATCGATCCGCGCGCGCTGATTGCAGCAGCCGAGTTCGAGCCCAAAGAGAATCCCTCGGTCGAGGTGCTGCGCGTTCAAACCGCCGAGGGAGACGAAGCCGGCGAACGCGAGGCTGCCTGGCTCGCGCACCGCATTCTCGACCTTCGTGCCCGCGACGGCTTCGATTTCCGCGACTATGCAGTGCTCTGCCGCAACGGCGATTCCATGCGCCCCATCCTCGAAGCCTTCGGCCGCGCCGGCATTCCTTATGTATGCGGACGCCGCCAGTCGTTCCTGCTGGCGCGCGAAGGCCTCGATATTACGGCGCTCCTGCATACTATTGCGAATCCGCGCGACACTATTTCGCTCGCGACCGTTCTGCGCTCGCCGCTCGTCGGATTAAGCGATGAAGCCATGCTCCGGCTGCGCCTTCTCGCCGGCTCTTTGAGTGGAGGCCTCAATGTGATTGCGTTCGACCCGTTGAAGCTCACCGAATTCGGTTCCGGCGACGCGGCCAAACTGTCCCGCTTCGCCGCCGACCTGAAACGCTGGCGCGCGGAGCAACCCGTCATCCCTCTCGATTTGCTGATCGTCCGCGCGCTTCGTGACTGCGGTTTCGAACTCAACGAAAATGTCGAGAGCTTCCTCCAACTGGCGCGAACCCGCGGGGACCGGAAAACTCTGCTTCATTTTCTCCAGGAAATCGAAAGCCTGCAGCGAGCCGTCAGCACCGAATCCGATTTGTCCGATGAAGATCAAGGCAACTGCGTGCAGGTGATGACGGCCCACGCCGCCAAGGGTCTTGAATTCCCGGTCACCATCATCGCGGCCATGGAGAAAGGCACCCAGCGAACCTCCGCGCCTGTCACATTTACTCCGGAGTTCGGCCTCGGCCTCAAATGGAACGATCCTTCCAGCAAGGACGGCATTGAGGACTCCTGGCAAATGCGCAACAGCGACTCTCTGAAAGAACGCGACAAGGCCGAATCGAACCGGCTCCTCTATGTCGCGATGACCAGGGCGGAGCAGCACCTCATCCTTTCGTATTCCGCCGGCGACCGCAAGCCCGCGAACTGGGCCAAGCTGGTGGACTCGATGGAGATCCGGACCGACGTAGCGGGCGATCCGCCACCCGTCGACATACATCACGCCGACGTGGCCAGCGCGAAAGTAACTGAGATCGTTCCGGCCCCGCTGATAACCGGTCAGCACGACTCTTCAGTCAACGTAACCTCGCTCACGCTCTTTGCGAATTGCCCGCGCAAATATTACATTCAGCGTTACGTCGGCTGGCAAACCGGCGGCCGGTTCCGGAAATTCGATCCCGAAGATCCGCCTCAGGAACGCAGCGATGAAACTCCGGCCGCCGAACTCGGCTCGTTCGTCCACGAAATTCTGGCGGGCAAGACGGCTGACTATCCTGCGGAAGCTCACCGGCTGGCCAGGGTATTCGGGGATGGTCCGCTCGGCAACGATGCCGCGAACGCCACACGTTCCGCGCGTGAATGGGATTTCATCGTCGACATCGACGACATGATGGTGCGCGGGGTCATCGATCTCTGGTTCGAAGCCGACGGCCAGATCCGTATCGTGGATTACAAAACGGACGACGTGACGGCCGCTGATGCCGCCGTCCGCGCCGCCGAATACGCGCCCCAGCTCGCAATCTACGCCCTCGCTCTCGAACGGGCATTCGGCATTCGGCCCGCCAGCGCCCATCTGCATTTCCTCCGTCCGGACACGATCGTCGAAGTCCCCATCGACATCGACCAGGTCCATCTTCTGATCGCCGGACTCAAGCAAGCACAGAGCGGCCCCAAATTCGATCTGTACGAAGGACCGCATTGCCGATCGTGCCAGTTTTATCGAGGTTTATGCCCCGCGCCGCTGGGTCCAGTGGCATACTGAGTTCATAACCACCACAACCCCAGGCCTGCAGTTCTCCGAGAAGGACCTTCAAAGCCCGCTGTACCGCGTGGTGCTTCTCGACGACGACGATCACAGCTACGACTACGTGATCGAAATGCTGCAGAAAATCTTCATATTCACAGTCGAACAGGCCCTCCAGCATGCGCAGGAAGTGGATGCGACCGGCCGCACGATCCTGATCACCTGTGAACTGTCCGAGGCCGAATTCGCCCGCGACCAGATCCACGGCTACGGTCCGGACTGGCGGCTTCCCCGCTCGCAGGGCTCCATGTCCGCGGTGGTTGAGCCCGCGGGCAATACTCCGGATTGACGGGTTAAGATAAAAAAGTGAAATATTTTGTGGCCATTCTGGCCTTTATCGCAATTCCTCTTCTTGCTCAAACCCCTCCGGCCGATCCGAACAAGGTCGTTCTGCAGATCAACGACGAAAAACTGACCGAGGCCGATTATGCCGACCTCGTCAAGAGTCTGCCTCCCCAGTATCAGCAGTATGCCAACGGTCCCGGCAAGCGCGCCTTTGCGGAGCAAATCATACAGTTGAAACTTCTTTCAGCGGATGCCGAAAAGAAAAAGCTCGATCAGGACCCCAAGGTCAAAGCGCAGATTCAATTCAGCCGCGAGAATGCGCTGGCGGCACTGATGTTCCAGAACATACAGGACAACGTGAAGATTGACGATGCGGCAATCGCCAAATACTACGATGCCCACAAGAACGACTACGACGTGGTCACCGCCAAACACATTTTGGTCCGGGTAAAGGGCGCGCCCATGGCGGCCACCCCCGGCCGCCCCGAACTATCCGATGATGAAGCGCTGGCGAAAGCCAAAGCCGTTCGCGCGCGCGTCGCCGGTGGCGAAGATTTCTCTGCAGTCGCGAAACTGGAGTCCGACGATACCGGATCCGCGGCCAAGGGCGGCGATCTCGGCGAGTTCAAGCGCGGCATGATGGTGCCCCCGTTCGAACAGGCGGCTTTTGCCGCCAAGGTCGGGGAAATCACAGAGCCTGTGAAGTCCCCGTTCGGCTATCACATCATCAAAGTGGAATCTCACACCACCAAGCCGATGGCCGATGTGAAGGCCGAAATCGCCACCAAACTGAAACCGGAACTGGCGCGCGAGGTGGTTGACGGGCTGCGCAAAAACGCGAAAATCACCATCGACGATTCCTACTTTGGCCCCGCGACCGCCGCTCCCACTCCGCTTCCCGCGGCGCCGGTCAGATAAATTGCTATTCGCGGGCACGTCCGGGTTTTCGTATCCGGCATGGAAACCGGATTTCTATCCGAAGAACGTGCCTTCGAAGCAGTTTCTCAGCTATTACGCAACGCGTCTGAACAGCGTGGAGGCGAACTATACCTTCCGGCGTCTGGCGCCCGCGAAGGTCTTCGAAGGTTGGGTCAACGCCACGCCCGAAGGCTTCACGTTCGCCTGCAAAGCGCATCAGAACCTGACCCACATCATGAAAATGAAGGATGCGGAAAGCTTCACGGAATTGTTTCTGAAATCCCTGGAACCTCTGCGCGTTTCCCGCCGCCTGGGCCCTGTGCTCTTTCAGTTCGGACCGGCGTTCAAGCTCGATCTGGAGCGGCTCGAAGCTTATCTGCCGCTGCTGCCCGGCGACATTCGTTTTGCCTTCGAATTCCGCCATGCTTCCTGGCTCACCGACGCGGTGTACGAGCGGCTGGCCGCGCGCAATATGGCGTTGTGTCTGGCGGAATCGGACAAATTGGAAGTGCCCAAAGTGATGACGGCGAACTTCGGTTATTTCCGCCTGCGCAAGGGCGACTACTCTGAAGAGGGCCGGCGCGAGATCGCCGGTCGCGTGCGCGAGTTACTCGATGGCGGACGCGATGCGTATGTCTACTTCAAGCACGAGGACGACCCGCGCGGCGCACTTTGGGCTGAGGAACTTCGGCAATCTGTTCTTCCGCCGAACCCGTCGCAGCCTTAGCTGTCTTGGGCGGTTTGCGCGCATCGAGGCTCTTCTTCAGCGCTTCCATGATGTCGATCACCGGCGCGATGTGGGCCTCCGGCGTTTCCACCACGGCGTTGCCCGCGACCTTGGAATCGATCATCTGACGCAGGTTGTCCCGGTACGTGTCGTGATATTTCTCCGGCTCGAATTCGGCGGCCAGTGACTCCACCAGCATCTTCGCCAGATTCATTTCGCGTTCGTTGACGTTGCTGGTGTCGGTGCGAAATTCTTCGCTGCGGCGCACTTCGTCCGAGTAGTACATGGTGTGGAGAATCATCCCCTTCTCACCGGGCCGCACAATCACCACATGCTCGCGGTTGTGCATCGCGATTTTGGCGACCGCATAATACTTCGTGGCTTTCAAAGCCTCGAACAAAAGCGCGTAGGGTTTCTCGCCGCCTTCATCGGGTGCCATGTAATAGGAGCTTTCCAGATAAACCGGATCCACATCGTCCGCTTTGACGAACTCCTGGATCTCCATCACCTTCGCGGTTTTCGGGGCGACCTTCTTGATGTCTTCATCAGCGATGACGACGTATTTGCCTTTTTCGTATTCGTAGCCTTTGACAATCTCGTCGCGCGGAATGGGTTTGTCCTCAGTCTGGCAGTAGATGACCTGCTTGATGCGCGAGTTGTCGTGCTTGTGCAGTTGATTGAAGCTGAGAGTTTCGCTGCGTGCGGCTGTAAACAAGCGCACAGGAAGCGAGACCAGCCCGAACGTTAAATGACCCTTCCAGACGCTTGTCGCCATAGTAAAGCTATAACATGGAAGTGGAAACATTTTCAACGGCTTATGTCTCTTGAAGAATACGCACGGAAGCGCGATTTCACGAAAACGCCGGAACCGAAGCCCTCAAAAGCGGCGAAGAGCGCGAAGCATTCGGGGCGATTTTTCATACAACGCCACAACGCCTCGCACCTCCATTACGATTTCCGCCTGGAGATCGACGGCACGCTGAAGTCGTGGGCAGTGCCGAAAGGCCCGTCACTCGATCCGGCGGTGAAGCACTTTGCCGCCATGGTTGAAGATCATCCCATCGACTACGGAGACTTCGAAGGCAATATCCCGAAGGGCGAATACGGCGGCGGCAGCGTGATGCTTTGGGACCGCGGCACGTTCGACCTGATCGGTGAAGAATCCGGCGCGGCTCAAATCGCCCGCGGCGATCTGAAGTTCGAACTGCACGGGGAAAAGCTGAACGGCACCTGGGCGCTGGTGCAGATGAAAGGCCGCGGCAAAGGCAACGAGTGGCTGATCATCAAGAAAAAAGACGATGCCGCGAAAACGTCCTGGGATATCGAAGATCTCGCGCACAGCGTAAAGACAGGCCGCACTCAGGAAGAGATAGCGGCCGATTTGCCGGGCAGGAAAATGGCGGCAAGGAAAACTACCGCCAAAAAGACAGCCGTAAAAAAAAACTCCATGCCGGGGTTCTTCGAGCCCATGAAGGCCGCCCTCACCGGTGAACTTCCTAAAGGCGATGACTGGACTTTTGAAATCAAGTGGGACGGCGTACGCGGTCTGGTCTACATAGACGACGGCGAACTCACCATCTACACGCGAAACGAAATCCGCTGCGAAAAGCAGTATCCGGAACTGCTCGTTCTGCCCCACTACATCAAAGCCAAACAGGCGATTCTGGACGGCGAAATTGTCGTGATGGACGCCAAGGGCATCTCGAAGTTCGAGCTGATCCAGCCGCGCATTCATACGCAGGACGCGAGCGCCATCGCCACCATGGCGAAAAAGAATCCGGCGCATCTTCTGGTTTTCGATCTGCTCTTCCTCGATGGAAAGGATCTGCGGGGCGAGCCGCTGTCGGAGCGAAAAAAGCTGCTGGCGAAAATCGTGAAGCCATTCCCGCTACTGCGGATTTCGGAAAGCTTCGACGGGTCCGGCGAGGAGTTGCTGGAAGCCGCCCGCCAGAGCGGACTGGAAGGTCTGGTCGCCAAGAAAAAGAGCAGCGTTTACGAATCGCGGCGCAGTTCCAACTGGCTCAAATTGAAGCTGACCAACGAGCAGGAGTTTGTGATCGCGGGTTACACGCCAGGCGAACGCGACTACTTCGGTTCCCTGGCTTTGGGATTTAACGAAGACGGCGAACTGCATTACGTCGGCAACGTCGGTACCGGATTCGACAACAAGACCATGGCGGATCTCTGGAAGCTCCTCGAGCCGCTGAGGACTTCAAAGAACCCCTTCGCCAAAGCCGACAAGATCCCGCGCGGGACCGAGTGGGTGAAGCCCAAACTCGTGGCACAGATTAAATTTGCCAACTGGACCGGCGACAAGAAACTGCGCGCGCCCGTCTATCTGGGGCTTCGCGACGACAAGCCGGCATCCGAGGTGGTGAGCGAAAACCTCAATCTGAAACTCACCAATCTCGACAAAATCTATTACCCCGAGGACGGATTTACCAAGGGCGATTTGCTCCATTATTACGACACGGTCGCGCCGCTGCTCCTGCCCTATTTGAAGGACCGTCCACTGTCTTTGAAGCGTTATCCGAACGGCATCCATCAGCCCTTTTTCTTTCAGAAGAATACGCCCGAGACTTATCCGGAATGGCTGCGCACCGAAACGATCGGCGATATCCGTTACGTGATCGCCAACGATAAACGCAGTCTCATGTATCTCGTGAATCTGGGGTGTATCGATCAGAATCCGTGGATGAGCCGGGTGGGATCGCTGAAGTTTCCGGACTACGTCCTGATCGATCTCGATCCTTATAAATGCGCTTTCTCAAAGGTTGTGGAGGCGGCGCTGCTGGTGAAAGACAAGCTGGACAAAATCGGGCTCAAGGGATATCCGAAAACCACCGGCGGGGACGGGATGCATATCTTCATTCCCGTAAAGCCGCACTACACCTATGAACAGGCGCGGACCTTTGCGGAAATAATCGCGCGCTTGCTGGCGGCGGAGCGCCCGGATTTGTTTACTACTCCCCGCTCGGTCGAGAAGCGCGAGAAGGACCACGTTTACTTCGACTATCTGCAGATTTCGGAAAGCAAGACTATCTCGGCGCCTTACGTGGCGCGCGCCTATCCGGGAGCACCGGTTTCCGCGCCACTGGATTGGGACGAGGTGACGCCCAAACTCCTGCCTTCGCAGTTCAACATCAAGAACGCACCGGCGCGGTTTGAGAAGGTCAGCGATCTGTTTGCCGGAGTGCTGAAAAAGCCGCAGGAACTGGAGAAGGCGTTCGCAAAACTCGACAAGCTTGTGCGCGGTTAAGTGAAGTGTTAAAGCGGGCGCACTCCCCCGGCAATAATTCTTTCGATTCCGGAACTTGTTGCCACCAGCAGAAACCCGTGTTCATCAAGGCCCGCCGTAACGCCGCGGATCCTGCCGTCTACTTCCACGGCTTTGCCCCGCACATAAGTGGAATGCTCCGCGAACTGCCGGAGAATCTCGCTTTTTCCGAACCCTGCATAGCGCATCGCTTCGGCGGCGATGCGATCGAGTAACTCATCCTTCGAGTGATCTTCGCCCGTTTCAATTCTGAGCGAAGTCGCAATGGTGCGGATGTCTTCCGGAAACGCGGTTTGATTTACATTCACTCCGATGCCTGCAATCAGAACCCCGCGCTCCGCCGATTGCACCATGATGCCGGCGAGTTTCTTCTCGTTCAGCATCACGTCGTTGGGCCAGCGAATATCGCAACACACGCCCGCGAAATCGTCCACGGCCCGCTGCACCGCAAGCCCCAGCGCCATCGTCAGGATGGGCAGCGCATCCGGCGCCAACGGCAAGCGCAGAATCATCGACATGTACAGCCCCGCGCCAGGCGAATGCCAACTGTGCCCGTGCCGTCCGATACCGCCGGTCTGTTCTTCAGCGACGACGATGCTTCCGTGCGGCTCGCCCTTCGCCGCCAGCGCCGCCGCGTCAATCATCGTCGAGACAGTGGATTGAAGCCGAACGATCACAGAAGTGTTAGCCGGAAGCTGATATCCATCGCGGGCGCTGAGTGCGTGATGGCGCCCGCGGACACAAAGTCCGCGCCGGTTTCCGCGTAGGCCCGGACTGTATTGAGATTGATGTTCCCGGAAAGTTCCACTTTGGCCCGGCCCGCGATCACGCCGATCCATTCCTTTGCCTGTGCGGGTGACAGATTATCCAGCAACAGATGCGTCGCACCGCTTGCCAGCGCTTCGTTCAACTCCTCAAGCGTGCGCACTTCGATCTCGATCGGCAACCCGCACACCCGCGCGTTCTCCATGGCATTCCGCACCCCACCCGCCGCCGCGATGTGATTGTTCTTAATCAGAATCGCATCGTAAAGACCTATCCGGTGGTTTGTAACGCCGCCCGATTTCGCCGCCGCCTTCTCCAGCCTGCGCAATCCGGGAGTGGTTTTGCGCGTATCCAGAACCCGGCATCCTGTGCCTTCCACGGCCGCCGCAAACGCACTCGCAAGCGTGGCAACACCGGACAGCCGCTGCAGAAAATTCAGAGCGACGCGTTCGCAGCCCAGCAGACTGCGCGCGTCCCCGCGGACCGCGGCAAACCGGTCACCGTCGCTCAGGCGATCGCCATCGCGGCGAAGAAGTTCGAGCGTGTCGCCATAAATCGCCTCAAGCACTTCCGTGCCCGCCAGCACCAAAGGCTCGCGCGCGAGGAAAACGCCCGAGGCCTGCCGCGATGCCGGAACGCACGCCTGCGAAGTCACATCGCCGGAGCCGATGTCTTCCACCAGCGCTCGGTGAACGACGTCGATCGTGTCAGGATGCAAGGCCGGCTTCGACTTTCGCCAGTTGCGTTTCGTATTCCTCAAGCTTGGTGCGGATCGAGTCCACCACCTTCGCCGGCGCCTTACCCAGAAACACGCTGTCGCCCAATTGCCGCTGCGAATTGGCGATATTCTTCAGCAACTGGTCGCGTTCCTTCTCGAGTCTCTTGCGCTGCGCCTCCAGCTGACCGTGTGGCACATCCAGCGAAAGATCGAAATCGGCAGTGGAGCGGAAAGCGCCCGCCTTCGCCACTTCGCCCACTCTGAACGTGACGCCCGCGAGACGGCGCACCGCCTGAAAATCCACCGCCTTCGAAACGATGCCTTCCAGCGGAAGCTTGGGATCGAGACTGAGATCGGCGCGAATGCCGCGCGCAGCGGTAACCACGCCCTGCAGCAATCCGATCTCGCTCTCAGCCGCGGCGTCGTGGCGATCGCGATCGAAAATCGGGAAGGTGGTGAGCGAGATCGATTCCCCTTCCTTGCCGCCAAGCCGGTGCCACAGTTCTTCGGTCAGGAACGGCATCACGGGATGAAGCAATCGCAGCGCGCTTTCGAAAGCAGCAAGAAGATTACGCCAGTCGTCGTTGAGGCCCGACCCCTCCACGAAGCGAAGCTTCTTCAATTCGATATACCAGTCGCAGAAATCGTCATAGACAAAATGCCAGACGATCTGCGCGGCGTCATGGTAGCGATACTGCCCGATGGCCCGATTCATCGCATCCGCGCACGCAGTCAGACGGCTGAAGATCCAGCGGTCTTCAACAGGGGAGGCCTGGTCCGGGATGTATGAATTGACATCCTCCGCCATCCACGGCTCCACGTTGCACCGCTCCATGTTCACGAAAAGAAAACGCGCCGCATTCCAGATTTTGTTGGCGAACGCGCGCGAGCTTTCAATCCGGTCCACCGTGAAAACAATGTCGGTGCCGGGCGCGGCGCCGCTGAGCAGCGCCATGCGAACCGCGTCGGTGCCGTACTCCTCGGTCACCACTAGCGGATCGACCACGTTGCCTTTCGTCTTGGACATCTTCTGCTTTTCGGCGTCCCGCACCAGTCCGTGTATATAAACCTGGCGGAACGGGACGTCGCCCATGAACTCGATGCCCAGCATCGCCATGCGCGCCACCCAAAAGAAGAGGATGTCGAAGCCGGTATTCAACAGCGTCGTGGGATAGAAGTGTTTCAGGTCTTCGGTCTGATCGGGCCACCCCAGTGTCGAGAACGGCCACAGGCCCGAACTGAACCACGTATCGAGCACGTCCGGATCCTGCCGCAGCGCGCCGCCGCACTTGCACTTGTCGGGATCCGTGCGCGACACAATGGTTTCTCCGCAAGCGTCGCAATACCACGCCGGAATGCGATGCCCCCACCAGAGCTGCCGCGAAACGCACCAGTCGCGAATGTTGTGCATCCACTCGTTCCAGGTTTTCACCCAGTTTTCGGGAACGATATCGATGCGTTTTTCATCCACTGCCGCGATCGCTTTGGCTGCGAGAGGCTTGGTGCTGACGAACCACTGTTTGGAAACCAGCGGCTCCACCACCGTTTTGCAGCGCGAGCATTTGCCCAGACTGAGCGTGTAGTCTTCCACGCGATCGAGCAGGCCGAGCGCCTCGAGATCGGCCACCACGCGCTTGCGCGCTTCATAGCGATCGAGCCCCGCATAATCGCGGCCCGCCGCCGTGATCTTCGCATCCGTGCCGATCACCTGAATCATCGGCAGCTTGTGCCGCTTGCCGGCTTCGAAGTCATTCATGTCGTGAGCCGGTGTAATCTTCACCACGCCGGTGCCGAATTCCGGATCGGCCATGTCATCCAGAATGATCGGAATTTCGCGATCCATCAGCGGCAGACGCACGGTGAGGCCATGCAGCTCGGCATAGCGTTCGTCTTTGGCGTTGATCGCAACTGCCGTATCGCCGAGCATGGTTTCCGGACGGGTCGTCGCGACCACCAGGTAGCGGTCAGTCCCAACCACCGGATACCGGATATGCCACAGATGTCCGGCCGTTTCCTCGCGCGCGGTTTCCAGATCCGAAATGGCCGTCTGGCAGCCAGGGCACCAGTTGACCATGTATTCGCCGCGGTAAATCAGGCCCTTTTCATGCAGGCTGACGAAGACTTCGCGAACCGCGCGCGAAAGCCCCGGATCGAGCGTGAACCGTTCGCGCGACCAGTCGCACGACGCCCCCAGCTGGATCATCTGCTTCTTGATGGTGCCCCCGGATTCGGCTTTCCAGTCCCAAACGCGCTTTTCGAAAGCTTCGCGTCCCAGATCGCGCCGGTGAATTCCTTCGGCCGCCAGTTGGCGTTCCACCACCATCTGCGTCGCGATACCGGCGTGGTCCATGCCGGGAAGCCAGAGCGTCGTAAACCCGCGCATGCGATGCCAGCGCACCGTGACATCGATCTCAGTGTGCTCCAGCATGTGTCCCATGTGGAGCGAGCCGGTCACGTTTGGCGGCGGAATGACGAGCGAGAATACCGGCTTGCCTTCTTCATACCGCGCGTTGTAAATACCGGATTCCACCCACCATTGAGCCCAATGGGGCTCGAACCGCTGGGGTTCGTACACTTTTTCTAATTGCATGGGAATCTTCAGTTTACCAATCAGGCTTGATAATATGGACGGTCTGCTGTCGTTCCCGGGAGGTTTTCAAATGCGCAGGATCGCGATCTTTGTTTTGCTGACAGGCTGTTTCGCTCTTGCTCAGCATCAGGACTCTGACAAAATCGGCGACGTCCGTGCGCTCTACGACGGCAAACTTCTCCCCGACGTTCAGGTCAACACCTTCCGCCACATCGACCGTCTTTTCCCCTCCCGAAAAATCGCCCGCGGCAAGACCGTCCATCCGCTTCCGAAGAGTCCGATTCAGTTGACGGACGTCGAATTCACCGCCGGCAATCGAAAGCACGACCTCGCCGATTTCCTGTCGAGCGACCGCGTGGCGGGCTTGCTGGTCATCAAAGACGGCCGCATCGCCCTCGAAGATTACGAGCTTGGCAATACGGAAAAATCGCGCTGGGTTTCATGGTCCATGGCAAAATCCATCTGCTCGACCCTCGCCGCCGCCGCGCTCAAAGACGGCTACTTTTCCAGCCTCGACGATCCGCTCACAAAATATCTGCCAGAACTGGCGGGAGGCGCATACGGCAAGGCCACTGTGCGCAACGTGCTGCAGATGTCATCCGGCGTGAAATGGGATGAGACCTATACGAATCCGAAATCCGACCGGCGTCACATGCTCGATCTGCAGATCGGCCAAAAACCTGGGGAGATCATTCGCTTTCTGGGCTCGCTTCCCAATGCCGGCGAACCCGGGACGATCTGGAAGTACAGCACCGGCGAGACCCAGATGATCAGCGCCGTGATTCACGCCGCGATCAAACGTCCGCTGGCGGATTATTTGTCCGAGAAGATCTGGTCCCGCTATGGCATGGAAGAAGATGGCACGTGGTGGCTCGATTCGCCGAACGGTCAGGAGATCGGCGGCAGCGGACTCAGTGCGACGCTGCGCGACTACGGACGCTTCGGGCAGTTTGTTCTCGACGGCGGCAAGATCGGCAACGACCAGGTGGTTCCCGAAGGATGGTTTGCCGAAGCGGGCAGTTCCAAGATCATCGGCGGCAAACCCCAGGACTATGGATATATGTGGTGGACCTACGGACCCACCGCCGCCCCTGTGCATCAGGGTGCGTTCCGCGCCACGGGGATTTTCGGCCAGGGGATCTACATCAATCCCCGCGAGCATGTGGTGATCGTAGTGTTGAGCGCGCGTTCAAAACCCTCAGGCGCGGCGGCATTGAATCAGGAAGATTTTTTCGCGGGCGTGATATCTGCTTTGAATAAGCCGCTTTAAATAAACAGCCTTGAACAAACCAGCCGGCGCTTGACTTATATACCGGTTGCGGGTATATCTGTAACTGATATAAATGTTCAGGCTCGCCTTCCTTGTGATCGCAACTCTGGCGTCTATCGCCAACGCTTCGGCTCAGCAGTTCGAACTAGCCGATGTCCACGCGATTCCGACGGCGTCCGCCGCAGTCATGCGCGGCGGCTTCCTTCGCGGCGACCGTTATGAACTGCGCGCCGCCACTATGGTGGATCTTATCCGGCTCGCCTATGCTGTCGACTCCGACAAAGTAATTGGCGGTCCTGCCTGGCTGGATACCAGCCGGTTCGATCTCATCGCGAAAACACCCGCCGACACTTCTCCGGAAGCGCTGCGGTCCATGCTCCAGGCACTCCTGGCAGAACGGTTCCATTTGATCGCCCACCTCGACACTAAACCGTTTCCGGAATATACATTGAAATCCGGACCGCATCCGCGGCTCAAAGAACCGGCGGGCGCCCGTGAGAGCGGCTGCATGGCCGCGCCGCCCAACGCTCAGACCGCGACATATTCTTGCCACAACATCACCATGGCGGAATTCGCCAGCCGCTTGCCGCGAATGGCCGGCAATTATTTTCAATTGACACCGGTCGTGGATTTCACCGGACTGCAAGGCGCCTGGGATTTCACCCTCTCCTGGACTCCCCGTAATCTGCTCGCCGCCGCGGGCGCGAACAGCATCACGATCTACGATGCCGTCGATAAACAGCTCGGACTGAAGCTCGATGTTCAGCAGACGCCGATGCCCGTGGTGCGGGTCGACAGCGTCAACGAAAAGCCCGCATCGAATCCGGCCGACGTGTCCCGCGCTCTGCAGGCGATCCAGGACCGCTTCGAAGTTGCGGTCATCAAACCTGCCTCTCCCGGCGCAAAAGAGAGTTTTCGCGTGGAACCCGGCGGCAAGATCGATTTGCGGGGCATCAGCCTCAGAAAGCTCATCAAGTACGCGTGGGACCTGCAGGACACCGATGTCAAAGACAACGATGAGCTGCTCGCGGCAGGACCAAGATGGCTGGCGAGCGAACGCTTCGATATCGTTGCGCGGCCTGCCTTGTCCGAGAGCGCATCGTCGCGCGCACCTGTCGATTTCAATGCACTCCGCCTCATGCTGCAGGCCCTGTTGCAGGAGCGCTTCAAGCTTGTCGTTCACACTGAGCAGCGGCCCGTCAGCGTGTATGCGCTGATCGCGGCCAAGCCGAACCTGAAGCGCGCCGATTCTTCGAATCGATCCGGATGCAGGAACGTGCCGGCCTTGCCGGAAAGATCCGGTGCTCCGGGGCCGATCTTTTCCCTGCGCTGCCAGAACATGACGATGCCCGGACTATCTGAGAGACTCCAGCCCATAGGCGGGATCTATGTGCCTCATCCGGTAATCGATTCAACCGGTCTCGAAGGCGCATGGGACTTTGTGCTGAGCTGGTCGCCGCCCCATATACTGCAGGGCTGCGGAGGTTGTGCAAGCGACGCGGGTCTGGCCGCAGCCGCGGAAAATACGACAGCGGACTCCTTCGGAAGTCTTTCAATCGTGGAGGCGCTCGATCGGCAACTGGGACTGAAGCTGCGGCTCGAAAAACATTCCATGCCGGTGCTCGTGATCGATCGCATTGAGCAGTCCCCTTCAGATAACTAACTTCCGGCCTTCAGGATAAACTTGCACGAGGGGATGGATTGATGCGAATCATGCAGCCGCAGATATTGACGCTGGCGATTGTAATGGGTGCGGCTGGGTTGAGTGTGCTGCCATCGCTGAATGCGCAGTGGCTAAACTACCCCGACCGTACGACCCCGCTCACGCGGACCGGCCGCCCGGACCTCGCGGCCAAGACGCCCCGATCCCCGGATGGAAAGCCGGATCTTTCCGGGGTCTGGCAGATTGAACCTCCGGCCCCGGGTGAGATCGAACGGCTCTACGGCAAATCGGACGTCAGCGCCGTAGCAGGCGACGACCACAAAGATATGTCCAGGTATTTCTTCAACATCTTCATCGATTCCAAGCCCGGGGAAGAACCCATCACGAGAGAGGCAGCCGCGAAGGCGCTGCAAAACCAGGATCGCCGGAGCCGTCTGGACACTCCTTTCACTCGCTGCTTGCCCTACGGATTGCCGAACCGCTATTTCAATGCCCGGCCCTTCAAAATTTTCCAGACGGCGGACGCCATCGCCATGTTCTTCGAGCTGGACGGAGTATTTCGCCAAATCCACACCGACGGCCGAAAGCTGCCGGCGGAGCCGTTCCCTTCGTGGCTGGGGTACTCCACAGGCAAGTGGGATGGCGACACTCTGGTTGTGGATACGGCCGGCTTCAACGATCAAAGCTGGCTGGATGCCACCGGGCACACGCATAGCGAAGCGCTGACGGTCCGCGAGCGTTTCCATCGCCGCGACTTCGGTCACATGGATATTGAGGCGACGCTGGAAGACCCCCAGGCTCTCACCCGGCCACTAACCGTCAAATTCACCGTGCTGCTGATCCCGAACAGTGATGTACTGGAAAGCTTTTGTGCCGAAGGCGAAAAGGACAGAACTTACATAAGTGGAGCGGCTCGGTAAGCTGTCAGGTCACGCTTGCCTTTATTAGCCCCGTTGCGCCACGTTCGCAGAAATGCAAGGCTATGTTCAATCGAGGGATCGCATGAACAGAATAGCTTTAGTCAGCCTGATGGCTGCGGCGGTGGCTTTCGGCCAGCAACCGAAGTTCGAGATAGCCGACGTTCACGCGAGCCAGACCTCACGCTGGAATTCGGGTGGATACGGGGTGATTCGCGACGGAGTCTATATCAGCCGCGATACGACCATGCTGCAACTAATCGCGACGGCCTACGGAGTGCCCGGCGATGATGTCGCCGGCGGGCCCGGCTGGATCACGGCCGATCCTTTCGACGTGATCGCCAAAGTTCCCGCCGGCACAACCCCCGCGGCGGCGAACCTGATGCTGCGCACACTCCTCGCTGACAGGTTCGGTCTGGTCATTCATAACGGCACGCACCCAGCCCCCCGCTACGTGTTAACCGTGGCGAAAGGTGGATCGAAACTGAAGCCGCCGACCGGAGACAACCCGATGTGTCGTTTCGCGGGAACGCCTGAAACAGTGATGCCGACTGACCCTTCCCAGCGGCCAAATACCAAATTTTCGTGCCATAATTTGCCCGCCTCTACCCTTGCGATGTATCTGCGTGGATGGGCTGGAGATTATCTGGATCACGACGTGATCGATTCCACAAAGCTCGAAGGCTCCTTTGACTTCGATCTCGAGTGGACCCCTCGCAATATCGTGAACTATAAAGGCGCGGACGGCGTCACGGTTTTTAACGGCGTCGAGAAACAGTTGGGCTTGAAACTTGAGCTGCAGAATGTCGATGTACCATCGCTGGTGATTGAATCTGTAAATCGAAAACCCACGGCGAATGCAGAAGGAGTCCAGGCGAAATTAGCCATAGCGCCGCCAAGATTCGAGGTTGCGTCGGTCAAGCTTGCGAACCCGGATCGCCCGATGAGAGGCATCCGGTACACCGGAGGCGCACAGCTCGGCGCCGGCGGTACTCTGCGCGAGTTGATGGCAATGAGCCTTCGGATTCCGAACAACGTGCAGGCCGACATGATCGTCGGCCTTCCGAAGTCCGCCGACAGTGAGAAGTGGGAGATCACAGGTAAATTTCCGGCCACGGGCGAAGGGTCTCCCACCCTTATCGGGGGCCAGTCGCAGCCCCCGCCATTCACCGCGGCGCTGGAGATGGTGCACGGGGTTTTGCTCGACCAGTTCGAGCTGAAATCTCACACCGAAAATCGCGAGTTGACCGTGTACGCCATCACGCAGAGCAGCAGCAAGCCCAAACTGACTCCGGCCGCTGAATCGGACCGCTCTGCTTGCAAGAGTGATCCCTCTGTAATCAACCCGGCCACCAGGATTACGGGAGGGCTCACTTGCAAGAATACGAGTCTGGCCGAGTTGGCCGACTATCTGCAGAACACGGCCTACCTTTACGTTGATCACCCCTTAGTGGATGCCACGGGAATTCAGGGTGGCTGGAATTTCACGCTAGGCTGGACCGGCAAGAATTACGTGGAAGCCGCGCGAAGTCAAAATCCAAACGCACAGGCCGGATCTGCCAACCAGACTGCGGCCGATCCCAGTGGCACCACGCTGTTCGAAGCAATCGAAAAGACGTTCGGATTAAAAGTCGTGAAACAAAAGCGGTCCATTCCGGTGATTGTGGTCGATCACGTGGACGAAAAACCACTCGAATAGCCGGCTTGCCGCCCCGAAAGCTCACCCTTCGGCTAAAGCTGGGACAGACGGCTTTGCTAGAGTCAGTCATATTCCATGCCGCTGTCCCCAGGCGAAAAGCTCGGACCCTATGAAATCCTCACGCCCCTTGGCAAGGGCGGCATGGGCGAGGTATTTCGCGCCCGCGATACGCAACTCGATCGCGAGGCTGCGATCAAGGTCCTGCCCGTATCTCTCGCCAGGGACCCCGAACGTCTGTCGCGATTCGAGCGCGAGGCCAGGATTCTAGCCTCGCTGAACCATCCCAACATCGCCCAGGTATACGGCATCGCAGAAGGCGGCAGCATTCGCGGCATCGCCATGGAACTCGTTCCGGGCGCGAATCTCGCCGGGCCGCTCCCGGTCGAAACCGTGATCGATTACGCGGGCCAGATCGCCAGCGCACTCGAAGCCGCCCATGAACGCGGAGTCGTTCACCGGGACTTGAAACCGGCCAACGTCATCGTGCGGCCTGACGGCGTCGTTAAAGTCCTCGACTTCGGGCTGGCCCGCCTCGGCGGACCCGAATCGGAAGATCCCGACAATTCACCCACCCTGATGGCTTCGCCCACACAGGCAGGAATTATCCTCGGCACCGCCGCCTATATGTCGCCCGAGCAGGCCCGCGGGAAAGTCGTCGATAAGCGGGCCGACATCTGGGCCTTCGGCGTGGTGCTGTACGAGATCGTTACCGGCCAACGCCTGTTCTCTGGCGAGACCGTCACCGATGTCCTCGCCAGCGTCGTGAAGGATGTACCGGACCTGAGCCCGGTCCCGGTGAAGCTGCGCCGGCTGATTGCGAAGTGTCTTGAAAAAGATCCGCGCAAACGGCTGCGCGATATCGGGGACTGGCGGGAACTGCTGGATTCCGAGCCGGCGCCGCCGGTTGCCGCAGCAGTCTCGGGGAGGAAGTCCGGCCTGTTGTGGCAGACGACCACGGCCGCCGCGCTTCTAATCGCCGCGGGCATCGCTGCGGTTCATTTTCGGGAGAAGCCCGCGGCTCTGCCGAGCCCGATCCGTTTCCAGATTCAGTTGCCGGAAAACGCGAGTTTCGAGGCATCCACCGCAGTGGTCCTTTCTCCGGACGGCCGCCATGTCGCTTTTGCGGGAAAATCGAACGGCTTGCACATATTTATCCAGGACCTCGATGGCGGTCCGGCCCGCGTCCTGACAAATACCGTTATAGGCCCCCAGCTCCCGCCCGTCTTCTGGTCTCCCGACAGCCGCTATGTGGCGTATTCAGCCAATAGCCCCAGGCTTTCGAAGGTCGACGTTTCTTCCGGCGCGGTCCAGGACATCTGCGAAAAACCTGGCCCCCCGGTGGGCGGAGCCTGGAACGAAGCGGGGACGATCATTTTCGGCAGCACTAACGGCGGCCTGATGCGAGTGCCGGCGACCGGGGGAAATCCAACCCCGTTCACGAAACTCGACAGCTTCCGGGGCGAGCGCTTTCATCAGCTCCCGCAATTTTTGCCTGACGGAAAACACTTCCTCTACTTTGCCGGAAACGCTGACTACACGCGATCCGCGGAGTTCGTCGCGTCAATCGACGATGCGCCCGGGGCCAAACCGCGCCTGATCGTGAATACCGAGGACGGCGCATCGTTTGTTCCGGCGGACGACGGAAAGCCCGGCTGGCTGCTCTATTTGCGCGAAGGGACCTTGATGGCCCAGCCGTTCGATCCGGAAAAGCTGGTTCTTGCCGGAACTCCTTCGCCGCTGCCAATGAAATTAGGGGTATCGTTCAATACCGCGTTGTTCGCGGCGTCGCGCGATCTGATCGTATACCGGACGGGCACCGCGGGGCGGCAGAATCAAATGGCCTGGTTCGACGCAAAGACCGGCAGGAACGTGGGGTCAGTCGGAGAACCGGGCTTCATCACCACCATGGCCGTTTCGGGCGACGAGACGCACGCGGCTTACACCAAAGAAGATGAAAACGGACACAGCGATATCTGGGTTCTCGACCTTGCGCGCGGGGCGAGTATCCGGCTGTCATCCGGCCCGGCGGACAGCGCTTATCCGGCATGGTCCTCGGACTCAACGGAAATCGCCTTCTCCCGCCTCGTGGTTGGAACGTGGCAGGTTTTCCGCAAGCGGGCCGACGGCAGCGGCGCTGAGCAACCGGTCCGGAAGACGTCAGCATCGGCCCGTCCTACGAGTTGGTCGCCCGACGGAAAGTTCCTGTTGGTCGACACTTGAGGGGACGCGGGCTTTGCCCTGACCCGGATCATGGTGCTGCCGGTTGAGCCGAATGCAAGCCCGTTCCCGCTGTCCGGCCCCGGCATTTTCCGCGAAAGCGTGGCGAAGTTTTCGCCAGACGGCAAGTACGTGGCATACGTCTCGACCGAGACGGGGCGGCCGGAGATTTACGTCCGGGCTTTCATCCCGAATTCCGGAATTCAGTCCGGCCCCCGGTGGATGATTTCCACGCAGGGCGGCAATTTGCCATCGTGGAGCGCCGATGGGCGGAAGCTCTACTGGGAAACCGGGGGGCAGCGAGGGACGAGGGTCTTCGCGGCCGACATCGACATCAGTTCGGGCCTGCACGCTGGCCTGCCTGTGAAGCTGTTTGAGACAGACGAAGCGCTGGGCGGCAGTACGCTGCTCACGAAGCGCGGCCAGATGCTGTTCCGCGTACCGGTAGGCCAGTTGGCGAGCGAACCGCTGAATGTGCAGGTGAACTGGCGCTCCGAGCTGAAGATCCCGTCCTCGCGCTGAGCCGGTCCCAACATCGACGTTCGCCCTGAGAACAGGCTCACGGGCGGAGCGTGATGTTGGTCGTCTGTCCCGGTTGTACTTCGACGGGCGTGGAGTTGTCGGGGAACACTGCTCTGTATTTGCCCGGTGCAAGATTCTTGAAACTGAATTCTCCGTGATTGCCGGTTTCGCTTCGACGAATCAGGCGGGGGTCGGATGCGGACGCAAAGCCTTCAGGCGCGAGCGATACGATCACGTGCGGAATGGGCGCCTGATTGCCATCGAGCAAGGTGCCCGTGACCATGCCGGGGTTCGAGGTGATCAGAAAGGTTAGTTCGCCGGAACCCCGTAGCGCCAGCGGCAGGCCTCCGAGGTCCTGCTGTTGAAAAAGCGTTTTCAGGACCGCGTACCCGTCGCGAAGTCCGGGCAGGAACGGCCAGTAGTCGGCTTGAGGAAGATTCCCTTCGTCGCCAGCGAATCCCCCCTGAGAGGATCCGGGGCCGCACATCCATCCTTTGCAATTCGGCGGGCCGGTCCACCAGTGCCCGGGGATATCCGCGAGCCCGCCGATAACGACAAGCGAAAAAGCGATGGGAAGAGCTGGCGCCGCAAATTTCGGGGACGGAAGGCCGGCCTGAACTGCCTTTTGTTTCGCACGGGACTGAGCCCGTACTTGCTGTTCCAGTGCAGACATGGATTCCGCTCCCGGTAGCGGAACTGCCTCCTCGGCCATGCGTACCGTGGTCTTGAGGATTGCCGCCGGTTGAAAGGTAAGCTTCAGGCCTTCCACATCGTGATCGGTGATCGTGAATGTGATCTGGCCATACTCCGTCTTGGCTCCCTCCGTGCTCCTGGCTTTGATTTGGTAAGTTCCAGGTACGAGACCGTCGACCCGGAAGGGGCCAGGTTGACGAACCGGCGTTCTGATAGCGCTGCTCAGTCCGCCCTTCAATAACCACGTCTCGAATCCGTCAAATTCTCCCTTGGGGGGCGCCTCGATTGTTCCTGCAGCGGAATGGGTTTCGAGCGCGGGAATCCGTATATCCACCGAACGCTGCTCTCCTTCATCCACGTGAATGGTGGTCGCCATGTCGATGCGAGGAACACCGGGATAGAAGGCGTCATTCCAATATCCGGCCATACCCGCCGGGGCTTCTTCGTCGGGAGTTCGGGTGATGTCGGTTGCCGCCAGAAAGTAATCGCCGGGCTTGAGATCCTTTAGTTGAAATTCGTTGTTGGAGCGCTGGACTTCCGGGAGCGTGTACTGGGTGATGCCGAAAACTGTGTCGCCACGGGTCGCATAGACAGTTCCAGCGAGCACCTGGCCGGTATCGCGATCTGTGATTCGGGCGATAATCCGCGCAAGGGGATGCAGTTCGAAAGCGCGCTTCATAAAGTCGCCGGGATACAGGCGGATGCGGGCACCGGGCGTCGACTTGACATTGAAATCCTGATAGCTCTTGAGGTCGATATGGAGATCGACGTCGCCTGCAGGCACGCCGGTCATAACGAAGGTGCCGTCAATGCCGGTGGTTGTGTTGTATGCACCCGAAGCACTCACATTCGCGCCGGCGAGTGGCTGATGCGTGACGGCATCAATCACCGCGCCGGAGATGGTGCCCGTGCTTTGGGCAAAAATATTCAAGGTCGCGAACAGGAATAAAACGAGATTCCGGACCATGTCATATTATGCGTCGATGACTAAGGCATTGCCCGGACTATAACGGGCTACTTTCGGCCTTCAGCATTTCGGCTCGAATAATCATTCGCTCTGATTTCTGCTCGCTCCGCCAGACTCCAAATCTCGATATACTTCAGCAAGCAATTCCGCACCTGGTTTCCCCTTGCACCTGGGTCCCCTTTTTAGAGAGAGGCAGAAAAAATGAAGCGACCATTCGCGTGCACGCTCCTCACTGCTGTTTTCGCCGCTGGCGCCATCGGCCAGTCCACCAGCGCCACCCCTTCTTTTGACGCCGCGGACGTTCATGTCAGCGCGAAGTCTCCCAATGCCTACATGACCACTGCCTTTCGCTCCGGGCGCTACGAACTGCGGAAGGCGACCATGCTCGATCTCATAAGAGTGGCCTACGGTGTAGATACCTACAAAATCGCGGGAGGACCGGGCTGGCTTGAAATCGATCGGTTCGACATCATCGCCAAAGCCCCGTCCGCCAGCGATCCGGAAGCGCTCAAGGCAATGCTGAAGACACTCCTCGCGGAGCGCTTTAAGCTGGTGGTCCACAATGACACGAAGCCGATTCCCACTTTTTTCCTCACCGAACGAGCGAAGAAGAATATGAAGCCGGGTGACAATTCCGGTGATGCGGCGAACGGTCAGGTCAATGGCCAAATGGGGTGTCAGTTCACGCCATTTCCACCGCCCCAACCCGGCGGCAGCGTAGGCTACGACACGATGAACTGCCACAACGCGACCATGCAGTCATTCATCGATGCCATGCGTTATCCCGCATCGCCCTATCTGGGTGTCGGGCCGGTGCTGGAAAAGACCGGCATCGAGGGACGCTGGGACTTTACGCTCAAGTGGACCCGGCGCGCCATGCTCCAGCAGTCCGGCTCTGACGCCATCACGCTGTTTGACGCCGTCGATAAGCAACTTGGGCTGAAGCTCGAATCGAGGAATGAGCCGACGCCGGTCGTCGTCGTGGATCACGTGGAACAGCACCCCACCGAAAACGTTACCGGCGTGACACAGCGTCTGGGTCCGGCGCCCGTCACTTTCAAAGAGTTCGAAGTTGCGGACGTCAAACCGACAAGGCCAGGAGGCGGAGGAAACTTCAGAATCGAACCGAACGGGCGTGTCGAACTGCGGGGCATCACTCTGCAGAACCTGATTACCCTGGCGTGGAATACCGACGCCGAAATGCTGGTCGGTGCACCGAAGTGGCTGAACGCCGAGCGCTTCGATATTCTCGCCAAGGCGCCCACAGAGGAAGGTCCGCGGCCCGCCCAGGTCGATTTCGACACGATTCAGGTGATGATGCGCGCGCTTCTCGCCGAACGATTCAAGGTGGCTGTCCATGAGTCTGTCCAGCCAGTGAATGTCTATGCTCTCGTGGCCCCAAAGCGCGAGACGAAAATGAAGAAAGCGGACGATTCGAATCGCGCTTCCTGCAAGTATGCTCCCGAGTTGCTCCCCGCCAAGACAGCCCTCACCAACATATATTCCTGCCAGAACACGACGATCGGGGACTTCGCCGACAAGCTGCGCGGGTGGGCTCCGCAATATTTCGACCGCCCGGTGGTTGATCTGACAGGAGTGGACGGGAGCTACGACTTTACTCTCGGCTGGACGGGGCGGGGAAGGATGCCGAACGCGATGAATCGTCCGCCGGACGGAGGCCAGCCGGGCGGATTAAATCCGGCTTCCGATCCCAACAGCGGCATCACCATATTCGAAGCCGTTGAACGACAGCTCGGACTGAAGCTGGAGGAGCGAAAACATCCCATGCCAGTTCTGGTGATCGATCACGTCGAACAGACGCCGACTGACAACTGAGATATCGCTGAGGGTATAGCTACCTCAAAAATTTCCCAATATTCTCATTCAAAAACTTAGGCGCACGCGTGCCAAACTTGCCTG
>DASZLO010000290.1:0-11417 GCA_035552315.1 Bryobacteraceae bacterium
CTGATGACCACCGTCGCGGGGAATGGTCAGAAGGGCTATTCAGGCGATGGCGGTCCGGCGGTTCAGGCCTCGCTGAATATGCCGCATGAATTGCGCTTCGATGCGAACGGCGATATCTATATCGCGGAGCGCGACAACCACGTGATCCGCAAGATCGATATGAAGGCCGGACTGATTTCAACGGTGGCGGGAACCGGTGTGGCGGGATTCAGCGGCGATGGCGGACCGGCGGTAAAGGCGCAGTTGCGGCAGCCGCACAGCATTTTCTTCGATCGCGACGGCACGCTGCTGATTTGCGATATCGGCAATAACCGGATCCGCCGGTGGAATCCCAAAAGCGGGCTAATTGATACCTATGCGGGGAACGGCGAGGCTGCTGCGACGCCGGACAATTCTCCCGTTCGCGATACGCCGCTGCGGGCGCCGCGCACTTTGGCTATGGCCAACAATGGGGATCTGTTCATTGCTTTGCGCGAAGGCAACGCGATTTTACAAGATCGATTCGCGAACGCAGACTCTACGGCACATCGCGGGTACGGGCGAGCAGGGCTATACGGGCGACGACGGACCGGCATTGACGGCGAAGCTTTCCGGTCCGAAGGGACTGACTTACAGCCCGAACGGCAACCTGTATCTGGCAGATACCGAGAGCCATACGATTCGCGTGATCGATCTCCGCACCGGAATTATTTCCACGGTGCTGGGGAATGGAAAGAAGGGCGAGTTATCCCGCCCGCATGGCGTGCTGTTCGCCGACGGAGTTTTGTATGTTTCCGACAGCGAGAATCACCGGATTCTGACGGTTACTCCGCGGTGACGGAAGCCACGACCCTTTGAATCATGCCGTCGAGGCCTTTG
The DNA here is from genome assembly GCA_035552315.1 of Bryobacteraceae bacterium. Lineage (GTDB taxonomy): Bacteria > Acidobacteriota > Terriglobia > Bryobacterales > Bryobacteraceae > BOG-234. Next base: position 859 of record DASZLO010000290.1, read on the forward strand.
TTGTCGTGCCAGTGCCAGACCATCACGATGTCGTGATCGGGATCGATCCAGATGATGTTGCCGCCGTTGCCCACCGCTGCGAAGCTTGAGGCGGGGCCGCTGGGCCATTCCTTCTGCTTCGTGTTGAGCCACCAGAGATAGCCGTAGTCGGGACCGTGGGCGCTGGGCGTTGTCGCGGCCTTCAGCCACGCAGCGGAAACGAGCTGCTTGCCTTCCCAGTTGCCGTGGTTGAGGATGAGGAGGCCGAAGCGCGCGAGGTCTTCGGAGTTGATCCAGAGGCCGCCGCCCCAGCGGGTTCCGCCGCTGACGGATTCGATTTTCTTGCCGTTGATATCGGCCGTCGACTTCTCGCCGTAGCCTTGCCATTTCCATTCGTGCGAGGCGCCGATGGGGTCCATGATGTTTTCTTTGAGAACCTGCGGAAGGGGTTCGTCAAAGACGCGGGCGAGAGAAAGAGCCAGGCGGTTGATGCGGACATCGTTGTATTCGTAGTGCATGCCCGGATCTTCCAGTTCGCGCGGTTTGCGCTTCCCGTTGCCGAACTGCTCTTCGCCCACGAAGTCCGCATTCTTCCCCCAGAGCGTGCCTTCCCATTCGCTTTCCTGCTGGAAGTGATTCTTCCAGGTGATCTTCGCGTTGTGCGGTGAATCGTAGCCGCCGTCGTGGATGTATTTCGCGACAGGTTCGTTGATGTCTTTGATGAGTCCCTTGTCGAAGGCGAGGCTGCCGGTGGTGGAAAGGAAACTCTTGGCAACGCTGTATACGGGGTCATTGGTTTTGATGTCGCCGAAGGAGGCGACGATATAACCGTGGCGCAGGATGACGCCATTGGTGGCGGCGCGTCCTTTGGGCAACGGGCCGAGAACCATACCGAAGGTGCGCACCTGGTCCTTGTCGAAGTCCCAGGCGCTGCCGTGCTGGAGCGCCCAGTCGATGGCGGCCTGGAGTTTCACGGGGTCCATGCCCACGTCGGCCGGCGCTTTTCTCTGCCACGTGCCGGGCGCGGGATAGTAGGTCCCGGATTTCTGGGCGGGCAAAGACGAGGCCAGGGCGGCAAGGAACAGGGCGACAGAGAGAGTACGTTGCATTGTTGAAGTTTCCCACATTTCCGGCGCTCTGAAAGCCATTCAGAGATGCCGCGAACGAGAATGGTTTAGATGCGCATCTCGAATCGCTGTTATGCCGTTACTGGACTCGGATACGCGAGCCCCTGGTGCGTGAATGCGGGGATCGTTGCCGGCGACGATCTGACGCTGGTGGTGGATACGGGCGGGAACATGCTGTCGGCCCAAACTTTGTACGGGTACGCTTTGGCCGTCAAGCCAGGCAACAAACTGCGCGTCATCAATACGGAGAAGCATTTCGACCATATCGGCGGGAATGGCTTTTTCCAGGCGCAGGGGATCGATATCTGGGGACACGCCGGGATTGCGCGGACGGCTGACGAATTTCAAGGCGAGATCGCGGAGTTCAATGCCGCGATTCCAGATCCCGTCCGGCGGGCGCGCGGTGAAGCGCGGGCGTTTTTCCACGGAACGGAGGTGGTGAATCCGAACTGTCCGATTCACGACGATACGAGCTTTGACTTGGGGGGATGCGCGGCGGCGATTCTGCTGACTCCGGGGCACACCGCCACAAATCTCTCGGTCTGGATCCCGGGGGAGGGGGTCCTTTTTACGGGCGATTGCCTGATCAGCGAATATCTGCCGAATCTCGACGCGGGTACAGCGCCGGACTGGATCCGGTGGCTCAAATCGCTTGAGCGGATCGAGGGGCTGAGACCCTCGATCGTGGTGGCCGGGCATGGGCCGGTTGTCCGTGGCGCGGAGGTTCAGGTTGTTATCAATACCGTCAGGCGAATCCTGGAGGAATCGATTGCGCGCGGTCATTCGCCGACCGGTTGAGGACTCTTGTCGAATTATTTTTCATCGCCTGTATGCCCTGCTCCATCATGGCGCTTACTGCCGGAGCGGCCGAGTCCGGCAGAAGGTCTGCGATCCAGACGACTTTGGTACCGCCGCCGGGGTTCGCGAAGATCTGACCGGGACCACGCCGCATCAGTATCTGCTGCGGATGCGGTTGCGAAGGGCTGCTTTGCGGCTGCGGACGGCGCGGTCGAAAGTACTCGATGTCGCGCTGGAGTGCGGATTCGGCGATGTCTCGAATTTCCTGCGGGCATTTCGCGGGGAATTTGGAGTCAGCCCCCGGGTTTACCGGTCTTAGCTGGCCACATGCGTCCAACAATACAGCGGGATGAAAGGGTGTTCAGTAAACTGAATCTGAATGCCGACCGACCAATCGCAAGCCCTTGAGAACTTGTGTATTAACACGATTCGTTTCCTGTCCGCCGATGCTGTTCAGGCGGCGAATTCAGGGCATCCGGGGATGCCGATGGGCGCAGCGGCGATGGCTTATACGCTTTGGACCCGTTTCCTGAAGCACAACCCGGCCGATCCGTTGTGGTTCGATCGCGACCGCTTCGTTCTTTCGGCGGGACATGGTTCGATGCTGCTTTACAGCCTGCTGCACCTGACCGGATACGATTTGCCGCTGGATGAAATCAAACGATTCCGGCAGTGGGGCAGCAAGACGCCGGGACATCCGGAGCGCGGGCACACGGTGGGCGTGGAAGTGGCGACGGGTCCGCTGGGTCAGGGGTTCGGGAATGGCGTGGGGATGGCGATCGCGGAAGCGCATCTGGCCGCGCGCTACAACCGTCCGGGTCACACGATTGTGGATCACTTCACTTATTCGATCTGCGGCGATGGCGATCTGATGGAAGGGATTACGCAGGAAGCGGCGTCGCTGGCCGGGCACTTGCAGCTGGGGAAACTGGTTTATCTGTACGATCAGAACCTCATTTCGCTGGCCGGGGCTACCAACCTGACATTTACCGAGGATGTGGCGAAGCGGTTTGAGGCTTATGGCTGGCATACCCGTCATGTGCTCGATGGAAACGATGTCGAGGATGTGGCGGCGGCCATTCGGGAAGCTCGCGGGGAGGTTAACCGGCCGTCGCTGATTCTGGTGCGGACGCACATCGGTTACGGCAGTCCGAAGAAGCAGGACACGTTCGAGGCGCACGGGTCCCCGTTGGGTGAGGACGAACTTCTGGCGGCAAAGAAGGCGCTGAGCTGGCCAAGTACGGAGAAGTTTTATCTTCCGCCCGCAGCGGTGGATCATTTCCGGGAGGCGCTGGGCAAGGGCTCTAAAGCGGAAGACGCGTGGAAAGCGAAGTTCGCGGCGTACAAGGAGCAATTCCCCAAAGAGGCGGCTGAGTTTGAGCAGATTGTAGCGGGGCAACTGCCCGAGGGCTGGGATGCCGATCTTCCGTCGTGGAAACCTTCGGACAAAGCCATTGCAACGCGCGCGGCCGGCGGGCAGGTGATGAACGCGCTGGCGAAGAAGATTACGAATCTGATTGGCGGATCGGCGGATTTGAATCCGTCTACCAATACGGCGTTGAAGGGGTTAGGAGATTTTCAGCCCGCCGAATTGGGGGGGCCGGGGATCGCGGGCGCGGTGGGCGGCGTTTGGGGATATGGCGGCCAGAACGTGGCTTTCGGGGTGCGCGAACATGCCATGGGAGCGGCGGTGAACGGTCTGGCGGCCCACGGGGGGCTGCTGCCGTTCAGCGCGACGTTCCTGGTGTTTTCCGATTACATGAAGCCGTCGATCCGGCTGGGTTCGCTGAGTAAGCTGCAGGTTTTTTATGTGTTCACACATGACAGTATCGGGGTGGGTGAAGACGGGCCGACGCATGAGCCGATCGAGCAGATTGCGGGGTTGCGGGCGATTCCGGGACTGACGGTGATTCGTCCGGCGGATGCGACGGAGACGGCGGAGGCGTGGAAGTTCGCCATGATCCATCAGGGTCCGACGCTGTTTGCTTTGTCGCGGCAGGCGACGCCGCATCTGGACCGGAGTCTGGCGAAGCCTGGCGGTGTGGCCAAGGGGGCTTATATTCTGGCGGAGGCCGAGGGCGGCGCGCCGGAGATTATTCTGATCGGGACAGGGACCGAAGTGGCGCTGTGCGTGGCGGCGCGGGAGCAGCTAAAGAGCCAGGGCGTGCGGGCGCGGGTGGTGAGCATGCCGAGCTGGAACCTTTTTGCGGATCAGGATCCGGCTTATCGCGAGAGTGTGCTGCCGGCTGCGCTGCGGAAGCGGGTCACGGTGGAGGCCGGGTGTTCGCAGGGGTGGGATCGATGGGCGGCGGACGGCACCATTATTGCGATCGATCACTTTGGGGCTTCGGCGCCGGGGGAAGTGGTGATGAAGGAGTTTGGATTTACCGCCGAACATGTGGTTTCGGCGGCTTTGAAGCTGTTGGGGCGATAAAGAGCGGATCGGGGCGAAGGAGGCAGAGCAGACTGGCACTTTGGCGATTGCCCCGGGAAGTAGTGATGAAGGAATTCGCCGGCGTTGAAACTATTGGGGCGGGCAAAGGCGATTAAAGGCGGCTGGGCGAAAGAGCCAGATCAGGCCGTCCCCTTCGCAAATTTGGGCGAAAGAGCCGGATCAGGCTGTCCCCTTGGCGAAGCGGAGGGTGAAGGATGCGCCTTCTTCGCTGGTTGTCACCAGGTCGGCTCGAAGCTGACCGATCAGAGTTTGTACTACTTGAAGCCCCAGCGAGCGGCCTTTTTCGGTCAGGAAGTCCGGCGGCAGTCCCACACCGTTGTCTGCGACTGTGAGTTCGACTCTGTCGGCCCCGGTTGTCTGGAGCGTAATTCTAATCGCACCCACGCGCCCGTCTTTGAATGCGTGTTTGAGTGAGTTGGTCACCAGTTCGTTCAGAATGAGGCCGCAGGGGATGGCCTGATCCACGGTGAGATGGATGGGCTGCACGCTGATTTCGAGGCGGATTCGCGAAGGACTCACGCAATACGCGCCGAACAGGCGATCGGCGAGAAGTTCGATGTACTGGCCAAAGTTCAGTTCCGCGAGCGTCGCGGACTGATAGATCTGCTCGTGGATCAGCGACATCGCCAGAACGCGGGAGTGGGCGTTATTCAGGGGACCGTTCAGAAGCTCGTTGTCGAGGGAGTCGATCTGCATCGATAAAAGACTGCAGATGATCTGCAGATTGTTTTTGACGCGATGATGCACCTCCTGCAGAAGCGTGGTCTTCTCGATGAGGGATTTGCGGAGTTCGGACGTACGCTCCTCTACCCGGCGCTCCAGTTCATCGCTGAGCCGCTTGTAATCGTCGATGTCGGTGGCCGTCCCGACCCACTTGACGATCATGCCGCGATCGTCCCGCTGGGGCAGGGCGCGGGCGAGATACCAGCGGTAGCCGCCGTTTTTCTGATCGCGCAGGCGGACTTGTATCTCGTAGGTGCTGCCGGTTTGCATGGAGGCGTACCAGCATTCGCTGGCAGGTTCGAGGTCCTCGGGGTGAAGCATGTCTGCCCAGGCATCTTGTCCCCCAGACCTTTGCGTGGAGCCTGTAAAGGCATACCAGCGGTCGTTGAAGTAGTCCACCCAGCCATCCGGCCGGGCGGTCCACACGATTTGCGGCATGGCGTCGGCGAGAAGTTCCAGCGTGCGGGCACTTTCGCGCAGATATTCTTCGTAACTCTTTTTTTCGGTAACGTCGCGGGTGAGTTTGGAGAAGCCCCGAACGCGTCCGTCCTTGTTCAACAGGACCGTGATGGTGATGCTGGCCCAGAAGCGCGAGCCGTCGCGTCTCACGCGCCAGCCCTCGTTTTCGAAAGTACCGGACTCGAGAGCGATTTTTAACGCCCGGACGGGAAGGCCTGCCGCGACATCATCCGGGGTGTAAAAGCGCGAGAAGTGCTGCCCGACGATTTCGCTTTCCGAATACCCTTTCAGGCGCGCGGCGCCTTCCGTCCAGCTCAGTACGAAGCCAGCGGGATCGAGGGCAAAGATGCCATAATCCTTCGCGCCTTCGACCATGGCCCGGAACAATTGGAGATGCTCTTCGGTGCTCTTGCGCTCAGTAATGTCGATGATGGAGACCAGCACATACCGGCCATCCTGCTTATCGAGGGGATCGAGGGTGATCTGAACCTGAACCTCCGTGCCGTCTTTGCGCAGTGCCGCCAGTTCCAGTCCAGCGCTCGTTCCACGGTTGCCGTGGCCTGCGTGGAAAGCCCCCCGGTGGGCGGCATGGCCGGCGCGGAAACGCTCCGGAACGAGCATATCAACGGATTGACCGGCAAGTTCTTCGCGGCTGTACCCGAGAAGAAGCACCGTCTGCATATTGGCAACGGTAATGAGTCCCTCGGCATCCACCAGGATCATGGGGTGCGGGGCGGCGTCGATGAAGTCGGTTTTTTCCTCCGCGCGTTTCCACGCGGTGATGTCACGTGCGATTACGACGACTTCGGGGGCAGTGACGCCAGCCCGGTCTGGAAGAGGATTGATGGTGGATTCGATCCAGATCCACGTCCCGTCTTTACGAAGGACGCGGCAGGTGGGGTTGCAGCCCTGGCCGTCAATGAGCTTTTGCAATGAGGCAGTGAGGCGGGGACGGTCTTGCGGGTGAATGAGGTCTGGATGCAGGGGTCCGAGCAGTTCCTCGGGGTCGTAACCGGTCAGATGTTTGCTGGCGGGCGAAACATAACGCGCAACGCCGTCGAGGCCGGCGACCAGAATCAGGTCGGACGAGTGTTTAGCGACCGCCTCAAAGAGGGCGTCTGTTGCCGTCACGTCAGACAGACGCAGCCAGAGAAACGGGATTTTCGAGGGCAGGGAAGCGAAGCAGGTATTCCGCCCCTTTTTCTGGCGCGCTTTCCACTTCAATGCTGCCACCGCTCATGGCGACAAACTGGTAGACGAGGGCGAGGGAGAAGCCGGGATTTCGATTGCCGCCGCGGGACTGGTAGTAGGGGTCGAAGACGCGCTCGGCAGCACTGGCGCGAATGCCTTTTCCGCTGTCCCGAATGGCGACCTGAACGCCGCCCTTCTGGCCGGAAAGCTTGATGCTGGCGGTCGAGACTTCCACGATGCCTCCGTCGGGCATGGCATCCTTAGCCCCCGCCACGAGACGGAAGAGGTTTTCCCGGAATTCCTGAGGGTCGGCCTTGATGGGTGGAATGTCCGCCGCCAGTTTCAGATTGAGGGAGCGGCGGATGCCAAGAGCTTTCCTGAATCTGGGCTCCAGACCAGTGAGAGTTTCATTGACGTCGATGAGCACGGCTTGTCCGGAGTCGCCCTTGCCGAGGGAAATGAGCTGCTGAATCACCGACTGCTGACAGGCGGAATAGGCATAAATATCGCCCAGAACGCGGAGCGCGGAGCCTTTGGATTTGACGATCAATTCCTTCAGCAGGTCGTCCATGCGATTCTGCGATTCGGCCAGTTCTCTTCCCAGACCAACCGCCATAAGGGTGAGCGAGTTCATTTTTTGCAACTGGCGGTTCTGGCGCTCTGTCCTTCTGCGTTCCGTCACATCGCGGAAGACCACGATGATTCCGAGGAGAGATCCCTGATCGCGATTAGCGGAAAGCTCCGCCTCCACGAGGGCGGACATTGAGCCGTCCTGTTTGCGCAGGTTGTAGGTGGAAGGTTCAGTGCCCAGTTCGCGCCCGTCGTAGAGGGCTTCGAGAGGATGAATCACAGGCAAGCCGGTCATTTCCTCGAAGACCTGAAAGACTTCGAGCAGCGGCTTGCCTTTGGCATCGATCGACTCCCAGCCGGTGAGCACGGAGGCCGGCGCATTCATGAAGGAAATATTCCCTTCGCTGTCGGTGGCGATGAGAGCATCGGCCACATTACCGAAAGTGGTGGCAAGCCACGCTTCGCTGGCGCGGAGCTTTTGTTCCATCCTGTGTTTCCAGAGAGCCATCTCGATCTGGGCTCGGAAGTCCACGCTGTGGAAAGGCTTCACGATGTACCCGAAGGGCTCGGTAATTTTGGCCCGTTCGAGCGTGTCCGGATCGGCATGGGCGGTCACGAACATGACCGGAATGTGGAACTGGCGGCGGATCTGGTCGGCCGTTGCGATGCCGTCCTGCTCGCCGCGCAGACGGATGTCCATGAGAACGAGGGAGGGGCGGAGGCGTTCGGCGGCCAACAGTGCGTCGGCGGAATTGTCGGCGACCAGGGGGACCGAATAACCGGCCTGCTCGATTTTCTTCCTGAGGTCGAGCGCGATCAACCCTTCGTCTTCGACGATGAGAATACTGGTTTCCATGGTTTTCTCCGGAATCACTCTGGCCAGACGCGGGTCGGTGAATTCTGAGATCTCAGTAGAGGAAATGTCGATTTGTCTCAGAAATATTTCCCCGCGATTCAGATTTTGAGGTGAGAAAAAGCCGCCGCCGGCCCACAATCACTGCATCCGGCTCGTGGACAGGACATGAATCTTAACGCGGTAATCCGGGAAACCACTGAAGCATTCCGGGGCTGGGGTCCTGGCAATATCGACTACCAGCTTCGGCTCGATCCCAATCTGGGAGCTGTACGAGCCAACAGGCAATTGCTGAAACAGGCTGTCATCAATCTGCTGGCGAAAGCCGGAGACGCCATGCCGGGGGGCGGCACTGTGACGATCGAAACTAAGGATGCCGATAATATGCCCCGTCGCGCGGACGAGTGTGAATCGGAACCCTTTGTCGTGCTGAGAGTGACCGGCAGTGGCTCGGACCTGAGCACGAACCAGGCAGCCACCGGCTTCGGCATCGTCAAGCGAATCGTCCGGGATATCGGGGGTACTTTCCAGGTGGAGAGCGCACAGGGAGAGGCTACGTCTTACACGATTCATATTCCGTGGGCGGGAGCGGCGGCGGGGGCAGTGCGCGATTTCCGGCCCGTCCGGCGAAGGCTGCCGGAGAATCCGACGCCGGGCGCTCTGGCGTAATGGTCTGTTTATTTCTTGGGAAGGTTAACGGGAAGTACCGGCATTCCTTCAACGGGTCCGCTGTCTTCCCACACGCTGCCATCGTCGAACTCCACGGCGACGACGCTGAGAATGGCGAGCCCCGATTCCTGATGGCGCGATTGCGCCAGCTGTTTCAGTCCCTGGATATGACCGAGATCGACGATGAGGCGCTTGCTTTCGCGAGACGCCAGGTCCACGACGAAGCGGTGGTCGTCAGTGATCTCTTCACCGGCGCCGGTCCTGAACGTAACTTTGAGGCGAACCGCTTTAACAGGCGGCCCGGCGTCGGCGCGGAGCTCGACGGAATCGAAACCGTAGACTTTCGATTCCTGCGTGGAGGCGATGAGTACGGGGGCCTGAAGATGAACGCGAGAGGTGAATGCGACCTGCTGACCGAAAAGGAGCGGGACCTTCGTAAGTACAACCAACAGCACCAGAGAGGTGGTTGCTATGACGCGCACGCGCCCAATCTATCACAAATGAGCTGGGTTATATGACGCAGGCAATTGCTCATAATGGCGACACACTTTGACACAACTTCGTCTAAGTGCATTGCTTTCAGCAGCAGTGTCTGCCGTTCCAGTTGGTTCCCAATCTGCTCTGTGGAGGGACTCCCGCCTATGGATCTAAAGTTTCGTTTGCCGTGCGGACTGGTTCTGTCTACCGCGTTGCTGTCTGCCGAACCCACGCATGCGATCGGCAATATTTTTAAGCCGTTGGGCACGCCGGCCGAGCGAGTGGCGGACGTTTCCATTCTGACGCTGCTGATTTGCGCCGCGGTTTTTTTGATTGTGGGCAGTCTGCTGGCTTATACCGTAATCCGGTTCGGCTATCGGGAGGGCGACAGCCGCAGCGAACCGCCGCAGATTTACGGCAGCAATCAGGTGGAAATCGCCTGGACCGTGATACCGATTCTGATTGTGTTCGTGCTGTCGATGTCGGCTGCGCGGATTACTTCGGCGGTGCAGGACCAGAAGATGCCGAAGGACGCGCTGAACATTACGGTGGTGGGGCACCAGTGGTGGTGGGAGTTCCGCTATACGGACCTGAATATCGTTACGGCGAATGAGTTTCACGTTCCGCTGAGCGTGGAGTCGCTGCACAAGGTTACGAAGCTGACTCTGTTGTCGGCGGATGTCGCGCACGGGTTCTGGATTCCGCAGCTGGCAGGCAAGACCGATGTGATTCCGAACCGCACCAACACGATGTGGATCGATCCGAAGGAGCCTGGGGTTTATCTGGGCAACTGCTCGGAGTACTGCGGGACGCAGCACGCGAAGATGGAGCTCCGGATCGTAGTCGACACGCCGGAGGACTTTCAGAAGTGGGTTACGCAGCAGCAGGCGAAGGCAGTGCCGGCATCGCCGGAGAATCAACGCGCATTTTTGACAGGCACCTGTTTTGCGTGTCACACGGTGGCGGGGTCGATGGCGAGGGGCAAGCTCGGTCCGGATCTTACGCACCTTATGGACCGGCAGACGATCTTAGCGGCCGAGGTTCCCAACAATGCCGCGAATCTGCGCGACTGGATTCAGGATCCTCAAAGGCTGAAACCGGGCAATAAGATGCCGAAGGTGAAGCTGACCGACAAACAGCTGGATCAGATTGTCGCGTATCTGACCACACTCAAATAACCGGGAGAACCAATGGCATCTGTTCCGTATACGCTCGATGACGTGCAGGGGAAGGCCCGCTCCTACTCCTGGGCCCGCTT
>DASZLO010000291.1:0-3492 GCA_035552315.1 Bryobacteraceae bacterium
CATTGCCGCGCGGACGCGCGCATCGTCCGTGAAGCGGCTAAGATGCCCGATGGCATTCGCGCGGGCAATGAAACCCTCCGCGGGCTCGGAATAAATTGCGAGTAACATGTCGACGGCCTTTGGGTTCCCTGTCCGCGCAGCCGAAAATGCAGCGGCACGCCGGACCCACTTCTGCGCCGCCGATCGAACAGAGGAGTTGCGCGGATTCCATTTTTGAATTGTGGCGGCTGCCCAGGCGGCGGTACGGTCCGCGTGGCATACGTTACATGCATTGGGAATCCGGAATCGCTCCGTGTTTTCCGGGGCCGGAACGCTGATGGAATGATCGCGAATGCCGGCCTTAACGCTATAGACGGTCCGCGGCATGTGACATTCGACGCACGAACTTCCCGCGCTCCCGGACGCGTGGCGGGTGTGCGCGGTAACATTGCGCCCGATCTCTTTGTGGCATTGCGTGCAAATCCCGTTGGAGCCTGAGCGCAGAGCCGCGTTCCTGTCAACCGCGGGATCGTGCACGTTCGAATGGCAGGCGGTGCAAGTTGCTCCGCCTTTCAGGAAGCACTCGCTTTGCCAGAATCCCACTGCGTCGTCGGAGAACCGCCTTGTGCGCCCATCCGCCCAATAGGAAGGATCATTGTTGAGGACTTTCTCTCCGTATTCAAGAATCGGCAGATAGTAGTCGTAATAGCTCGACCCGGCCGTATAGCCTTCCGAGACGATATCCCGCAGAGAGTGGCATTGAGCGCAGATCATCGTGCCGCGTGCGGCATCAAGACGTGAGGGAACGACGATCGAGTCCGGCGATGCCGGTCCAGGCACCCGCTCCCGGTAGCGGGCTACATGCGAGGCTCCGGGGCCGTGGCAGCGTTCGCAACTCGTCCCGAAATCCTGCCAGGTAGTGTTGTAAGAATCGCTGGCGGCATTGTAGCCTTTCGTCTCTCGGCTTACGTGACACGAATAACAGTTCTTATTCCATACCTGGACAACGCCGCCGTCATACTCCTCCGGGTTCACGATGTCCATGTTGTGGAACCATTCTTTTCGCGAGACGTCCCAACTGGGAGCCAGCACAACTATGCGTCCGTCCGGCAGTCTGGTCAGATAATGCTGGATGCGGCGGCTGCCGAGCGTGTAGTCAACGCGGTACTCGCGTGGTCTTCCGGAAATAGTCGATTCGGTGATGTAGTAGACGCCGTTTTCGGCGCGCAGACGGAATTCTTCCCGGTGCAGCAGAATCTTCGCGCGACTGAAGTCCGCTTTTACGCTCGAAGGGCTGGCCGGTTGCAGCATCCTGCCGTGCCTCGCACCGGACCATTCGCGATGCGCCTCCTCATGACACTGCGCGCATACTGCCGCGCCAACAAAAGACACAACCGGCTCCGCTCCTGTCGCGATGCGGGAGCCTGCGATCACAGCCAGTAGAAAGAACCCGTGGGGCAGTCGAATGCGAACGGGGCGGGAGAGCGTCCCGCCCCGTAAGTACTTCTCTTCGTCCACCGCTTAGTTCAATCCGGCGTAGTCGTAAAGGACAGTGGCGACCGATTTCTCCGCACCGGCCATGCCGTAGGTGCTGCCCGAGCCCTCAATCACGTAGTATTCGTTCGCGGCATGCGCACGGCCGCCGGCGCCGACACGGCCACCGCCCATGGGCATGTGAACATCCGGTGCGACCCGCTGTCCTACTTTGCCTTCATTAAAAAGGTAGGATGGCCAGTAGCCGCCGGTCTCCGAGGAGTCCGGCACGCGATTCGCCATCGCGACTTCGGTATTCTGCCCGCCCGCGAAAGCCTCGCGCATGCGTCCGCCCGCTTTGCTGATCTCGCTGCCCGGCTCGACAATCGACCACGGCACATCGCCGATCACTTTCATCTCCACGTCCTTGTATCCATTCTTATCCAGCTGGGCGCGGATCTTTCTCGTCAAATCCATGCCGTTCATATTGGGAACATAGCGGATGTTGTGCTTTGAGGTGATCTTGTTGGGAAGGATGGCTCCGGCCGCGTCGGCATACATGTTGCCGCCCCAGATACCATCCATGTTAAAGGACGTTTCAAACTGCTGCATGCGCGCCACGCCAAAGGGAGTGTCCGCGATGTAGCGCGCCACGCCCAGATTCGCGGCCATCTTTGTGATGTCCTGCCTGTCGGCGCGGCGATGCAACGCGGCGACCTGTTCCGCCGTGGGAGCAAGTTTGTTTTCGTTCCAGCCCGCGATGAGCGGGGTATTTCCATCGGCTGAAACCAGCGAAGAGAGCATCTTGATGTGCCGCCACGCAGGGCTGTCGACCGATCGCTTGTTCGCGCCGTGAATATCCGAAACCGTGGGGCCGCGCCCCCAGGCCGTGCCGCTCGTGGTGAGCTGGATGTAAACGCAGCCCTCGGAACCGCCGCCGCCGTACATGGTATCCGCGCCTTTAAACAAGTCCTGGTGATCACGGACGAAGTTGCGAAGACCGATATCCATGCGCTCCTCGTCCCCTTCGGCCACAAAGATAAGGTTCACCGGCAGCTTGCCTCGCACCGCGCGGATCGCCAACAGCGCGTTGAGCTCCGACATTTCCGGGCCTTTGGAGTTGGTCGCGCCGCGCGCCATTACCACCTTCGGGAACTTTCCGTCCTGAACGATCGCGGCGTCGAACGGCGGAACTTTCCAGGCATCGGGCTGCGTGACCGGCATGGTGTCGTACTGCCAGTAGATGACTACGGTCTTCGCCGCGCCTTCATTGCACTTCGCGTAGACCACCGGGTTTCCCGGCAGGCCCCACTCGGTGACACCCGTGTCGTAAACCTTCGATTGCTGGCAACCCAGCTCATCGAAGAATCCCTTCACCATTTCGGCTGACTCCTGAATTCCCTCGCCGCTGTTGGAGATGCTGGGTTGGCGAAGCCACTTCTGCAGCCTTTCCACGTGCTCGTCGAAATGCTCGTCAATGTACGAGTAGACCTTCTTGAGTTCGTCGCTCTTGACCTTTGTCAGGTCTATATGGACGGTCTGATCGCCTTCCGGACGATACTTGTGGGTAAGCGTCTTCGTGGAGACACTCTTCGTGGAAGCGCTTGTAGTGGCGCACCCGACCAGTACCAGCATCAAACCGATTGTAGTGAACAGTAAGCGCATTCGATTTACCTCATCTGGCGCGGATTAACCGCGAACCCTGAACTGAATTTCAACTACTCGCGAACCAACTCGATGGAACCTATTCGAACCTCAATGCGTTGATCGGATCCAGACGCGATGCCCGCCGCGCCGGATAGAAGCCAAAAAAAATGCCCATGGCCCCGGCAATTCCAAACGACAGAGCCACGGAACCGGGCGAAACGGACGCAGGCCAATCCAGCAACCGCGTCACCGCCAAAGCGGCGAGGAACCCAAGCACTATCCCGGCGGCGCCGCCGCACAGCCCCAGCGTCAGGGCCTCTACAAGGAACTGCAGAAGAACGTCGCGCGCCCGCGCTCCGATGGCGCGGCGGATGCCGATCTCGCGCGTGCGTT
>DASZLO010000292.1:0-3978 GCA_035552315.1 Bryobacteraceae bacterium
ATTATTATTTAGCAAACCCTAACGTGGGAAAACCAACGCGTACGGCGACACCCGGAGAAAAATGCGCGATCGGGGCATGCTGGGGCTGCGGTAGTCCCGCTGCTTTGACAAGGGTCTGTTCGAGCCGGACGATATGCGCACTGTATAACGGCCAGGGAGCATGTTCGACGCTTGTATACGTCAGACGGCCTGCGATGAAGGAATAGAGCCGGTACCGAGCCGTGAGAAACAACTCTAGTTCGCCGGGCACAATGGGGTCACCGGAGTGAATCGCGATGCGAGTGAACGCTGCAGTGCGACTCCACCGGCGATCGCTTCGATAACGCATGAGGCCCGCAGTTCGCTCCACGCGCATCCGCGACCAGAAATAAGGAAGCCCGAACCCGAGGCGCGCTCCCACAACAGCGGCGAGGCGCGCCGCATCCAACGAGAAAAACCAAACGCCGGATTGGCCGTCGGGCCCTCTAACGTATGTGCGGCAATTCGTTTCCGGAAAACAAGAGAGCCACGGCAATTCGGGTACGAATGGCGGACGAAGCCCCCGTAGATGGAACGGAGTGACTCCCACCCAGGCGGACCCATCGAAAGTTTCGACCTCGAGCGGTGCTGGCACGAGACTCGCCACAACGCTCTGCGGAAAGCGCCAGTGCAGAAACGTTAGATTGCACCAGCGCTGATGCATGATCGGGAAAGGAATCGACGGCGCCGCCAGGTCCGTGCCGGCGTTGAAACTAAGCTGCGGGGTGGTCGACATAACGTCCATGCGTAGGGCGCGCCACCCGATCGAAATCACGCGCCAGAACCGCCAGCGCGTCCGCCACATCCGGCCCGGAAAGTGGGCGGCCGTGGCCCGCGGCGATGGTTTGCGGCCGCAACGTAGAAAGTTGTTCGACCGATTCTCGGGCGCGATCCCAATCCGTCGTCATGTAGGCAGGCGGTCCGTGTATTTCCGGGCTCTGCAGGGCTACAGCCATGAAGGATTCTTGCTTGGTGGTGGATAGCGCATCTCCGACGATCAGCAGCCGATCCAGTTCCCGAAAGAAGGAGACATGGCCCGGTGTGTGGCCGGGCGTGTGGATCCAGCGCCATTCCGGAAACGCTGGAACTTCGCCACTTTCGGGCAATGGTCGCGCGCGTGACCCAAGATCCACAGGGTCCCGCGGGAACAGCTTCGAAAGGAGGCTCATCAACCCCCCTCCCACGCTCGGGTCGGGCGGCGGATAGCTCTTTTGGCCGGTAACATACGGAAGCTCGAGCGGATGCGCATAAACAGGCACGTCCCATTGACTTGCCAGATCTTCGACTGAGCCGGTGTGATCGGAGTGGCCGTGAGTCAGCAGGATGGCTTCGGGGCGCGCCCCCTTTCCAAACTGCTCTTCCGTCCAACGGCGAATGCGGCTGTCCTGGTGCGGCAGACCGCAGTCAACGAGCATCCATTCGCCGGACGGGCGCGCGATCGCAAATACGTTAACGATGAGAACGCGCAATCCGCTGACGTCGGATCCGACGCTATCGAGCGCTACAACGTCCTGTTCGGGAATGGGGATTTTGTCCATGCCTGATGGCGTGCATACGAACCTCCAATGGGGATTCGCGCACCGGCAGTCGCTGGCGCAAATCGTTGTCCACGCAGCACGCGCGCCTACCGGGATGATGCACACGCATATAAAGCCCAAGTAGAGCGATTCGCACGTTTCGCTCTGATGCGCCACAATTGCGAGCCCCGGCATGCGGCGTTCTTGCGGCAGAGCGGTCCATCGCTTGCAGCGTTCGCGGCCATGCCAAAGCTGGTGGTTCACGACCGGACAGTTGGGTGTGGCATTGCCGGTTCGAATCTGATCCCACGTGCGACATTGACCGACACAGTTCTGACTGCGTTGGAAGTCTTTCTTCCCACCGTTGCCAAAGGCGCGATCGTCCGGCGTCCAGCGGTCATGAGCCTTGCCGGCCGTCTCGATATCGACCGGCGAGCTAAACAGAGAATGCAGCGTCTGCGGCGGAAATATGGAACCGGTCCTCTGCTGCTTCACATCATGGGAAGACGGGTCGCTCTGCTATTTGCGCCGGTCGACGTAAACCGGGTGCTTGCTGAAACGCCAGAACCGTTCGCCACCGCGACCCCGGAGAAGACGGCCGCGCTCGCTCATTTTGAGCCGAAGGGTTCGCTGATCTCGCGTGGCGAGGAGCGGCAGGAGCGCCGAAGCTTCAATGAAACTGTGCTCGAGACATGCCAGCCCGTCCATCGCCTGGCCGGAGCGTTTTCACGCACGGTAGCGTCGGAGTTGGGTCAGCTATACGGGATGCGCTCTCGGACCGAATTGACATGGAACCACTTCGCCGGCGTGTGGTTTCGAATCGTGCGGCAGGTAATTTTCGGAAAGGCCGCGCGCGACGATGAGGGACTCTCATCCGTGATGAGCCGGCTTCGTCATGCAGCCAATTGGGCGTTCTTAATTCCACAAAACCCGAGGCTTCGGCGGGAGTTGCTGAACCGGATCGACGCATATTTGCGAATTGCAGAGCCGGAAAGTCTCGTCGCCGCGGCGCCGCATATCCCGATCACGGGCATAACTCATCCCGAACAGCAAATTCCGCAATGGCTCTTCGCATTCGACGCCGCGGGGATGGCAGCGTTTCGAACGCTCGCGTTGTTGGCTTCGCATCCGAATGAGATGAAGTTGGCGCGCGAGGAGATTGCAACAAGCCGAGGAGAGCACTTTCTGCCTTTCTTGCGGGCGGCGGTCCTGGATGCGATACGCTTGTGGCCCACGACGCCTCTGGTCCTCCGGGAGACAGACACGGAAACGCATTGGCGCACAGGAATAATGCCTGCCCGAACCACCGTCGCGATTTTTACCCCATTCTTTCATCGCGACGATGAACGCCTGGCGTACGCGGACCAGTTTTCTCCGCAATTGTGGAGAGACGGCGACGCGCCCCATCGCGACGGATTGATTCCCTTCAGCGAAGGCTCCGCCGCCTGTCCTGGACGCGAACTGGTTCTCCTGCTCACGACCGAGGTGATTCGGAACCTTTTGAGCAACACTGAGATTCACTTGCGGAGACCGTGTTGTGTCGATAAGAACCGTGCTCTGCCGTCGACTCTCAACCATTTTGCCTTGCGCTTCGAGTTGCGGCCGATCTCCTGACGATGAAATCTGCCCCGCTATGTTGCCTGAACTTGCCCGGTCACACGCTCTCACGGGTAGGCCGTGCGAGATGGCGTTAGAGGCCGTTTTCGACGTTGCAGTTCGTTTTTTCGGGTAGGCTGCCGTTCGTTTTCCGGGTGGCTGCAGTTCGTTTTTTCGAGCGGCTCACGCCGGTTGAGGGGCCTTTTTCTTCCAAACTGTCTGGAGCAGTGAAGGTCTTATACAGGACCTTTGGTCTAGTCCCCGCCATGTGTGTCGCTACCCGCGCAGAATTATGCCGCGAATGCGCCAACATGCACAACGGCTGGATTACTGCACATCTCAGGACACACGGGAGCGCCATCCTCCAATGCAAGGAACCATGAACACGAAACCAGCCATCATCGCCTTTTCACACTTACGGTGGGACTTTGTTTATCAAAGGCCGCAGCACTTGCTCTCGCGGCTTGCAAAGACTCACAAGGTCTACTTCATCGAAGAGCCGGTCTTCGATGAACATCGCAAGGAATGGGAGTATTCCGAGCCCGGGCCCAACGTTACTGTATGCCGGCCGAAAACGCCGTGCACCGCGCCCGGCTTTCACGATGAACAAATGCGGTACTTGCAGCCGATGCTGTCGCAATTAATCGCCGAGCACGGAACGTCCGGCTATATTCTGTGGTTTTACACGCCAATGGCGATCCGCCTCGCAGATGGGCTAAAGCCGCGCGCCGTTATCTACGACTGCATGGACGAGCTTTCCGGATTTTTAGGCGCGCCGCCGGAGTTGACCCAGCGGGAACAGGAGTTGTTGGATCGCGCCGATCTTGTATTTACCGGCGGACCCAGT
>DASZLO010000293.1:0-23988 GCA_035552315.1 Bryobacteraceae bacterium
TCAGACCGCTCTCTGCATTTGAACCAGGCGCAGCGGAAGCCGTGAGCGATCACGTCGCACCGGCGCCGGCTGAAGACGCGCCCCCGCCCGCCACCCAACTCAGCGATTCGCTTGAGCCCCCGAAGTCATTCACCGATTCCGTTGCCACGCGCGATGCGGGACTATTCTATCTCTGCGATCGCATCATGGAACTCGACCTGGCCGAATCGCTGTGGAAGGCCTGCCTGCCCGAGGGGGTCGTGCTTGCAGTCGCTACGTCCGCGCTTCTGGGACCGCATTTTTCCGATGACCCCGCGGCTGCCCTGTTCGGCGGCACAACTAAATTCTCGTGTCCCCGTGTGACTGCCGCGCAGCAAAGCGAAATCGCCATTGCTACATGCGCCGCCCTGGCCGCTGCCCTGCCCCGCCGCGGCATCGCGGCTATTCCCCCGGCGACCGTCGCGCTGGTGGACCATCCCGCAGGCAGACTGCTCGTCGCCGCCGCGGAAAATTCGCCCTTTGCCTTTTTCGCCTGGCCCGCCGGGACTCCGAAAATGGTAAGCGCCGGAGTGGAAGCACTGCTCGGAGCCTGGCCGCATAATGCCATCCTCACCGCTTCTCCCGCGCTCGCCACTCTGGATGTGAGCGGACGTTTGCGTCCGTCACGCGAACCCGGTAGAGTCATCTTTCTGTTGCCCCATGCCGGCTCCGCGCCCGCCGCCGCTCTGCTTGCGCTTGTAATCGGAGCGCCGTGTCTCTTATTCGCCGCCCGCGCCGGCGCCGATCCGTTTTCTTCGGCCGACGCGTTCGTCGACCGCTTTCTGGCGCTGCCGGGCCACATCCGCACCGGTCCGGAACAGATGGAGATCCTCTTCCGCGGTCAGGATGTCGATGTCGCCGTGCGCCGGGCGGGACTCGATCGCGATCCCTGCTGGCTCCCCTGGCTCCGCCGCAGCGTGCGGCTGATCTTCGAAGGGCAGGAAATCGCGCAAGCCGGCCAGCCATGAAGGCGGCCCATCAGAGCCCCTGGCTCCGTGGCACTCCCGCCAATGACGTTCTGCCAATGCAGTCGAAAATGGCGGTCGGGCAGAACGTAGCGCCCACGGACTTAACGCCCTCATCTGTATCGGCCAAATTTGCCGAGCCGGGATCGGGTGGAGCTACCGGAGACACGCCGAACATTCAGCCGACGCAGATGGCCCGGCGAATCGTAACCCCAAACAACCGGCCGCCGATACCGTTCGTACGGCTGGCGGCGGACCGGGCCAGGGACCGCCACGGGTCACCCGGCCTCGAGGACCGCGCGATGCTATGCAGGAACAGCCGGTGAAGCAATCCACTCCGCCGGAGGACAGGCACAGCGTCAAGCCCGGCCCGCCGGGGGCCACCTACCAGCCGCGTTCTACTGAAATCGGAAACTTTGCGGAAAAGAATTTCAACGGCTTGCCCCAGTTATTGGAGGACGCGGGAATTCATTCAGATAATCCAATCAGCCGGCCGGCACTGCCGGAAGGCGCTGACCCGCGGATTCCCCCGAATGCGAAAAAATTCAGAATTGAGGGCTTTCCTGGTTACGTCAAAGGCCGGGAGCCGGAGATCGATGCGCTGGACTGGGACACCCACACGGTCATCGAGATCAAGCCACACAATATATATGAAGAGGGTCTGGCGGAGGCCAGAGCCTATGCGAGCTACATGAACAAATACTACAAGCTGCCTCCCGGCCCTGATGGTGAGCCCCGATTTGGGAGGGCTGAGTGTGCAACTTACGATGGAGAAGCGGTAGGAGAATACGTTGACCGGTTGCGGCCGCAGCCAGAACCGCCCGAGCCGCGGGATCCCCCGGAGCCTGAGGACTGACCATCCTGGTCGAGGCAAAGAGCCATGAAACTCCTGCGCGAAGAATCGCCTCACAGACACGTCGAGCGCTCTCAGCACAACCCGCCCGTCCACGACCGGCGGTCCGTTCCTGAGGGCCGTGCCGGCCGCGGCACTTCGCTGGATCGGCTGGGCAATCGGGCCCTGCTCTCTCAAATGCGGCTGCAGCGCAAAGGCAACGATCGCCTGTCCGATGGCGTGCAACACGACGCGAAGCGCGGCGGGGCGGAAGTCGCCAGCCAACTCCACGGCGGCCGGAGACTCGACGAGCACACCCGGGCTCTGATGGAATCGCGGTTCGGCCACAACTTCAGCGATGTGCGCATCCACACCGGGCAGCTCGCCGCAGAGACCGCAGACAGCCTGCGCGCCCGCGCTTTCGCTGTTGGCGAGAATATCGTCTTTGCCGGCGGCCAGTTCGCGCCGGAAACCCCCGCCGGACAGCGGATTCTCGCGCACGAACTGGCGCATGTCGTGCAGCAGCGGCAGACCGCGGGACCCATCGCCGGCGAACGCGACACCGAACGCGACGCGCACGATGCCGCGCACAACGTCATCAGCGGCGCGATGCCGATGGTGCGCGAACGCGCCCAGGCCGGAATCGCCCAGAAGCTGGAGCGGCCGCCCGATGAAATTGCGCGGCTCGACGAACTCAAGGCGCTCGACGCACGGGCTCAGAACTCCACACTTTCGGCAGAGGACGAAAAACGGCGCGAAGAATTGCGCGAGGAACTGCAGCGTCTCGATGAGGAGCGTCTCGGCCTCACTCCCAGTGCTCCTTCTGTGACGATTGCGCCTCCCAGGAAACGCGTCCAGGTCCCGCTGGATCTGCCGCCGGGAGTGCTCGAAATGCTGAAGCAACAGGGGTCAGTCGTGGATGAAGGCGGCGGCCCGGTATTCGCCGGCAACATCGATCCCGGCCTGGCCGCGGCGGCGGCTGAGGCGTTGAAAAAAGGAACATCCACACGCGTTGTCTCCTCGGATGTGAACTTTCCTTTTTTCCCGACGCTGGCGCCGCCGCAGCCGGTTACACAACTGTTCCTGGGTGGCCGCCCCCTGATACCGGGGCTCCCAACAATTCCCAAAGCAGCGCCCACGGCAAAGCCCGCCCCACCGCCCGAGGATCCGGAAATCACCCTGGCGAAAAAGCGCGCACGCGAGGTGACCGCGCTCGCCGAGGAAGGCTCCCACGAGGAACTGGTCAAATACTTCCAGGCGCTCGACAAGCATGGCTTTGAGCAGTTGCAGAGCCAGCTCGGCTCGCGCATGGCGGGCATCCTCGACACTCTTACTGATTTCGAGGCGGTTTACATAGGCTCGCTCGGCGGCGTGAAATATGGGCGCGACAGACTCACCGAAAAGCGCGAGGACTACATGCTGCGAATCCGCGAGTACGGAAGCATGCAGTCGCAGGTGTTCTATGCGTGGATGTTCTCGAAGATGTCGAACGAAGAGGCCGACGCACTTCTCAAACAGCTCGCCGCGGACCAGCGGCTGAAACATACCGTACTGGCTCCGGGAACCGAGCAGTTACAGCGCATACTCAAGGCGCGCGGCATCGACGTCGGCACGTATGAGGACCGCTCATGGCAGGCGACGGATATCGCGCGCGGGCTGTTTGAGGGCGCCGCGAGCATCGTCGAAAGCGGCGAGGACTTCAAACTCGGAAATACTCTCAACATGTACCACGAGGCGGAGAAACTGCCGCCGGAGTATAAGAAGGCGCTCGACGAAGGCCTCTCCGCACTATTTCAGGAATATTGGGAATTTCCCGAGAAGCACCCTTTTCAAGCCATGGGATGGGGTCTCGATGCCATGCTGCTCCGCGTGCCGAGTTCAACCTTTGGCATCGCGGCCGGGGTGGGCTCCGGCGCGTACAATTTATCGGAAGGACATGTCGATGACGCATTCCGCGATTTTCTTCCAGCGCTGATCGTCCTGATAAGCCACTATGGCGGCAAGGCGCTCGGAGGCGTGGCAGCCTCCGATGAGCTTGCGCTTCTCGGTCCGGAATATAAGGGGCCCGCGGGACGCCTGCCGTCCAGCCTTCCCACCGGCGCCGCGGCAACCGGCGCATGGGAGGAATTCCTGCAAACCGACCCGTCGGGCAATGTCTTCAAGGTCGTGATCGACCGCAGCACGGGTACCGGCAGCGCCACCCACGTAGCCAGCGGAAAGATGATCTTCTTCGAGAACGGCAAGCTGGTGAACGGGCCTGTCGGCCTGCTGCCGCCAGCCACACCCACGCCGCCATTCGATCCTTTTGCGTTGGGATTGCCGTCTGCTACACGCCCTGCTCTGCCGGGGGCGAATCTTCAGCCGTTCTGGCTTCCCTCGGCGAGCGGCCCCACGACTCTCACGCTGCCGCCCAGCGGTCTCCCACTCCTCGGCCCCGCCGTCAGCCTGCCGCTGCTGCCGCTGCCGGGACCGTTCAAAGGACTTCCACCGCCGCCCGCGCCGCTCGTCGTTCGGCCGGGCATGACGCTGAAAGAGATGCGCGAGGCGCAGGTGTTGAAGCGGATTTTCCCGAATTCAAGACTGCTGGAAGAAAAGTTCGGCGCGTACGACGGTTTTGAAGGCGGGACTGAGAAGCTTCACTATCACGTGGACGAAGTGAAGAACGGGCAGCCGATCATTTCCATCAGCAGGACGATTTCCGGAGCGCATATGATCAGCCTCAAAGAACTGGATCCGCCGGGACCCGGGGTAAGAGGAACGGTTGAGGAGCGGCTTGTCCAAAACGTCAACGGAGCGCTGGAGGCGGCCTACCAAAGAACAGGGCAGCCGATCGCCGGTGTCAGGGGTCAGACCCCCGTGACCGGCACAACCGACGTTTATTTTCGGACGACCGTGGAGAACCCGAGCCGGATCAGCATTGTTATTCAGGTGCCGGAAAACTCGCCCGCGGCCCTCAAGGCACTGGACAACCTGGCCAGGCAAACGGTCGCCGGAGATACGAGACTGCACGAGATGCCGCCTGTCGACGTGCAGGTCGTGCCCGTTCAATGAAGCTACGCTGCCGCGGCCATCAATTGGCCGACCATCGCCGCGAACGCCGCCTGCGGCAGGATGGAATCGCCTGTCACAAAAGTACAATCTGCCCGTTGCATCCGGATCGCGGCCACCAGGTCTCCGGACATCTCGAAGTTCATCGTGAGCGGTGGCGAAACCGCCTGCCGATCGCCGATGGAACCTTGCCACTGAGCGGTCAGCACCCACTCCGGTCCTGCAGCCTCAAGTGCCCCCGGCACCAGATCGAGTTTTGTTACCCTGGGCGAATTGCGCAGCAGAGTAACCCAGGCGTTCCATTGCCCTGCGCCGGTGAGCTGAAACTGGTCGACTTGCACCTTTAGATCTCCGCTGACCAGGCCTGCGGATCTCTCCGCTTCGAGCCGTCCCGACAGGACATCCACCAGTCCCAGAATGGCCGTCGGTCCCTGTAAATTGTCCGGCCGTGTCAGGACGGGCACCTGAATGGGTGCATCCGTCCACGGATCCGGCTCGCCCGTCGTCGCGAACAATCGCGTCGCCTGCGCCTGTGGAAGAGCGGCGTCAATACGCACCGGACTCGCCGCCCGCCGGTCTCGCTCGAACAAACGCAGAGTGGCATCGCCGAAGGCCAGTTCGGCCGGCGGGTCCTGCAAGTCGAGGTAGCTCCCGAGCCGCTTGATGTTGCTGCCCACCATGGCGCTGGTTCGATCCCGCAATTCCGGCAAAGTCACCGACGAGGGATCGTCACGGACGAGCCACTCCAGACCGGAATGGATGGCGACGATGCTGTCCATGTACTGCTGGTAGATTTGCGCCGTCTGCACCGGCCTTATGAGGATGTCGGGAGCGAGGCGCGCCGCGACCAGTCCGGTCGCAACCCCCGCGGCGGAGGGAAACCAGACCTGGCAGCAACTCATCCCCGCCATCAGCCAGTTGGCCCCGGAACACCGCTCATGATTGTAGTGTTCGTAGCCGAGATCCACGGCTGTGCTCCGGTTCGGGAATGCGGCGCGCACATCGATGCCGCGCCGCGAAAAAGCCTTCTCCACCCAATCGAGAAGCAGCCCGGAAGCAGCCCCGGCGTTCCGCGCATCGACGCTGATTCCGACAGAAACATAGCTGCCGAGGGGAATCACCCAGGCAAGGCCGGTGGCCAGGTCTTGATTCGTATCCAGACGCAGCAGAGAGGTCGCATGAATCCAGCTGGGTTGAGGGGTGGAGAGCGAGGCCCGATCTGTACTGGAGCCATAATGCGCGAACACCACGCGGCGCGGCTCGCCGATAACTCTGCAGGGAATTCCCAGCTTGCGCCCAAGGAATCGGGCGTGGTTGCTGGCATCGAACACGTACGCCGATGGAATCGAGTCTCCACTCGCGAGCAGCACTCCACGGATACGATCCCTCGCGGGATCGTAATCGAGTCCGGCGGCGCGGCCCTGGACGTAGAGGCAGTGCTGGTCGCCAATCGCGGCATCAAAGGCGGCGGTGTCGAAGCCAATGCGATCGACGTGCAGCAGCTCGACCGTTGACGGAAAACCGAACAAGGGATAATAAGCGCGCCCGTCGGCGTATTGCAGGGAATCGAAGGAAATCGTCTGGCCGCCGAAGAACAGCGCCTGCTGCTGCTTCGGAAAAAAGAAGCGTGCGAGGTCAGGAAACTGGCGCGTGATCTCGAGACTTCCTTCGGCGTTGAGGGATTCGCCCAGATGGGGCGCGTTCGACGGCCGATCGCCCACCAGTAGATGTGTAATGCCCGCCGAGGAGAGAGCCCTGCTGATTGCAATACCGGTAAGCCCCGCGCCGAGAATGACGGGATAAGTTGCGCTTGAGTCGATCTCTGACTGATTCAGTTCCATCTGCACTCCTCAAATTTTGAGATCGGACATTTCATTACCTCCGATGGTCAAAGGACCATTCAGCTTGCTCACGCGCGCGGCTCAGTAACGACTTCCGAGCCGCGACCGTAAGAGCGGTAATGTGAACTTCTGCACCTCGCAATCAGTGCTCATGTTCGAGCTCGGCTGCGTCCATTTCCCGCATATGCACCGGCGGCATGCCCGTCCCCTGCGATCCCATCGTGCTCGCTCTCGGCCGCACGGCGGCGTTCGGCCTGCCAACGGCCGCGCGCTCGGGCACAAAGACACGCAGCCTCAGACCATAGGCATTGGCAAACCGCTGGAGGGCCAGGGAGCAATTGGCGCTCTCCGGGCCGCAGGGTAACTGGTCCACAACTACCTTCAGCTCTCCGCCTTCGATTTCGGGAGCATGGCCGCCCAGCCGCGTCTCAAGTCCCGCCAGAGCGCTCTGCTCGGCGTGAAGATCGTCTCCGCCCAGGAATTGCCCGGCGCCACGAATCACTGCTCTTCCCGAGCTATCCACAACCTCAACCACCGCGAACACCGCCCCTCCGGCTGCTCGACCGCCCGCCGCGGGACCGACGTTTGCGCCGAGGCCCGGCGGCGGTTGATCGAGGACCTGGCCGCCCGGTCCGAGTGCGCGCGGATCTATATTGGCGGCGCCGCCTCGCTCGTTGAAAGTAAACGCGCGCTGACTGACGAGAACGTCGAACATTTCCTCGGGAGTCATCGGCGTCAGGTGCACGAGGGCTGGCCCAAGGCCACCAGTGTCCGGCTCGGGTTCCACAAGCCTCAAACGCGGGCGCACGGTTCCGACGCCCGGCGCCACTCCCGGTCTGGCCGGCATCGATTCCTGTTGCGTGGCGGTCGCCAGGAAGCGTTTCATATCACCACTCCCCACGTTATCGACCAGCATTTGAGCGCCGCGGCCGTTCAGCACTTTGCGAGTGCCCGCGAGATATTGCGCCAGGGCTCTCAAGTCATCCGTGGTGAAGTGTTTGCCGAGGAGAGCCACCTTCTTTGCCGCGCGGGCGTTCAGGCCCGCAACATTTTCCTCGCCGAGACCGGCAATCTCTTCGGGAGTGAACCCGGCATCGGCCAACGCCTGCGTCACCGCCTCCGGATCGCTCGGTGCACTGGCTTGAAATGCGGGTTCTTTCGTGCCTGCAGTCGTGCCACCGGCCCCAACGGTCCGGGAACCGCCGGTTCCGCCTTCAACCGTGGTCTCCACCGACCCGACTTCCGTTGAACCTCCGCCTCCGGATTCGCCACCGGCGGCAGCCCGTACCACGCGCCGTTGTGCGGCCTGAGCGACGACTTTCGCTTTTGCGGCCAATTTCGCCTCAGCCGCCGCGGCGGCCCGCGCAGCCCGTTTGGCCGCCAGCTCGTCGTGGTGCCCCGCCGAAGACGGCGCGGCGCGAACCGTCTCTCCTTCTCCTGCCGCGACGTCTGTGTCGGCGCCGTGCGCCACAACTGTCTTGCCCATGCCCCGCGGAGAGGTGCCGTGGGGCGAATCTTCGACCGGGCCAGGTCTTTTGGGCGGACGCCCGGAGAGGTTGCCGATCATACCCGCCCCCTGCTCCAAAGCCCCGCCCAAGCCCATCAGCAGCATATCGAGCTCGCTTTGATCGCCACCCGCTGCAGCCTTCCATGCTTCGTACGTCTGAATCCCCTTGCCGGCGACCGTCAGACTTTGGCCGGTCAACGTTGAAGGTGCGGGTGTCCTCAGACTTCCCACCGCGCCCGCGGTAGCTTGCATCACGCCTACCCACGCCTGGATCTCGTGCGTGAATTCCCAATTCGAGAGTTCGTTCTCCAGCAGCTCCGCCTCGCCTAGTGTGAACGACGCTTTGGAATCGGGATTGAACGTCGCCGCATAGGGAAGATCCTTTACGTGCGGGACATAGTCGGCCGGAGAGTGGCTAAGGAACCATTCCCAGTCTTTGATCACCTTCTCGGTGTGTGGCGAGCTCTTGACCTCGAGCGTCACTCCGCGATGATACGAATCAAAACCAACCCAGTAAAAATAGCCGGCTCGTTCCCCCCAGCACGCCATGCCAACCTGACCGGGCACGAGATGATCTTTACAGTGCTCGAGCGTCATCGCCTCCCGAACCGTTTGCCCTCCCAGGTAGACGGGTTTACTATCGAGAAACTCTTCCTGCGTCTTGCGGCGAGCCGCGGTCTCCTCCGCGGTAAGTGAGAGCGTGTCAGGGTGGAATTGCTTCGCCAGGATCGGCGCGAACTCCACGAAGGCCCCGAGCCCTATGCCGCCAGCCGTGGTAGACCGTAATTCAAATGTCCAACCGCCCCGCATCGGCCCCTGATACTTCAGCGTGACCCCGTCAGGCACCTTGCCGTGCGCGAAGAGGATTCGATACGCTTCGTCTTCGCTGATGAAGTGCGGAAACCGAATGTAATAAGAATTGTTCTGGCCATGGTCTTTCTCCACGGTGAAGTCCTGAGGCGTCTGACCCTTCTTCGGCTTGTCCGCGGCCTGCCGCGAGATCGCGGGCATCGCGACTTGGCTTGGAACGTTCAGCACCGGACGGCGGCCCGCCAGCACACTGTCGGCGGCCGCGTCGGCCTCCCGTTCCAGCGGGTCGGCCGCCTCGCTTATGGAAAGCTTCGCCATGGGTGTCCCCGGCCTCGCCTTGCCCTCCGGCCCCTTCTGTTGCGCCACGTGCGCCAGTTCATGTGCGAGCAGCCGCCGGCCTTCCGTGGTTTCGGGTGCGAACTCGCCATCTCCGAAAACGATGTCGTTCGCCGCAGTGAAAGCACGGGCCTGAAACATGGCCGCCGCGTCGGCTGCGCGATGGCCGGTGTGAATGCGGACGTCGCTGAAACTCTGCCGGAACCCCGCCTCCATCTCTTCGCGCGTGCTCCGGTTCAGTTCGCGCCCGCCGTCGAGCTGACCCAGGAGTTCGACGGCATTCGAGAGGGGACGTTTCGTGTCGTCGGGCGGATTGGCCGGCGCCGCAGAGCGTGCCTTGCGCTGCAGACGCCCGGAGCGCAGCAGGGCGGCAACCGCCCGATTGCCCATTCCGTCGAACGCGCATCCCGGGGTCACCGCTACGGCCGAGTGACGCGACGGCGCCGCGTGTGCCGTCTCCCGCTTCGGACGCTCTTCCCGCTGCGTGCGCTGCTGCTCGGTCTTCATCGCTCGGTCCCTCTATTGGATCACGGAAACGGGACAGTCGCGGCGCCGGGCGGCGGAAGGATCACGTTCTATTTTTCGGGCATGGGCGCGCCTGGCGATGCGCCAGTCGGCCGCCGGCAGGAAACTACGAGGCAAGGGGCGGGACAAAGAAAAAGCCCCCGGAGCGCAATCGAAGCGCAGCGGGGCTTATCACCAAATTAGAGACGAAGAAGGGACTTAGTACCGAGCTGCAGATATTCGTGTATGCGCGATTCGCGAAACCGCTTGCTTCCTGCGCGCGGATCAGAAAGCATTTCCGAGCCATGACTGTGAGGGCGGCGATCTACGCCAACTTTGCAACCAGGTAACTAGTTGAAAGCTCCGAGCCGCCCCGAACTTACCTGAGTTGAACTCTTACCACCACTGGACGCGACCGCGATGCCGGCTCCAGCCGCAGCCGCAGCACCTACGCCGATAAGGACCCACGTTGTCGTGCTGATCGCGCCTGCCGCAGCCCCGCCTCCGCCACCGGCTGCACCGGCAGCCGCGGCGCCGCCTGCCCCGGCCCCACGAAGACCCGCAATCGTCGTCTTGCACGGGCCGCTGATATCCTTCACGGAAGTTACGTTAAACACCTGTGTTGCCGGGCTTACCGGGGTGGACGCAGGAACCATCGAGCCCGTCAGTTCCACGTGTCGGTTGGCGCGAACACTGGCGCCACGAAGCTGGACGATCACATTCGCTTTCTCGTCAGCGACCATTAAGTTGCTGCCACGTTTCTCCGCGCAGCCCGTCAGCGTAAACTGCGGACCGGGACCGGCACCCTGCGGCAGAAAGTCGAGAACCAGACCCGGCTGCATATTCGCCAACATTACTCCAACAGAGTTCAGGACGTGCACGTCTCCCGTCAGCGAAGCAACCTCGACCGTTCCTTTATCGCGCATCGACACGACCGCGGAGGCGGCCCCGTCAGCTCGCACCTGCAAACCGTCTACATTCGCCGAAAAACCGCCGATGCGAGCGCTGCCCTTCTCGAGATTGATTGAGTGGGCGAAGATTCTGCCGCGCGAAGCCGGTTCGAGGCGCAACCGCGACCCATCACCGAGCCGAACCTGTGAAGCCGCCGGAATTTGGCGGCAAAGCATCGGCCACAATCAGCGCCGTTATCAAGACGGGCACGAATCAGTTACACGGCTCGCTCTATGAATTTGTGCGCAACGATATTTTCGACGCGCGCAACTTCTTCGATCCCCATAACAAGCCGCCCTTCCGACAAAATCAGTTTGGCGCCGCGATCGGCGGGCCGATCAGGAAAGACAAAACGTTTTTCTTTGGAAACTACGAGGGCCTGCGTGTCCCCCAGGCGCAGACGCAGACTTTCTCTGTACCGACAGCCGCTGTCCGCGCCGGAAACTTCAGCGGATTTCCCACGATCTACGACGGTCTCACCACCGATGCCTCGGGAAGGCGCGCCGCCTTCTCCGATAACCAAATTCCGGTCAGCCGTCTCGATCCAGTGGCTGCCGCGTTTCTCCAGAAGGTGCCGCTGCCCAATTTGCCAGGACAAGCGCAAAATTATCTGGCGACTCCGACACTCAATAACACAGTCGAGCAGGGAGTGATCCGCGTGGATCACCAACTCGCCCCGAACGACAACCTTTTCGCCCAGGCCTACATTGCGGACTTCGACACCTTCCAGCCCTTTGGCAGCAGTCAGCTGAACGAGAGCCTCGTACCCGGTTTTGGTTACTACCTCACTACAAATACGAGGAGCGCTGCGTTGGGTGAAACACACGTATTCACTCCCAACGTCGTCAGCGAGTTTCGTTTCGCTTATCTGCGCGTGTCAGGCGGTCAGCAGAGCGAGAATCAGGGCAACAATTTTGCCGAACAGGGCGTGCGCTGAATCCGGACCAAACCGGATATCCGTCCATCAGCTTCTCCGGCGCATACACGACAGCTGGCAAACCAAATAACTCTCCGCGTTGGACGGAGCATGAGCCAGTTCCGTCCCTACTGCGCGTGTTCTGTCCACGACCCTTGCGAGGCGACTGGAAGTTCCCAGGCAGAGTACGGACGACGCGTTGGTCAGAATTGCGGGCGCGACGACAATCGTCAATGCCGCAAACGGATTCTCGCTAAACGGTGTCATGAAAGCAGGGTGACCGCCTGGCGTACCGGGCTTCAGCGGCTTGCGCCCCTCGGTGGCGGCGATGCAGCGCACAAAGTGCTCTGGCCAGCCGCTTCACAACAGCTTCTCAATCGTGATTGGCAGTTCCCGAATACGCCTTCCGGTTGCGTGATAAACGGCATTCGCGATCGCCGGCGCAACCGATACCGACGTGAGCTCTCCCAGACCTTTTCCGCCAATCGGACTGGCTTCCCCATCGAAGTCGCCCACGAACAAGACGTCGAGTTCCGGAATGTCCGCACAAGTCGGCACCAGGTAGCCTGAGTAATTGCGATTCATGAAGCGGCCCATCGCCGGATCGGTTTCCGACTGTTCCATCAGGGCCTGGCCGACGCCCCAGATAATTCCGCCGATAGCCTGGCTGCGCGCCGTCTTCGGATTGATCACTCGACCGCAGTCGTAGGCACCTACGAAACGGTTCAGACGCACGATCCCAAGGTCGGGATCAACGCGAACTTCGGCGAAGACCGCGGAGAAGCTGAACGTCGCTTTCGCTCCCTCAGGGCTGGGGTCGTAGTTTCCCTCACCGGTCAGGGAGGAGACATCATTGCGCGTGAGCAAATCCTCGTAGGTTATGGTTTGCCCTGAGGCCACCAGGCTTCCGGTGCCGGCGATAATTTCACCGGCGTCCTTTACGTCGGCAAAGGGCGCACACTGGCCAGTTCGAGAAAGCGCAGTTGCTTTGTCGAGAGCGTCCTTCGCGGCCAGCATGACCGAAGCGCCGGTGTTCGCCAGCGTAGCGGAGCCGATCGAGGCGTGCGAGGGAGGTAACCTTGTGTCGCCAATTCGCACGCTGATTCTCTCGTGAGGCAACCCCAGCGTATCGGCGGCGATCTGTTGAAGCACCGTATAGGTACCCGTCCCCAGCTCATGGGTGCCAGCCTCGACTAACGCTGTCCCGTCGCGGCTCAATGTAACCCGAGCCTGTGCAGGCCACCGCCAATGTGTGTAGATCGCGCCCGCCATACCCTGGCCAATCAGGTAGCGGCCATCGCGCATCGAGCAGGGCCTGGGTGTCCTTTTCTCCCAGGCGAAGCGGGCAGCGCCGTCTGTTAAACACTTGCGCATCGCGCGCGTGGAGAAGGGACGGCCACTTTCCGGATCGATGTCCGTATCATTGAGCAGGCGGACAGTTACCGGATCGACTCCCGTGGCGTACGCAAGCTCATCCAAAGCACTCTCAAGCGCAAAATGTCCAAGCGCCTCATGCGGTGCTCGAAGCGCGGTCGGAGTGTTGCGATTTACATGTGCGATTTTGTGATTGGTCGCGATTCCGCCGCCGGCAGCCCAAAGCGATCGGGGACAGAGCGCCGCATACTCGATGTAGTTGTCGAACATCGAGGTCGGGGTAACGCTGTCGTGGCGAATGCCGTTCAGCTTTCCATCCCGCTCCGCACCCAGCCTGATCACCTGCATACTCGCCGTCTGGTGGCCGGCCATGGAATACATCTGGGCGCGCGTGAGCTGAACGTGGACCGGCCTGTTCAGCACTCTGGCGGCGACTGCCGCAATCAGGGTGTGAGGCCAGACGTAGGCTTTGCCGCCAAAACCACCTCCCAGAAATTGACAAATGACGTTGATCTTCTCCTGGGGAATACCGAGAACCATGGAGACAAGTTCCCTGGTCCCAAAAATGTGCTGCGTGGTTTCATAGAGCGTGAGAATGCCATCATCACCCCAAACAGCGGTCGTCGCGTGCGGCTCCATCTGATTGTGGTGCCGATCCGCCGTGGCGTATGTCTGCTCAATCTGGACTGGGCTGCTGGAGATCGCCTTTTCAGCGTTTCCGACCGACGATGACACGGGCCAGAGAAATTGCGGAGGTTGAATGGCGTGTTCCGCCGTTTGACGATCGAAGACGGCAACAGGCCGCGTTTCGTACTCTGTGCTGATCAGCGTCCCGGCGAAAGCCGCCTGATCATGCGTTCTGGCAACGACCAGGGCGATTGGTTGGTCGGCATAGAAAATCCTGTCGTCCTGGAGAGGAAGATAGGATTGCCCGTGCGGATGCAAATGGCTCCAAGGCTTTGGCGTCGGGTTCATGCGTGGCAAATTGCGGTGCGTGAACACCATGAGCACGCCGGGAGCCCGTTCTGCTGCGGTCGTGTCGATCGAGAGCGTCCGGCCGTTTGCAATCGTGCTCTGGACGATTTCGCCGTAGACCACGTCGGGTATGGGAATATCTGACGTGTAGCGCGCGCCGCCCGTCGTTTTGAGCCTCCCCTCGATTCTCGAAAGTGGTTGCCCAATGGCATTCATATACGTGCTCCTGCAGTTTCCAGCGCCCGAAGTACGACTCGCTTTGCAAGCTCGATTTTGAAAACGTTGTGGGCCAACGGTCGAGCCTCGGCAAACGAATCCGCAATCGCCGCCTTCAGTGCACCGGTGTCATCGAGTGACACGTCGCGCAGCGCCGATTCGGTGTCAGGGAGGCGCCAGGGTTTATGTGCGACGCCACCCATCGCGATCCGGGCCCGCTTAATCCGCCGACCGTCGGCCATCAGTGCCACTGCAGCAGAAACAAGAGCGAACTCATACGACTGGCGGTCGCGCAGCTTGAAATAGTGCGAGGCGCGGCCCTCGTTGCGGGCAGGGATTTCTATCGCCACAATAAGGTCGCCCCGTTCGATCACGTTGTCCTGCTCGGGCGTGTTGCCGGGCAGACGATGGAATTCGGTGAACGGGATCGACCGGTGTCCGCCGAGCCCGCGCACGAGGATAATCGCATCCAGGGCTGAAAGTGCCACTGCGAGGTCTGAGGGATGGGTCGCGACGCAATCATCGGACCATCCGAAGATGGCGTGATT
The DNA here is from genome assembly GCA_035552315.1 of Bryobacteraceae bacterium. Lineage (GTDB taxonomy): Bacteria > Acidobacteriota > Terriglobia > Bryobacterales > Bryobacteraceae > BOG-234. Next base: position 14,842 of record DASZLO010000293.1, read on the forward strand.
GCGATTCAGCCCATAACGCGCAGAACAACCGGAGCCGGGTTGCCTTTTGTTGCAAGGGAGGCCGTCCTCATCGCGAAAGTATGCGCAGCGGGTGCGCTGCATGACGTTCCCACCTATGGTCGCCATATTGCGGAGCTGTCCCGATGCGGCAAACAGCAGGCTTTCGGCGATGACCGGGAAATGAGATCGCACGTCCGGATTCGCTGCCACATCGCTCATTCGCGCCAGCGCGCCTATGCGCAGCCCACCATCGGACAGTGCTTCGATTTGTGCCATATCGGGCAATCTGTTGATGTCCAGCAGACGGTCAGGAAGCGTTACCCGATCCTTCATCAAGCCGATCAGGTCGGTGCCGCCCGCTATAAAGGCGAGACGGGCGTCCTGAGCATGGGCCGCTACCGCCGCTGAAATGTCGCCTGGCCTCGAAAGAGTGAATGAATGCATGGCTTAACGCCTCCTTGATGCTTCAGCGACGACCGCCACAATATTCGGGTAGCACGAACAGCGACACAGATTGCCACTCATGCGCTCGCGAATCTCTGTCGGCGACAGATCCTCGATTGTGAATGGCTTCGTGACGTCGATTGTCGCGGCACTCGGCCAGCCAGCCTTCGCCTCTCCGATCAGCGCGACAGCAGACATGATTTGGCCTGAAGTACAAAAACCACACTGAAACCCGTCATGCTCAATGAACATCTCCTGAATCGGGTGCAGGCTTCCGTTGCTCTCCAGCCCTTCGATTGTGGTGATTTGCTGACCATCGTGCATCGCCGCCAGGGTCATGCAGGACAGGACACGCCGTCCGTCGATGTGGACTGTGCACGCACCGCATTCCCCGCGATCACACGCCTTCTTCGGACCCGTCAAGGCAAGTTGGTCGCGTAATGCATCGAGGAGCGTGGTGCGCGGCTCAACCTTCAGCGTTCGCAACGAACCGTTCACGGTCATACCCACTTCCACGCGCACGTCAGTTTGCGGGCGCTCCACGCAAGTTTCGATCATAGGTATTGATTACCTCCCAAACATGCTCACGCCTCGATCGCGCGCAAGCGGCGCTTTTCGGAATTTCAAGCCGATTTGCTTTTTCGGGGGACAGGTTCACTCTTCGCCTGCATTGATTTCACCAGGTCAGCCGCGGAGGCTCCTTCGAGTGATAATCCATAGCCGACTTCCCGCACGAGGCGCTCTTTCAACGGTTGAATGAAGTGTACCCGCGTATTGCGGCGCGTCACCTCCGGCGCCTTCAGGTATTGCGCGGCCAATTCCCGCGCCCTGGTCAGCGCCTGCCCGTTTGGCACGACCTCGGCAACGACTCCCCATTGGTGAGCGACAGTCGCCGTCACCGGCTGCGGGTTCAGCAGGAAGGCCTCGGCCCGGCCTGCTCCGGCCCGGTAGCTCCATGTTGTAAAGATTCCATCGCCCGGTACGATACCGCCGGCAAAGTGCGGCAGATCATGGAACGTCGCACCTTCAGACGCGACGATCACACTGGCGAGTAGCGCATATTCGGAGTGCACATGGGCCCGTCCTTCGACAGCCGCGATCACCGGTACGCGTATGTTAGCGAGGTTCTCTACAATCTGGGTCCCCTCATCATGGACTTGGCTCCAGATGCCGGGATCGGCAACGTTGCCGAAGGAAGCGAAGTCGATCTCCGGAATGAAATCGCCGCCCGCGCCCGTCAAGATCACGACTTTGTTCGCTCGATCTTGCGCAATCCGGTAAAATGCATCTACTAACTCGGTATGGTCTTGCGCCGTGAAGATGAACGGCCCGTCATTCGTATGAAACTGGGCCACCAGCACACCTTCAGCGTCTCGCGTCAGCTTCAGGCTGCTGTAGGCACTGAGATAGTCTTCTCGTGGTACTTGCATGATGTTCTCCTCGATTTACCGCCGGTGATGACTGCCCACTACCAGTGATCCGACAGAACTGTTCCCCGGGACCGCAGGAAGGCAGCTCCAATCGCTCGCGTCCTTGCGTAGCACGCGATACTCCCCGCCAGGACTCGAAGGCCAGTCGAGCAGCGTCCAGTCCCTGGTGATGAATGCCGGGCCGGCGCGCGGCGCATTGGCAATCTTCTCGGCATCGGTCGTGGGCATTTTCGACGTTTGCGCGTGTACCGCTGCCGCCCCCTCCAGCAACAGGATCAGCACGCCTGCGGCGTCTCGTGTCAGTCTGAATCTCCCGTAGGCGCTCAAATAGTTATTTCGCTGTGTTTGCATGATCTTTTCCCTCACGGAATTTATTACCAACAGAATCGGACCCGATCACGAGTCAGGCCCGCGCGTTAGCCGATCGCGCCACTACGGAAGGGGCAGAAGCAAACAGCGGGAAGAGGCCCTCCATTAATGTCGGATGCGTCAGAACTGCATCGCGCAGGCTGATATAGGGCAGTCTTGCAATCATTGCGATCTGCGCCGCGGACATAATTTCCCCTCCACCTACTGAGAAGGCGGTAAACCCCAGGATGCGATCGCCATCAATCTCCACCAGCGCTTTCATGAACCCTCGCGTCTCAGAAAGCGTATGCGCGCGAAGCACTCCTTCCATGGGAATCCTGAACAACCGGTACGCGATGCCCTGATCCTGAGCCTGTTTCTCGCTAAGGCCTACCCGTGCGAACTCGGGGTCTGTGAACAAGCAAAATGGCACTTGCCTGCCGCTCGTGACGTGATTCCCACCGTTGATGTTGTCGCGGATCACACGGAAATCGTCAAAACTGATGTGGGTGAACTTCGGTCCGCCGGTTACATCACCCACAGCCCAGACTCCGGGTGCGGTCGTCTCAAGCCGCTCGTTGACTTTCACGTATCCGTCGCTTGTCAGCTCCACGCCAGCGAGGTCCAGACCGATATCCTCAGTGTTTGGGGCGCGACCCGACGCGGCGAGCAGATGGGTACCTTCTATCATTTGCTCTATGCCGCCCTGTTCGAGAAGAACTGTTATTCGCTCGCCGGACCTTCCCGATATACGCTGAATGCGGGCATTTAGAACCACGGCGATGCCCTCATCCCGGAAGAGCGCATGCAGGCCTTCAGTCACGTCGTCATCTTCGTGGGGCGCCAAGCGTGCGTTACGATCGATCACGCTAACGTCGCTGCCGAATCGGCGCATCGCCTGCGACAACTCGAGCCCAACGTAGCCTCCTCCAATAACGATGAGATGTTTCGGCACCTCATCGAGTTCGAGCGCCTCGACGTGTGTGAGAGGCCGCGACTCCGCAAGACCGGGAATTGGGTCTATCGACGCGCGCGTGCCCGTGCTGATGATGACATTCTTCCCGCGAAGCCGGCGTGTTGCTCCGTCAGGCAGGGTGACTTCGAGGGTTCGAGGCGCGACAAAGCGCCCAGACCCGATGATCAGCTCCCCTGTTTGTTCGTATTTGTCGCGATGGAAGTCTATATCCGCTGAAACCATTCGGCGTTTGCGGTCTCGGACGGCAGACATATTCACGGTGAAGCTATCCGTGGTGATGCCGAACTCCGCCCCTCTGCGAAAATATGAGGCGATCTTCGCGCTGTGAATGATGTTCTTGCTCGGCAAACAAGCAATGTTGGGGCAGGCGCCGCCGAGGTACTTACGTTCGATCGTGGCGACGCGTTGACCTTCCTCTCCAAATGTCCAAGCCAGGAATTTTGATCCGAAACCGCTGCCGAGCATCAAAAGGTCGTACTCTTCCGGCTCTGTGGTTCCTCCTCGCGGGCTTGAAGAAAGGGATTCAGTTCTGTTCATACGATTTGTCCTTACTGCCTCAAATTCGGCGCGCTTCCCCATTCCCGGATGTGTCCGGTTCACCGGGATGGCGATCAAGGCGCGATTCCGCCGATGATGGCTGTCACATATTCTCTTTTCTGTTTGTGCATGTCCTTTTAAACCTGGACCGGGACGCTTTCACTTCGAGTGGAGGACAGGATTACCTCTGACGTGGATCCAATCGGCCGCTTGTGCAGGTGTGTGGCAACCGAGGCAATCCTTTTTGAAATCGGTTGCGACCTGTTTGTCCGGCGCATTGACTTTGAAAAGCACCCAGCCCGGCGATTGCCCCACAATGGATTATTCGGGAACCGCCCCTTCGCAAGTTCATGATGTCCAGTCCTCTCTCCGTGTACCGTCAGATCTGGGCGACGCCGCCGTCGACGAAGAGTTCAATGCCTGATATGTAACTCGCTTCATCCGACGCGAGAAACGATACAGCTTTGGCGATTTCGCCGGGATCCCCCAGGCGGCCCAGCGGAACGTTTTTCGCAAGGTCGTCCTTCATCTTTGTGAGCGCATCACCCTGCTGCCAGCCTTCGAAGATCGGCGTATCGATATGGCCTGGGCTGATCGCGTTCACACGAATGCGGCGCTCGCGGAGTTCATTGGTCCACGTGCGAGCGAAAGAGCGTACGGCTGCCTTGGTGGCGCTATAAACGCTGATCCCCGGAAAGCCCTTGACGGTTGCGATTGATGCGTTCAGGATGATCGCCCCGCCGTCGTTCAGGAGTGGCAGCGCCTTCTGAACCGCGAAAAAGAGACCCTTCACATTCGCGTCGAAATGAAGATCGTAAAATTTCTCGTCCACAGTGCCGAACGGCGCCAATTGCGCAATTCCGGCATTCGCGAAGACCACGTCGATGTTCCGGCCATATTCTTTGACTGATTCGTACAGGCGATCGAGATCACTCAGGCTGGCGACATCACCCGGAATTCCCGTCGCCTTCTCGCCGATTTCAGCCACTGCTGCGTCCAAAGTGTCCTTTCGCCGGCCCGTGATGAACACGTGATCCGCACCTTCCTGGACGAAGCGTGTGGCCGTTGCGAGGCCCATGCCTGTCGAACCGCCCGTGATCACCGCAACTTTGCGGGCCAGTTTCCTGCAAGTCTCAGAGTGTCGGTCCGTCCGTGTATCAGCGCCGCTGAGCACTTCGGACCTGGGATTAGTTTCCATTGTTGTGGTCATATTTGCGTCTGTTTGTAATCTCGCGGGCAAGCCGCGCGACCGAGAGGAGGCAAAGCGCGGGCCAAAACTCAGGCTTCGCGTAAATGCTTGATCTTCCTGACACGTGGAACTACGGCCTTATCACGAAGGCCGGAGGTGTCAAAGCTGTCAAAAGCGATGGTCACACTCGGCGTCGCCAATGATTCTTGCGCGGTTCAGATCTGGGAGTCCGTGCTTTCATCCGCTGTGGTCGGGGGTCTTCCGGGCCAATTGCCTCAAGACCTCCCTCGCATACACGCCGCAGAGAAATTTGGCCTTCTCGCGTACCAACTGCAGCAATACGTCTTCGGCTTCCCGACCGATTGCCGTTAAGCCCCTCAAATCGACGACTAGTTGCCGGTTTCGAAGATCCGCCCTGGCCGCTTGGTATGCACCCGTAAATTCAGCGACCCAAGGCGCGATGAGTTTGCCCTCAACGATCACTTGGCGTTGGTGTGGGTCCTCGACAATCGTGATCTTCAACATGCCGCACGTATCCTTGACGTGGGAGAGCGCAACGTATGTACCAAGGGCCTTCGGCTGCAACTGCCTCGTTTTCAATGTATTTGGTCCGATCAACCCTGGAGAGTTGTGAGTGTCAATGCGGCTTTGACAGTCTTGTCGTGAATCGAATATCAGGAATAATCGCGGCCATCGATGCCAAGCTTCTTCATCCTGGCCAGGAGAGTTGTCCGATTCACGTGCAATCGCGCCGCAGCTCCGCCCGCCCCTCCCACTTGTCCCTTCGCTTCGGTCAGTGCCCGGACGATCTGATCACGCTGTTTTTTGGCATGATCGCTGGGCGTGCTGCTATTCCCCTGTAGTGCGCTGATCGTCTCCTTCACGATACGGGCAACATCATCGAGGTTTGTCACGGTATTTGTGACGGCGGCCCTGGGTTGGTCGGTTGTCAGCTTGCGCAGTTCCGCCAGAGGCGCCACCAGCGACCTTCCGCGCGTGAGGATCACGGCGCGCTCGACAAAATTTGCGAGTTCCCTGATGTTTCCGGGCCATTCCCAGGCGGTGAGCGCTTTCATCGCCGCCGCGGGGATGTTCTCTACCTTCTTCTGCATCTGTTTGGCGAACTTCTGAACGAAATAACTCACCAGCAGCGGTATATCCTGCTTGCGCTCCCGTAAAGGTGGCATACGGATCGGAAACACATTCAGTCGGTAATACAAATCACTCCGAAACTCACGTGCTGCAATCATTTCCTCAAGATCGCGGTTCGTGGCGGCCACGAGGCGAACATTCACTTTGCGTGTATGCGTGCTTCCCAGCCGTTCGAACTCCTGCTCCTGCAGTGCCCGCAACAGCTTCGGTTGGATTTCAGTCGGGATGTCACCGACTTCATCGAGAAATAGCGTGCCCTGGTCAGCCAATTCGAGCCGGCCAATCTTCTGGCTGATGGCACCGGTGAAAGCTCCCTTCTCGTGGCCGAATAATTCGCTCTCCAGAAGGCCAGTCGGAATCGCCGCACAGTTCAGCTTTACGAAGGTGCGATTCTTACGACGACTACGGTCGTGAATGGCCCGGGCAATCAACTCCTTTCCCGTTCCCGTTTCGCCGAGGATTAGAACGGTTGAATCGCTGGGCGAGACGGTTTCGACCAGGTGCAGAGCATGCCTAAGCGCCGGACTGTTCCCCACAATCTGCTCGAAGTTCATGTCCCCACGGATTTCTTCTTCGAGATAGAGCTTCTCTTGCGCAAGCCTCTCTTTCAGCGCGGAAATCTCGCTGAAGGCGAGGCAATTCTCTATAGCAATGGCTATCTGACCGGACGCTTCCTTGAGAAAATCGACCTCATCCGGCAGGAAGGAATCATCGGTGCGGCGGTTAATGGCCAGGACTCCGACGGCTCGACCGCGGCTCACAAGCGGTATCACGCATTGCGTCTTCAGCCCCTCAGCCACCATCAACCGGTACAGATCAGGCGGGAATTCCTCGGGATTGGCAGTATTTCTAATGGCCGGTTGCAGCGTTTCCAGAGCTACTCGACCGGCCCCCGCGGGCTCAATGAGCAACTCCTCTTTGACAAAGCCTTTTCCCTCTGGGAAATCCAGGGCGAACAGGCGAAATTTTCCCGATGCCGAGTCGGTGATCGAGATGTGGACAGCATCGCAGAGCATTACTTCACGAATATTGGCCGCGATTGCGCGCAGCACCTGCCGAAGCTCCAGGTTCGAGGTGACGCGGTTGGTCAGCTTCAGGAGAAGTTGTAGACGGATATTCTGAACGGCAACTGATTGCTCTGCCGCTTTGCGCGCCTCGATGTCGGTATTTGTTCCGTACCATTTCACGACTCTTCCGTTTTCGACCGAAGGGGTCGCGCGGAATAGAAACCAGCGGTACACGCCGTCGAAACGGCGCAGCCGCGCTTCGAATTCGCCCGATTTCCCGGAGGCCAGCACGCGGCGCCAGTAATCAGCCAGCCTGTTCAGATCATCCGGATGAACCGCACTCGTCCAGTCCCAACCTTGCACCTGATCCGCGGCAAGTCCAGCATAATCGAGCCACCGCCGGTTAAAGAATTCAGCCGCGCCGTCTGCTGCTGCCGACCAGGCCATGACCGGAATCGTCTCGATCACATCCTGAAGTTCCTTCTCGCTGCGTTGTAGTCGCCCGTTCTGGAGCAGCAATTCTTGCTGCGCGGCCTCGGCCTGCCTGAGATTGAAATTGTCATCAATCGCAAAGGCGACCACACGACCGATCAGGCGGAGGAAACCGATTTCGTCGTTGGTGTAAGTGGTTTGAGGGTGTCCGGACATGCCCAGCGCGCCCAAGCGTCGATGGGGTGTCGTAAGAGGCACAAAGACCAGGGGCCCGATTTGAAGGCCCTGGTCCGCAATCCCTTGCTTGAGACGCGCCGGCACCCTTTCGTCTCCATCCCAATCTGCAATGTGAAACGGTTCCTGTGTGGCGTATGCCATCCACGACGGCCGCTCCTGTACCGGCACATCGGCGTACGCACTGATGAGGCTTTTCTCGGACCCTATCACAGCCCATTCGACTTCGGTCGAATTTTCCCTATATACGATGATGTAAAACTGGACGAAGTCGAGGAATTCGCGTAGTTGCTCCGAGAGAATTTTCGTCAGATTCTCAGGTTCTCGACACACAGAGAGCGCTTCACTGATTCGAAGCAAAGCCTCATAGCGTTGCACCTCGCCCCGGTCCCGAGTGGAGATCCCTGGGGTGATTTCGCGTTTGGGTGAAAACCCCATAACTGTTTCGGCCTGACCAGGCGCACACTGCAAGCACGATTGCCGTTCCCGCTCAGCGGACGACATGGTCTCTCCCATATTATGATTTGCCCGCATTTTGTGCCTGGACCTCTCCGCTGAAGAGTTCGTCAACAGGGCCGGTCGGAAAAGTAGCGGCAAAGTGGTTCCAGTCGGACATCTGGCGATTTCGCGTCGTGATAGCAACTCTTGTTCTTTGGTGCTTTATTCCAGCTCCTCAGGCAGGATTCGATCCTAAGCGTACGGCGCGGAGAAGTTCTCGCGCTGCGTTGGTCCGATATTCAGGACGGCGCGGTATCGATTTCGAGATCCTTGTCCCAGACGAGAGCCGGTCTCACATTCAAGGAGACGAAGAACCAATCGGCCAGGCTCGTTGTGCTTCCGAACTCTGCGGTTAAGGCGCTTGAGGTCCACCGCGCTGCGCAGAAAGCTTTCCGAGAGCAATTCGGCTCGACGTACAACACCCAACTCGACTTGATCTTCGCCGAACCTGACGGCGCGCCGTTGAAGCCGAATTCAATATCCTACTCGGTATCCGCGCTATTCAAGCGCCTGAAAATTCCAAAACCGAAGGGCGCAAGCCTCCACCTCTTGCGTCACTCACACAGGTCGCACCTATTGGCGGCCGGTATGGAACTCCCCGCCGGCTCTGAGCGACTCGGCCACAGTTCGGTCATGGTGACCGTGACCGTCTACTCCCATCGCATCACCGGTAGAGACCAGGAAGCGGCTACCCGGCCGGAAAAATTTCAGAAGTCAAACGAACAACTGGGGAGAAAACAATGAAATGTGTGACCGCAAAGTCTGTAAGGTATTGAAAATATGGTAGCGCTAACGGGAATCGAACCCGTATTTGCAGGGTTCTTGTACTTTCTGTAAGTTAGTGAAACCGCGAACGCAGGATTCGCCCTGTTCGCAGGAATCTCAGCCCTTTTGTACAAA
>DASZLO010000294.1:0-7743 GCA_035552315.1 Bryobacteraceae bacterium
CATGGCGCCGGTGGAGATGGCCTGATCGATCGGCATCACATTCGTGGTGACGGGGGTATTGCGAAGGATCTGCTGATTGACGAGGCGCTCGACCTCGAAAATTTCGGCGGGATCGAGGGCGGCGTAATGCGTGAAATCGAAACGGAGCCTCGGGGGCTCGACGACGCTGCCGGCCTGCTTCACGTGCGGGCCGAGAACGGTCCGTAGCGCGGCGTGGAGGAGGTGGGTTGCCGTGTGATTGCGCATGGTGGACCAGCGCTCGGGGGCTCCGACTTCGGCGCGGAGCTCGTCCCCGATGGTGATGGGCGCGGTGGTGCGCATGCGATGAACGGTGAGGCCAGGAACCGCAGGCCGCGTGTCGTGAACAACGGCCACGGTCTCGCCCGTGTGGGCGTTGTAGAGAGTGCCGCGGTCGCCGACTTGTCCGCCGGTTTCGGCGTAGAAGGGGGTCTGGTCGAGAACGATCTCGGCTTCGGCGCCGGCAGGAATTTCATCAACGAGTTGCTGATTGATCAGCAGACCGGTGACTTTCGAGACTGCGTCGAGGTGTTCGTAGCCGAGAAACTGGGTTCGTCCGTTTTCGAGAAGCTGCTGGTATGCGGGCGCGATGGCGCCTTTCTCGCCGCCTTTCCAACTGGCGCGGGCGCGTTCACGCTGGAGACGCATCTCGGACTCAAAGCCGGCGCGGTCGATTTCGACGCGGTGTTCGCGGGCGATGTCTTCCTGTTCGTCCAGCGCGAGGCCCTAGGTGTCGTAGAGCTTGAAGGAGACGGAGCCGGGAACCGTACCGTTCGAAATTTTCGAGATCTCCTCGACAAAAACCTTTTCGGCGAGGAGGAAGGTGGTGGCGTAGCGATGCTCTTCATCCTTCACGACACGGGCAACGCGCTGCACGGATTCCATTAGCTCGGGGTAGGCGGGCCGCATTAATTCGGCGACAAAACCGGTCAACTCATAAAGGTATGGATCGTTTTTGCCGATCAATCTCGCGTTACGCATGGCGCGGCGCATGATCTTGCGCAGGACGTAGCCGCGGCCTTCGTTGGAAGGGAGGATGCCGTCGTGGATAAGGAAAGTGGTGGCGCGGGCATGGTCGGCGTTGATGCGGAGCACGGTATCGGACTTGGGATCCGCACCGTATTCGACGCCGCAGAGCTCACCTGCACGGTTGACGATTGGAAGCAGAAGGTCGCAATCGTAGTTGGAAAGTTTGCCCTGGAGGATGGCGGCGAGGCGCTCGAGCCCCATGCCGGTGTCGATGGACGGACGCGGCAGAGGGGTCATAGCTCCTGAGGAATCGCGATTGAACTGCATGAAGACGAGATTCCAGATTTCGACGTAGCGCCCGCCGCCATCGAGGGGGAAATTCTCGTCTTCACGGCCGGGTTCGGCGGCTTCGGGTCCGAGATCGTAATGGATCTCCGAGCAGGGTCCGCAGGGGCCGGTGTCGCCCATTTGCCAGAAGTTGTCTTTTTCGTCGAGACGGAAGATGCGGTCCTTCGGGACGCCTGCGACCGACTGCCAGAGGCGCTCGGCTTCATCGTCTTCGCGGAAGACGGTGATGTAGAGGCGGTCTTTCGGGACGCCGTAATCTTTGGTGATGAGGTCCCAGGCGTAGGCGATTGCGTCGGCTTTGAAGTAGTCGCCGAAGGAGAAGTTGCCGAGCATCTCAAAGAAGGTGTGATGGCGGCGCGTGTAGCCGACGTTTTCAAGATCGTTGTGCTTGCCGCCGGCGCGGACGCATTTCTGCGAAGTGGTGGCTCGGGTGTAGTCGCGCTGGTCGAGTCCTTGAAAGACTTCTTTGAACTGGTTCATGCCGGCGTTGGTGAAGAGGAGGGTCGGGTCGTTGGCAGGCAGGAGGGAGCCGCTGCGGACGACACGATGGCCGCGGGCGTGGAAGAAGTCGAGGAAACGCTGACGGATTTCGTTGCCGGTCACTGGGTCGTTTTTCCTTCTATTTAGTGTGCGCCCGCCGGACGGGTGCATCCGGCGAGTGGAGTTGGATGGATAGTTTGATTATAAAGGGGTGCTGGATGGGGGTTGGCTCCGGCGGCGGCTCAGCGGTGGAGTGCCGCTGGGCAGGGTTCCCCCGCGCCTTCCAACCTGAAAACGGGAAGGAACGCCGATTCTATTTCAACGATCCTCGCCTGTTCCCCGGCGGCGGACGTTCCGGACGTTCTTCAGGAGAGTCGAAGATCAGCACGATTCTGCTATAATTCGCGCAACCATAGCTGGTCCCCGTACTGGATACGAGGGAGGAGATAAGGCGCAATGCGCTTTGCGGCTTTCTTACTGTCGGTCGCGCTTGTGCCCGTGTTCGCCCAGAATAACCAAACCCTCGTCTCCGAGCGTTTCACCGGCCGCTATCACTGCGGCGGCGCCTGGAGAGATTTTGAGTTCTTTGCCTCCCCTGTCATGGGCCTGCTGGGAGTGGTGGATCCGGATGAGGGGGTTACGGCAAGCATCAACATGTCTTTCCACTCCTTCAACGGCATCGAAACCACCGGCTACCGATTGAAAGGAACGTATGACGATAAGACCGGGCGCTTCCATTTCGAGCCCGAACCATGGGTAAGTCATCACCCGGCGGTGTATGAAGCTCTCGGCATCGAGGGGACATTCGATGCGCAAACCACGACAATAGCCGCAAGGATGCTGAGCGATAAATGCGACAAGGTGGAGATGGTACCACGCGGAGAGAAACTGCCTCCCTTGCCGAATCAGCCGCCCACTCTGGTTGCGCCCCGCGACCGCAAGCGTCCCGAAACGCTTCCGGGTGCAACCAACGTCACCAATTACCTGGATCCTGCCTCTTATAGCCCGGATTTCGAGTACCTGGTTCCAGCCTGGTATGACCCTCCCGGCACCGTACACGACGGCGAACCAGTCGACGAGATGGCAGACCTGATGAAAAAGGAAAAGTTCGCCTGCGTCGGCTCTGCGCGCGTGATGTGGGATTCCGGCGGAACGCAAGGAACCGCGCCGGGCCAGCAGGCCGGAGTCGTTGGGCGCTCTGTCATCGAATGTATAGGCGATTGCAAGGGCCTTTTTTACCGGCCCATGGTCGCCTCGGCTGTGCACCTGGGCATGACGAGGCCGCTCCCCACGATGCAGATCGCCGGCAGGCTCGGGGGCGTGCTGAATTTCCAATGGAAGTTCTCGCGCACCAGCAAGTCCCAGCCACCGCCCGAGATTTATGTTTATCAGTGGACCCCTCTGGTCGGTTTTGGACCGTTCGATCCCTCTCCGGCGGAAGTCGAGCGCCGAATGGCGGCGGCGCCCCGGTGCAAGGCGCCCCGTAACAAGTAAAATCCGACGATCCGAGGACATGAAATGAAAAGCTTCCTGCTGGCTTCTGCAACGCTGGTCCTGAGCGCATCCGTCGCTTTTGGGGCGGGGCTATGCAATCCGGATGCGTTCAGGCCTGACGGCCGGATGAGCTGCCTTGCTGTTGAGGCCGGGGCTGTGAAGGCCAGCATGGACTACACAATCGCCCAGGAGAGCGCGAAAATCGACGCCGCGCGAAAACGCTACTGGGCGCTGTCGCCGAACAGTCCGGGATTTGACAAGGCACTGAAAGACTACTCTGACGCGCTCCGGGAGAAAGACGTGTACTACCTGGCGATGTCTACCAGCCTTACGCTGAACACCGTGTTCGTGAAGGCGGGCAACGCCCTCGCGGCTTTGAGCGGCGATACTTCGGTGAATGACCTGAACAAGATCCCCGACAATATGGACGGCGGCCTCCGGCCTTACGCCCGGCCGCTGTTCGCACGGTGGGTCGCAGCGCTGCGCCGCAGGGAAGAGAAAAGGCCTCCGACGGGGGACCCGCTGGCAGACGCCGGGCTACCCCTGATTCAATTCGCCGCTAAGATGCTGAACGATCCTTCGGCCAACCCGCTGCTGCTGGTGGACGCGCTCCAGGACCGATCGCACTTCCGCGACGCCTACGAGCATGCCCGAAACTGGGCGGAGCTTTTGGCCAGTGGCGTGGATATTTCCAAAATGGATCCCGAAATTTACATTTGTAGCCAGATGGAAGCGGATGTGAGCTGGACGCAGGGCCTGGACAAGCCTGACGATCTGCCCGAACCTGTTGAGGCGACGCATGAACTCTACAAGCTGTTCGTCAAGATGTTCGGCGAGCCGCAGGTACGGGCGGCCGCGAGTGCGACTTTGCATGCGCCGAAGAATTCCGTGGGCGGGCTGGCCACGCGATCCCCGGTCGAGATCGGCGAATTCGTCGCTTCGCCGTCCCCGAACCCGTACTATCTCTTCCTGAGCCAGGTGACTAAGAGCAGCCCTCGCGCTTATGCCATTGCGCTGGCTTTCGACCCCAACACTTTGCTCACTATGCAACCGGCCGCCGCGTTCAACATGAAAGACAACTGGCAAAAGGCCAATTCGGTCTACACGCAGCTTGTGGCGAAATATGGCGAAGCGAACGTTCTATCCGCGGCCCGGCGATTAAAAGACACCCCCAAAGATTCCGAGGGCAGGATTGCAGGGGACACGCAATCACAGCCCTTGCGTGTCTGGTTCCAGGCGCTTTTGAAGGATTCCAATGCGGTCATCCCGGATGGCCAGGTCGCACATTTCCGCGCCGGCTCTTACGATCCACGCTGGATGGGGAAAGTCGTGCAAGTGCGGGGCACGGTATCCGGTGTAGTTTTGGATACAAGCGGTTTGCCGCTGTACGCGACGATTCATTTCAAAGAATCAAAGAACGATCGTTTTACGGTGTTCACGCCGAACTCTGAGATCTTACAGAATTATGGCCAGAATTTCTCCGGTCTGGTAGGTAAGCCGATTGAGATTCTGGGTGAGGTTCGCGATTGGCGCGAAGGAGCTGGAATCCGCTTCCTGACCGCGAGAGAGTTGAAGGTGCTGGATGAGGGCGCACTGGCGAATTTTCGCGAATCCGCGCCGGACTGGATGAAGGTTCCCTTGCCCGCCGAAAATCTTGTCGATTCTCCGCGCTATCTTGCCTGGAAGAAATTTCCGGCAGGTACGAAGGCCGGCTATCGGCACGACTTGCTGCGGGAATACAAACCGGGCACCAATCAGTACACCAGGACCACAATCTCGCGATTTACCTTCAAGCTCGAGTCGATTGACGACGAGCAGGCCGTAGTGATGTTGGAATCGACGGTGTCCGGGAAGACCGCAGGCAGGAACGGCCCCGACACTTCTTCCGTCGATCGGCAGATATTAAAAGCGAAACAAGCGCCACCGCGCGCACCGGTGAAAGACCCACGCAGGATCGTCGCAAGCGGTGAAGAGGTGCTGTTGATTAATGGGAGGAGGATCCCGACCAGATGGGAAAGCAGCACCCAGGCCGACGATCCGCTGACCTTTACGAAGACCTGGACGAGCGATGAGGTGCCGGGAGGCCTGGTGCGCACCCAGGAGCAGACTCATACCGAGATAACCGACGAAACCTATCGGATCATCAGCCAGACTCTTTACGCTCCCATTGAAGGAGTCGAGCCTCAGTTGGGCGATGTCGCGACGCCCGCGCCACCGGCGGCGGCAAGCCCTGCGCGGCCGCCGGCACCACCGGCCGCGCAAGCACCGCCGCCGCCCCCTCCGGCGCGTCCAGCCTCGTCCACAACTTCAAGCGGGGGGCAGCCGGAGTTTATGACGCACTACGGCGCGGTAATGAATCGCGCGGCCCGGGCCAGATCGGGTCTGGCGCAGGCGAAACGGAAATCATCCATTGACGGTTCCCCGCTTCCAGACGATGTCCGCGCGGCCGAGGTGCGCCTCACCAGCCAGATACAGACGATGAATCTGGTGTTCCGCACGCGCGACTACGCGGCGGGCGAGCAAAGCCTGCGCGCGATGGAGGACACTCTGGCGGTCATCGAGAACTTCGTGGCGAAAGCAGGCGGACCCAGTATCCGCCGAGATCCCAGGGTGCGGTGACATGCGCATGACGCAAACGACGGCCCGATCACTGATTCTGTGGTTTCTCCTGCCTGGCGGTTCCACTTGTTGTTATGCCCAGAACAGGTTTTCTCAGTCTACTTTCATCACCACGGGCCGGTTTTTCCCAGCGTTATAAGGAGGTGTCGCTATAAGGAGGTGTCGCTGGAATCGAAGTCCGACCCCGCGCTCGCACAATTCGTACCGCTCGCGGAACAGGAAAAGACTATCGTCAGAATACTGACGGGCATAACCTTGTGGCGGCGCCGGTTTCCGCGAACGGTCGCGCGGCTCGCACCTCGAAATCCGGATTGCCCGCGTTGTATCCGGAGCCGGATATGAAATCCACGTTCAGCAGTTCTCAGCGCATTAGCCCACGGTCCGCGTGGGACGCCTGAATGAGGTGTCAAGGAGAAACGTCGAATGGAAGCCAATATTCATGAATTCCGAAAACCTGAACAGTGCGTCTATTGGAGCGACCCAGAATCCGTGCGCGGCGCCCCCATGAAGGATCTGTTCGAACTGATCGATACGTACGCGGACGAGAGTCACCTGCGCAGATATCTGCTGAAGTGCCGCGAATGCGGGCAGCTCTATTTTTTCGAGTTTTACGAATGGATCGATTGGGAAAATGGCAACGACCCACAATACAGCAAATTCATCCCGGTCTCGACGATGGACCAGGCTGACATGTTGAAGAACTCGAGCCCTCCCGAATTACTCCGGTTTTCTCCTTCGCTCAATATCGATTTCCCAAAGGATGCTGAAACGCCGACAGTATATTGGGCGGGAAAGCTCCCGCCGAAGACAGGCACCGGCGAAGTTCCCCATTCACCATGATCGTCAGTTCAATCACAGTAAGGAGAAAGCGATGAAATGGATTTCCGTCATGGCCACTGCGCTGGCGCTGTTGGCTTCCGCCACACGGGCGCGCGCGGCTGCGATTGAGGACTGCCCTGTGCCGCCGGGAGCCGTCAAAGTTGCTGCGCTTCCTTCCGGGTTGCCGCCTGCCTTGCGCAAGGCAATGGGCGACGTCGCGTTGCCGGGCGAGCCTTTTGATGAGATCGACGTATACGTCAAGGGGCACAAGCACAGCCGCTACATCTTTGTCTGGAATATTGGCAATCGGTGGATCGTGGCCACGGAACGAGGCGGGATAGCACTCCGTGCCGCGGCCGCGATTTATGATCTGGGCAAGGACGGCAAGTCCGCCACCCTGATCGAAGAGCGGATCGCATTTCCGAGCAGCGTGTGCGCGGCAGCGACCAGGCTGGCCGGACAGTGAAATCAGATCGGGATTCGGGGGACGCGTGGGGGAGCAACAGGGCTCATGAAAATTCAGGCGAGCCACCGAGACTTCACCCGCGACGAAGGATTTGATAGAACCGCCGAAACGGGAGAACGCGAGTCCCAAACCACTGGCATGGCTGTGTTTGACAGGGATGGCCGAATATGCAGCGCCACTCCGAAAGGGGCACACCGCGAGATCATCGGCGAAATTCAGACGGGCGAAAGACGGCGCGGCGCGCGAAGAAATCCACGTACTGCGCACCGTACGCCTGAATCCGCGTCAAAGCACTGTAGCGGTTTCGCAGTGGTCTCGCGCGAACTGGAGAAACAGAGCGGCTCAGCCGGAATAATTGTTTCAATCATTTTAGGACCGCGGGCTTTCGTAGCCCGACAGAAACGGCTTCGGGTTGGGACGGAATGGTATCGAGTCGATTTGCTCTTCTTTCATCGACGACTGAGAGCTTTTGATCGTTATAGAGCTAAAACTGCGGAAAACATGCGGGTGCTGTGGGGTTATGTGAAGAC
>DASZLO010000295.1:0-19994 GCA_035552315.1 Bryobacteraceae bacterium
CCTGACGCTTTCCTTCCAGGACTTCTCGCTTCGGATCAACGGGAAAAAGAGCGCCTTGCCCGCGCAACAGTTCGGTCTTGTCTTCAAAGCCATCAAGGACCCGTCATGGAATCCCCCGGTTCCGGCCGGAGGGAAGTCAAAAACCGGCATCAGTGCCGGTGGCGACGGTCAGGATCAGAGCGGACCGCCGCCGGTAGTGCACGTTCCGATCGAAGTGGAACGCGCCATGGAGCAGAAAGTCCAGAAAGCCGCGCTGGCGGGGGGCGATCGGCAGCTGCCTCAGGCTGGACTGATCTTTTTTGAACACAGCGGCAAGGAGAGCGGCATCCATTCCGTCGAGCTGCTTTACAACGGGCCTGCCGGAAAAGCGGTCATTCCGCTGCAGTAGTTCAGATTTTGTGAGTTAACTCACCACCGAATATAGCAATCGGCCGCGCTTGCGGTTATCGTCAAAGAAACGGGTCCAGGGCTCGCAAGCACATCATTTTGCTTGGCTTGCGGCGTGGCGGGAAGCACAGGATTCCGGGATAATCGGTGAACTCAGCTCAATCCGCAGTTGAAGCTTCAGGTCCGGATACCGGCGCGTCTTACGCGTACGGCGCGGGTGAGATGGCGGCCCTCATCCGGAGTTTCGACTGGTCAACAACTCCTCTCGGGCCGCGAGAATTGTGGCCCCAAAGCCTGCGCACGGTCGTCAGCATTCTGCTGACCTCCCGTTATCAAATGTGGATGGCCTGGGGTCCGGAGCTGACGTTCCTCTGCAACGACGCCTATACGCCGACCCTTGGGATCAAACATCCCGGTGCGCTCGGCACGCGTGCGCAGGATGTCTGGGCGGAGATCTGGCCCGATATCGGGCCCCTTATCGCGAAGGTGCTTGAAACCGGAACGGCCACTTATGAAGAAGGCCTCCTTCTCTTTCTCGAACGGAGCGGCTTTCCCGAGGAGACGTATCACACTTTCTCTTACAGTCCTTTGTCCGACGATGAGGGCCGCATCAGCGGGATGCTTTGCGTGGTTACGGAAGAGACCAACCGGTTGATCGGTGAGCGCCGGGTGGAGACGCTACGGGATGTGGCGTCGGCGCTGGCGGGAGCAAGCAAAGAAGACGAAGTCCTGCGCGCCCTGAGGGATCAACTGACTCGCAACAAGAAGGACCTGCCTTTCACGCTCACTTATCTTTTTGAGGATTCCGGCGACGCGAAGCTGGCGTGTTCCAGCGGGATTTCAAGGGTCAGCGATTTCGCGCCGGAGCGAATCCCGCGCGGTTCGGATTCTCCGTGGCCGGCGGCGCAGTTGCTCGATCATCCGGTTCGCCAGCCGATCGATGTACGGCCGCTGCGAAATCGTTCAGCTCTGCCCGCCGGCGACTGGAACCGGCCTCCGGACCAGGTCGATGTCGTGCCTATCGGGCAGCAGGGCCGCGAGCAGCCGGCGGGATTCTTCGTAGTCGGGATCAACCCCTATCGCCGCTACGACGGCGCATACAGCGGATTCATCGATCTGCTGTCGGGTCAGATCGCGGCGGCGCTGGGTAACGCGCGCGCCTATGAGACCGAGCGGCAGCGTGCTGAAGCGCTGGCCGAACTGGATCGCGCGAAGACGACATTTTTCTCGAACGTAAGCCACGAACTTCGCACGCCCCTCACCCTGATGCTGAGTCCTGTTGAGGAGCTTTTGGCAAAGAGCGGGGCGGAGTCGCCGCCGGATCAGCGGGAACTTCTCGAACTGGTACATCGCAACGGACTGAGACTCCAGAAGCTTGTGAACACGCTTCTCGATTTCTCGCGAATCGAGGCGGGCCGCATGCAGGCCGCATATGAGGCCGTGGATCTGGCTCTCCTCACCGCGGAGTTCAGCGCAAATTTCCGATCCGCCATGGAACGCGCGGGTCTCGAATTCCGCATTGAATGCGGGCCGCTGCCCGAGCCGGTCTACATCGACTGCGAGATGTGGGAGAAGATCGTGCTGAATCTTCTTTCCAACGCTCTGAAGTTCACCTTCGAGGGACAGGTCTCGATCTCCGTCGAAGCCTCCGAAAAACATGCGCGGCTCACCGTGGCGGACACAGGCCTGGGGATAGCCGAATCCGAATTGCCGCATATTTTCGACCGGTTCCACAGGGCTGCCGGCAGGAAGGGCCGATCCATTGAAGGAACCGGCATCGGGCTGGCGCTTGTTCAGGAGCTGGTAAAACTTCACGGTGGCTCGATCACAGTCCAAAGCGAGCTGTCGAAGGGAAGCACATTCACGGTTACGATTCCGTTCGGAATGCAGCATCTGCCGAAAGAGAGCATCGGGGCCGCCGGCGTATCGGCAAAGCCGGACACATACCTGCGCGAGGCGCTCCGCTGGCTGCCCGATTTTCCTGTCGGCGGCAGCCCATACGATTCCTCTCAAACGGTTGGCGCGGACGCACGCGCGGAGCGGATTCTGCTGGCCGACGATAACGCCGACATGAGAGACTACGTTGCCCGTCTGCTGAGTGAGCGATACCACGTTACAGCGGTGACCAATGGAGAACAGGCGCTTGAGGCGGCGCTGGCGGCGCCACCGGATCTGATCGTGAGCGACGTGATGATGCCCGGACTCGATGGCTTCGAACTGCTGAAGGAATTACGCGGGCAGCCGGCCACCAGAACGATTCCTGTTGTGCTGCTCTCGGCGCGCGCAGGAGAGGAAAGCCGGGTTGAAGGTCTGGGGGCCGGGGCTGACGATTATCTGATTAAGCCTTTTACCGCTAAGGAACTTCTGGCGCGGGTCGGCGCACAGCTCGCGATGCAGAGGCGCAGGCTGGAAACCGAAAAACAGCTGCAGCACTCCAACGCGGAACTCCGCCGGGCAAACGCCGATTTAGAGCAGTTTGCTTATTCCGCGAGCCACGATCTGCAGGAGCCGCTCCGGCAGGTCGCCGTTTTCAGCCAGATGCTCAGCAAGAAATACGGAGGCACCCTCGAAGCCGACGCCGCGGAGTATCTCGATTTCTGCGTGGATGGCGCGCACCGGATGGAGACGCTGATCAGCGGCCTTCTCGCCTACTCCCAGGCGGGAAAAACTTCCGAGGCGAGTCCGGCGCCGGTGGACATGAATGCTGTTGTCGACGAGGTGAAGAAAAATCTGGCTACCGCGATCGAGGAGAGCGACGCCGTGATCTCCGTCTCGAATCTTCCGGTAGTGGAGGGCGACCCGGCGCCGTTTGTTCATTTGCTCCAGAACCTGATTTCAAACGCGCTGAAATACCAAAGCGGGGAAGCGCCGCGTGTGATGCTTGCCGCGGAAGCCGACGGCGATTTCTGGCGTTTTTCCGTCCAGGACAACGGGGTCGGAATCCCGCAGGAATTTCAGAAACAGATTTTCGGCGTCTTCAAACGGCTGCATGACCGGAAGGTATATCCGGGCACCGGCATCGGTCTTGCAATATGCCAGAAAATTGTTGACCGGTATGGCGGGAAGATATGGGTGGAATCGGCGCCGGGTCTGGGCGCTACGTTTTTCTTCACCCTGCCCCGGCAGTCGGGCGAACCATCTTAAACCGGTCCGCGGTCTTCACGTAGTCAGGGCCCGCCATGCGCCCGATCGCACGCAGCGCGCCGGAGTCGATTCGAAAGCCGTCGAGAATTTCTTCGGCGACGTGGAAGCGCACGACTTCGCCAATCACCAGGCTGCCGCCCAGCGGCTTTTCGCTGACTGCCACAATCTGGAGCAGCCGGCATTCGAGGCTGGCTTTCGATTCGCCGACGCGCGGCGGACCGACCAGATCGCTGGCGACGGGAGTCAGGCCGGAGATGACGAACTCATCGACTTCGGGCGGAAACTCTGGCGAACAGGCGTTCATCTGCTGCGCGATCTCTTCCGATACGACGTTGACCACGAACTCCCCGGTGGCTTCGATGTTCCGAAGGGTATCTTTGCGGCCGCCGCCGGACCCGCGCACCATCGGCGCGAAACAGATCACCGGGGGATTCGCGCTGATTGCCGTGAAGAAACTGAAGGGCGCGAGGTTGCGAATGCCGTGCGGACTGAGCGAGGAGACAAAGGCGATGGGACGCGGCACGATGACGCCGGTCATGAGGGAATAGATGTCGCGCGGGTCGTTCGATCCCGGATCGATCGCGATCTGCTTCAGAGCGTTGCCTCGGCCGGAGCGGGCGACCAGCTCTTCCAGTAATCCTTCCACTCCACGGCTTCGCCGGCGGGCAGGACGTTGATGGGATTCAGGCCGTCCAGCATCACGGCGTATTCGTCGGTGTGGGTCTTGCGCTTTTGATTGGCCAGAGCCTTGGGGTGGGGTCCATGATGGATGCCGCGGGGATGCAGCGTGGCCCAGCCGGGACGGATGTTGTCCTTACTGAAGAAGTCGCCATCGTGATAGAAGATGAACTCGTCGTAGTCGGTGTTGCGATGGAAGAAGGGCACGCGCAACGCATCTTCATCCTGCTCCAGCGGACGGGGTAGAAAGCTGCAGACCACCGCACCTTCCGTCACGAATGTCGTATGCGCGCTGGGAGGAAGATGCGCGCGGTGGCTCATGACGGGGCGAATGTCGCGCATGTTGATTTTCCATGCAGTGAGATCGCCTTTCCAGCCCACCACGTCCAGCGGATTGAACGGATAGAAGACCTTCGAGATTTCTCCGCCGGCCTTGATGCGCACTTCCCATTCGCGATCGTCATTCAGGTTCGGAGCGGGCTCGGGCGTCACAATGACCGCGGGATCGTACAGGGCATGCTGGCCCAGCAGTCCTTTCTCGGGCGGATTGAATTCCGCTTTCGACTGGATCACCAGGAAGAAATTGTCCCGCGTGCGCGGAACCACACGATAGGTCCCGGCGCGCGGGAGGTTGATGTAATCGCCCTTTTCGTATTCCAGCGGTCCGAAGTCGGTTTCGATGACGCCTTCGCCTTCGTGCACGAAGTACAGTTCGTCTCCATCGGCATTGCGAAAGTAGAACGGCATCGGTTCGGCTCGGCGCGATACGGAAACGGTCAGATCGTGATTGGAGAGAAATGCGGCAGGCTCGCCACGCGGATCTTTCAGGTCGGAGGGCTCGAGAAGATTGAGATCGAAACAGTGGGGGCGGAGCTTGCCTTCGAAGCGAATCCAGTTGGTGGGCGGGTGCGCGTGATACAGATGGGCGGACTTGCCGTAAAACCCCCGCCGGCCGTGCTCTTCTTCGAAAGTTCCTTCAGGCAGCGCGACGTGGGCCTGATCCGTTGTCTTGCCTTTTTTGAGCGGATACATACGCTCTCCCTGGTCCTAGAATAGCGCCGGAATGGGCGGGCGGCGGTAAAATGAAGGCGGGATTTGTTGTGGTTAAACACGGTTTTGACGCCGGGCCCGAGAGTGTTTTCGAGGGACTAACCACCTCGAAGGCGCCCTTCATCGAGCATGAACGCGAGGAAGGGCACATCTTCATCGAACAGCCGTACGAGCTCTATTCGGAAGCCAATCATGAAGCGTGGCGCCGGCTCTTCGCGCGCATGCAGCCGCGCTGGGAGCGTTATGCCAATGATCATTTTCTGGCGGGCATCGATGCGCTGTGCCTCGATCCGGCGCGCATTCCCCGATTGAAAGAAGTGAACCGGTTTCTGAAGCCGCTCACCGGATTTGAGGCGAAGGCGGTCAGCGGATATATTCCGGCGTTTCTGTTTTTCGATTGTCTGCGCAATCGGAGCTTTCCGACGACTATCACGATCCGTTCCGCCGACCGGCTGGATTATTTGCCGGAGCCGGATATTTTTCACGACATCGCGGGGCACGTGCCGATGCACACGGATAAGGCGTTCGCGGACACGCTGGTGCGGTTTGGGGAGTGCGCGCATACGGCGGTGGAGATCGTCTCGGGCCTGCGGGATGATGAGGAGCGCGTACACCGGCTGACGAGCATTGTGAAAGCGATGGCGCGGTTTTTCTGGTTCACGATTGAGTTCGGTTTGATGCGTTCGCGCGGGGCGTTGCGGGTGTATGGGAGCGGGCTGCTGAGTTCGTTTGGGGAGATCGAGCATGCCATTGCCGCACCCGATGTGCAGCGTTTTCCGCTGCAGCCGGAGTGGGTGATCAACCAGGGATTTGCGATCGATCGGTATCAGCCGCTGTTGTTTGTGGTGGAGTCGTTCGACCATTTGTTTACGCTGGTCGACACGCTGGAAGAGTGGATGCGGGCGGGGCGGCTGGATAACGTGGCGCCGGACGAACCGGAGATTAATGAAGGGGATTTGAAGAGTTTTTTGGAGGCTGTGGGGTGAGGGCGACGGGGTGGCGGCGAAGAGTACTCCAACACGCAAGGCGGCCCGATGATTATCACCGTGCCAGCGACCTCGGCCGGTAAGCCGACACCTTTTGGCAACTTCGAGGCCGTTAGCCGCCCTCCCCTACCTCATTCCTTCGAGGAGGGTCGCTGCCCATTCAGGTATTTCGGCGGCGGTATTGAGCGCGAGTCCCATGCGCATCTCAAAAATGGGCCTTGGCTCCGCGCCCGAGTTGTCAAAGACAAGGCCTTGATGCACGATCGGCAACATACGCGTGGCGTTTGAAAGACTGCGGGTGTATCGCCGCCGCACGTCAATATCGGGTACATCGTGACCGCCCTGCGCGACTCGCTCGCGGACTCGTTGGATACTGCGCTCAGGGTTGTCGAGACAAACATAGAAGAGTCTGGTGAAGAACGATCGCCCCAGCGCTTCCTTTACAGCAGCACTTGTCCAGTTTCCAGCCAGGGTAGTTTCGATCGCAAAACTCTCGCCGCTACGAAGATAACCGGCGGTCCGCCGAAGCACCTCCCTGCCGGCCGAGATGCCAGCCTGCCGCGGGAGCTTCGGGGTGATGCGCCTGGCGATTTCATCGGGCTCCAGCAGGTTTTGCCGGCCTTCGAAATCGACTCGCCTGATTAGGCTGCTCTTCCCCGAACCATTCGGCCCGGCGAAGACGGTCAGAACCGGCACGCCTCAGGCTGCCGTCTCAATCAGTTCGCGGATCACCCGGAAATTTCTCTCACGCGGAGCGCCGGCGATGAAACAAACTTCAAATTTTCGGCCATCGGGCTGTTCCATGATGTCGACATTCCGCTTCCAATCCCGATAGAAGACAGGAACGCCGGCCCGCAGCGTTTCCAGCCGCGCGCGAGCACCGGCTGAAACTATCGCCGCGCTGAAATCCTCCGAAAAGAATTGACCGTTTTCCACGTGTTTATTATAAGGCGCGCGGGGAGATCAGCATTTCCGCGCCTTCGCCAGCGAGCACAAACAGACCCGCAATCAATAACGCCCTTTCAGAAAGGCGTCGGTCTCTTCTTCTGTCATCGGACGCGTCGCTTCGTCGAACTGTTTCTGCGTCATAATGCACGACGCCCTTCAGTGTTCCGAACTTTGGAATTATCGCGGCCGACGGCTGCACGATTTCGGCAATCGCGTGCCCGTGCCGCTCGATGACGACGCGTTCACCCCTCTCCACCGCGGCCAGAAGCTGCGTGAGTTTGCTCTTCGCTTCCGATACGCTGACAACCATATATCCGTAGTATGTCAGCTGGTGAGGAAACCGGCGGCGTCGGAGAGAAAGTGAGCGATCATGTTGGATGGAAGGTCTTTCTTCCATATATACAGCAGAGCAAAAACAAGGCCGCCGGCACTGACCGCAATTAAGTGAACCGGTCCCCATCCGCCAAGATGAGAGTAAGTAAATGCCGCGACGGAGAGGATGACCGCCGCCGTGGTGCTTCCCGAAAGCTGCCGGACCTTTTCGATCAGATAGCCGCGATAGATCACTTCCTCAGTGAAGGCGGCGCGCAGGACCAGCAGGATTCGATACCAGTAGGGCGTGTTCATAATCGCATCGCGTCTTGCCAGGATCGCCGTCGTGTCCAGGTGGAACAGAGGAACGATGACGGCGAACTGGACAATCTGAATTGCTGTAAGAACGATTGCGCCGGCAATCCCGATTACGATGCCCTTCCACGTCAGCGCGCGGAAGCCGATGGAACTGAAAGGCAATCCTTCGGCGTATCGTAGCCACAAAAGAACAATCGCCGTAAAGCCCCAGTAGACTGCTTCGCCGGCCAGCAGCTGTCCCATCGAATTGCCGTGGACGATCCAGTCCGGCATGGGAAACACGGCGAAGGCCAGCACGCCTGCCAGGCCGCAAAGGGCTGGAAAAGTGCGCGGGCTCGTGGATGGCTGCGTCATTTGGTGGAGACGGGCGGAGCTACGCTCTTCAGGTCCCAATCCCCGGCGGCGACCAAATCCCGATAGTGACGCAAGCGTTCTATGATTGCCGGCTGCAGCGCCGGAGCAAGTTTCAGCACGTACTGCTCTTGGCGATCCAAAAATTGCGTTGCCCAGGCGGTTTGTTTTTCCCGTGTGTCCAGAGGTGGCGGCACACTTGTCGAAGCCGCATCTTTAAGTTTGGCCGCGTTACGGTTGCCCATTTGAACCGACGCCTGCTCCAGCACCGCGGCCATCAGCGGCGAAAACGCTCCCAATTCCTTTGCCGCGGTTTGGGCCCAATTCTCATCAACCGACAGATGCCGGGTGACTTCGGGATGAGCCTTCAGGTATTCCGGATCAGGCGTCGCGGTGCCGAATTCGGACTGGTTCACGAGGCTCCTGGCTTCATCCAGCGTTTTGAGGGCTGCATCCGCCTGCGACTTGATGGCCGGCGGAGCGGTTTTGGCGATGTCCTGCAGAACAACACGGCCAGACTGGTCTTTGGTTGACTTGATGATCTGGATCGCAAGTTCCTCATAGCCCAGAGCGCGGAAAGAGGAGTAGCCAAATTCCCGCTCCTCCGGCTTGGCGGACGTGAGCAGCGGGCGAAGTTTGTCAAGCGCCTCGAGTTTATTGAGATCCAGCTGCCGGTTGTTATAGGTCTGCGTGAATATCGCGCCTATACCGGTGACCAGCAATCCCAGGACCAGCGGTGTGGCCGCACCGATCTTATCCCAGAAGTCTTTCCTGCCGGGCTCGCCCATCTGCGTCGTAACCTCAGGATTAGTATCGCAGCGATTGTAGCCGCGGCCGGTGCAACTTAAAGCCGCGCTCTACTCGTGGGCCTTCGCATTGGGGTCAGGGGCCGGGGTCGGGATGCGCGGGAGCATCTCGGCGCGGGTGGCTGCGTTGAAAGCAAACCAGGCTTCGATCATCGAACTCTGCATCACATCGTCCTTCTGCACGCGGTCGTAGGTGTCCGCGTTGGAGTGGTGGGTACGGGTGCCGTACTCCAGGCCGTCCTGTTGGAAGCTTATGCCGTTCAGGCCGATCCATGAAAAGGCGGTCGAGTCCGTTCCACCGGGGCTGACGGTGGGCCGGAACTGTTCCCCGGTCACGGCAACGATGTGCTGGTCTTTGATGGGCACAATCCAGGACCGGAAGATGGCCGCCATCTGCGGACTACCACCCGCCGAGACTCCGCGGAAGCGGCCGGAGCCGCCGTCGTCGTTGAAGTACACGTCCAGCTTGTCGTACTCGGAGGTCTTCACCATGGTGGTGCGTTTGGCGAAGTGCTGCTGCACGTAGGCGGTCGAGCCGTAGACGCCCTCCTCTTCGCCGCCCCACAGGGCAACGCGCACGGTGCGGGCCATGGGTTTGTGAAGCGCGGCCAGAATGCGCACCGCCTCCATCGCCACTGAGGATCCCGTGCCGTTATCCGTCGCGCCGGTGCCGCCCTGCCAGCTGTCGAAGTGACCGCCCACCATGACGACTTCATCGGGTTTGGTGGTGCCTGGAATCTCGCCGATGACGTTGAATGCGTTCTGATCGTCCTTCTGATAGTCGACAGCGATATCGAAGTTCAGCTTGGGAATCACACCGTGCTGCACCAGGCGGACGAGGCGGTTATACTGCTCTGCCTCAATGGCGACGATCGGAGATGGAATCGGGTCCTTCGGATTCTCCGACCCGCCGTATGTGGAAAAGATCGTACCGCCGTCTCCGTTGTAACCCGGCGTGATGGAAATGGCCACGCCCTCGTCGCGCAGGAAGGCGTTGACCTCGTTGCGAAGTGCTCCGTTTTTGGCGCCGGACAAGGCGAGCGATGTCGGCGAGTAGTCCCATTCGCCTTCGCCGGGACGTCCGCGTCCGCTGGGATCGCGATTGAGGGTGGCGCCGGCTGCCGGGTTTGCTGCGCCACCGCGTCCGCCGCCGCGCGCGTCTCCGCGTGCCAGAATTTCCTCATCGGTCGGGGAAGGCTGCGCGTCGGCCCGCGTGTGGAGCGTGAGGGGAGCCGGGTCGAACATCAGCAGGGCCTTGCCCTTCAGCTTGCCGTGGTATTTGGCGAAGTCCGCCTTCGAGTGGATGGGCGCCCACACCGGCTCAACGGTGATCGGGCCGTTGGTTCCGGGCGTCCATGCCAGCGGGAAGCCGGTGAACGCGGCATAGACCGGAGTCTCCATCGCAGCGTAGAAATGTTTGATCTGCCATCCATAGCCGAAGGGCCATTTTTCCAGGTGGACGTTTTTGAGTCCCCAGTCTTTCATCTGCTTCATGGCCCATTCGGCGGCGAGCTTATGATTGCGGCTGTTGTTGACGCGCGGACCGTACACTTCGGACATCCAGAAGAGATTTTCCATCGCCTGCGAGTGCTGGAAGGCCTCGGTCTTGATGCGGGCGAGGGTGTCCAGATCGACTTTGTCGCCTCCTGTGGATTGGGCGAAGGAAGTCTGGATGAGGAAGATAGCCCCGACCAGCCATATTGGTCGAATGGCCGCAGTTTGTCTGAAGCGGAGTAGACTCATGGAGATTCTGCTTTCTCCGGTTGGTGCCGCGTACGAGGGAGCGTGTCCGGATTCGGAAATAAGAGTCATTCTCGCACGCTGAATATCCACGGGTGTGAGCGTTTAGCCGGATCGACTCGCCTCCGCGCTTCGGTATTGCGCACCATGGCGGCGCGTAATACCATAGGAGCAGATGCAAACGATATCGTTGAAGCTGCCTGACGACCTTCTGACGGAACTGGAGCGGGAGGCGAGGGCCAGACGAGTCACGAAATCCGCACTGGTGCGGGAGAGCCTTGAAGCGGCCCTTCGCCAACCGCCGGGGCGAGCAGCGGCTTCCTGCTACGACCTCGCCCGGGATCTTGCCGGAACGTTGAAGAAACTGCCGCGCGATCTGGCGCATAATCCGAAATACATGGAAGGTTTCGGCAAGTGATGACGGAATGAAGCGGGTGGTCCTGCTCGACACCGGGCCGCTCGTCAGTTTCCTGAGTGAAGGACTGGCGCATCACACATGGGCCGTCGAACAGTGGAAACAGCTGCGTCCTCCCCTGCTCACGTGTGAGCCCGTTTTGACGGAAGCGGCATTTCTCCTGAAGCGGGAAGGCCGCGATACCGACGTTCTTTTCACGCTGCTGGAGAGAGGAATCGTTCGGCTCGGGCTGGCGGTTGAGGACCAGCAGGCGGATCTTCGGACACTTATGCACCGGTACCGCAACCGGCCCATGTCATTGGCGGACGCATGTCTTGTCCGCCTGTCGGAGATGCACGCCGGCGCCGAGGTGCTCACTCTCGATGGAGATTTTCGAATCTACCGGCGGCATGGCAACAAAGTTATCCCGGTCCGGATGCCCTCCTGATGCGATTACATGCGCGTTCTTTGATGACGACACCACTCATCAGGTGTGACTTCCCGCCAAGTCTCAGCGATTAGAGGCTTCGCTGACCCGATGTCGTCCTATTGCTTCCCAATATGAGCTGTGGTATTGGTATCCAATAGGAGCGAGGAGAGTCCATGGCCGATAAAACGGATGTCTGGCAGGGCACGCTGGCTCTGATGATTCTGAAGACGCTGGAGTCGATGGGGTCAATGCACGGCTACGGAATCGCACGCCGCATCGAACAAACCAGCGGTGATCTCCTGTCGGTGAACTATGGAACCCTCTATCCGGCCCTGCTCAAACTGGAGCAGGAAGGATGCATCTCGTCGGAATGGGGCGTCTCCGACAACAACCGAAAAGCCAAGTTCTACAAACTGCGGCCAGCGGGACGCCGTGCGCTTCAGAAGCAATCGCGCGAATGGGATCAGACGACGGAGATTCTGGCGCGGTTTCTGACGCCGCAAAGGGATCAGTCATGAAAGCCCTTCGCGCCGGCTTGTCGAGACTGCTTGGTCTGATCGATCGTGATCTCAAAGACCGCGAGTTCGCCGAGGAACTGGCGAGTCATATGGAGTTGCACGCGGAAGACAATCGCCGTGCCGGGATGACCCCGGAAGAGGCCCGCCGCGCGGCGCATATCCGGCTCGGAGGCATCGAGGCCACGAAGGAAGCCATGCGGGATCAACGAGGGGTTCCAGCCCTTGAGGCGTTCCTGCAGGATCTGCGATACGGATTGCGGATGCTGGGACGAAACCCCGGTTTCGCGGCGCTGGCCGTGGCGATCATGGCGCTTGGCATTGGCGCCAATACGGCTGTTTTCAGCGTAGTCAATGCCGTGCTGCTGAAGCCGCTCGCCTGGCGCGATCCGGACCGGATTGTGACTCTCGCCAATCCTTCGAGGAAGGGTCATCCGGTGAGCAGGCTGGAAACGAAGCTCGTCTCTATCCCGAACTTCAACGATTGGCACGGCCAGAGTTCGTCCTTCGAAGCGATGGCTTATTACAACTATGCCCAGGGTCCGGTGATGTCAGGCGCGACGGCTGAATATGCGCAACTCGCCGGGGTAAGTCCCGGGTTCTTTCACGTCTTCGGCGTCACGCCTGTGGTTGGCCGCTTTTTCAGCGCCGATGAAGAAAAGCCCGGCAGCAACAACGCGCTGCTGATCAGTTATGCATACTGGCAAAGCCATTTTGGCGGAGACCCGCACGTGGCCGGCCGCACAATACGTGTGTATGGCAAAGTAACGCCGATTGTCGGCGTGCTGCCGCCGGGGTTTCACTTTCCCGACAAGACTGACATTTGGGGCCCGCACGACGAACCGGTCACGGCGAAGTCCCGCGGGTCGCAGGAAGACTTTGTGGTGGGGCTGCTCAAACCTGGCGTTTCTTTATAGCAGGCACAATCCGAGATGGCCACAATCGCCGCGCGGCTGGAGCAGGAATACCCGGCCACGAATAAAGACAGGTCCGTGACTGTGACGCGAATGCGGGATGACATTGTAGGCGATGTTCGTCCGACGCTCTTTCTTCTGTGGGGAGCGGTGAGCGTGGTGCTTCTCATTGCCTGCGCCAACACCGCGACGCTGCTGCTGGGCAAGGCGATGGTCCGCACGCGCGAGATCGCCGTACGGGTTGCCCTTGGGGCGAGCCGGCGGCGCATCGTAAGGCAACTCATGACCGAGAGCCTGCTGCTGGCGTGCATGGCGGGTCTCGCAGGACTCCTTGTCGCGGTGTGGGCATCGAAAGTGCTGATTGCGCTCGCTCCGGCGGACCTGCCGCGGCTCGCCGAAACGGCAATCGACACGCAAGTACTCGTATTCACGCTGGTGATTTCACTCGCGACCAGCATGCTGTTCGGCGTGCTTCCGGCGCTCCACGCGTCGAAGGCCGATCTGAACAGCGCGCTGAAGCAGGCGGCAACCCGGTCGGTGACTGGCGGTGGAGTGGTTCGCCTGCGCGGAGTGCTCGTGGTGATGGAAATGGCGTTTGCCGTGGCCCTTCTCGCAGGAGCGGGCCTGTTGACGAAGAGTCTTGCCGCTTTGCAGAACGTGGAACTTGGCTTCCGACCTGAAAACGTGCTTGTCATGCGGGCTACTTCGCCCGCAGCCACAGCCGAAGAAGCCAACCGGTTCTTCAGCGGAGTGCTCGCGCGGACCTCGACTCTGCCGGGCGTGATCGCGGCGGGCGCAACGATGGTGCCGCCTGGCCACGCCGGCCCCTCCTCTTCGGGAGGTGTCATCATCGATCACTTGCCGGAGAAGCCGGATTGGAAGTCCGGAACGGCGTCAGTCCTTTCCGTGGTGGCGCCCGGCACATTTCGGGCGCTGGGAATTCCCGTAAAGAACGGCCGTGATTTCAGCGACACCGATACAGCCGACAAACCATTCGTCGCCATAGTCAATCAGGCTCTTGTTCGCCGGGCCTTCCGGGGTGAGAACCCTATCGGCAGAACCGTTTTCTGCCCGTTCGATTCCGTGAAAGGGATGACGATCGTCGGCGTGGTTGGCGATGTGCGCCAGCGCGGCCCGGAACACGATCCGGTGCCGGAGTGCTATATGACTTACCGGCAACACCAGTACAACGAGTCAGCCCTGAGCATTGTTGTGCGGACCGCAGGCGATCCGAACGCGCTGACGCAATCTCTGCGGCGGGTGGCGGGTGAGACTTCGCCCGACGTGCCGGTGACCTTCACAACAATGGAAACGATCGTTTCGGAAAACGAAGCCGCGCCGCGGTTTCGGACGCTGCTGTTTGGGATTTTCGCGGGATTGGCAGTATGTCTCTCCATGGCCGGAGTCTACGGGGTGACGTCATACGCGGCGGGCCAACGGTCTCCCGAAATCGGCCTGCGCATGGCTTTGGGCGCAAGTGGGGGGTCTGTACTGAGGCTTATCCTCGGCCAGGCATTGAGGCTGGCGGGAGTTGGTTTGGTTCTGGGCCTGTCCATCGCTGTCGCAGGTACGCGTTTGCTCAGAACGATGCTGTTCGAGGTGCATCCGAACGATCCCGCAGTGTATCTGGCCGTGACGGGGCTTTTGGGCGCGGTGGCGCTCGTTGCCTGCTATATTCCCGCGCGCCGGGCTACGAGAGTAGATCCCGCAATTGCGCTGCGCTGCGAGTGAGCGTCTCTTGGATGTGAACGCGAAGGCGCCGGAGACGAGAGTCGTTCGGGTCGGGCTCGCAGGATTACCGTTCAGGGGCGCTGGTCACTTTCGCCTTTGACAAAGAAGGGCGCCATATCCTTGTACTCCAGAATTTTCACGGCCGGTTTCCCGGGAGCGTTGCCCGGCGCGATCGCGAGGAATGCCTGCTCCGACTGCGCCACCATGGCCCGCGCCAGGTCGTTCTTGTGGATCGAGTGAAATCTGGACGGCATGGCCCAGTGCACCAGCGGCATGACGTAGCCGAGCGCGCCCGGCGTATTGGAATTGCCCAGGATGACGGCTGGCCGGTAGAGTCCAAGGAAATCGAACTGAACTGACTCGACAGCCTTCTCTTTCTCGCCGATGATTTTCGCGTATTTCGTCCGGGCCGAGGGGTCCGCGCCGGCTCCTGTCATGACTCCGCACACACGAGCGCCTCCAGCCCTGGCGGCGCGGCAAAAGGCCTGCGGGTAGGCGATTTCGATCCTGCGCACCTCTTCCTCGGGCATCTTTGCGCTGCCCTTGCCAACGCCGAACGCGGCCAGTGCAACGTCGACACCCTGGGCGTGCGGCGCAACTTCTTCCTGGAAGCGGTCCATGTTGACGACGACCTCGGAGACCTTGGGATCGGCGACGGCGTCCGTTTTGCGGCGCGTCACCACCACTACCTTCCTGCACAGAGGGCTCTCGATCAGAAGCTGCACGATCCGTCCACCCACATTTCCCGTCGCGCCCAGCACGATCGCCGAGTACTGCGTCTTCGCCTCTGTCATCTCATGTCGCTCGACTTTCACAATACCTGCACATGGATGGTTTGGGCACGATTGACTTCCTACTATAAGGTAGTAGAATCAGATTTAATGTAGTAGGCAGCTCATGCCCCAGCCAAAACTCAGCAAGCTCGAACTCCGCATTCTTGAAGCTCTTTGGTCACACGGGAAGGCCTCAATCCGGGAAATTCAGGAAGCGTTTCCGAAACCCAAGCCGGCTTACACAACCATTCAAACCACCGTTTACCGGCTGGAAGGAAAGAAGGCCGTGCGCCGCGTCCGCAAGATCGGCAACGCCGATATTTTCGAGCCGATCTTTCCCCGCGACGTGACCCGAAACCGGTTGCTCGATGAGATTCTGGCTTTCTTCGGAGGGCGTCCTCAGCCGATGATGGCGCAGCTTGCCGAGGCGGGAAAACTGACGCTCGAAGACGTGCGCGAACTGGAAAGGACGATCCGCCGGCTGGATCTGCAACAGAAAAGACAGACAGGGAAAGGCGGTGAACCCCGATGACCAATCATCTCTGGCAGTCCACATTATTCGCGGCGGCGGCGGGGCTGCTTAGCGTCGGCTTGCGGAGTAACCGCGCGCAGGTGCGCTTCTGGATATGGTTCAGCACGTCGATTAAATTTCTGATTCCGTTCACGCTGTTGATGAATCTCGGCAGCCACCTGCACTGGGAGCACGTCGCTGCAGCGATATCGGCGGGCCCTCTCCCGTTCGCGGTGAGACAGATCGCCCAACCTTTCCCCGATACCGCGCCATTCATGGACGCCGCGCCAGGAAATAACGGCTGGCTCTTCGTCATTACCGGCGCGGTGTGGGCCTGCGGCTTCACGGCGATCGGCGTGACGCGTTTGAGGAACTGGCAGCGTATTCGCGCGGCGCTGCGTTCCGCTGTTCCGATCCGAATGCCCGCTTTCCAGGTTCCGGCGAAGGTGAGAATCCGCTCGACGCCGGGCCTGTTGGAACCAGGCGTGATCGGCGTGTTGCGCCCGATTCTGTTTCTCCCCGCAGGCATCTCTGAGCGTCTGTCGGCCCGCCAGATGGAAGCGATTCTGATTCACGAGCTTTGCCACATCCGTCGGCGGGACAACCTGTGGGCCGCGATCCACATGACTGTCGAAGCGATCTTCTGGTTCCATCCTCTGGTCTGGTGGATCGGCGCGCGCCTTGTCGAAGAACGTGAGCGCGCCTGCGATGAAGCCGTTCTCAGTCAAATGAGAGAGCCGCGCGTCTATGCAGAAGGCATACTCAGCGTCTGCAAATTTTATAGAGAATCGCCGCTGGTCTGCGTGTCGGGAGTAACTGGCGCCGACCTCAGGAAAAGAATCGAAGCGATCATGGCCAATCGCATCGGCCGGAAGCTGAACCGCGCCAATAAGTTTCTGCTCGCCGGCGCCGGGGTTGCGGCTGTGGCAGTTCCGCTGATGGTCGGCATCGGCAATACGCCCCCGCTGATGGCGCAGTCGCCGGCAGTCAGCCAGGGTCGATTCGATGTCGCCGCCATCAGGGTTAACAATTCGGGCGCGAACATTCTGGGAATCCGCGTCGTTCCCGGGGGTGGGCTCAGGGTGGTCAACGCTACGCTCAAATCGCTGATCGCCGAAGCGTACCAGGTGCGGGACTTTGAAATTTCAGGCGGTCCCGTATGGCTGGGCTCCACAAGATACGATATCGAAGCCAAAGGGCAGATCGAATCCGGCGGCACACCGGTACAATCCGGGCTGCAAGTCATGAAGATGCTCCAGGAACTGCTGGCCGATCGATTCGACCTCAGGATTCACCGGGAAAGGAAGGAAATGCCGATCTACGGACTGCTGGTTACGAAGAATGGACCGAGGCTCGAAGCTTCCCGTGGAGTTTGTTTCGATCCGACGGCCGGAATTCCGCCGCCGCCCACACTCCCGGGTCAATCACCGTCCCGGCCCTGCGGAGGCTTTAACAACTCTTCCGGACAGATGTTAGGCGCAGGCGTGGCGATGCCGCGTTTCGCCGCGAACCTCGCCAGATTCACCGGTCGAACTGTTGTGGATAAGACGGAACTCAAGGGCAGTTACGACATTGCACTTCGGTGGGCACCGTCCGAGGGTCAGGCGTGGCTGCCAACCGGGCCGCTGCCGCCAGACGACTCGCAGCCGTCGATCTTTACTGCATTGCAGGAGCAACTCGGTCTCAGGCTTGAGGCGCAACGGGGGCCGGTCGAAGTATTGGTGATCGACCGGGCGGAGAAGCCGTCGGAAAACTGATATGAAGCGCTACAGATTCCCGCGCAGGGCCTGTTCGCGCTCGATCGCTTCAAATAAGGCCTTGAAATTTCCCTTGCCGAAACTGCGGCTGCCCTTTCGCTGGATAATTTCGTAGAACAGCGTGGGCCGGTCTTCCACGGGCCGCGTGAAGATCTGCAGCATGTAACCTTCGTCATCGCGATCGACCAGAATTCCCAGATCGCGCAGCGCGTCAACAGGCTCATCGATACGCCCGATCCGCTGCTCCAGATCGTCATAGTAAGTCGATGGCACGCGCAGAAACTCGATGCCCTGATCGCGCAGTTTGGAGACCGCATGAATGATGTCATCCGCGGCCAGCGCGATGTGCTGCACGCCGGGCCCGCCATAGAATTCCAGATACTCTTCGATCTGAGACTTGCGCCGGCCAGTTGCCGGCTCGTTGATGGGAAATTTCACGCGGCCGTTGCCATTGGCCATTACTTTCGACATCAAAGCGGAATAGTCGGTGCTGATGTCTTTGTCGTCGAAATGCTGATAGAGCCGGAAGCCCATCGTGTCCCGGTAGAAATCGACCCAGCGGTTCATCTCGCCCCAGCCGACATTGCCGACGATGTGATCGATGTGCAGAAGGCCCACCGGCCGGGCGACGCGGTCGTGCTCTTCCACAGCCACAAATCCCGGCAGAAACGGACCCTGATAATTCCGGCGTTCGACAAACGAATGGATCGTATCCCCGTAAGTCGCGATGGCGGAGATGCGCGCTTCGCCGTGATCGTCACGCAGGGTCTCAGGTTCGCGGACGCTGCGCGCGCCACGGCTGGTTGCCGCTTTCCACGCGGCCTCCGCATCGTCCACCCACAGCGCGATGTCGTGCACTCCATCGCCGTGCAGCCGGATCAGAGCGGCGGCCGGATCGTCGGTTCGTAGCGGCGTGGTCAGAACGAAGCGGATCTTGTTCTGCTTCAGCACCCATGACACGCGCGACCGGTTGCCGGTCTCGGGGCCGCTGTAAGCCACCAGTTCCATGCCGAACGCGGCGCGGTAGTAGTAGGCCGCCTGGCGCGCGTTGCCCACGTAGTATTCGAGGTAATCGGTCCCGTTGAGAGGCAGGAAATCCTGCGTTGAATCAGAGGCGAAAGTGGAATGTTCTTCGATGACTTGCTGCATCACACACCTTCCTGTGCGAAAACTCCGGAGGACGCCACGGCTTTGCGCAGGGCCGCCACGCATTTTTCGTTATCCTGGTCCGACCCGGTCGAGATGCGCAGACAGTGCGGAAGTCCGAACGGGGCCAGTGGCCGGACGATGATTCCCTGCGTCAGAAGATCGTGATCCATGCGCGCTGCAACTTCAGCGTCCGGCAAAACGATCATGACGAAATTGGCTTCGGGCTGAGGAAATGTCAGTCCGAGGTCGCGCAGAGCGCCGGTCAACTGCCGCATGCCGCGCGCATTCTGTTCCAGCGACCGATAGAAAAACTCCTTGTCGGAAAGCGCGCCGATCGCCGCCGCTTCGGCCGGACCGCTGGGCTCGAACGGCAACTTCACCTTGAGCAGGTTGGCGATCAGCTCTTCGTGCGCGAAACCGAATCCGACGCGGATTGCCGCGAGGCCATAAATTTTCGAAAAGGTCCGCAGCGTTATGACGTTGTCATAACGGTAATGCATGGAATCCGGATAGCGGGGATTCTCCTGCGCGTAATCGAAGTAGGCTTCGTCCAGAATCACCAGAACGCGTTCCGGCACCAGCCGGTAAAATTCGTCGAATTCGTGCCGCGTGAAAATAGTCCCGGTCGGATTATTCGGATTCGCGAGATAAATGATTTTCGTTTTCGCCGTGATCGCCGCGGCCAGCGCGGGCAGATCGTAGCGCCAGTCGCGGTAAGGCACCGTGTTGTAGCGCACACCGCGGGAGCGGGCCAGCACCTGGAAACCCATGAACGCGGCTTCAGTCGTGAGGACTTCGTCGTCGTCAATCAGAAACGTCCGGATGATATTCGACATGATGCCTTCCGAGCCGCTGCCCGCAATCACGTTCTCCACCTTCACGTCGAACTGGCGCGCCAACACTTCCCGCAGGCGAAGGCCACCGGTCGGATAGCGATTCAAGCCGTTGAGCGATTGCCGGATGGCTTCCAAAGCCAAAGGAGAAGACCCGAGCGGATTTTCGTTGGAGGCCAGTTTGGTGGCGGTAACACCGAATTCGCGTTCGACGCTTTCGATGCTGCGTCCGGCCCCGTAAGGCCTGAGGCTGGCGATGTACGGCGG
>DASZLO010000296.1:0-7489 GCA_035552315.1 Bryobacteraceae bacterium
GGCGACGTATGTCGTTTGCCTCGATTGCGGCCGACAGTTTGTTTATGACCTGCAAACGATGCGTGTCGGACCTCGAATCGCCGCATCGCCGGCGACCGGCGTCCTGGATTCGGATTCGCCGAGACGTAAGAATGCTCTGCGCTGCGCGGTTATTGCGTCAATCGCTCCGCTTGTATGGGGCGCCAGCCGTTTCATTCGCAAGGCGAAGCGATCCCCGATCGCCAAGAAACAGTGAACGAATCCGACGGTTCAGCGCATACGAGCCCACCGGCTTGGCGATCATGCGGATCGGACACCGGGACTGTTTAGCTCGCGTCCTTGCGACCTCAGCGCGGCGATCTTTCCCGGCGCGTGTGAGCGGTGCTTCGACTGTTTTACTCGGAAAGTTCGTAATTTCATTAGGGGCTGAGAGTCTACCGCGCGTCGTCACCGCCGGCGAATCCGCCGCCCTCGTAATACGGCCATGAGACCGAGCGCATGTCGCCGCGCTCGATTTCTTCCTGCGTCATCGGCTTTTCCCTCATCCATGCCCAGATCATCCAGACGTGAACGCCGATGAACAAGCAGCCGACTAATGATTCGGAGACCGCGAGGAGCAGCTTCGCCACTCCCGTCTATCGGCGGGATCGCACGGGGACTTTAGGGCGCGGCGGCCAGATGGAACGTGTGGCAGTTCCCGCAATAGCGCTGCTCGACGTCGTTCACGCACACCATTGCGCGGCAACCCGGATTTCCTGCTGGTTCATGATGTTGATTATGCCGTCGCGTCGCGGCTTTCTCGGGTGCGCTGGTCGCCGGCGCGATCATGCGCTGAGCGATTAGGACCGTTCCGAGATAACGAATTCCATTGTGTCGTGGGCGGGATAATCTTCTGCCCACCTGAATCCGTTCTATTCATAGAACGGTACGACATCGCGTTTTGGCGTCGACAGGGAACAAGGATGGACTAAGACGCGCCTGTTGCCGCGTTGACGGGCGATACCTGGGCCTTCAGACGCACCGCCTCGTCCCGCCGGAACCAACCTATTCATGCATCCTGCGGTGGCGCACAAACCAGAATAAAACCGCCGTCACCAGGCCCAGCGGCACCGCCGTGTTCGGTTCGGGCACGGTGCTGAAGTGCGCAGAGCTGACCCTATAAAGTGGAGTCGACGGGCTCCCGAAGTTGACTATCTGGAGCGTTACAGTCCCGGGAATATCTATCGTGACCTGAAGATCTTGAGTGCCGCCGTCGACCGCGCATTCAGATACGGGAGCGCACAGTGACAGTGTTCCTGAAGCAGTCGCGGGGACGGTCATCGGTGCACTGCCGTTCGAGAGCGGCGAGGGAATTTCGCCGTTGGTGAGGTTGAAAACCATCCCCGGGGCGGACACTAACCCATGGGAATTCAGCGAAAACGTAGTCGATACGCCACCCACTGTTCCCGAGAATTCGCTGCCGTCCGCATTGACGATTAAGAAAGTAGAAAAGTCGAACGGCACGCCTGGCTCGATGCCGGAAGGGCCCTGGTCGAAGAGTGAACCCCCGCGTCCCGAAAGGTTCAGGTCCGGTCCGACGAATGAAAAGCTCTCCAGTGTGAAACCCGAGGTGAATGTGTAATTGAGCGATGCTGAAGTCGCCACGTAAGTGGGAATCGGATCCGCAGCCAGAGGCCCCGCAAGCGCTGCAGTCGCAACGAGTCTCATCAGCATTTGTCGAAAATGCATGGATCGTTCTCCTCAGAGCATTCTCAGCACTTGTTAATGCGCCTGCGGCGGCTTGGCCAGCGATTAGGCCGCCTTCTTCTTCGCCTGTGCGGCCGTGCGCTTGGCGGCCCATCTGCGCTTCATCGCTTCGGCCAGTTTCCCCCGACCCGCAGCGGTCAATCCTGTTTTCTTGGTTATCGATTTCTTCGTTGTTGTTTTCTTCGCCTGAGTCCCGGTGCGTTTCGCGGCCCAGCGCCGTTTCATTGCCAGCGCAAGCCGCCGGCGCCCTTCCGGCGTCATGCCGCGTTTCCGCCCACGTGCTGCCTTGGCGGTGGATTTTTCCGGTGTAATGCTTCCGGTCGTTTCAAAGTCATGCAAAGTTTCCAGCGCCCGTTCGATCGCGGCTTTCCGGGATTCTAGCTGGGCGATGATGTTGTCGATTCCATTCATTTGTCTTCTCCCATGGTTAACTCCTGAGAGAAGCATAACGCAGTTAAAATGTTTTGGCCTTGCGCGCCGGTCCAGCAGCCGATAATCGGCGATTCCGTCAAATTCGGAGCGAGAACATCACGTCGACTTTTTTTGTCGAACCGAAAGCAGCCGCCGCCGCGACAATCCGCGCAACAGATTTTCCCAAAGTTGAGGCGCGGGCAGTCTGTTCAAGGTCAGGGTGCACGGTAGAGGCCATGCACTAAGATTGGCTTCTGTAAAGGTTATTAATTATGCTTCACCGCAAGCTCGGAAAACTGGCATTGCCGTATCGAAGATTGCTCTTGGAACTATGTATTTCGGCTCAGAGACGCCCGAGGAGGACGCTTTCGCAATCCTCGACACGTTCGTTGAGACAGGCGGCAACCTGATCGACACCGCGGATGTGTATGTCGGTGGCGCCTCAGAACAGATCATCGGGCGCTGGTTCGCCGCCCGGCCTCGTGACATCATCGACCGGGTTATCCTCGCCAGCAAGGGACGCGCCAGCCGTGGCCAGGAGGTTAATTCAGTTGGCTTGTCGCGGCGTTACCTCCATCGTGCCCTGAACGCATCCCTCGATCGCTTGGGTGTTGACACGATCGACCTCTATCAACTGCATGCTTCCGACATGCACACGCCGGCGGAGGAAACACTGTCATTTCTCGATGACGCGGCCAGTTCCCGGGCAACCGTTCGCCGCTGGCTCCGATCATCCGACTGGACGCGCCTGAAGCCACAGGTCGAATGCTCCTCCCGTCTCGAAAAGGTTGACTGAGACGCGCCCGGCAATGCCAGTAAGCGGTCATTTCCGCGTTGCAAAACCCTGTCGCAAAAGCCGTTTCCTCGTTTAACTTTCGACAAAAGGGCTCATTTTGTAGATTTGGAGAAGCAGGGTGGCGGCCCCACGGGCGGGCGGTGACAACAGCACCGAACCGGCATATAATCCAGCCTCACGATAATCTGAAGAAAGGAGCGCAGGTCATGCCAAATCTCGACTGGTCACAATGCCCCGCCGTGGAGAGCGTCCCCGACCGGCGCAGCGGCGCGTGGGTTTTCAAGGATACCCGCATGCCGGTCGCCACGGTTTTTGAGAACCTCGAAGCCGGTTCGGACATTGACGAAATCGTTGAGCAGTTTCATGTGACGCGGGAGCAGATTCAGACCGTGCTTGAATTCGCGGCCCGCAGCCTCGACGCGCCGCCGCTTCCTTCCGGCGCATCCGTTCCGACCGATGCGCATCCTGTTTGACCACGGCACCCCGAGCGGCATAGCCCGCTCGCTTGCCGGTCACGAAGTCACCGAGGCGATTGAGCGCGGCTGGGACAGGATTTCCAACGGCGAGTTGCTCACCAGGGCCGAGGCCGCAGGTTTTGAACTCCTGCTTACGACCGACAAGAAAATTCGGTATCAGCAGAATTTGAAGGAGCGACAAATCGCCCTCGTGGTGCTTGGCAATTCAGCTTGGCGCATCGTGCGGAAGCACCTTGACCGCGTCGTTGAGGCGGTGAACGCGGCGACACCGGGCAGCTACGCCGAAGTAGACATTCCGTTCGAGTAAATTACATGGCCCCCCGCTGTTTAACAAAATTTCTTTTAGGGAACGCACGTAAAAGGTTCTCGAAAAAAAGTACGCCGCATGGCTACCAATCCAACACCGCCAATCACTTGCCCGAAATGTTCAAAGCCACTAACGCCCGACGGCCTCTACTGCCCTTTTTGCGGCATGCACTCGGCGCGCGTCAAAATGATGGGATCGGTGATGTGCTGGAACTGCCGGGCGGCCGCCGGCATGACGCCTAGCCGATGAGAGCCAAAGAATCATTTATCTGTCGGCCGCCCATGCCGGCGCTATTGGTAAGGATGTAATCGAAGCGCTGGAGCACGACGGCTGCATTAAGTACCTGAAAGGCATTTACGAAATTCAGGGCGAATGGTCCGGAACAGAAAGATCCGGATTTCCTCTACGCAACCCTTCGGCTGGACCAGGTTGAAATGCGGAAGAAAGACCCGAAGTATCAGGTGGAGGACATCAAAGTGACGCCGCCGATCGAGACAGGGTTCGTGTTCCGGGCGCAGATACCGCGGTCCGCATCGAAGTAGGCGCGGTCCGAACCGTGGAAATTCGGTAGCAGGAAAGGTCCGATTCCCATAATTGTCGAACGTATTCTGGACCTTATGGTCTGTTGGGGTGTGAGGGCCAGAAATAATGAAGCCGGCATCGATGAAGGACTGAAAGTGATCGCGCGTCTGATCGAGATCGCCCGCCGCGATACGGGCCAGTCGCGCAAAGTGGCTGATTTTCTTCTGGCCTGGCACAACGCAACGGAAAACGGCGGATGGGACATAACGGACCTGTGGAGCGTCGATGAGCAGATCGCGGCGGACATGCTTACCGTGCTCGAGTATGTCGCGAGCAATCCCGGCAAATACCCGAGCGACATCGGTTTTGAGCGGGAGATAGAGATTATCTGGCGGTTGTGGCGCGGCGAGCGATGAGCCAATGGGGGCGCAAGTCTGCGTGGATGCCGCAGCCCGCTGTTTCGCCCCACCCGTCGCGCCTATCGGCGGGATGCGCCGCAAACTTACGGATTACGCTGAAGGAATGGAGCCGAAATGCAAACTCTGCCTGGATTCCCGCTGGGTATGCGAGGCGCATCCGGATCGACCGTGGGACGGCCCTGAGGAAAAGTCCTGCCACTGTGGCGCACCAGGGATGCCATGCCCGAAGTGCAATTCCAGCGGGTACAAGCCTGAACTGCCGGAGGGGTACAAAAGCTTCATCAGTTCAAAGGGCCTGGTGCAGTGACCGTCGAAATCGGCCGGGACGGCAATGCCGTCATCGCGCTGATCGGCCGCGATCTTCAGGATGGGATATCCGGGGTTGGCGACACAGTTCCAGAGGCGCGGCGCTTCGCGACCTCGCCAGCGCCATCGAGCGCGAGAAATGGACATTCCCCGAACTCAAGTCACCGCCGAAGCCGGTCAGGGTCAAATAGCCGCAGAACACAAGGCGAACAAAGGGCGAAAAATGGAGACGTGCATCCTCCGCCATTCCGCCGGAATCACAAGCTCTCGGATTGGGCCGAATGTTGGTTGGAGACGCACTGCCAGAATTGCAACGGGCGGCAATCAACATCGGCCGTCAAGCTGATCATTGGCAAGTGCGGCGATCTCACGTTTTTGGATCTGATTCGAAAACTGCTGTTCCAGTTGCAAGGGGCACGCGGCTCCGGTTTACCTCTGCGCATCCGCGCAGCGCAGCGGCGGCCACGGCGGAGCGCCGCCGGACTGGGCTATTGAGGTCGTGCCGGCGAACGGCCGGATCACGTGGCCGTGAGTCCCCACCCCTTACGCAAGCCCGGTCACAACTGCTATCTGACTGACTCGAAGCGACTTTGTTCTCTAGCCATGTGCATATATGGTAATTTTCTATCGTGATATTTACACACTTTTTTGTTGATATTTATCTGCGATTGTATGCACAATTAAAGCGGGGGATGTCTCCCCGAAGGTGATGGACTAATGGGAGCGCCAGCGACATCGACGCCCAGGCCAGATGCTGCCGCGCATCGCGAGGCCATTTCCGCGGCGTTTCCCGTGGTTGTCACGAAACTGGTTGCCGTCCTCGGCAAGAAGCTGACCGCTTACATCGGTGGCGCAAAAGACACGCGCACCGTGGAGCGCTGGATGAACGGCATCGAGCCATACAGGAATCCCGACGATCGCATCAGGCTCGCCTTTCAGGTCGCGCAGATGCTCGTCGAAAAAGATGATCCGAGGGTCGTACAGGCCTGGTTTACCGGCCTCAATCCGGATCTGAACGACCGTGCGCCTATCCGGTTTTTCCGGGACGAAGACTTTGAGGCAGCCGGGCCAAGGGTAATCGCAGCCGCCCGCTCATTCCTCGTGGGAGGATAGTCTCCCATTCCAGACCGCGAACCAGCAGGGCCGATTTATCGGATCGGCCGGCAACCCGACGCATGGCAGCCGCCGCCGTGGTCGCACGCGAGCGATAAGGGCAAATTCGACAACCGATTTGACGACCCGGATGGCTTCTACAGGGTGCTCTACGCGTCGTCACAGCGCATCGGCTGTTTTATTGAAACGCTGCCCCGTTTGCGTCCCGATGGGGAACTGTTTGCCGAGCTGGGCGAAATCGAGGGCGAGGACGACTTCAATCCTCCAGGCGTCGTCCCACTCGCATGGCTCGAACCTCGCCTGATGGGCCGGGCCCAAGCCCATGGTCGATTCGCTGACGTATGCGATGAGGAATGGACTCAACGTCTTCGCGCTTCGATTGCGCCCGATTGCGTCGGCGACGCCGAATTCATTCGCTCCGTAACGCTGGGTACCGACCGAAGGCTTACCCAGCTCATATCGGCCATCGTCTATGCCTCGACGCCGCAGTACGCTGGCATTCGCTATCCATCCAGATACGACCACCCCGCAAACATCGAGAACTGGGCGCTTTTCGAGCCCTTCTCGATCAGCGACACGGAGAACGAACCGATCAGCCCACAGGACCCGGATCTCCTCCGCGCCCTCGAATTTTTTAATCTGCAAATGCTTTAGCACCAACGGGCACCGCAATCTGAACGTTCCAACAAATGGCCTTACCGAACTTTCCAGCGCTCCGTGCTCCGAAATCGGGCTCGAGCTCGCCCCTCACGACGTTCGAAGAACCTTCGCCAAACTCGCGCACAAGGGGAAAGTTCCCATCCAGCAGATTCAGCTGGCCCTCGGCCACGAGTCCATCCAGACCACCGAGCGTTACCTCGGCATCCAGCAGGACCTGCTCAATGCGCCGGGGGAGTATCTGGGATTAGAGGTCGCGTGAGATTGCATTCGTTCGGCCGTGATGGCTGCTGCTCGCGTGTTCCGCCGAGTTCGGTCCTTCCCCAATTTTTGTCGAGAGTTCCTCGCACCAGAACGCCCTGAACCTACGCCAAACGAATCGACTTGGCCATCACGCATCAGGCGACGGGCCTCGTCCTCCTCAACCGTGAACCCGCGGCAAATGTCGAACACCGACGTTGAGAATTGAACAAGGGCGGGGGCTTCGGCAGCGGAAAATGAGCGCAACAGAATGTCCATGTCCATTGTGGTCGCGTAAACCTAGTGATAGAATCTTTCGCGCAGCTTCGGACCAGGTCTCAATCTGAGGGTACTGCAGTCATTGTAAAAGGATAGCCCAAGAAAAGAGGATAGTGCTATGAAGATCAGATGCCTGGCTATTTTATTCGTTTTCCTCGGTTTCATGAGCCGTTCTGCAGTATCCCAGGTGACCACGGGAACTATTACCGGATTCGTAAATGACTCCACCGGCGCGGCG
>DASZLO010000297.1:0-13767 GCA_035552315.1 Bryobacteraceae bacterium
GCCGCGGTGCAGACCGCGCTGGCGGCGCCCACGAACCTGGCGGTACAACTTGTGAGCGCCCTGGCATCGGGCGACAATCGCTTCGACCGGACGCTGGGTTATTACGGGCTGGGGCTGCAGAGCTCGCCCCAAACGGTGGTGCTGAACGCGGTCCTTATCAATCCCAACGCGACGGCCGCGCAGAGGACGCTGGCGAAAGCGGAACTGGCTCTGTTCGGAAGCATTTTCTGGGACAACGATTGGTTCCCGATCGACAACAAGTCGGGCAGCGGCGTGGGGCTGGCCAACCAGATCCAGCAATATCTGCAATA
The DNA here is from genome assembly GCA_035552315.1 of Bryobacteraceae bacterium. GTDB lineage: Bacteria > Acidobacteriota > Terriglobia > Bryobacterales > Bryobacteraceae > BOG-234. The sequence continues at coordinate 312 of DASZLO010000297.1, forward strand.
CCGGACGCAATCGGTGTTTGCCGACCCCTCGCAGCCGTTTCTGAGCGCGCAGATGGCGACAGCGGTGAGTTATGCCAGCACCGACTTCGGGACTTATTTCAGCGCCACGGGCGCGGCGGCGGGCTCGACGCACTACCAGTCGGCATTCTTTGAACCGCTGATATTGAACTACATGAACTCCGGATCGCAGGGGCTGCTGTCAATGGCCGATCCCAAGTGGGCGGCCTATGCCAACTGGGAAATGTCAATTCAGACGCCGCCCGATCCGCGCTTCGGCAATCTGCGCAAAGGCTACAGCAACGGCGACGGCAACACCGAAGCCGATGTGCGCACAGGCATGCTGGGAACGGCGATGTATTCGACCAACCCGGCTCTGGCGGGCAATCTGATGTGGGCATGGCAGCAATCCAATGCGCCGGGCCAATTGACGGAAGATTCGCAGTTCGTCACCACGCTGGCGGCGATTGATCCATCCATTCCGGCCATTGCGCCGCAACTGGCGAGCACGAATATTCCCGGATATCACTCGGTGGAGCGGCACAACTTCGGCACCCCGCAGGAAACGGCGCTGTGGTTCATCGATGGCGGCTTCTACTCAACCGGCGGACACCGCCATTACGACGACGGGCAGGTTTCGGTCTATGCGCTGGCGGCGCCGCTTTCGGTCGACTGGAACGCGAATCTGTACTATCCGGAAACGCCGGGCAGGTTCATGCACAACTCGGTTGTTTACGATACCGAGCTGTCGCATGCCTGGAACGCCGATAATGCGTTGCTCGGCGATGTGATGAAGCTGATGGGGAACCCCACCAATACCGAATTCGAATCGTTCGGTGCCTCAACCCAGGCAGCCGCAACATTCACATCCGGCGACGGCACGGTCTGGACGCGCAACGTGCGCACGATGGCATTCGACGCTGCCTACCCCATCATCTATGTGACCGACAGCTTCGCCGGACCTTCGGCAGGCGCAGGCAAGACGGTGACCTGGAACATGATGGCGACCGGTCCGGTTTCGACCCCGGGCGGCGCGGTAACACCGGTCACTCGCTTCAGCGCGGGTTGCCAGTCGGTTGCGGGCGCGCTTCCTTCAGACGGCAACGTCCTCGCGCTCAACAGCGGATTGAACCAGTTCACATTTACCGGAGCCACGTGGGCGAAACATCCCGCGGGCGGCATCAACTGGGATCTCTTCACTCTCGCCAACGATGCCACCGGTCAGTTCTTCATCGGGAACTGGGGGCACGGCTGCAATCCGGTAGCCGAAGCCGGCCAATATCAAAAGGCCAATAACGCAACGTTCACCGAAACACAGCACATCCTGCGACTCCATGACAACGGGCCCATCACGACCATGATCATGCCCTGGGCCAAGAATGCGAAGCCCACCCGCACCGTGACGCAAGCGGCCTGTGGAACGCAGGTTGTGCAAACCACAAGCTCCGGAGTCGAAACCACCTGCTTTAACGACTCAATGGCGCAATACACCAACGGAACGACGGCGAGCGTCCTGAGCATCTACGACGCATCTGCCCAGTCGGCATTCGGCGTGACCGCAACCGGCGGGTCGCAGGAAATCGTAATCGCCGCGAACCAGATCGTGTGGACGATCAGCGGCATCGCGCCGGGCGTTCGCCGCCTGACACTGCCCGCCGGCTGGTCACCCACGACGGCTCTCACTCAGACCGGGGGTTCCTTCGCGGCGGATTTCGGCGGCGGCCCGCAGACCGCGCCGGTGTCTTACGTGTTCACTCGCCGGTAAATAGAAGTAGATAGTACAACCTGGCGGAGCGGGTCCGTGAAATTCGGGCCCTCTCCGCCGGAGCTATTTACAGGCCAGTTGCAGACCGCTTGAGCGCACTCGCCGGGCCAGTTACACTTGTCGTGATATGCGCGACGAAGAAAGCCGGAACGCCATCGTTGCGCCCTCTCGATCCTGGCGTGGTCCACGTCCAGGATCGCTTGCATTTTCTCTCCTTCTGCATTCGGCGCTCACTTTCTTTCTCCTCTGGTTCTCCGGAGCGCAGGCCGTGGTGGAACCCAGCCTCTACGAACAGGTGATCCAGCCACATGAGGACCACATTGTCTGGTACCCGCTCAACGAAATTCCGAAGATTTCTTCCCCGGAGTCAGGCGAGGCCAAAGCGGAAACTCTCAACCGGGATACGATCATCCACCGCGCCGACGCAGCGTATGATAACCGTCTGGTCTGGCGCACTCCGAATCGGGCTGAGCCGGAGAAGCAGACACCCGCGCCAGACATGATCGCCGTCGAGCGCGGCGCCGATGTCCCCATCACGACGCCGCCGGCCAGCCCGCCGAAATCGTTCGTGGCTCCCCCGGCTCCCCCACCCGCGCCGCCGGCTCAAACGGCCAGAATCAAACTTGCCGAGCCGCCGCCGCCGGAGATTCCCAAACTGGCGATCCCGGACGCGGGGCTGGCGGCACTAACCGACAGCAGGATCAAATTCTCGAGGCGGTTCGTCGCGCCCCCGCCCATTAAGAAGCCGGTCGAGGGAGATGCGGGCGCCGCGGTTGCGATTCCCGAAGCCCCAGTGCTGCCAGGTTCGGGCGGCACGTCGGACATCAACGCTCTGATCGTCAATGCCGTTCATTTCGGCGGCATCGATGCGGCGCCGCCACGGCAATCCGCCATCTCGGCGGGCCCCAATGTGGGGACGGGCTCGGCCAACGGCGGCAAGGGCGGAATCCAGATCCCGGACGTGACAGTGGCGCCGGGCTCCGGCCGGGGGGAAAACACCGAAGCCACGCTCCGGCTGCCGAAGGAACCGGTCAAAGGGGCGCCTGCGCCAGCCGCAGCGCCGCCGCAGGTCTTCGTCGCGCCGCGAATAGCCCCGCTGGAACATACACTCTCAGCGCCCCTGCCACCCTCATCCCGAAATATTCCGAAGCTCATCGAGGCGCGCTTCGCCGGCAGGATCGTCTACACAATGCTGCTTCCGATGAAAGGCGTGCCGGGATACGCGGGGGACTGGACCATTTGGTTCGCCGAACGTCAGGCCGGTACGTCGGCACCAATGAGAGCCCCTTTGCCGGTTCGGAAGCCAACGCAGCAGGACACCGCAGGTGCGGCGCCGGCGGGAGAAGTCCAGCTTGCCGGCCGGGTGACTATGGCGGGAAAGATCGATTCCGTATCGGTGATCGGGGGAGCGGCGGCAATCGCCGAGGCCGCTGTAAAAGACCTCGAAAGCTGGCAATTTCTGCCTGCTTTGCGTAATCGGGAGCCGGTCGAAGTAGATTTAATAATCGACATCCCCTTTGGAATCAGCATTAAACCGGGTACTCCATCAATAGTACCAGTACTTACAGAAGTTGACAGATCCAAGGGCTCCCAACATAATTGAAGAAACATTCACTCGATCCTGATGTGAGTAAAAGGGCGGTAGCCTGCCCGAGTAGTCGTGCAAGTCGAACAGAAATGTACAGTCCATCCCGCTCGTGGTATGCGGTCCACGTAAAAACAAATTTCGAAAAAGTAGCAGCGACAATTCTCGAAGGCAAAGGTCTTGAGATTTATCTCCCGTCCTATCGGAAGCCTAAAAGGTGGTCGGACCGGGTCAAGGCCGTGGATTGTCCGTTGTTCCCCGGATATGTATTCTGCCGTTTCGATGTCAACAACAGATTGCCGATTTTGACGACTACGGGTGTAATGAGCATCGTCGGAGCAGGGCGAGTACCCGCGACCATCAGCGACGATGAGCTCAGATCCGTCAGGCTGATTGTCGAATCGGGTCTGGCGGCCACTCCGTGGCCGTTTCTGCGGGTCGGTCAGCAAATTGTAATCCGCAAGGGACCGCTGTCGGGAATGGAAGGAATCCTTCTGGCTCAGAAAAACAAGTACCGGATCGTGATTTCGATCAGCCTGCTGCAGCGATCGATCGCCGCCGAGATTGACGCCGATCTGGTTTGCCCCACACAGCCTCGTTTTGTCCGGCAGGTCAATCCGGTTACGGCCGGTTAGAAGCCAACCTCCCTCAATCAGGTCGAAATCGCGAGGGTCCGCACCCGCGCTATTATTGGAGCTTCGGCGTTGAAACCGATGGAGAGCGTGCTGTCTGCCCACGCGCACGGTGCGCTCGACGCTCTTTTATGCCAGCCGCGTCGAACGGCTTTTTCGATAGCACATACCGGAACCGCAACGGATCAGTCATCGTGAACTATTCGTATTCCAGCAGGTTAGTCAGGATAGCGACTGGGATCTGGCTGAGCAGTCTGCCTGTTTTGCATGGGCAGATCACGCCATTCACCACGCAGCCCGCTGCCCAAACCCAGAACCAGGACCAGAACCCGACGCCTGGGGCGACCCCGCAAGGCGGACAGGTGGGTCCCTCGGTCGGAGGCATTTTGCCCGAGCGCCCCGGGGGGCAAACCTCGGTGGAAGCCATCCGGCCCAACTACGAACTGGGACCAACCGATCAGATCATGATTCACGCTCCCGACGCCGAAGAGATGAACGACAAGACTTTTCGGATCGAGGACGACGGGACGGTCACGCTGCCCCTCATCGGCGCCGTGAAGGTCGGCGGCTCGACCGTGGCGCAAGTCGAGGAGGATCTGAAAAATCGCCTCAAGACTTACGTCCGGAATCCGACGATCAGCATTACGGTTGTGCAGTTCCGCAGCTCGCCGGTATTCTTCGTCGGGCAATTTCAACGGCCTGGAATCTACGCCCTGCAGGGGCGCCACACGCTGGTCGAGATGCTGCAGGCGGTGGGCGGTCTGCAACCGACGGCTGGGCGCCGGATCAAGATCATCCGGAAAATGGAGTCCGGACCGATTCCGCTGAGCTCGGCGGTCGAGGATCCGTTGTCGAAAACCAGCACGGTCGAGATCAACCTCAGAAGCCTTACTCAGAACGTCAACCCGGCGGAAGACATCGAACTGGAGCCTTACGACATCGTGGAGGTCGATCGCGCCGAGCAGGTTTATTTGATGGGGCCCGGCGTCGGCAAGGCGGGAGGCATCGATGTCGGGGACCGGGATTACATCACCGTTCTGCAGGTGCTCGCTTCAACCGGAGGCCTGACGCCGAACGCCATTCCCGAAAAGGCGGTCATCCTGAGGCCGGTGCTGGGCACGGCGCGGCGGGCGAAGATTCCCATCAATCTCGCGAAAATCATGTCGACGGAGGGAAACGACTATCCACTGCTTCCGAACGACATTCTCCAGGTGCCGGCCAAAAAGGAGAAGGGGCAGTTCGAGACCCGTCTCGCCACGGTGCTGGTCACCGGCCTGGCCTCGACCCTGCTTTTTGTCCTTATCAACAAGATCTGACCGGTAAAGAAAATGCCTAAGAACGAAGACGGCTGGAATAACGCGCAACTGCCAGCGCCGCGAGGGGCGGTGCACGCTTTTCCCACGCCCCAGACCCCGGCTGCTCCGGCAACGCCGGCAGACGGCGGAGGCGCGGTTCTCGCATACTGGCAGCTGATCAAGCGCCGCAAACTGTGGATCCTGCTCACGGGCGCGGTCGGCGCGCTCATTGCGTTCGTGATGCTGATTCTTTCGCCGCCGGTTTACGTGGCATCGACTTCCGTTGAAATGCAGTCGTTCAACGAGAGCTTCATGAATCTCAGCGCGGTCGATCCGCTGGCCGGCAATTATTCGGTCAGTAAAGAGAACATCGCCACGGCGATCAGGATTATTCAAAGTGGCTCGATCCGGGGCCCGGTCATCGATCGCCTGCGCCGGGAAACTGCGCCGGTGGCTCCTCCCTATGGCGGAACGCTGGCCCCCATGCGCAAATTGTTCGCGGGCAAGCAGGATCCGCTCGTCGAGATGCGGCGGGGCCTCATCATGGCGTCGGCGACGCTCAAAGCCCAGGTGGTGATCGGGACGCGCCTCGTGGTGATCAGCGCGGAATCGACTATTCCGGATCTTGCCTCGGGTTTCGTCAATGCCGTCGTCGCGGAATATATCGCGCAGACCACGCAGCAGCGAACGGTCAACACCCAGCGGACTTCGCAGTGGCTGGAGACGCAGCTCGAAGAGACCCGCACAAAAGTGGAGCAGGCCGAAACCCGCATGCAGGAATTTGTGCGGAAAAACGGTTTGACTTTCGCTACCGGCGACAAGGACACGCTCGCCACTACCAAATTGCACCAATTGCAGGGGGAACTGGGAGCCCTGCAGGCCGACCGCATCGCAAAACAGGCCAAACTCGAGCAAATCAAAAGCAGCCCTCCCGACGCCCTGCCGGATCTCGCCGACGATGTGGTTTACAAACAGGATCAGATTAAACTGGCGGGCCTCAGGCAGGATCTCGCGAAGTTGAACGAAACGCTGACGCCGGCCAACCCGAGGGTACAGCGGGCGCAGGCGGCCGTCGTCGAATTGACCGCGCAGATGCAGAAGGAGAAAGAGGCAATTCTGCAGCGTTATCGCAACGATTACGATGCCGTGCTGAAACACGAGCAACTCGCCGTCAACGCGTACGCGGGACAGGCGGGAACCGTGTCGGCGCAATCCGATAAATCGGCGGAATACGATCAGCTTAAGCGCGAAGTCGATCTTTACCTGAGCACGTTCAACACGATGATGCAGCAGTTGAACCAGTCGGCGGTGGCGTCGGCGCTTCCCACCACCAATGCGCGCGTCATCGATGCGGCGAATCCTCCCAGTCTGCCCTCCAAGCCGGAGGCGAAGATCTACGAGCTCTACGGAATTCTGGGTGGCATCGGCTTTGGCATCGTGCTGGTGCTCGGTGTCGAGAAGATATCGGAATGGCGAAGCAGTCTGATTTTCGGCATGCCTGGTTATTCGCCGCGCGTTCTGAAAGTGCCCGAACTGGGAGTCATTCCATCGATCGAGTCCGGGAGTGGCAATGCGGAGTCTCCGGCGCGGCGATGGACCAGACTCCTGCCGGGCGTCTCCACTCCGCGCGCCCAGCCTGCGCCGGTCGTGTTGCTGAACGCCGCCGGCGATGGATCCATTCAAGCCGAATCTTTCCGGCTCACGCTCACTTCGCTCCTGCTGATGTCGCGCGGCGCGCGGCAGCCGCGAGTCATCGTCGTTACCAGCCCGGGCCCCGGCGAAGGCAAGACGACAGTCGCGAGCAATATGGCCATCGCGGTCGCGGAAACGGGCCGGAAAGTCCTCGTCATCGATGCGGACCTGCGCCGGCCGCGCATGCACGCGATCTTCGGAATCGAGACGAACGAGGGTCTGGGCGATCTGGTCACAGCCAGCGATCTGCTCAACCCGGGCGAAGGCGGGGCCAGAAACTCCGCGCAGGTTTTTCCCACGGTGTCTGAGACGCGGATTCCCGGAGTCTTCGTCTTGCCCGCGGGCGCTACGAGCGACCTGAACCTGAGCCAGGTTTTCCATTCGCCGGCCATCCCCGCGCTGCTCGACAAATTGGTGGAACAGTTCGATCTGATCCTGATCGACACGCCGCCGATGATTCAGTTCTCCGATGCCCGGCTGATGGCCCGATTCGCCGACGGACTTATTCTGGTGGTTCGCTCCGGCGTGACAGCGCGTCAGAGCGCGGTGACGGCGCGCGAGCAGCTGGCGCAGGACAACATCAACGTGCTGGGTACCATCCTCAACGATTGGGACGCGAAAACCAATCTCAGGAATCAATCCTACTACCCGTATTCCAACAATTCGCATTACCAGAAAACGGCTTCAGGAACTTAAAGCGAGCTGTAGCGGCCATTGTTTTTGTGGCCTGCCGATTTCAAAAGACATGTCTGCAATCGTCGAAAACGCCCTCGCAACGGGTGTCCCCGAACCCCTCACGATCCGAATCGTTCCAAGGAAGGGCTGGGTGCGGATTGGATTCCGCGAGCTGTGGGCTTATCGGGAGTTGATGTACTTCCTCGCCGTGCGCGAGATCCAGGTCCGTTATAAACAGACGGCCGTCGGCATAGCATGGGCGGTGATTCAGCCGCTGTTCACCATGCTGATCTTCAGTCTGTTTTTCGGGCGGCTGGGCAAGATGCCCTCCGAGGGGATACCGTATCCGCTGTTCAGTCTGGCGGGGCTCATCCCCTGGACGTTCTTCGCAGCGGGCCTGTCGCAATCCTCCAACAGCCTGGTCGGAAATGCCAATTTGATCACGAAGGTCTACTTTCCGCGGCTGGTGATTCCGATCTCGTCGGTGCTTTCCGGATTGCTCGACTTCGCGCTCGGCATGGTGCTGCTTCTGATCTTTATGGGCGTGATGGGATTCATGCCTGGCCTCCATCTGTTCTGGGCGATTCCGTTTCTGTTGCTGGCGATACTAACGTCGCTCGGAACGGGCCTCTGGCTGTGCGCCCTGAACGTGGAATACCGGGACGTCCGGTATATCGTGCCGTTTCTGACGCAGTTCTGGATGTTCGCGACGCCGATTGCCTACTCCGGGCACATGCTGTCGGAGCCGTGGCGCACGGTTTATGGGCTCAATCCGATGGTGGGCGTGATCGAAGGATTCCGGTGGGCGGTTCTCGGCCGCGGAAATCCGCCGGGCGCGATTCTCGCGGCCTCGTCGCTGGCTTCGGTGCTGGTGCTGATCAGCGGGCTGTATTATTTCCGTCGCATGGAGCGGACGTTCGCGGATATCGTTTGAGGGCGGCAAGCGCCGGCACGAGTGCCCGCACCACATAATTACAAATGAGTCTGATCGTACAGAAATTCAGCGGGGGGCTGAAGCAGCTCGGCCATCTGATTACCGGTGTGCGCGAAGACGGCCCTCTCATGGGTCACGGGGGAGCCTTTCGCTTTCATGCGCGGACGGTCTGGAATCAGGTGCGTTATTACGCCGGGGCGTCACCGCTTCTGACACCGATCGAGGTCCGGCTGGAAAGCGTTTCTGCGGTGACGCTGCGCCCGATGACGAGCGACTATCGCGCTTTCCGGCAGATCTTCCGCGAGCGGGAATACTCCATTCTGGATGACGCCCGGCAGGTGGAGTTCATCCTCGATTGCGGCGCCAACGTGGGTCTGGCGAGCGTCTATTTCCTGAATCGCTTTCCGCGCGCGCGTGTTCTGGCGGTCGAGCCGGATCCGGAAAACGTCGCCATTTGCCGCCGCAATCTCGCGCCTTACGGCGATCGCGCGACAGTCCTGCAGGCCGGCGTCTGGGGCTGTTCGACGAAGCTCACGGTGGTTCCCTCGCCATTCGGGCCCGCTGAGAAATGGGGTGTGCAGGTGCGAGCGTTTCGCGCCGGCGACCCGGTTGAGAATACGGTCGAGGCATGGGATATTCCGGCCCTGGCCGCGCATGCGGGAGTGAAGAAAGTCGACATACTGAAGATCGATATCGAGCGCAGCGAGATGGAGGTATTCGCCTCGTCTCCCGAGCGCTGGTTGCCGGGCGTGCGCAACCTTGTGATCGAGCTCCACGGCGAAGATTGTTCGCACGCCTTCTTCGCCGGCATGGAGCACTGCGAATACCGGCTGGCGCATCGCGGAGACCTTACTTACTGCCTCGACATGAAGCCGAATCGGGGGGCGTTGAAGGCGGGATGACAAAAACGGTAATCCGAGTCCGAAACCTGACGAAGGAATACAGGATCGGGGCGCACCCGAGGACCTATAAGACTCTGCGCGACCGCATCGCATCGGCGTTTCGTCCGCGGCGGGCATCCGAAGCCCAGGAAAAAGGCTCGGCGCGAATGTTCAAGGCCGTCCACGATGTGAACTTCGAGATTCGCGAAGGAGAAGTCGTCGGTGTCATCGGACGCAACGGCGCCGGTAAAAGCACCCTGCTGAAGCTCCTGTCGCGCATCACCGAGCCGAGCGAAGGAGAAATCGAGCTCACGGGCCGCGTGGGCTCGCTTCTCGAAGTCGGCACGGGCTTCCATCCAGAGCTCACGGGCCGCGAAAACATCTACATGAACGGCGCCATTCTGGGGATGCCGCGGGCGGAGATTGTCCGCAAGTTCGACGCGATTGTGGAATTCGCCGAGGTGGAGAATTTTATCGACACAGCCGTCAAGCACTATTCGAGCGGCATGTATCTGCGGCTGGCGTTTTCCGTCGCCGCGCACCTCGAGCCGGAAATCCTGATTGTGGATGAAGTGCTTGCGGTGGGCGATGCCGTCTTCCAGAAGAAATGTCTCGGCAAGATGGACGAGGTTTCGAGACAGGGCCGAACCGTTTTGTTCGTCAGCCACAACATGGTGGCGGTCGAGAAGCTCTGCAGCCGCGGCATCGTCATGGACCGTGGCGGCATCGGCTTCGACGGCCCGGCGCACGAGGCCATTACGGCTTATCTGGCGGCGAGCGATACGGATTCCGGCCAGGATCTGAGCCGCGGCGGCCGGCGTTCGGGCAGCGGGGAAGCGCGCATCACGCGTTACGAAGTCCTGAGTCCCGCGGGAAAGCTGATTCGCGCGGGCGACCCGTTCACGATCCGCCTGCATTTCGAGTGCAAACAGCGGCTGCGGCGGCCCGCATTCGCGGTTTCGATTCTGACGCGCTCGGGAATGATTCTGTTTTCGATTTTCACCTCTGATCTCGAGTACATCATTCCGGAGATTTCGGGCGAGGGATACATCGATCTCGACGTGCATTCGCCGAATCTGCTGGCCGGCACTTATGTGCTGCATTTCGGCATAACCGACGATGTCGAGAGCCAGTGGTACGACCTCGTGACGGAGAACGCCGAGCTTGAGATCGGCGCGGCCGATGTGTATAACAGCGGCAAGCAGCGGGCGGCGGCGTATACGGTTCTCTTCTACGACTGCTCGTGGTCGCTGAAGGTTCCCTCGCCCGAGTCGATGACGCCGGCGGCATCAGGACGGTAAAGCCGGGGACGGTAACGCCGGGCCGGCAGGAAAGTTTTCAAACGTTGATTACAAGCTGGATGATGTTGGGGAGCGGCGCGGTGGCGCGGGAGTGTTTTCTGCCCTCGTTCGCGCAGATGGGCGTGCTCGACAAACTGACGGTTGTGGATACGGCAGTATCCGGTAAATTGCGCTCTTCGTGGCCGGGCGTGAAGTTCGTCGAGAGCGACTTCCGCACGGCAGCATGCGATGTCAGCGCGGCTGTCGTCACGCTGCCGAATTCCCTGCACGAAGAAGCAGTGTTGCGGCTGCTCGACGCCGGCGTGCACGTGCTCTGCGAAAAGCCTCTGGCGCTCAGCGAAGAGAGTTGCCGGAAAATGCGCGACGCGTCCGCCCGGAACGGCCGCGTGCTGGCGGTAAACATGGTCCGGCGTCTGTTTCCTTCGATTGCCGCGATCGCGCGGATGATCCGGAACGGCGAACTCGGGGAAATTTCCCGCATCACGTTGGAGCATGGCGGGCCGTATCGGTGGCCGGCTCGCTCCTTCGCGCCGTTTCAGCGCGAGGGCGGCGGCGTGTTTGCGGACATGGGCGTCCACTATCTCGATATGGCGGAATTCTTCGCCGGGCCCCTGGAGCTTAAGTCCTATCGCGACGACTGGCGGGGCGGCGTCGAAGCGGAAGCCACGGCTGAGCTCGAATCGGAGGGCGGAGCCGAAGTCCGCATCACGGTGTCGCGCCTGCGGACCCTGGCGAACACGATCACCGTCGACGGAACACGCGGCAGGATCGTTGTGAACGTGGATTCGCTCGCGACATTCCATCTGTTTCGCGGCGCCGGTGACGAGGCACTGGAGATACGCCCCGCGGGATCGGCGGCGGTGACTTTCCAGCAGTGTTTTGAACGGCAGCTTCGGCGCTTCAGCGAATTGATCGCGAGCGGGCGCACCTGTATGGAAGACGCGGACGCGGCGATCCGCGGCGCGCGCACCATCGAGCAGGCATACAGGTCGCGGTACGCGCAAAGCCTGATCGCGCACAACGCCCCTTCCGGCTGTGCGCTTGCTGCAGCACGTTCACAGGGCCGCGCATTGGTTACCGGCGCGACGGGATTCATTGGCGCCCGACTGATTGAGAGATTGTTCGACAACGGCGCTTCGGATGTCACGGCGATTGTGCGCCGTCCGCAGACCTGCGCTTCCATCGCTCGTTTTCCGCTGAAGCTGGCGGATGTGGATCTGCTGGACGAAAACGCCGTTCGCACAGCGATCGCGGGTCAGCGGCACGTTTTCCACCTTGCCTACGGGCGCGACGGAGCGAACGCAAAAGCCGTCACAATGCAGGGCACCCAAAATGTCGTGAATGCCGCGATCGAAGCGAAGTGCGAATCGGTCGTCGTGCTGAGCACCATCAATGTAATCGGATGGCCGGATGGCGACACCGACGAATCCGCGCCCTATCGGCCGGCCGGCGGAGAGTATGGCCGCAGCAAGGCGGCGATGGAGCAGTGGTGTCTGAAGCGCGCGGCGGAATCCGGCGGGACGCGCATTGTTGTGCTGCTTCCGTCATGCGTTTATGGCCCCGGCGGGAAGACTTTCACGGAGTTGCCGGCGCAACTCGCGGGCCGCAACGAATTCGGCTGGATTTCGCAGGGCAAAGGCAGCGCCAACTACGTCTTCATCGACAATCTGATCGACGCGATTTTTCTGGCGGCAGAGGCGGCTGAGGCGCACGGGCGCCGCTTCATCATCAATGACGGAGCGACGAGCTGGCGCACGTTTCTGGAACCGATCGTGGCGCCATGGAAGGACGCGATCCGCAGTTACGAGCCCGGCGAGTTGACGCGCGTGTATCAGCAGTCACGGCGGGGAGCTTTGAAGAGGGCGTTGAAAGCAGCAAGCGCGAGCCCGGAGTTCCGGCGCGAAATCAAGCAAACGCAGATCTGGACGATTGCGCGGCCCCTCGTGTCGCGGACGGCGAAGACGCAGCCGGCGACAGCGCTCAACGGCACATCCGCTAAAAGCGCTTCCAATGCCTCATTTCCTCCCGACTGGATCGAGAATCTCTTCGGAAACCACCGCACGCGCTTCTCTTCGGCACAGGCTCAGGCGGTGTTGGGCTGGACGTCTCGCATTTCTCTCGAAGAGGGGCAGCGCATTTCGGTTGAATACCTTTCGTCCACGGGCCGGCGGCCGGCGGTTTCCGAATGACAGGGCTGCTGGTTTCCGTCGTGATTCCGCTCTACAACGCGGAAGAGTGGATTGCGGCGACGATCCGCCGCGTGCTCGATCAAACGGTCGAGCCTGGGACTCTCGACGTGATTGTAGTCGATAACGGCTCGACGGATCGCGGCGTCGAAATCGCGAAGCAAACGCTGGAGCGGGGCAACGCGGCATTCGAGATCATCCCGATCGGCGAAAACCGCGGACCGAGCTTCGCGCGCAATGCGGGATGGCGCCGCAGCCGTGCGCCGTGGATACAGTTTCTCGACTCCGACGATCTGCTGCTTCCGGACAAAGTGAGTCTTCAACTGGCGGCCGCGCTGGCGGCGACTCCCGAGGTCGCGGCGATTTACTCGGAGTGGCAATCGTTCGAGCAGACGGGGGGCGAATGGAATCCCGTGCCTCCTGTGCGCTCACCACAGTTGGGTGACGACGCGGTGCTGAATCTTCTGCAGGACGAGAATTTCATTCACACCGGCAGCCAGCTCTTCAACACCC
>DASZLO010000298.1:0-21719 GCA_035552315.1 Bryobacteraceae bacterium
GCCTTGCGCTTCTCGGCAGTTTCGGCAATGCGGGCAACCGTCGCCTCGGCGCGTTCCTCCCACCGGCGCTGCATCTCTTCGAACCGGTTCTGGAGATCGCGCATCTGTGCAGCGCCCTTGCGCTCCCAATCCTGTTCGATCCTCTTCTCGCGCTCCACCAGCGCGGCACGCTCCTTCTCCAGGGCTTCCTGCAGACCGTTCGTGATCTCGAGACGCTGATGCAGACCGGCGATCAGTTCCGAAAGCTCAACCTCCTGGGTGCTCAACGAAGCCCGCGCGCGCTTCATGATGTCTTCCGGCATGCCCAACCGGGCCGCGATATCGAGTCCCGCGGATTTCCCTGGCAGGCCGATCTGCAGCTGATAGGTCGGCGCGAGCGTCTCCTCGTCGAAGCCCATCGACGCATTCAGCACCGTCTTCGTATTCGCGCCGTAAATCTTAAGCGCGGTCAGGTGCGTGGACGCGAGAGTGAATGCACCCGCCGCCCGGAAGTGATCCACCAGTGCGACGCCTAGTGCCCCGCCTTCTTCCGGGTCGGTGCCCGATCCGATTTCATCGAGAAGTACGAGCGAATCCGGCGTGGCGTCGAGCGCCATCTCGCGGAGCTGGGCCACGTGCGCGGAGAACGTGCTCAGGTTCTGTTCAATCGACTGGTGATCGCCGATGTCCGCCAGTACCTGCTCGAACATCGGAAGTTCCGCGGCCGAACAGGGCACCGGAAATCCGGCCTGCGCCATCAGCGCGATGATTCCGACCGTCTTCAGCGTCACGGTTTTTCCGCCGGTATTCGGTCCGCTGATGAGCAGCGTGCGACACTCCCGGTCGAGCGTCAGGGTGAACGGGATTACCCGGCGCGTCGTCTTTCGCAGGACATCCACCAGCAGCGGATGGCGCGCGTTCTGCACATGCAGGCGTTCGCCGAAGACCGGAATCACACAATCGAATTCGATGGCGAAACGCGCCTTCGCAAACAGCAGATCGAGCGTTGCCATCACCACGGAAGCGTCGAGGATCGGCTTGCCGTAAACGCGGAGGCGTCCGGTGAGCTCGCGCAGAATACGGAAGACCTCGCGCATCTCCTCTTCCTGCAGGCGAACCAGTTCGTTGTTCAGATCGATGGTGTCCAGCGGCTCAATGAAAAGCGTCTGCCCTGTTGAACTGGCCCCGTGGATAACGCCCTGCATCTTCCTGCGCTGTCCGGCAAGCACCGGCACCACGAAACGTTCGTTGCGAAGCGTGATGTACTCGTCCTGCAACACGCCTTCGTCGCGATTGGCGCGCAGGAACTTCTCCAGCGATTCCTGAATGCCCTTCTTCTGCTTCTCGATTTCGCGCCGCAGACGATGCAGATGCGGACTGGCATTGTCGAGCACCGTCCCGTCAGCCTGAATCTTCCCGTCAACCTCTTTGAGCAGTGGACGGAAGTCGCCAATGCTGTTGCCGCGCACACCGAGGAGCGGAAACCGGTCGGCGACAGCCCGCAGATTCGAGCCCGTATCCGCGGCGCGATCGAGGAAAGCGATCAGTTCGAAGATCTCGCGCGGCTCAAGGGCGGCCCCTTCGATATGCAGTTTCTGAACCGTGGTCCGGATGTCAGGCAGTCCGTTGACGTTGACCCGGATCGCCGCCCCCGTAGCGGCGGCGCGGGCGTGGGCGATCGCCTCGCCGGTCTCCGCAAGTTCGCGCTCCACCCGCTCGCGGTCGTCCGAGGGCTCGACCAGATCGAGTTCCGCTCCGCCCGCCGCGCTCCCGATGTAGCGGCGGATGAGGGCGCGCACCTGCTCCCACTCGAGCGCTGCTGAACTTAAATTCGTCACTTCAACTATTTTCGCGCGTATACCGGAATGCTTTCGCGATCACGGCCGGAGTGCCTTCCGTAATCTTCAGCCCGGCCAGTTCCGCTTCCGTGAACCAGGCGGCTTTTCCCGCATCGTCGGCCGCGCACAACACGCCTCCCGTGGGTCGGCAGATGTAATCCATCAGGATGTAGTGGTACTCCGGGACGCCTGCTGAATCGCGCATAATGCGCTCGAAGGTTTCAATCAGAGGCCCGACCTCAACCTCGAGTCCGGTCTCTTCCCTGACTTCTCGCCGCACCGCTTCCACCAGAAACTCGCCGGTTTCCACGGCGCCGCCAGGCAGCGACCACCAGCCTTTGAGCGGCTCCTGACCGCGCTCCACCAGCAGGATCCGGTCGTCGCGGATAATCAGCGCGCCGACCCCAGGCACCGGGCGCTCTGGATAGCGGCGGCTAATACTGGAGGGCGCCCTTTACCCCGATGTTCGCGCGAAAGATATTGCCGCGCGCCGACATGAAAAGATAATCGAAATCGGCCTCGCCGAAAGCGCAGTTCGAGAGGTTCTCGACTTCCAGCAAGGTCCGCTCCAGCTTGCCCGCCGCGGAATAAATCGAAATGCCACGCGCCGCTACGTACAAACGGCCCTGCACGTCGGTTTTAATACCGCCCGGCACGCCGGCGATCTTCGTAATTACATCGCGCGGATTGGACGTTTCACCATTCCGGCCAACGTCGAATGCCACCACCGCGTGGCGATCCGAATCGCTGACATAGAGCAGCTTGCCGTCGGCAGAAAGAGCGATCCCGTTCGGACGCGTTTGCCATTTGGCAACCACATCGATCTCGCCTTTTGGATTGACGTGAAAGATGCCGTTGAAATCAAGTTCACGATGGTCCGCCGCGCTCCCGAATGCTGGATCGGTGAAAAAAACCTGACCGTCCCGGCGCACCACAATATCGTTTGGCGAGTTGAATTTCTTGCCCTGGAAGCCCGCGGCGAATTCTTCGGCAGGAGCGGCTGTATCCCCCACCTTACCCATGCGGGAGACGCGGCGCGCCACCGATTCGCAGAGATAAAGACGCCCCTGCAGATCGTACGCCAGCCCCGAAACACCGCCATTATGGTCTTTAAACGGCTGCGGCCGAGCCTTTTGATCGATGCGATACAGCTCGTTCTGACGAACATCGGCGGCCAGAAGATAACCGCCGCGGGACCAGATCAGGCCGTCCACAAACTGGAAGCCGCCGGCGACTTTCTCAATCTCGATGTTGGGACTGTCCTGCAAGGCGGATGTCAGGGTCGCGAAAGGACGATCTCGTTCTTGACGCTTTTGACGCCATTCACTTTCTTGGCGACCTTTTCGGCTTTGTCCTTTTGCTTTTCTTCTTCGACTTTGCCCTTAAGCACCACCGCGCCATCATGCACTTCGACTTCGATGGCGCCACCTTTCACCACCTGATCGGAAGCCAGCTTGCTGCGAATTTCGTCGTTCAGGTAATCGTCGGTGACAGGGGGCTTGGCAGCGAGCCCGATTTGCAGGAAAGTAACCACCAGCGTCAGCAAAATAACCAGAAATTGGACGGGCCGCTTAAGTTTCATGATCTTCTCCGGCCATTGTACGCCAGTCCATCGCGTTAAGGTACGGCGCTTTCTCGCGCCAGGCGGCTTCCACCTTCACATGCAGGTCCAAAAAGATGCGCGTTCCGAACAGCGATTCCATCCCTTCACGCGCCAGCGTGCCGATGCGCTTGAGCATGGCGCCTTTCGTGCCGATGACGATGGCCTTCTGGCCGTCGCGCTCCACGAGAATAGTCGCGAAGATACGAATCAGCTTCGGCGTCTCTTCCCATTTCTCGATCAAAACATTCACCGAGTGCGGAACTTCCTGACGGGTGACCTGCAGAATCTGCTCCCGGATCAGTTCGGCCGCCAAGAATCGCGCAGGCTGATCGGTGAAGTGATCCGGCGGAAAATACTCCGGCCCTTCTGGAAGCAGACGGACCACCGTCTTGAGCAGCTTGTCGAGCCCGTCGCCCTTGACGGCCGAGACGGGCAGATACTCTTCGAACTTATAGTGCTTCTGATACGCCTCCAGGAGCGGCAGCATTTCATGCTTGGCCTTGAGCACGTCGATCTTGTTGAGCGCCAGAATCACCGGCGGAGCGGTCTCCCCGGCGCGCGCATTCCTGTGCAGAATGCTCAGCGCCTTCTCGTCTTCCACGCTGAACGGTTTGGTGGCATCGGCGATGAAGATGAAAGCATCGCGCTCATCCAGAGAGCCGCGAACCGCGTCCATCATGCGCTTGTTTATCGCGCTGTCAGCCCTGTGGATGCCCGGCGTATCCACCAGAACGATCTGCGCTTCCGGGGTTGTCACCACGCCCTGAATGGCCGTCCGTGTGGTCTGCGGCTTATCCGCGACGATCGCCACTTTCTGGCCGACCAGCGCATTCAGCAGCGTGGACTTGCCCGCGTTGGGCCGCCCCAAAATGGATACGAATCCCGATTTATGTTTTTTCATGCGGTGACTTCCGGAACTTCCTCCGCGACAGGGACCCGGCTGATGCGAACGCGCTCGACGCGCATCTCATCGCTGGCCAGCACCTCCACCCGGATACCTTCGCGTTCAATCGATTCTCCTGGCTGCGGCACACGGCCCATCCACTCCATTACAAGTCCCCCTATGGTTGTCGATTCAATGTCTTCATCCGGCCTGAAGCCTACCAGATCCGCCAGCCGCACGAGATCGAAATTTCCGGAAACGATGAACCCGCCCTGCCCATCGTCGGATACGTCCGACTCCGGCTCGTGTTCATCGCGAATTTCACCCAATATCACTTCAACCAGGTCTTCCATGGTGGCCAGACCCGCCGTATTGCCATACTCATCCACCACGATCACCATGTGGATGCCATCCTGCTGCATCTCCCGCATCAGATCGTGTACGGATTTGGTTTCAGGCACGAAACGCAGCGGCCGCATCAGTTCGCGGACTGTCCGCGTGGCGCGCTCGCTCTCGGCGATCTCGAACATGTCACGCGCATGCACGAAGCCGATGATGTCATCGATCCCGGTCTGGTAAACGGGGATGCGCGAGTATTGTTCGTTCACGACAACTTCGCGCAGTTGCTCCAGCGTCTCGTCCGCCTGGATAGTGACCATGTTCGGACGGGGCGTCATCACCTCGCGCACGACTTTATCGCCGAACTCCACCACCGACTGGATCAGCTTGCGGTCGTCTTCTTGAATGAGCCCTTCTTCGGTGCCCGCGGTGATCAGGGCTTCGATATTTTCAGCGGACGTGGCCGGTTCGTCGCGCTCGGCTTCTTCATTGGCGATATCGAGAAGCGAATGCAAAAAATTCAACGCCAGCACCAGCGGCCGAATGATCAGTGCGGCGCCCCCGTAGAAAGGCAGCAAAGGCATCAGCCAGTGGCCGGAGGTGCGGCGAAAGAGCAGTTGCGGGATTACGAAAGAGAACAGGAGCATCGGCAGCAATGCCGCGCCGATGCTTTCCAGCAGTACGGCGACCGTGAGCACCTCATCGTCCAGAATGTGCGCCAGCATCAGGATGCCCAGGAGCACGAGACAAGCGTGTTTCCAGAGCGAAAACGCCAGGGCGCCCTCTTCGGAACGGAGGTTGAGCCGCGGCTCCAGCACGGATTTGAAGTACTGCAGCGACGGCAGATCGCGCGTGCGCAGCCGCATGCCTTCCAGGTAGAAAACCTGAATGCTGGTGAACAGCGTCACCAGAATCATCAGCAGCGCGAGTGCAATCAGAATCATTGGGTAGCCCGCTCAATCAATCCGACGGGCAGACCGAGTGCTTTGCGCCAGCGCATCTCCGTCCGTCTCATTTCGCCGGAATCGGTTTCGTGATCGAGGCCGGTGAGATGCAGCACGCCATGCAGCATCAGAATGCGGAGCTCATCTTCCACCGTGTGCTTCCATTCGCGAGCCTGGGCGCGCGCCCGGGCAAGGGAAATGGCGATGTCTCCAACCGAATCGTCACCGCTGAGAGGAAAGGACAGAACATCAGTCGGATAATCCTTGCCGAGGAACTGTTCGTTCAGCTTCCGCAATTCGGCGTCACCGGTGATGAGGCAATGGAACTCTCGCCCGCGTGCAACGCGCGTTCGCAGGACTTCAGCGAAGGATTCGAGAGATGCGAGGTCGAGGGTAGCCGGCTTTCGCCGGTAGGTTATAAGCGGGTCAGATTTCATTGGATACCACTCAGGCTTGTGCCGGAGCGGTGAGGCCGGATCCTGCGACCGGCAGTTGTTCGAGTGAAATGCCGTCGGAGAGCCGCAGAGACATCTGGCGCTCGGCAACATCGGCATTGTATTTTTCGTAGGCCCGGACGATTCGCTGCACCAGGCTGTGGCGCACCACGTCGCGCTCATCGAAATGGATGAACGAAATCCCTTCGACGCCCTTCAAAATCTCGGCCGCATCGAGCAGACCGGACCGGCGCCCATTGGGAAGATCGATCTGCGTCAGATCCCCCGTGACGACCATCTTGGAGTTGAAGCCCTGGCGGGTCAGCACCATTTTCATCTGCTCGGAGGTGCTGTTCTGCGCTTCATCGAGAATGATGAAACTGTCATTGAGAGTGCGGCCGCGCATGAATGCCAGGGGCGCTACTTCGATCGACGTGCGCTCCAGAAGTTTCTCGATCTTATCCGACTCGAGCATGTCATAGAGCGCGTCGTAAAGCGGACGCAGGTACGGATCGATTTTTTCCTGCAGGCTGCCGGGCAGGAAACCCAGTTTCTCGCCGGCTTCGACGGCGGGCCGGGTAAGAATAATGCGGCTGACGCGCTTGCTGATCAGCGCCTGAATCGCCATGGCGACGGCGAGGTAGGTCTTGCCGGTTCCGGCGGGTCCGATGCCGAAAACCAGATCGTTGCGCTCGATGGCCTCCAGGTAGCGCCGCTGCATGACGGTCTTGGGGGCGAGAACTTTCTTTCCGAAACTGCGCTGCCGGCCGCTGTTGAAGAGGCCCCGGAAAGTCACGTCGGGGTCCGCCGCAACCACCCGCAGCAGGCTGTTCAGATCGCCGTCCTTGAATACGGCGCCTTCACGCACCAGCGCGAAGTAGTCCTGCAGAATTCCTTCCGCGCGTGCGACGGCTTCCGGCTCGCCCTCGATTTCAAGGGAGTCGGTGCCGATGCGGGTCTTCACGTTCAGACCGGCTTCAATCAGGTGGATATTTTCGTCGCGTGTTCCGAAGAGCGTTTCGACTCCGCGGCTGAGCTGCACTGTGGCTTTCATTCGATTGGAAATATACCTCCGTAAAGGACTCGAGGCGTTGGGCGAATGGACATCAGGCGTTTTTATAAGGCACGAAAAGGCGGATGTGGAGCGGGACCAGGTTCGTTCGGGTAAGCAGCCGCGTTAACGCGGGGAAGGACACTACCATCCGTCTTCAGTATACCCGACTGGCGGTTGGAGAACCTGGAGCGAATCTGAAGTCGGGGCTGCAGCTGAACTGACACAATAAATACAGACGGGTAACGTGTCTGGGTAATGGGATGCAGCCGCTGCGCGGGTCGTTCTTCGTGCTGGTTCTCTACGATGTGGCCGAGCAGATCGAGCTTGATCGCTTGCGCGAGCTGCAGGGCACTGCCACGCCCCCTCGCGAACCCAGCTTCAAACATCCCGCGCCGGAGTACGTGCGCTTCGAGCAGCCCCCGGTGGTCGAGTATCTGGATCCGATCCGGATCACGCCCGGTGAGCAGTTCTCCGCCAGGCTGAAATATTTCGCCTACGGGGTGGTCAGCGTCGAACTGGAACTTCCTTTCGAGACTGGCTGGGACGATCTGGTGCGCCTCTCCAGCCGGTTCATCGCCGCGCCTGAAATCGAAAGACGCACCATGGAACTGACGCGCAAAAGAGTCGCCGAGGTAAGCGCGGCCCTTATTCAGCCGTATTCCTCATGGCTGACCGAAGACTACTACATCATTAACGTGCGGCAAGCGCTCGATGACGACGGTCTGCCGGTTCCAGCGGCTTCGATGCTTTCCAGACATGGGCAACAGATCGCGCGCATCGTGCGCGGCGAAGCCGGGCCGCTGGCGGAGGGCGAACGCAATGAGGCGCTTCAGTCCAGCCTGTCTTACTATCCGACCGATCTGCTGGTTGTGGGATGGGTTGCGGCGTTGGTCTACGATACGCCGGAAGGCGCCGCGCCTTCCATTCAACTGCTGGAGTACGCCAACACTCAGCTACTGCAATTCCGTCACTACGACGATGTGCTGACGCGCATTCTGGAGAACGTCTATAAAGCAGTCAAGCGCCAGGGCGGTCCTTTCCGCCACTGGCGCATGACGCGTCACGCTGAAGATCTTAACGCGGTCCGGCTGGAGGTTACCGATCTTACCGAGCGCACGGATAACGCGATTAAATTCATCAGCGATATGTTTTATGCCCGCGCCTACCGGGTGGCCTCCACCCGCGTCGGCGTTACGGACTACAGAAACCTGGTCGAAAGAAAGCTCCGGATCGCAGCGGATCTATACCAGTCCATGGTGAACGAATACCATCAGGCACGTTCGTTCTTACTGGAAGCGATGGTGGTCGCCATTCTGGTGATAGAACTGATCCACCTGTTCCGCGGAGCTTTCTGACGGCCGAGCTGCGAGACGCCGCAAGCCTTACCGGCTACGGACCGACGGTGTTGTCCACCCAGAACGGTCCATCGTCGTTTCGCAGATAAATCGTCAGTCTGGGACGGAAGCCGGTGGTGGTCTGTATTCCGGTTTCAATCTCGCGAGCCAGCACCACGTCGGCCTCGGCCCCTTTGAGTACTGCGCCAACGATATGGATGTCGTTACCTTTCGCCACCTTGATGCCGAATTTCATAACGAAATCCATCGGGGCAATGTAAATATCCAGCGCCCGCCCATTCACTTTCGTATCGATGTGAAGCCCCGGCATCGGATTGCCCGCGGGCACTTCCCGGATCGCATTGACTGTCGTCATGAAATCCGCCGTTGAACCCGGAGTCACAACAACCGCCTGTTCCTTCAGTGCGCCTGGAGACGCCAGCGCTAACCCGGCAACACCGAAAAAAACGGCAAGGACTGTTCCTTTTCTCATAACCTTTTCCCCTTCCCGCCGGACATAGGGCAATTGCTCCGCCGCGCCGAACACCCCGTTTTTATTGAATTTTCGATAGGGGAGCCCCGGCGGATGCGCGAGATGAGCCAAATCCGTGCGCCAGTTCGCCCACGTGCGCGAGACCGGGCACCCTTTATGATGATTTCAATCCACATGGGCACAGGAAAAGAGCCATCCCCCTGCTGCAGCCCCGCCCGGCGCAGAAATGCGGAACTGTCCGTATCTCTATTGGCCACACGCAGCGGGTCGACTTTGGGGTCACCGTTATGGTCAACCAACGACATGATCCGCCTCGATGGCGGTCCATTCCTGATGGGTTCGGAAGACCCCGATTGTTTCTCCGCAGATCGAGAAGGACCGGTTCGCCAAACGATCGTCAACCCTTTCTACCTCGACCGCTATCCGGTGACAAACGAGCAGTTCCGCGACTTCGCGCGCGCCACCGGCTACAAAACCGATGCCGAACGCTTCGGATGGTCATTCGTTTTCTTCCGGCAACTTGCCGCTGAAGAGGACGCGCGCGTCACCGCCGCGGTGGCAAGTCTCGAATGGTGGCGCCAGGTCGAGGCAGCGGACTGGGCACATCCGGAGGGCCGCGACTCTTCCGTCAACACCCGGCTGCATCATCCGGTAACCCACGTCTCCTGGAACGATGCCGCCGCCTATGCCGCATGGGCCGGCAAGCGTCTCCCCACCGAGACCGAATGGGAATTCGCCGCACGCGGGGGCCTGGAGCAGAAACGCTTTCCGTGGGGCGACGAACTGGTTCCGGACGGACGGCACCGGTGCAATATCTGGCAGGGCGATTTCCCCGACTACAACTCGGCCGAGGACGGCTACGAGTTCGTTGCGCCGGTCGATGCCTACGAGCCCAATGGCTACGGCTTCTACACGATCACCGGCAACGTGTGGGAATGGTGCGCCGACTGCTTCGATCCCGTCGTGCTCGATTCCGCCGCCGTCCCCGCGGGCCGGGTCATCCGGGGCGGCTCATTCCTCTGCCACGCTTCGTACTGCAACCGCTACCGGGTGGCCGCCCGCACCTCGAACACGCCGGACAGCTCCACCGCGCACATGGGTTTCCGCTGCGCGCGGGATCTTTGAATTACCTCGCCTCGACCTTCTGATAGTCACCCGGGATCGCAAAGACAGAATCCGGAATCGACGCTGTAGAGAAGTCGCTGGAATCCATCGTCATCTCCATCAATGCACCAGGATTTCCGCCAGGCGCCGCTCCCCTCCCTGCGCCCGCTGCCCCCATGCGGGAAAGGGCCTGCTGCGCCGCCGCCGCGGCCGGACCGCCCTGCGCCGCCATCGCTTCCAGCCGCGCCCGAGCCTGATCCAGCTGCCCCGCTTGCGCCGCCGACATTTGCGGCATCGCGGGCATTTGCATGCCAGCTCCCGGTTTAATGCTGATCACCTGCTCCACCGGCACTCCATTCATCGAGGCGATCTTCTTCTGCATTTCGGTCATGGCCGACTGCATGGCCTGGTTCCCCCCGCCCATCGCCGCCCAGGGGAACTTGCCGGCATTCCGCTGATAGAAAGTGCGCAGTTCGCCCACACCCGGGACCTCCGAGGAGATCCACATATCGTCTTCCACATCCATCTTCCCGCCCATACCGCGACCCTGCCCCATATCCATTTGCATGGTCATCAGAAGTTCTTTGCAGTCGTAGCCGTTGATCTTTTTCTGCTTGCCTGTTTCTTTCGCGTCGACCGTTATATTGGGCGAGGTTTGCGCATTGGTGATGTCGCTGAACGGGCGCGTCGAATACGTTTTCCGCGTATTGTTGATGGTCGTGATGGTGGCGGCGCCAAAATCGATCAGAACAGCACTGTCACCGTCCTGAGTCATCATCTTCTGGCCCTTCAGCGAAATCTTCGAAACCCCGTTCGCCGCTGTTCCCGCCATCGAAGCCATCGCGCCTCCGGTGACCTTGCGGGTTGTCGTGTAGCTGAAGTCGGCGCGCGCGCCCGTCTGGATCACAAACAGCAGCGCAAAAAAGGCGGCAGTTTTCATTCTTCACCCCTTACCGCGTAGTCTATCGGATTTGGCGAAATTAGAACAAAAGCGGTGGTGCGAATTGGAACCGCGACTTGCCGGGAACGACGCAGAGATGCGTGAAATCGCGCATGGCCATCCTGCATCGAGGCCTGTAATTTCAACGAAATCCGCGCCGCGAACTGAATTCTAAACGGCTGCAGGGATGCTCATAACAAGACTCATGGAAGCTCCATTCAGGGCTGTTTTGCCCTTGATGATTCTCGCCGCGGGATTCGCGCTTATCCCGCGAAGCTCCTTCGCCATCCAAAGGTACACGCCTCTCACCGGGCAGCCCTGCGCATACTGCCACGTGAACATGATGAACAAGCTGCTCCTGACCGATGCCGGCAAGTACTTCCAGAAGCACCATACTTTCGAGGGGTACCAGCCGAAGCAGCCTCCCCCCGGAAAGAAATGAGCCGGCGATCGCGCCCTCAACCACCCGAAGATTCAGCTCTTGACGTTCGCCCGCCAGCGGTCGCCGCGGGGATGGTGAAGAGGAAAGTCGCGCCTTCTCCCGGGGTAGACTCCACCCAGATTTGCCCTCCGTACCGCTGGACCACCCGCTGGCAAATCGCCAGACCGATCCCCGTGCCGCTGTATCGTTCGTCACGATGAAGCCGCTTGAAGACACCGAAGATTTTTTCCCTGTACTGAGGGTCGATGCCGATCCCGTTGTCCTGAACGGAAATGACCCACCCTCTCCCGCGCCGGGCGGCCGAAATGTGAATCCGGGGCGCCTTCTCATTACGGTATTTAATGGAATTGACGATCAGATTCTGAAAGACCTGCTGGAGGTGCGTCTCGCCCATCTGAACCTCAGGCAGCGCATCGTAAGTCACCGTAGCTTTGTTTTCCCGGATAACCTCCGAGAGCCCTTCAAGGGTATGCTGCAGGACCAGCGTTGAATCGACCAGCGGGACTTCGCCCTCCACCACTCCAGCGCGCGTGTAGGCCAACAGATCGTTGATCAGCGTGGCCAGACGGTGCCCGCCTTCCGTCAGAAACTCCAGGTAACGCTGTCCGTCCGCGTCGATGACGTCCTTATATCGCTTTGCCACCAGTTCGCTGTAGATCGCCACGTTCCGCACCGGCTCCTGCAGGTCATGGCTGGCCGAATAGGCGAACTGTTGCAGGTCATCGTTGGCCCGCCGGAGTTCTTCTTCTTTCAGCTTCTGCTCGTGAATGTCGGTATCCGATCCGATCCACATGGAAATGTTGTCGAGATCGTCCCGCATCGCGTAAGCGCGGCTCAGGTGCCAGCGGTACACGCCGTCCGCGCGTCGCAGACGGTGCTGGAAATGGAGCGGCTCGCCGGTTTCGAGCGAGTGCTTCCAGGTCGCCGCGTGCTCTTCCGCATCGTCCGGGTGAACGAACTGAGGCCAGCCCCATTCCCGGATTCGCCCGGACGAAAGGCCGGTGTATTCGGTCAACTGGAGGTTGACGTAATCGATATCCCCCGCCGGCGTCGCCGTGAAAATCTTCTGGGGCATGGACTCCGCCATAAAACGGAATCGCTCGCGCGACGTCTCGGCTTCCCGCAGCGCGTCTTCCCGGTCTACCAGCGCCCTGGTCAAAGTATCCTCGCGCATCTCAATGCTGGAAAGCATCTCGTTGAACCGGTCCACCAGCACGCCCAGTTCATCGCCGGAGAACTTCCGCGCACGAATGCTGTAGTCGCTCGTTTCCGAAACCGAAGTGGTAGCCCGCACCAGCTGCGCTACCGGGGTGGCAATCAGGGCGCGCAGTTTTGCCGAGACCAGAAAAGCCACCAGCCCCGATACCAGAATGAATCCCAGGACAATCCCCCCATAGAGCCGCATGCGCTCGCCGATTTCGTCGAGATCGTAAAGCAGCATCAGGGTTCCGATCCGCCGCTTATCCAGCAGGATGGCATGCGAAACGGTGAGGCCATTCGCCCCGAAACGAATCGAATCCGCTGCCGCCGGCAACGGGCAGGGCCCCGTCGCGCCGGGGCGTGCGTATCCGGCAAGCAGGGTTCCGTCGGGCCGGTAGACGCACGCGGTCACTACGTGGGGGCGAGCTCGCAACGTGGCCAGGGTCTCAGCCGCGGCTCTCGGATCGTTGAAGGACAGCGCGGCTGTGCTGTTGTCTCCAATGATGCGGCTCAGGGCCGATAAATCGCGCTCGAGGTAGCCGCGGAACAGGATCGAATCGAAGATCACAATACCGCCGCCGGCCAAGAGCAACGCCACCGTGGTGGTCGCCATGACGATCACCATCAGTTTCTGCCGGATCGGGATATCGCGGAAATTCAGCATGCTATTTCTCAACCGCTTTCGCGATGTTCAGGAGCTTCGAACTGATCCTGAAACCCGCGTTTTCCGCAATCATCCGATTGATCTCAAACCGGACCCGCCGGTTTTCGATCACGAAAGCAATCATGCCGCCTTCGCGCAGAAACGCCTCGCCTTCACCGACTGTAAGGACGCCCGGCCCCAGATCGAGAGGACTCCTCGGTTCTTTCGCCCGGCGGGAAATGAACAGTACCCGGCAGGACGCCGGCACGGGAAGATGCAGAACTCGCTCGATCGTTATGGAGCGGCCATTCACCACTTCGCCGCCCGCGATACGGTCCAACGTAGCGCCGAACGGATCTTCCCCTAATATACAGATGGATAACGGGGCTCCCGCGTTCCCGAACGACGCCGGCGGCCATTCGATGAACTTCGTGAAATTAAGAAGAAAGGCCGCCTTTACCTGGTATTCAAGGCTTGGTCCGGCGTCATCGGCAAGCGAAGGCAGACAGGAAAGGCAAAGCAGACAGGCGAACCACAGCAGCGGAAACGCCGCTATCAGCCGCTTTGCCTTACGACGCCAGTCTGTACCAGCGCCGGATTGGCGCCGCATCACTTTCCTGTCCACGTAATTTTCGCGTAGGCGCTCCGTTCGATTCCCACCAGCGGGCCCGGGTCGCCGCCGTATTCGAAATGCGAAGGCTGGAACAGATTTCTGCCCACAATCGAGACTTCGAACTGTCCATTGAACCGCCATCCGAGCCGGGCGTCCGCCGTCGAATAGGCGGGCACCATTAGGGCGGGAAGCGAACTCACATATCTCCAGTCAAGGTCCAGCTGGAATTTTTTTCCGATATCGAAATCGGACTGAACGGTGCCCTGGTGCCGCGGGCTCGATCCGATGATTCCCGGAAACGAACCGACATCGCGGGAGCCAGGCGACCTCCCGATATCCATATCGAGAAACGAATACGTCCCCCGCAGCCGCCAGAAGCTCGCGGGCCGCCACTCCGGGGCAAGCTCGACTCCCTTGGTGTAGCCGCGGAGGCCATTTCCGAACTGCGCCGGCAGCAGAAAATGCGCAGGCGCCGGATCCGTTTCGAGGAACGTGGGGCCAGTCAGTTCTTCGCTGAACAAATCGTGATAGTGGTTGTAGAACCCGGTCATATCGACCGCGACATTCTTTCCGAACAGACGCCGGAATCCGAGTTCATAACCGTTTAGCTGCTCGGGGGCGAAGCCCTTGTTGGGGTTGAAACGCGCAAAATATGGCGTTCCGTCGGCGGTAGTGGCGACAAAACCCAGCAGGCTGAAATTTTCCTCGGCGTCGGACGGAGTTCGCACGGCGTGTGTCACCGCGGCCCAGACCGATCGCTTCGGGTCGATTGTCCAGAGTAGCCGCGCGCTCGGCTCCGGTGTAACTCCGGAAGTGAAATTCGTTCGTAGCAGTTTGGTGCCGAGAGTCAGCGACAAGCGGTCTTGTACGAGGGCAATCTGATCCTGCAGAAAGCCGCTGACAAGAAAATCGGTTCTATTGTTAGGGAGAAACGTAAGGCCCGACACCACCACTCTGCCTTCAATCGGGATTACCTGCGCGCCGACGCCCCACGAAAACTCCTGCCGCCGGAACTTCAGCCTCTGCAGAAAATCGACATCGAAGGTGTTGCGGCTCTCGGCGAAATTTGGCTCATCGCGGTTGGTCCGGTCATAGTAAGCCTGCACCTGAAGATCGTTGGAATCGCTGAAAGCGCGCTCCCAGCGCCCCATAATATTGCCGCCCGACAGCAGTGCGTTGGCATAGACAGTCTGCGAATACGGCTGGCTGTAGGTGGTAGCCTGCTCGCCCTCGCCGGCCTTCTCGTCATAGATATCGCCCTGCAGAGTAAAGGCGTCACGATTCGGTGTCCAGTCAAGCCGGAATCCGCCCTGTGCTTCGCCCCAGTCGTCGAAATTGCGTCCGTCGGAATGATGCTCAGGGCCGTCGGAGAAGCCCATACCATAAATACGAAAGTTGAAGTCCTTGCCGTTACCGCCGCCGTACCGAAAATTGGCGAAACCCTGTTCCACGTTTCCGCCACCCGCCGACGCCACCATCCCGTTCGTATCTTTGGCGCTCTTGGTGATGATGTTAATCACACCGTTCACCGCATTCGGCCCCCAGATCGTTCCGCCCGGTCCGCGAATCACCTCGACACGGTCCACGTCCTCCAGCATCACGTTCTGGACTTCCCAGTAAGTGCCCGCAATCAGCGTCGAGTAAACACTCCGGCCGTCGATCATGACAAGAACAGACCGGTTCAACCGGCTGCCGAACCCCCGGATTCCGACTGACCACTTATTGCTGTCTATGCGGGCGACCTCAACACCGGGGGCAAGCCGCAGCGCCTCAGGAATGCTGGTGACCCCGGAACGCCGGATGTCCTCCTCGGTAATAACGTAAACCGCCGCGGGAGTCTTGAACACCTGCACGGGCGTCTTGGATGGCGTGGTGACTTCGATCTGGGATAGTTCTTCAAGGCTGAGTGTCTTGAAGGTGGTGGGATCGGAAGGGTTACCGGGATCTCCGACCGAGCCCGCGTTCATGCCGGGTGCCAGGATGGTGAGAAGAAGCAGGCACGCCACCGTGAAACTGTGGCGATTTAGAGGCAAGAATGCGACCCGCTTCCGTCCAACTCCATCAAGCTAAAGGCTCTAAGTGATTATGGCAAAGCAAGGCCGCACAGGCCCAGAAATAATGTATCGAATATTACACTCAAAAGAAAAATCTAGGGGATCTCGATGACAACATCAGCGGTAGTAGAAAGTTCGCCATCGTTGGCGGCGGCCCGAAGGACATAAGTTCCTGCCTTGCTGAAACGGGCCATCGTGACCGCCTTCCCGTCACTAACCAGCACAGGTCCGCCTGTTTCGAAAATCACCTTCGCGGGACCCCGATACTCCGACCAGCTTACATTCAACCCCAGCCGGGGTCGTCCTTCCGCTGAGTTGCTTTGTGAGAGAGGTTTGCCTGGTTCGGGCGCCCGGACAATCTTCGGCGCACGCGGCTTGGGAAGGCCGTCATCGGTGACCGTTGCCATCAGCTGAACCGGGCTTCCCACCGCCGCGGCGCTTACCGGCGCGATCGAAATCGCGGGCGGCTTGTTCGGATTTTCCAGCCCCGGACTCAGGTTGCCGTGCGACATGATCAGCCGGGGGATGATCTCCTGCTCCATCTGGAGCGTTGCGTAAGCCTTCTCCGTCCTGCCATGCGCGGTGATGGACCACACCAGTTCTTTCTGTCCCCAGTCGGCCGGAACCTTCACCTGATAGACCCAAGCATGCCGCCGAGGCAGGAACCATGTGGGCTGCCCCCGGTCGAGATCGCCGCCCGGTTCGACCCGGTTATCGGGACCAGCCGGTATAGCGAGCTCTTCTTTGTAATTCCGATTCAGATATCCGAAAACCATCGTGAAAGAGCCATCCGGATTCCTGAGCCACCCGTCGAAGGAAGGCACAACGTCCTGGCCGGAATTGAATTTGGTCTGCGGGATGTAATCCGGCGGAAGCTTCTGGGCAGCCGCCAGTCCGGCAAACCCGGCAACGGCCAGAGCCGCGGCGAGAAGGAAGCGCGCGTGATTGTGCATTCCGCTATTCGCCGGCGCTGGCGGCTTTCTTGCGGGCGGCCAAACGCTGCTGGTAATCGGCTTCATCGATGTAATACAAACTGATCCAGGCAAAGCTCATCTCATCGATGGTCCTCTGCCCGTAACCCACCCAGTTCTTCGGCTGAATGTCATGCGGATTATTGTCCGAGTTATCGTGCCACGAGGTCACGTGAATGATCGTGCCCGCGGGCAGCAGCGGCGCTGCATCTTCCGCGTACGGGTAAGTAATGCTCCAGCCGAACTGATAGTTACTCACGCAGCTGATGGTCTCCGTGCGTGCAGGACCGGGACGCGCGGAATCGGCGCGAACATCCGGATAGATTGCCTCGACGCATTGCGCCTTGCCCAGCGTATGGAAGTGCGGCTGATAGGCCGAAAGCACCGCCGGCCGAGGCAACCGGAAGTATCCGTCGTTGCGGGTGATCTGGCCGGCCGGGAGATCGAGATCGGCGACGTCGCCCATATGCTGCGTGAACGCCACATACTTCGGCACTGTCCCTTTGGGATAGACCTTGAGCCCGAGCGAAATCTGCACCGGCGTTTCCGTACCGTCCGGATGCAAATGGATATTGAAATGAATCTTCGAGCCGGCTTTGATCAGGCGGCCTGAATCGCCGGGGAAGATATCGGCCTCTTTGCCGATCGCATACTCATTCAGAAACAACCCCACGGGATCCTCCTCGGGATCTTCGATCAGATTCGTGGTGGCGTGATGGATGACCTTATAGCCCTGATCGGGTTTGGTCTCCACCGCCGCGATGTACATGTCTTCCTTGAAGCCGGGATCGATTTCGGCGTCGTAATATTCGTCGCCGCCCTTCGCCTTCAGCATGTAAGGCTTCGGCATCGAAACGACCAGATCCGGTTTACCGAGATGCCACTTATCGGCGTCCGTGAATTTCAGCGGCGGCGGCATGTCGGCGGGATTGCCTTCCGGCGAACCTCCGTCCACCCACGCGGTGATGGTTGCGATCTCGGCATCGCTGAGCGATGGATCGTTCTTGAATTTGCTCACCCCCACATTGCGATCGATGTGCCACGGAGGCATGGTGCGGCTGACGACCTTTTCCTTGATCGATTTCGCCCAGGGCCGCGCGTCCTTCCACGTCAGCAGCGACATGGGCGCAATCGAGCCAGGCCGGTGACAGTTCTCACAGGCCTTCTCAAAAATGGGCGCAACATCCTTTGAAAACGTCGGGGTGTTCTGGGCAAATACGGGACACGCCGCCAGCAAGAGTCCGATTCCGAGGTGTTTCATTGTCTTGAACCTCTACTGTCCGCCCAGCGACAGCGTCGCCGGCTGTTTCGTTTTACGCGCTTCCACCATTTGCTGGAAATCGGCGTCGTTCAGATACACCAGATCCAGCCAGATCTGCACCATGTCATCCACGCTGCGCTCTCCGTATCCGGCCCAAACCGAAGGATCGGGATTCCGCGGATTGGCGCTGGTGTTGTCATGAATCCCGATCATATGCAGCACCGTGCCCTTCGGCAGCAGCGGCGTCACATCGTCGGCATAGATGTAGTTGATATGCCAGTTGAAGTTGAAATGATCCACCGAACTCAGAATTTCGGTGGTGTTGTTCAGGTTGATCGCTTCGAGCGTCATTCCCCGCCCGCGCATATGCATATGCGGCTGAAAAGCGTCGATCCGCGCATTCTGCGTCAGCCGGTAATACCCGTCAGTCCGGACGACTGAATTCGGCGGAATATCCAGTTCGTCATTCGGCATGTTGCGGATCGCCACCGACCGCACCTGGTACTTCGGCACAAAGCCTTTGGGATAGAACTTGAACGCAATCGTGATCTTGTTCTTCTCTTCTTTTCCCGTGGCGAAATAGTGCATGTCGAAGCGCAGTTTCGTGCCCTTCTTGAGCAGCCGCCCGGTATTTTCGCTGAAGATGTCTCCGTACTTGCCCACCGCATACTCGGTAAGCTGAATGCCGGTCTCGGGCGTGCCGGCGGGCGCATCGGGTTCGATCGCATAGACCACCGCGTGATGCACGACCCGCGGATTACTCGGCTTCACTTCCATCGCCTTGACCCAGCGGTCTTCGGTCAATGTGAGTTGCGAATACTGATCCAGCCACCAATCAGGCCCCTTCGCATACATGGTGAACTCGGTATCGCTGGTCGAGGTCAGATCGGGCGGCCCGATGAACCAGAGGCTCTCCGCCGGAAAAGTAAGCGGCTTGGGCATGTCGGCAGGATTTCCTTCCGGCGCACCCGCGTCCACCCAGCGCACGATGGTCGCGATCTGATCGTTGCTCAGCGAGATGTCGTTTTTGTACTTGCGAATCCCCACCGTTTTGTCGAGATGCCAGGGCGGCATGTCCCGGCGCGCGACCTTCTCTTTGATCGATTTCGCCCAGGGTCTCGCGTCCTGATAAGTCAACAGCGGCATGGGCGCGGACGTTCCTCCGTGGTGACAGGACTGGCAGCTCTTCTCGAAGATCGGCGCCACGTCTTTGCTGAAGGTTGGGTTGGAGGGGGCAGGTTTTTGCGCCACCGACTTTTGCCCAACCACCAAAAGTGGAATCAACAGCGCCCCGATTGCAATGGATTTCTTCATGGAGCTTTCACCGTTACCTTTACCTGAGCATTCGTCCAGCAGCAATGATATCCGAAATTTCCCGCCACTTCCCCGGACCCGTCATCCACCACTGCCTGAAGCGTGTACTCGCCGGGCTGGCTGAAACTCGCCGTCGCCGTGGCTTTGCCGTCAGACAGCTTCGTCTGCGCGGGATTGAAAACGACGGCGCCAGGACCGCGGTACTTCGCCCATCGAACCGTCATCCCGATCGACTTGCCGGCGCGGTTCGTCGGCAGTCCGTCATCCGTTGCGGAAATATTGAGAGTGGCAACCCCCGATTGCGGAATCGTCAGCGCAGGCTCCGCGATTGTCACCACCGGCGGCGTATTCGAAGCGACCGACTCGATGTTCCCGCCGCGCGTGGTGAATTTCCGGTCGATCATCCAAACGCGATCGAGCGACGCCGACACCGAAGCCGTCTTGTCGTGAACTGTGAGGGTCCAGACCAGTTTCTTGTCGCCGAAATCCTTCGGGACAACTACCCGGAAAATGTCTTTGTTTCGTCGAATGGAAAAATGGGTGGGCTGCCCCACATCGCCGCCCGGCTCGAACCGGTTGTTCGGACCCACCGGGATATCCGGCTCTTCCTCATAATTGCGGTTCATGTATCCGAACCACATGTTGAAAGAGCCGTCCGGATTGAGATCGTAGCCCTCATAAACCGGGCTGATCCCTTCCCCCGACCAGTGACGAAGGGTCACCAGTTGGCTGGCCGACTGGCCTAAGCAAACACTGGCGACAGCAAAGAGAACGATCGATCGGTTAAACACCTGAAGTGAATTTTGCATGCACCCGGCCCCGGTGTCAAAGGGTCGGACTGAGGCGGGTGGTCCCCCGCCGGGCGATTTGATTAGAGACGATCAGTAAACTCCGGCAGCCTTGAAATCCCCGGCTTTCACAATCGAAAGAGCCGAGACATCCACATGCCGCTTCAAAGCCGCGTTCACCTGATCGACGGTGAGAGCCCCGAATCTGGCATCCATATCCTCGTCCCACTTCATCGTGCGGTCCTGATCGGCGCGCGTCGCGAGCAGTCCGGTAAGCTGCCCGTCCTGGGACCGGCCCACCCGGCGCTCCTCCAGAAAAGCCTTCTTCGCCGCCGCCAGCTCGGCATCCGTGAAACCGTTGGCCACGGTCTTTGCCAGCTCGTCCGTAAAGCTCGATTCCACTTTCGGCGAAGCTTTCGGATTGCTGATCGCGTTGCCGCTGAACATCGCGAGATTGCCGTTGGCGGGCGCCATGAACCGTGTCCCGATCCCGTAGCTCAGACCTTCCTTGTTCCGGATGCGGTCGGGCGCGCGCGCCGTGATGGTGCCGCCGAACATATAGTTGGCCATCACCATCGCGGGGTAATCCGGATCCTTATCGGATAAAGCCAGATTCAGGCCAGCCTCGAAAGTGGCGTTCTGTTTATCGGGTGTTTCGATCTTCAGATTGACCGGCTTGGTCTTCGAGAAGGTTTCGATGATCCTGGCGTAAGCGGCCGGGCTCTTCCACGTCCCGAACACTTCGCCGGCTGCCTTGCGAAGCTCATTGGCATCGAACTGGCCCACCACCGCCAGTTGTCCGTGCGAGGCCCCGTAGAACTGCGCGTGGAATTTCTTGACATCGTCGAGGGTCACGGCCTTCAGATCGGCGATCTCCTCATCGATCGTCGGCACATAGCGCACGTCGGTCTTCGGATAAATATTGAGGCTTCTTTCAAGCGCCAGCCGGGCAAGTCCCGCCGGATCGGTCTTCTGCTCTTCCAGACCGGCGATGCGCCGCTTGATCACCTGGTCGAATTCGGCGTCAGGGAACGATGGCTCTTTCAGAATTTCAGCGGCCAGCTTAAGCGCCGGAACCAGATTCGCCGCCGTGGTCTGAATGGACGCGGTCGCCCCCGACAAGCCGCCGTTGACACTGATCCGCGCATTCAACTTGACCATTTCGTCCTGAATTTCCTGGCGGTTTTTGTGCTGCGTACCGCGCATCAAAAGCGAACCCGCCACACCGGCGATCGCACTTTTTCCGGCAAGCGATTTTTCATCGCCAAAACGAAGATCCACCACGGCGCTCACAGAACCGCCCCTCGTATCTTTCGAGAGAGTCACGATCTTCAAACCGGTGGGAAGCTGCGACCGGACCAGATGTTTCTCAATGTTGGCAGGCGTCGGATCGAACGCCTCGCCCTCTGACAATGTCAGGCTGCTCTTATAGTTTTTGAGCATGCTCAGGTAGTCCGGGGCTTCCGGCACCTTGGTGCGATCCGGCGC
>DASZLO010000299.1:0-10541 GCA_035552315.1 Bryobacteraceae bacterium
GTCGCGATTACCGCGGTCGGCTATGGCGACCCGGCGTTCGCGGCTTCTTATACTCTGTGCAGGGGCATCCTGGGGTTTCACGATCCTCTCGACGATCGTCCGCAAAACGTCACGCTCAACTATTTTGTAGCGGGCTGGTACTCTTCCGCGGCCGAGGATCCACTCAATCAGACCATCGCCGCGGGCGGAGATGACCTTTTTAAAACTCTCGACGCGTTCCTCGCGGAGAAGCGATGGACTTATCCCGGCTTCGCCGAGACGCGCGAAAAAGCGCAGCAGGCGGCGTCTTTGAGAGATGATATTGCTGAAAGCAAGGCGATGGCGGCAAGGCTCAAGGGATCCCCGGGCGCCGCCGAACTTCAGGCGGAGATCGAAGAAAAGGAACGAGAGGCCGGGCGGCTGGAAGAGGAAATCTCAGCTCTCCGGAGCCAGTTGCCGGCGGAGATTATCTGTCACGGAACCATTCTGAACGTTGAGTGGCAGACCGAAAAGACCCGCTACGATACCGGCATTCCCGATCGGAAGCTGAAAGTATCCGCCGGCGACAGTGCCGTGGAAGCCCTTTGCGCTCTGTTCAACAGCCAGAAGCCTGAAGTGGTCGAACTGCTGCAGGCTTTTCAATATGACCTTCTGAGCGATCTGGAAAAACCAGGAGGCCGGTACACCTTCGACCAGAAAGTACACGAGAAGAGTTTCCGTCCGCTCGCGCGCGGCATTGCCTGGGACCTGATCACTGACGGAAAGGCCGCCGGCGGAGAGAAGACTCCGCCCATACCCGGCGATATTCGACTCCTGCTGGAGAACGTGAACGCGAGGCAGCGGAAGATCAATCGGCTGAAACGAGAAAGCGAGGCTACCCGCAGCCGGCTTTACACGGCCTGGTACCGGAAGGTCCTCGCTGTTGGAATGCAGGAAGGCTCAGGAGAGATCGACGGTCTGACAAACGAAATCAGAGAACTTACAAATCAAATCGAGATCCTTGAAAGCGAAAACGCGCGCGACCGCGGCGAACTGGAGGCAAAGGCTGCCGTGCTCGCCCCTTCTTACCGGCTCCAACAGGTGGATGAACCTCGCTTCTGGAGACCCGCCGATCCGGTTGTGCTTCTGGCCGGCCCTGCTTGCAGGCCTTCCGCCCGGCATGGCGAGGACGGTCGGTATCGCGAAGACGGGCGCCTTCTCTGCCGTCTTACAGGCATGGCCGTCACCGGAGCGAAAGCTCGCATATCGGGCGTCGACCAGACCCTCGGCCCTGAAGATCTTGACGCCTGGTGTAACCCATTCGCGAATCGCAAGCCGGCGCCGGAAGTGGTGGATCTTTTCCGTGAGAGCCTGCTTCTGACTCTCGATTCAAAGCGCGCTTCCGCCGCTCCGCAAAAAATCCGGGATCTGGCGGGAAGTCTTGAGCGTTATCTGAAAGCAGTCTGGGTCGATCCTTCCGCCGTCCCGCCGTCAGGTGTGGAACTGACCGGAGCCATTCCCTCACCGATCATGCTCAACCGCTGGACGCAAAATCCCTGGCTCCCGCTTTTTCTGCAATGGCAGGTAACCTGGCTCCCAGGTTACACCGAGAGTTCCAGTGCCCTCGAAAACTGGGAACTCAGCTCCGGCGGAACTGTTTTCAACTGGAAAAATGGGGCTCCCGCCGGAAACGAGGAAGTTTATACGGGGACGACGCTGCTGACAGCCAGTGCCACGTGGACCTTCAGCGAGCGCCTGCGCCAATACAATCTTGTTCATGAAACCCCGGGATTGAAAACGCTCCAGACCAATGTACGTTCGATGAGCGTACTGTGCCAGAGCCTGTTTGGTTTCACCGACAATCTGCTCATGCGCAAGACTTACCAGGAATTGCGGCCGCTCGACGTGGGAATCGGCGGCACAGGCCCGCGGTTCTCCCCTGTATTCGATGAGGTCCGGAATATCGACTGGCTCGCACCGCTGGTCGATCAGTCGTTTTTCGCCGTCCGCGCCGGACATCTCCGAATAACATCGTTACGTGTCGTCGACGCATTTGGCCGGTTCGTCGAAGTGGACGGGGAGTCGCTCCGTTCTATCGCGCTGCCGCCCAGGCTGCGAGGTCCCTCGATATCGAACGCAGGCGTCACCATCCGGATGGAGCCGCGCCTGGCTCAGTCCGCCCGGTTCACAGTTGACTGGCCGCCTGCTTCCGACGAGCCGGAAGCGGGTCCGGTTTGCGGCTGGATTCTTCCGAATTTCCTCGATGACGGGCTCATGCTCTATGACGCCCAGGGCTATGCGCTGGGCTTGCTGCAGGCCGTCAAAAGAAAGGCATGGGCCCACGGAGCCGGTGGTCTGACGGAAGAAATCGAGGGTTTTCACTGGGTGGGTCTCCCCGGAAATTCCGCCTTCCATTTCGGTCCTCTGAAAGATCCGCCGCTCGGGCCTGAAGTCAATCGCCATCTGCGCGACTTCGTGAACGGCCTTTTAGCGCTCAAACGCAGTACGAGCGAAGCCCTTATGAAAAGCCTCAGTCTGGCAGGCTCCGGCCAGAATCCGAACCTTGCGCTCCTCTTCGGGAAACCTCTGGCCCTCGTACGAGCCTCGATCTCGATCGAACTGGATGGCGGACCAGCCCGGGCTCAGGGCGCGGACGAACCTCAAAAATCCCCTGAGGAACAATCCCGCGGGATTGAAGCGCTCGCCATTCCGCTTCGTTTGGGCGACCGCCGCGAGTGGCTGAAAGACCTATGGCTGGGGGACGACGGTTTGGTGGGTTTCTTCAGGAAAGGGGCCGATGCCAAACCGGCTATCGATTACACCCATTTTTTCCCGGCATTTGGTCTGACGGGCACGAGCGATAATTACCTCACTTACGGAGAAAGCCCCGCCATGCCCATCGGCAGACCACTGGAGGTTACGTTGCTCATGGATCCCGCGCGCGGCTTTTCCGTTGCCGCGGGCATCCTGCCCCGGCAGATATTCCAGCTCCCTTACGACGACCTCGCGGAGACGCTGGAGCACAAGCACGTCATCTTTTACACTGGCCCGGTCGTCGGTCCGCGGCCGGAAATGAAAAGTCCCAAAATTCGCATGCCCCGGCCGTCCGATATCTATGGTCAATGGTCATGGACCCACCATCCCGAAGTAGATGTGTGGCGCGATGTGGCGATCGATGACACAGGGAAAGACGATGGCTATTTTTCGGATGTTCCGCCGGCGCTCGCTGAAGGGTGGCTGAAGCTGGTTACAGCGCCGCTTGAAGTCCGGGTCTTCACCGTCATCGGTAAGAACCCGATCCAGCAACCCGATCCAGCGGTCAATGGCAACGGCGACCGGCTGCCTCAGGAATTTGCGGTCGAGCGCGGATCGCAGGTTCTTTCCTGGGCAGTAACGGGAGCGGACGGAATCGAACTTTGGCGGGATGGCAGTAAGGTTCTCGAATCCAGCCGGCATCCTCTTCCAGCACAGGTTGTCGTTGAAGTGACTCAGGACGTTTTATTCACCCTGATAGCCACAGCGCGGCCTGATCGGCCGCTCGCGCCCGAACGCGTTCCCGAGTCCACAAGCCGGAGCATCAAATTGAAAACCGGGCAGCCTTTATGAACAACGTCGGAGAAGGAGAGAGGCAGGACAGATGCTTACGGCGAAGATAGAGTCCACGGGTATCGTCGTTGGAGATCCCGACCCCAATGATAATCAGTTCAGCCTTATAGTTACAGACCTTGACGCAAGCGCCACGCCTCCCGCTTTTTATCTGACCGGCACGTTCGGACCCGATGAAAAGGATCTGTTCCTGAACCGTGCAGATGCCGAGAAGTGTAAGGGCGGCATGGAGCTTCCCGCAAACTGGAAGGGACTCTGGACCTTCAGGGAAACTGCCGGCGCGTTCGAATTGAAGCTCTCTACCTTCGACAAGTCTCTTCAAAGCGGAACCCTGACCTTTACGTTTCGGAAAGTAACGTCGAAAACCAGCGCCGGAAAAGCTATCCTGAATTTCAGGACCGGCCCCGATCTCGACCCGGCGAAGATGTTGCCGCCGCTGTTTGTCGATAAAACCCGATCGCAACTGCCCGGAATCATCGCCTTTTACTCCGTTCCCCCGGAAGGCACACTAAATCTCGCCGGCCAAAGCGTTACCCTCGGTTGGCTCACCAGGGGCCTTACAGATCTCAAACTGGTATGGGTGAACGCAGGTAAGATTGCCGATATCGGCGCGAAGGACCGAGACCGCGGCTCCTTCAGTCTACCCGCCGATTCTGTTACCAGATCGGTAAGCCTCAAAGGTTACGACGGAGCCAAACCAGTCGAAGAATCGATCAGAATTGAGGTTCTCAAATCTGACTGGTACAACAGGACACTTAGAATCATGCCGGGCGATCCCGCATACCCGGAAGATGCCGACCGGAACAGCAACGGGCTGGCTCTGCAGCCAACCGAAATCATTAATGCTGACAATTTCTGCCTGTATGGCGTATTTCAGCACGCATTGAGCGGTCGCGCCATGCTGTTTGGATCCGCCAATCCATTCGCCCGGTGGGACCTGGTAGAAACGAGAGTGCCTGATCGGGAGGGCCGGATCCCGGAAGGCTTCGACGAAAGCCCGGGCATCTACTGGGATAGTCATATCTGGCTCCTCGGAGGAAGTCAGATCGACCCCAACGCGGGCCGTACTTCCAACCTGGTTTGGCGCGTGGATCCCACGAGCGATGACCCCAGCTGGGAAAACCTCGGGCCGGCCGGCTGGAGCGAGAGAATGGGCCACGCTGTTCTGGAATTCAGAAAAGAGATCTGGATGATGGGAGGACGGGATCAGGCCGGCAATCCCCTCAACGATGTCTGGCGGCTGGATAAGTCTTCACTGAAATGGGTGTGTGTGGCGGAGCACGCCGGATGGGCGCCGCGGTGCCTGATTCATCCTGCTGTCTGGAACGAGAAAATCTGGCTATATGGAGGCGTGACGGAGCCGTTCTCCAGTGTGGTGTTCGATGATCTTTGGGTTTCCTCCACGTCCGGCGACAAATGGGTCAGGCAATCTCTCAATATCATCAATAAGAGCGGCACACCGATTTCATCCGGCCTTCAGGTATTCAGAAAGAAAATGTACCTCTTCGGTAGTTTTCGGACTGTTGACAGCAGCGATTCGACCGAGATCGTCACGCCCGATGCCTGGTATCTCGATGAGCCCAGTACGCAAACCTGGAAGCCTTTTTCCGTCGAAGGTCTCAAAGATGAAGATTGGGGAAGCAGCACTACCTTCAGTTATCAGGCAGTAAATTTCAGGGACACCTTTCTGATCGCGAAGGCGCTGAATTACGGTCGCGAAAATGATGTTTTGAAAGTATATGTTGGCAGCGTTGCATTGAAAGGGAATTGACTATGAGGGCAGAAAGAGTTTTTCTTCTCGCGGGGGTTGTCGTCGGTTTCTGTTTCGGTGCCGGCGCCCAGACAGTAAGTCCGTCAACGATGACCACGTTGCTGCCCCAGGCCTCGGGAGCCGCTGTCGACCCGCTGGGTCTTTTAGTGCAGCTGCCCCCGCAACCCGGCGAGTTGCGATTCGATCTCGGCGGGCTGCCGCCGGCTTTGACGCAATTTGACCGCTGCACTTTCAGGCTGGTCGTTAAGGACAATCAAGGCGCGGCTAACGTGATTGTGAAAGGGCGCCTGCCGGAAGGCGCCCCGGACAGTTCCATCGTTAATCTTGGCGTGGTCCAAAACGGTAAGCCCGTCGTAGGGTTCTCGGGGCCCGCGGGAGATCTCTGCAAAGCGATCTACAAACGCTACGACAACAAAGATGGCAAAGGCAAGGTGTTTTCCGTCGTCCCGTTTACACAGTCGAGCAAAGCAAAGACCTTGTTTCATTCCCTCAAGAGTGTTGGGCCGGACTACTCGAACGTTCCCCGGCTCGTGCTCGAGTATAAAGCGCTCCCGCCTTCCCTGGGTCAAACCGCGAGTTGGCCCCAGTACCAGCGCGATCCCGAACATACGGGAAGATCGTCATGGGCGCCGGCTGTCGCTCCAGGCGGATTTACGGAAGCGACGGTCGATCTGCCCCTTGTCAACGGCAAAAAAGGGTTCCTTGTTGATTACCCTCTGATCTACGGCGGGAACCTGTACGTCATCTATAAGATCGACGCTGACAATTATCTCCTTTGCCTCGATTTCAGCGGTAAGAACAAGCTCTGGGAGAGAAACATCGGTCCCGGTACTGTAGATCGTCCGCCGGCGATCGGCCCGAGTGGGCTTTTGTATGCAGTCACGGAAGGAAAAATCGCGGCTTACGATTTGAATCAGCGGGGTAGTGAGGTCGCGTCGAGATCCCTCTGGAACGACAAATCGCGCTTGAACAGCACTTTGACCAAATACACCGACCTCACGGTAGGGGATGGCGGCGACGTCTTTCTCGCCTTAAAGGAGCCGAGCGGGGTGAATTTCATTATGGGCTTTACCCCGAAGCTGGAGCCGTTCATTCGGGAAGGTCCCTTCGACACAATAATCAGCTCCGTCACAGTCAGTGAGGGCGGAGGCCGGATCTTTTCCGAAACGCGCGGGGGGGCTGTGGTCCTTGCCATTGCCAATCCCGTATCCGTTCCGCCATTGGAATTGAGAGGGGCGGGCGAGTACTATCACACGCCCGTCTCGGGCCCGGCAGGGGCCATCATTTTTTCCGCTTTCAAGGATATGGGCTCGGTCTGGGGCTACACCTTCGGCCCGAATGGAAAATTTTCCGAAGCCTGGCCCGCCTCGACGGGGGGCATAACGCCACAGTCCGCGCTCGGGTCCAATGGCTGCTTGTATTTCATTCAGGATGGAAAGCTGAAGCGCCGCGGATGCAAAGACGACTTCGATACAGGTACCGATCTCAAAACCAGCAGCAATCTGGTCCTCGATGGCGCCAACAACATTTATTTCTGGAGCAACGGCGAACTGCAGGCGTATGATCGGGACGGCAAACGACTGTTCGGACAGGCGGCACAGGAACTGAAAATCCCGGCCGGCGAGGGGCTGGAAAAGTTCATTCGCCTGCTGATAGCTCCCGACGGCACTCTGTGGGCCAACAACAGAGGGGCACAATCTTTGTATGCCTTTAAGCCGAAATACGATCAGCCCGGCGTGACTGTTTCAGGCAACTTCAGGACGCGAACCGTTTATCGCGCGAACGACAAACTCACCGTCGCCGCGAACGTAACTGTGCCGAAAGGGAGCGCGGACTCCCCTATGCAGATTCTGTTTCAGGCGCAGAACGGCATCTCCTTCTCGGCGGGTTTTAAGGTTGAAGAGGGCGCCAGCCTTCTCTGCCGCACTGGTTTTTAGAACGCACGCATCCGCGTGAGTATACGCTGCTTTTTGCGCGCCGTCCCATGGACTATGGCTTGTCCGTAGTTACTCGATTCACGGAGGCGACTATCTGCCTGCCTCTGCCAGCGGGCCGCGCGGCGACGGCGATAATCCCGTCTCCATCGCGCTCCCCAACGGCTCCCGCGTCGTCGGCCTTCCCTGCAGCGAAAGCACCGTCCGCGGATTCTCCTCCGTCTTCCGGCTCTTGATCGACGAGGCCACCCAGGTCACCGACGGCCTCTACTGTGCTCTGCGCCCAATGCTCGCCGACGGCGCGGGCAACCTCTGGCACATGAGCACCCCTTGGGCAAACGCGGTTTCTTCTACGAAAACCGGACCCGCGGCGGCCACCGCTGCACCCGCTTAAGCGTCCCCCAACGAGTGCCCGCGCATCTCGAAGGATTTTCTCGAGGAAGAGCGCGCCGCAAGGGGTTCCCATGCAGCCCTCACGCTCGTTGCCAACTGAATAAGAGAGTGGGTTCCCGAATTCCCACTGCATCGCTGCCCAGGAGGCAATAACAGCCCTGAATGAAAGGCTTTAAAGGGCTACAGAGCATTTTTTGATGCCCCGGCACCTTCGTATGAGAAATTGGCTTTCGAAGCCGATCCGCCGAAATACTCCTACACCAGCACCGTAAACGCGTTTTCCGTTCGCTGCACCGGCCTGTAAAGCGTATCCCGCTCCATCGGAGTCCGCCCCGCCAGCTTGATCAGCCGCAGCAGTTCCCCACGCCGCATCGATTGCGAGGTTGTCGCGCCCGCTTCGTGGTAGATCTTCTCCTCCACCACCGTGCCGTCGATGTCGTTCGCACCGAAGCGGAGCGCCACCTGCGCCACTTTCGGCGTCATCATGATCCAGTAGGCCTTGATGTGCGGAATGTTGTCCAGCATCAGCCGCGCGATCGCGATGTTCTTCAGATCGTCAAAACCCGTCGTCTTTGGAATATGCGACAGCGCCGTATTGTCCGGATGGAACGCCAGCGGAATGAACGTGACGAACCCGCTCGTCTGATCCTGCAACCCGCGCAACCGGACCAGATGATCGACGCGGTCCTCATCATTTTCGATGTGGCCGTAGAGCATCGTACAGTTCGAACGCAGCCCGAGCTCGTGCGCCGTGCGCGCCGTTTCGAGCCATTCGTCGCCCGTCAGTTTGTGGTCGCAGATGATGCGCCGCACGCGCTCGCTGAAGACTTCCGCGCCGCCGCCGGGCATCGAATCCATCCCCGCGTCGTGCAGCCTCGTCAGCACTTCACGCACGCTGATCTTCTCGCGCCGCGCGAAATAGCCGATCTCGACCATCGTGAACGCCTTCAGATGGATCTGCGGAAACCGGTCCTTCAAACCGCGCAGCATCTGGCAGAACCAGTCCAGATTCAGCTCGGGATGCAGTCCGCCGACGATATGGAACTCCGTGATCGCCTCGCTCCAGCCCTTGCCCGCGACGTCCCACACCTGCTCGAGCGACATCGTATACGACGTCGGATCTTTCTTCTGCTTTCCGAACGCGCACAGCCGGCAACTCGCGACGCATACGTCCGTCGGATTGATGTGGCGGTTCACGTTGAAGTACGTCACATCGCCGTGCATCCGCTCTCGTACGATATTCGCCATGTACCCGAGCGCGAGAAGATCGCTCGACCGGTAAAGCGCGACTCCATCGTCGTATGACAGCCGCGCGCCGGCCTCCACTTTTTCGCGGATGCCTTCGAGCCGCCTGTCTTCAAAAGTGACGTTCATGCTTAAGCACTTCGATGAAGCAGCAGGATATCCGCCGCCCAGAAGACGAAGAATAACACGCTGACCCACCCGTTCATCGTGAAGAAAGCCGCGTTGACCCGTGACAAATCGTCGGCCTTGACGATGCCGTGTTCGTAGACGAGCAGGCACGCCACCGCCGCGACCCCCGCGATGCTTAGCGCGCCCAGATGAAGCTGCCACACCAGCATCCCG
The DNA here is from genome assembly GCA_035552315.1 of Bryobacteraceae bacterium. Taxonomy (GTDB): domain Bacteria; phylum Acidobacteriota; class Terriglobia; order Bryobacterales; family Bryobacteraceae; genus BOG-234. The sequence goes on from DASZLO010000299.1 coordinate 9,250, forward strand.
AGCGACCCGATCATCAGGACGTGCAGCAGCCGCGCGATCGTCAGCGCTTTCGAAATCCCGCACCAGCGCGGGACGCTGTAGAGTTGCAGGTCGCGGTCGAATTCGTAATCCTGGCAGGAGTAGATGATGTCGAAGCCCGCCGTCCAGAACGTCACCGCCGCGGTTAGCCAAAGAATTCGTGGATCGAGCGATCCGCGCACCGCGATCCACGCCGCTGCCGGCGCGATACCCAGCGCGAATCCCAGTACGAGGTGCGAGAGGTGTGTGAAGCGCTTGGTGAACGAATACGCGAAGACGACCGCCAGCGCCAGCGGCGCGAGCCGGAAGCACAGCGCGTTCAGTTCCCACGCGGCGAGCAGAAAGACCGCGGTTGAAACGATCGTGAATCCCCAACAGAAGCCGCGCGAGAGCAGGCCAGCCGGAATGTGCCGCATCTTCGTTCTGGGATTGCGGCCGTCGATGCCGGCGTCGATCAGGCGGTTGAACGCCATCGCCGCCGATCGCGCGCCCACCATGGCGATGACGATCCAAAGCACAGTCCACGCCGCGCCAGCCATTCGAAACCCGCCCTCTCGAAACGCCAGCAGGGCGCCGGTCAGGGCGAAAGGCAGCGCGAACACGGAGTGCTCGAACTTGATCATGTCGAGCGTTAACAGGAGGCGTTTCAGGAACATAGTGCTGTGGCGCGGGCACTCCTTCCCGCAGCGACCGGCTTCACCCGGCGGCAGGCTACCATCTTATCGGATGACGGAAGACCACCTGCGCGCTCTCCTCGAAGACGTAAAAAGCGGCGCGTCCGACATCGACTCGGCTCTCCACCGCATGCGCCACCTCCCCTTCGAGGACATCGGATTCGCTAATATCGATCACCACCGCGCGCTGCGCCACGGCATTCCCGAAGTGATCTTCGGACTCGGGAAAACCGCCGACCACGTCATCGGCATCGCCGCAAAGCTGCTCAGTCACCATGGGAATCTGCTGATCACCCGCACCACTCCCGCCATGGCCGAGCGCATCGAGAAGGAACTCCCCGGCGGCGAATACTTCCCGCTCTCCGGAGCCATCCGCTTCTGGCGCAATCGCGCCGTGCACGGCAAAGGGAAAATCGCGGTTGTTTGCGCCGGGACCAGCGACATCCCCGTCGCCGAAGAAGCGCAGGTCACCGCAGAGGTCATGGGAAACGAAGTCGACTCCATCCACGACATCGGCGTCGCCGGCATCCATCGTTTGATTGGAAACAGCGAACGTCTCGCGGCCGCGCGCGTCGTTATCGTCTGCGCCGGAATGGAAGG
>DASZLO010000300.1:0-18752 GCA_035552315.1 Bryobacteraceae bacterium
GTTGCCGGTGGCATAGCGGGTGGCCTCGTCGTTGAAATGCTTGGAGGCCGGGTCTCCGGACTCGCCGCCAGCCGTCACGGCTCGCGCGCGGACGGTGGGTCCGAATTCCACGACGGCGACGAAGCTGTTGCCGCTGGTTCCGTACCACTTTTTGGTGTTGGGGTAGGCGCGGGCGCCGAATGAAGCCAGCGATCCGTAGGTAGCGGACGCAAAAGCCACCGGAATGCTGGGGCCGGCGTCGTCGAAATGCGGCACGATGTCGTCATTGATGCGCTGGAAGCGATTGATATCGCCCCAGGGAGTTTGCCATTTGCCGAAGTCCGCAGCGAGCTTGTCGGAGGCCCGTTTCAGGCCGTCGAGCAGTTCTTTCGGGCTGGCATCTTCGACTCCGCGGCGAACCTGTTCGCCCCAGAATATGGCGACAGAAGTCGCAACGGAATCGGCTGCCCAGCGCTGGTTCCATTTGCGAAGCACGCCGATCTGCTCGGCGAGTTCCGGCCGGGGCGCGGCGTCATAGGCCTTCAGCAGGCGTGGCAGCGGTTCGTCAAACCAGGTGAGATAGCTGTCGAATGCGGCGGCGAGAAGTGAGTCGAGCGTGAAGTCCTTCTTGTCTTTGAGGACCTTCACCGCGTGCAACCCGCGGGCGGATTCACCGTGCATTTCGACGTAGGCCGGGAAGTCGTCTTTCTTTAAACTACTTTCTCCCGCGCCGGACCACGGCCAGTTGTTGGAGTTATAAAGCCAGCCGCTTTTGGGATTCAGCAGATGCGGGATCTCATCGACGGTCATCAGGCCTTTGTAATCGGTGGCGGGATTGGTGCCATCGACCGGCTTGGTCCAGTCGAACTTCGTGTCGCGCTTCGGGATATAGTTGCCGTGCCAGTAGGCGATGTCGCCGTCGGCGTCAGCGAAAATCGTGTTGTTGGAGGAGTTGGCGTACAACTCCATGGTCTTCTTGTAGGACTTGTAATCGGTGGTCTTGGTGCGCAGGTAGGACTGTTCGAGCGCCTTGATATTTTCCTGCATCAGCGCGATAGTGACCCACTTGCCGTTCGTGGCTTTTTCGACCGGCCCGTGCTTCGTGTAATACGTGGTGAACTTGCGCGACTGCATGCCGCCCGGCGTCTTGTACTGGATGGTTACCTCCTTCGAGGTGTGCGGACCTTTGGGATCTTCGAGAAATTCATCGACCGCATCGACGCCGCTTGAAGTGTGCATCCAGCCTGTCTTGCTGTTGAACCCCTGATAGATGAAGAACTGACCCCACGTGACCGCGCCATAGGCGTTGAGGCCTTCATTGCTGGTCATCTGCAGCTCGGAGCGGAAAAAGAACGACGTATGCGGATTGATCAGCAGCAGCGCGTGATGCCCGGTGGTGTTCGCCGGGGCGATGGCCGCGCCGTTGGAGCCGCGCGGTTCCGCATCCTGCACCGGCTCAAGGAGCGCGACATCGGATTTCTTGCCATAGAACGCTTCGAGCTCTCTGAGATTGACCCGCTCAATATCGCCGCCGATGCTGCCCTCGGTGAAGCTGAGCGCCATCCACGGCTCCCAGTGCGTGATCACTTTCGGCTTCACTTCGGGGTGTTTTGACAGGTAGTAGTTGAGGCCATCGGCCCACGCGTTCATCAGCGTCTGAAGCCAGGCCGGGCTTTCGGCGTACTGCTTTTTGAGTTCGACGGGATCGATGAAGAGGCGCTGCCGCAGATCCTGCCAGATCTTCGACTCGCCTTCGGCCTCAGCGGTGCGGCCGAGCGAAGTGAGGTAATTGCTTTCGACGCGGTTGAAGTCGTCTTCGCACTGGGTGTAGATCATGCCGAAGACAGCATCGGCGTCGGTCTTGCCGGAGATATGGGCGATGCCCCAGTCGTCGCGAACGATGGTGACATTGCGTGCGTCCACACGCGCTTCCGTCGCCGCACAGGCCGCCGAAGCGGCCAGGGCCAGAAGCAGAACGATTTTCATTTATTTAGCCTCCTGTCAGGGGATCAGGGCGGCGTCCACTCTTGCCTGGGCGCGCATCATCTCTGCGAGATCGCCCGCATTGGTGGCTTGGGCAAGATTCGCCTGGGCCGCCGCGACATCGATCTCTTCTTTGTGCTGTGCGCTGTCTGCAAGGACTCGTACGCGATCGGGAAGCACTTCTACAAAACCGCCGAATAGTGCTAAAGCCTTGAGCTTGCCACCGGAATGATAGGTTAACACTCCGCCCGCTTTCAGTTCCGACATCAAAGGCGCATGGCCTGGAAGGACGCCGATGAAGCCGTCTTTCGCCGGGATTTGCGCCTCGGTCACCTGCTCATCGACGAGCACGCGTTCGGGACTGACGAGTTGAAGCTGGAGCGTATCCGCCATTTGGGACTAACCTCTCATCTGACGGGCTTTTTCAACCACGTCTTCGATGGCGCCCTGCATGTAGAAAGCCTGCTCCGGAAGGTCGTCGTATTTGCCGGACAGAATTTCCTGGAAGCTGCGGATGGTATCGGCGAGCTTCACATACTTGGGCGGGATACCGGTGAACTGCTCGGCCACGTGGAACGGCTGCGAGAGAAACTTCTGGATTTTGCGGGCGCGGGAGACGGTTTGTTTATCTTCGTCGCTCAGTTCGTCGACGCCGAGGATGGCGATGATGTCCTGCAGATCCTTGTAGCGCTGCAGCACGCCTTTGACGGCCTGCGCGGTGTTGTAGTGGTCCTCACCGACGATGCGCGGATCGAGAATGCGCGAGGTTGAAGTGAGCGGATCGACCGCGGGATAGATGCCGAGTTCCGAGATGGCGCGCGAAAGGTTGGTGGTGGCGTCGAGGTGCGCAAACGCCGTTGCGGGGGCGGGGTCGGTGTAGTCGTCGGCGGGCACATAGATGGCCTGCACCGAAGTGATCGAACCCTTTTTGGTCGAAGTGATGCGTTCCTGCAATTCGCCCATTTCGCTCGCGAGGTTGGGCTGGTAGCCGACGGCGCTGGGCATACGGCCGAGCAGCGCGGACACTTCGGAACCGGCCTGGGTGAAACGGAAGATGTTGTCGATGAAGAGGAGCACGTCCTGGCTTTCTTCATCGCGGAAGTATTCGGCGACCGTGAGACCGGTGAGGCCGACGCGCAGGCGAGCCCCTGGGGGTTCGGTCATCTGTCCGTATACAAGCGCGACTTTGGACTTTTCCCAGTCGCTCGGGTTCACGATGCCGGACTCCTGCATTTCGAGCCAGAGATCGTTGCCTTCACGGGTGCGTTCGCCCACGCCCGCGAAAACCGAAACGCCGCCGTGTTTCATGGCGATGTTGTTGATGAGCTCCATGATGACGACGGTCTTGCCGACGCCCGCGCCGCCGAACAGGCCGATCTTGCCGCCGCGAAGGTAGGGTTCGAGAAGATCGATGACCTTGATGCCGGTCTCGAACATTTCGAGGCGGGTGGACTGGTCTTCGAAAGCCGGGGCCTGACGGTGAATCGGGTAACGTTTTTCGGTGTTGACCGGGCCCATGGCATCCACAGGCTCGCCGAGAACGTTGAGCACGCGGCCCAGCGTCTGCTTGCCGACGGGCACGCTGATGGGGCCGCCGAGGCTGATCGCTTTCATGCCGCGGACGAGGCCTTCGGTCGGCTGCATGGCGATGGTGCGGATGCGGCCTTCGCCGATGTGCTGCTCGGTTTCGCAGATGATGTCGATGGGCTCGGGAACGTCGAAGCCTTCGCTGACGATCCGGATGGCGGTATAAATTTCGGGGAGCTGGCCTTCGGGGAACTGGCAGTCCACGGCGGGTCCGGAGACCTGCACTACGTGGCCGACTACCTCGGCGCCTGTTACGGTTGCTGTTGCCATAATGATTCTTCCTTAATTTCTATTCAGCGGTGTTACTCGGCTGCTGAAGCCGCGCCGCTGACGACTTCGATAATTTCCTTGGTGATTGCCGCCTGACGGATGCGGTTCATCTGTAACGTCAGGGAATCGATAACTTCTTTTGCATTCGAGGACGCCGTATCCATGGCAGTCATACGGGCCGCCTGATAGGCCGCGACGGTTTCCAGCATGGCCCGGAACGCCGCCACTTCCACGTAGCGGGGCATCAGGGAGTCGAGCATCTCGACCGGAGGCTGCTCGTAAATATAGTCTTTGGTTTCCTGCTCCGGAAGTTCGACCGGAAGCAGTTGCGCCACCGAGACCTTCTGGGACATCACGCTCTTGAATTCGTTGTTGAGAATGTAAACCGCGTCGGTCTCGCCATCGCGATAGCGGCGGATGGATTCCTTCGCGATCCCGGCGGCGTCCTGATAAGTGGGGCGGTTCAGAATGTTGATGTACTCGGCGAGGATATTGCCGTTGCGCCGGCGGTAGAAATCGCGGCCTTTGCGGCCGACGGTGATGAGGTGAATCTCAGCGCCGGGGTTGTCGTCCTGGAATTTTTTGGCGGCTTTGAGGAGGTTGGAATTGAAGGCGCCGGCAAGTCCTGTATCGCTGGTGAAGAAGAGAAGGTCGATGCGTTTGACTTCGCGCCTGACCAGCCACGGGCTGCCGGACGCGCTTGGATCCGACGCTGCCGCGGCTGCCAGGTTCATCAGGATTTCGCGCAGCTGGTTGGCGTAGGGACGAGCGGCGATCACGCGCTCCTGGGCGCGGCGCAACTTGGCCGCCGAGACCATTTTCATGGCCTTGGTGATCTGCTGCGTGTTCTTGACCGAGCGGATGCGCCGCCGGTAATCTATCAGACTCGGCATCGGATGCTGCTAAGCGCGGGCTGCCCCGGCTAAGGGTATGTTCCGTTCCTTCGTGAAGCGGTCTTTGAATTCCTTGATGGCCGCGTTGAGCTCGGCTTTCAGCGCGTCATCGAGCTGCTTCTTGTCGCGAATCTGCTGCCAGATTCCCGGCTTCGAGTTATCGAGGAACTTGTAGAATTCGCTTTCGAACGCGCGGCAGTCTTCGACCGGCAGATCGTCGATCTGGCCAGTGGTGGCGGCGTAGATGATGGCCACCTGTTTTTCGACCGGAAGCGGCGAATACTGCGGCTGCTTCAGGATTTCGACGAGGCGCTTACCGCGATTCAGCTGTGCCTGCGAAGATTTATCGAGGTCCGAGCCGAACTGGGCGAAGGCGGCCAGTTCGCGGTACTGCGCCAGATCGAGGCGGAGCGGACCGGCCACCTGTTTCATGGCCTTGATCTGCGCGTTGCTGCCGACGCGGCTAACGGAGAGGCCGACGTTAACGGCGGGCCGGATGTTGGAGTTGAACAAATCGGCTTCGAGGTAAATCTGTCCATCGGTAATCGAGATGACGTTGGTCGGAATGTAGGCCGAAACGTCGCCTGCCTGAGTTTCGATGAAGGGCAGGGCAGTCAGCGATCCGCCGCCCAGTGCATCGTTCAATTTCGCGGCGCGCTCCAGAAGGCGGCTGTGCAAATAGAACACGTCGCCGGGAAATGCTTCGCGGCCTGGCGGACGGCGCAGGAGGAGCGAAATTTCGCGGTATGCCGCGGCGTGCTTGGAAAGATCGTCGTAGATGCAGAGGGCGTGGCGCTTCGTATCGCGGAAGTATTCGCCGATGGCGCAACCGGAATACGGCGCGAGGTACTGCATGGGGGCCGGATCCGAAGCGCTGGCAGAAACCACGATCGTGTAATCCATGGCGCCGTAGTCCTGCAGGGTCTTGACGACCTGCGCGACGGTGGAACGCTTCTGGCCGATCGCGACGTAGATACAGATGACGTCACCGCCCTTCTGGTTCAGGATGGTGTCGAGCGCGATGGCGGTTTTGCCGGTCTGGCGGTCACCGATGATGAGCTCGCGCTGTCCGCGGCCGATCGGAATCATGCCGTCGATGGCTTTGATACCGGTCTGCAGCGGCTGTTTCACGGGCTGCCGGTCGATAACGCCGGGGGCAATCCGTTCGATGGGGCTGGACTTGTCGGTGACGATGGGTCCTTTGTTGTCGATGGGACGCCCGAGGGCATCGACCACGCGGCCAATCATGGCTTCGCCGACCGGAACGGACATGATGCGGCCGGTGCGGCGCACTTCCTGCCCTTCGCTGATGTGCTGGTATTCGCCCAGTAGCACCGAACCGACCTGATCCTCATCGAGGTTCATGGCGATGCCGGAAACGCCGTGGCCGAACTCAAGGAGTTCGCCCGACATAACCTTGTCGAGTCCATGGATGCGGGCGATGCCGTCACCGACGGACATGATCGTCCCGACTTCACTTACGTCAATGGCACGCTCGTAGTTCTCGATCTCGTGCCGCAGAATGCTTGTAATCTCGTCTGCCCGAATCTGAGCCATAAAATCCCGTCTATTGATTTACCGCAAGGCGACTGCGGAACTCTGCGAGTTGTCCGCGAATCGACCCGTCATATACTTTTGAACCGATTTTTGCCGAGAGGCCGCCGATCAGGTCCGGATCGACTTCAAACCGCATGCGCATGCGCGCGCCCGAAAGGTTCCCCAGAAGGGTGGTGATTTCGCCCTGCTGATGGTCCGTCAGCGCGTAGGCGGAACGAACTTCGGCGGCGATAAAGCCCATGCGGGCGTAAGCCACATTTTCGAACGCCGCGACAATGGCGGAAAGTCCGGCGGCGCGGCGATGATCGTTCACCACCAGAACGAAGTTGCGAATGATATCCGATGCGCCGATCACTTTGGCGATGTCTTTGATCACGAGACGCTTTTTCGTAATCGAGATGGCCGGTGAAGCGAGCACGTTCCGGAGGTCGGCTGAAGACTGCACGGCCCCGTCGAAATCCCGTAACTGCTGAAGGGCCTGGTCCGGGGTGATGCCGGAGCCGGAGGACAGAACGACATCCACAAGGGCGTTCGCGTAGCGGCTGACAACTGCTGAGGAGATCATCGGGTACTTTATCCTGCGTGGCTTTCGCGCGCGGCGCCGTCAGTCCGGGGAAAGTCCTTCAAAAAACTTTCGAGCAGAACCGCCTGAACGGCGGGTGACATGCGCGCCCGGACCTTTTGCTCGGCGAGGTCGATGGCGAGTTTCGCGGCGAAGCGCTGCACTTCGAGTTTGGCCAGTTTGGCGGCCGAATCGGTTTCCTGTTCCAGTTGCAGGCGAAGGCGGGCGATCTCTTTTTGGGCGTCGGCGCGGATGCGGTCGGCTTCGCGATTCAGTTCCTCGCGGGCGCTGGCCTGCATGGCGGCGATTTCCTGCCCGAGATTGGCCAGTCGTGCCGTCACGTCAGCGGCGCGGGCTTCGGCTTGGGCTTTGGCCTTCTGGCCGGCGGCGAGGCCTTCACCGATTTCCCGCGAGCGGGCCTGCAGGGCGGGTCCGCCTGCTTTGACCGCAATGTATGCGAGGAGGACGGCCAGGATGACGAAGTTCACCCATTGCCAGATCACGAGATCGGGATTGACGGCTTTGCCGCCTTCTTCCTGTGCAAGGAGCGGCGTGGCCAGAACAATTCCGGCGACGAAGAACCGCTTCAGAGCGGAAATGTCGGGCAGGGATCTCATTATGCAGCCCTCTGGCCCAAAATGGCTTCGGCGATCTGATTCGCCAGTGCATCGCTTTGCGCCGCGAGATTCTCGCGCGCGACAGCCGCTTCATGCGCGAAGGAGAGTTTCATGGCTGCGATCTGGCGCTCGGAATCCGAGCGGACTTCCTGAATATTGGCGGACTGTTCTTCGTGGAGCTTGCTCAGAAATTCGGCCTGCTCCTTATATATAGTGGCGCGGGCGTCGCTGAGGGCCTTCTGGTATTCGCCGATTTTAGAGTCGGCATTTTGCAGGCTTTCTTCGGCGGCTTTGCGTGCGCCTTCGGTCAGACGGTGGCGCTCGGCGAGTACCTTTTCCAGCGGTTTAAGATAGAAATGCTTAACGAAAAAAGTGAGGATGACGAGAAGGAAAAACGTAGGCAGGCCTTCCAGCACAATCCCGCCCAAATCTTGCAAAGTTTTATCCATGTGTTTAAAGGAAACGGAGAGCCCCGACGGCGAATCTAAGATTTAAAGCTATCATAGCACCCTGTATCGTTCAATCCTTCGAGGCCGCATCGGACGAGTTAAGCGATTCGGACCTGTTGGGAGCCGATCGGGGCCGGTTCGGCGGATTCCTGGAAGGGCGGCAGATAATCCGGCGAAGGCGATTTGCGAAACGAAGCCAATTTCTGGTTATCGTCATTCGATTCAGCGGTTTCGGCTGGTAGATTCCGGGGGCGGCTTCCTGGCTCTTGCTGTTGCCGTCGAGGGGGCCGCTGAAGTGTCAGAAAGGGGTGCTCCCTCGGCCAAGCCAGTAGATTATTGTGCTGGCCCAGAATTACGCAGCAGATCACACCGAACGCCAGGAGGTGGCTGAATTCCGGCGTCCAGCGTAACGAAGGTGACCCCTGCCGCTTTCGAGATTGCACACAGGTATGCGTCCGTCCAGAGATTTGGAGAATTCGCATGGCGTGGTGTGAACGCATCCCATACTTCCCCGAGCTCGGCTGGTTCGGCCAAATATTCCACACTGGCATTCATTCGAAGCGAACTATAGGCCAGCCACGCGTCTGCGGGACTAAGAACCTCGTCCTGCATTACCCGCGGATTCGTCAGTAAACGAAGAAAGCCCAGTTGCGTCACCCGGCAGAAGGACACGCTATCGTCATTACCGAAGCGGCCGAACCAGCCCCTGACGAGCCGGTGGTGAATGTGCAATTCCGCCGCCAGCGCAATCCAGACGTTGACGTCAGGCAAGTAGTTCATCGAAATCGAAAGGCGCCAAATCGAGCGTTCCCGGCCGACGGGAACGGATGACCGGCAACCCCGTCCTGCCTTCAGCGGTCGGGAGAAGCGAATCGCTGTCACTCAACGTTCTGGAGAGGGCCTCCACGATGACCTGCTCAACCGTCGCGCCTCGGGCGGCGGCCAAAGCAACGCTCTTCTCGTAGAGAGAGTCCGGAAGATTGACTGTGGTCTGCATGGTCGGGCCAGTCTCATTGTCCCATGAATATATGAAGACGGCACCGCTCAGTCTGAACGATTTACACCGCGCTCGCGGCTGGGCTTCGAGGGCTTGCGGCCGCATTTATTACGTGATACGTTATTACGCATTACGTAATAACTATGTCCGATCCTACTCTTCTGGTTCTCTCCAGCCTTGCCGAAGGCGACAAGCATGGCTACGCCATGATGCAGGACATTGAGGCTTTCGCCGGGGTCAGGCTTGGTCCGGGCACGCTCTATGGGGCGATTACGCGGCTGGAAGAGCATGGTTGGATTCGTCCTTCGGAGGCGCGCAGCCGGCGTCAGCCTTATACGATTACGTCCTCGGGCCGGCAGCATCTGCAGGCGGAACTGGCGTCGCTGGAACAGATCGTCAGGGCCGGACTATCGAGGATCAAGCACGCATGAAAGGCCTTGCGCGGTTCCTGATCCGGCTTTATCCAGCGACTTGGCGGGCGCGCTACGGGGAGGAGTTTGAGGCTCTGCTGGAGGACAGTCCGGCCGGGTTTTCGAGCTTGTTCGATTTGCTGAAGGGGGCGGTCAAGATGCAGTTGAATATGCCTTCGTTACCGAAGCTGGCCTTAGCGCTGGGTATGGCCGGGCTGCTGGCCGGGCTTGGCATTTCTTTCCTGGTTTCGCCGCGGTATGTTTCGAAGGCGGTGATAACGCTGGAAGCCTCGCCGGGCAATTCCGTCAGCGCTCGGGAACAGTTCCTGGCTTGTCAGAACGTGATCCTAAGCCGCACTTCTCTTTCGGCAATCATCACAGATCCGCGTCTGGACCTTTATCAGCCTGAACGCCAGAAGATGCCGCTGGAGGAGGTTATTCAGAACATGAAGCGCAATATACAGATCAGCGTGCAGGAAGTTCCCCCGAGCGGAGACGGAAAGTATCTGACGTTCCTGATCCGTTTCACTTACAGCGATCCGGTCAAAACGCAACAAGTCGTCCAGGCTCTGATGACAAATTCGTGGACGCGAATGTCTATGTCCAGAGGGTCCGCGCCACAAACCCGCTCCCCTCGGATCGGATCGCGAAACTGGAAGAGAGAATTGCGTTTCTTGAAACGCGCCTCGGCATTCCGTCCGCGCCCCCGCCACCGCTATCAGATATCCTTTCGCCACTGGCGCAGGGTATCCAGGCAAGCGTGCTCGATACTCCGAGCCGTCCCGAGAAGCCTGTTTTTCCCAATCGTGAGTACTTCATGGCGACTGGCTTCGCTTCGGGCGTGGCGCTGGCGCTGATGATAGCCATCTTCCGGCGGAGACCGCCCGTGCCTTCGCAGATGGAAGCCGCATGAAACTCAGGCGGATGCCCGGGCTTTCGTTCACGATACTTGCTTTTCCGTTGGGTTCATCGGCTTGGTGGCCGGTGCGAAGTCAGCGACTTATGGGTGCTGCGGGCACAAGAACGCCGGTCAGAATTGTCTTTAAGGAGGCAGACCGGTCTGTCACCTTCGAACTCCCTGCTCGAAAAATGAGCCCAGGTTCGCGTAAGATCTCTGCGAATTGAGACCTTTTCCATAGCGGAGTACCGCTCCGCCTTACGCAGTTTCCCAGGGCCAGCCCGCGCGGGAACCTGACCCTCTTTTGTTTGCCTCAGTTATGGGGTACGTTTCGGGAGACCTGCCTCTTTCGTCGCGCGATGCGAAGGAGGCGGATCAGGCCGTCCCCTTCGGGGGTACCGGTACCTGACCGGCGGCTGAAACCCCAGAATCGTTAGATCCCGCACCTTCTTCCCCGAAAGGGCCGATTGTTACGAGGAGGTATGCAGTGATTTCCAGATTCCGGCTCCTGATCGCCCTTATTGTTGCCCCGGCCCTTTTACTTGCACAAACATCCAAGGTTTCTCCCGACATGCCGAAGTCCGGCAGCGTCAGTGTCGTTATCCAGTACAAGACGGCTCCATCCGTTTTCTCAGGGTTGAACATCCTCGGGTTAGGGGGACTGCTGAACCAGTTGCTTTCTTCTCTGAACGCGCTGGTTGCGATTATCGACGCCGGAACCGTGGGGCGGATTGCCGCCGATCCGAACGTCCTCTATATTTCGCCCGACCGGGCGCTCAGCGGAATGCTTGAGTACGCTAATCCCACGGTGGGCGCCAATATCGCGCTGCAACATGGCTTCGATGGCAGCGGGATCGGAATCGCGCTGATCGACAGCGGCGTCACCGTCAACGCCAATTTGAGCGCGCAGACCTTGCTGGGTCAGCTTGGCTTGCGATCCCGGGTCGTCTACAACCAGAGCTTCGTCAACGGCCAGAACGCGCAGGATGGCTATGGGCATGGGACCTATGTGGCGGGCATATTGGCGGGCGACCGAGGCTTATCCACCGGACGTCAGTACACGCACACGTTTCGCGGCATTGCTCCAAATGCGCAGATTGTGAATTTGCGGGTCCTCGATGCGAACGGGAACGGCAGCGACAGCGCGGTGATCGCGGCGATTGAGCAGGCGGTGGCGCTGAAATCGCGATACAACATCCGGGTGATTAACCTTTCGCTGGGGCGGCCGGTATTTGAAAGCTATCAGCAGGATCCGCTGTGCCGCGCCGTGGAATATGCCTGGAAGAACGGCATCACTGTGGTAGTGGCGGCGGGGAATTTCGGGCGCCCCAACGAGTCGGGGAATAACGGCTATGGGACGATTCTTTCGCCTGCGAACGATCCTTCGGTGATTACGGTCGGCGCGATGAAAGATGAGCAGACGGTTTCGCGCGGAGACGATCCCATCGCCAGTTACAGCTCGAAGGGTCCGGCGGCCCTCGACCATATCGTGAAGCCCGACATCGTGGCCCCTGGCAACCACATTATTTCGATCGCGCAGCCTTCTTCAACCCTCTATAAGGAAGCGCGGACGGCGGGAGTGCTCGTTCCGCTGTCTTATTACAGCTCGGGGACGGGGTATTCGACGCAGTACTTCGCGTTGAACGGAACCAGTATGGCGGCGCCGACGGTCAGCGCGGCGGTGGCTCTGCTGGTTCAGCAGGATGCGTCTTTGACGCCCGATCAGGTCAAAGCGCGCCTGATGCTGACGGCGAGCAAAGAGCTTTCCCTCCGCCAGCGTGGCGACCGATCCGGTGAGCGGGGCGGCTTTCACCAGCTATTACGACATTTTCACCGTAGGCGCGGGCTATCTGGATGTTTGGGCGGCGCTGAACGATACGCACCGAGCCACGGGCAGCGCGGCTTCGCCGACGGCGGTGATGGATGCCGGCGGCGCCGTTCATCTGGCGGATACGAACGCGCTCTACTCCACGGGACAAAGGACCGTCTGGGATTCTTCCAACGACTGGAGCTTGACGACTGTTTGGGGATCGAGCGTTTTGGTTTCGGACTCTCCTTCGATTAACTCCGGCAGCACTACCGTTTGGGGCAGCACGACGGTCTGGGGAAGCACTACCGTTTGGGGAGGTACTACGGTCTGGGGCAGCACCACTGTTTGGGGAAGCACTACGGTTTGGGGCTCAGGGGGCTCGCTGCAGGAAGAAAATTAGCCAGGATTTTGAGATCCTAGAGTCAGAACGAGATGAAGTTGGTTTCGATCTTTCTACTGCTGGGATCTCCGCTCTTTGCGACTCCGGCCGGGGTGCTCAATTCATTCGAGGGTGCAGTCCGGGTGAACGGAGTTCGGGTGAGCCTGATGGACGCGGGGCGGACCACGCTTCAGCCGGGCCAGACCATCAGGACAGACCAGGGTATGGCGGAATTGCTGTTGACGCCTGGGAGCTTTTTGCGCCTCGGCGAGGGGAGTGACCTCACCCTGGAGCAAATGGACCCGTCCGGGGTGCGCGCCAGCCTCGGGCGCGGCGAAGCGCTGCTCGAAGTCCTTTCACTGAAAACGCCGATTTCCCTGGAAGAAGACGGAGCCACTGTGACGATCCGTAAGCCGGGATTGTACGGGTTCAACCTGAAGCGCGGGCTCGTGAATGTTTATACAGGTGAGGTGCAGATTGAACGCGATGGCAGGCAGGTGGTTGCGGACAAGGGCTTCAGCGCCCGGGCGCGGAACCTGCGCGAATCTCCTCTGCAGATCGATCCCGGCGATTCGCTTTACGGGTGGAGTAACAATCGCGACCGGTTGCTGAGCACCGAAAGCGCGGCGGCGGCCGGGAGCAGTGCCGGAACGGCTGCGGGGCCGGCATGGGCTTGGAATCCGTGGTCTTCTTCTTACACGTTTTTGTCTGCTTCGGGCGCCGTCACGGGACCCTTCGGCTGGCCATACTATTCGCCGGGTTATGCGCCGAACGCCATTCCCGAGCATCGCGGCGGCGATTCGTGGCTGTACGGACCACCGGTTTTAGCCGTGCCTGGTCCGGTGCAGATGCCGAGTCCGGGGCCGCATGGCCCTGCCACCGTTCCGCTCACTGCGCCGGGTGTTCCGCAATTTCCGGGTAGCCGGTTTTAGCGCAGCGAACCTACCGTGTACTGCAACTGGGCGTAGGCGATCTGATAGTCGTAGACCGCCGACACGTTTTCGATTTGCGCCTGTGTGAGGTTGAGTTGTGCCTGGGTGATCTCGACGATCGAAGCGAGGCCGAGGTTATACCGGCCCTGCGCAAGCTGAAGGGCAAGCTGAGCCTGGTTGAGCAGCTGTTGGGTTACCGGAATGCGCTGGTAAGCGGTTGACGCGGAGATCCAGGCGCCGCGAACGTCCAGTTCAACCTGCTGGCGAAGGTTGCGGTAGCGCTGAGAAGCTGCGTCGGCCTCATAGCGGGCGGCCTGTTTGCGCGCGGAAAACAAATGGCCGTTGAAGATGGGGATGTCCACGTTGACAGCCGCGCCTTCATAGCCGTGAGGGGCGACCCGCGGATCCTGATTGAGATAGGGAAGACCGCCGCCGACCGCGATGAAGCTGACGCTGGGATGGGTGAGATCGGCTTCAGCCCGTTCGAACGATTCGGCGCCCTGTACCTGAAGCT
Source organism: Bryobacteraceae bacterium (assembly GCA_035552315.1). Taxonomy (GTDB): domain Bacteria; phylum Acidobacteriota; class Terriglobia; order Bryobacterales; family Bryobacteraceae; genus BOG-234. The sequence continues at coordinate 13,838 of DASZLO010000300.1, forward strand.
GGAGGTTCCGCAATTCGGGCCGGTTCTGAATCGCTTCCGTAATTAAAGGCTCGGCGCTGGCAGGGGGGGCGCCGGGGGGCGGGACGGTATCGAGTCGATAGCGAACCACGTTTTCCTGTCCCATGGAGCGGGCCAAGTCGGCATAGGCGCGTTCCACCGCGTCCTGTGAGCGGATCAGCAGAAGTTTGGCCTCGGAAAGATTGACGTCGGCAAAGCTTACGTCAAGCTGCGATTTGAGCTGGGCGTTCGCGAGCGCGGTGACCTGATCTGACAGCGTCTGGCGCGCCTTGATGGTTTCGTTGGCAACCGTGACGAACGCCTGCGCCTGAAGAACTCCGAAGTAGCCGCGGTTCACGCCGAGGACGACGTTGTAGACAGTGGCTTGGGTGTTCTGCGCGGCGGCCTGGGATTGAAATTGCGACTGGGCCACGAGGTTTTTGGTGCGGCCGAAGTCACTGACAAGTTGGGTGATCTGCAGCCCCTGTCCGAAGCGGTTGAACAACTGTGAGGAAGAGAGGGAGCCGGCGCCGAGGCGGCTGTCGAACAGTCCCTGCGCGGCGGTGATTTCTCCATCGAGCGTCGGGTAGTAGGGCGCTCGCGATTCAATGATCTTCTGACCCGCGGAGGCTTCAGTGTCCTGGGCTGCCGAAATCTGGGGATGGCTTTTCAGCGCCAGTGCGGTTGCCTGGGGCAGCGAAAGACTGGCGGCGGGGACCGCAGGCTGGGCTGGAGCCGGCGTCTGGCCGCGTGCGGGACTGCATGCCCAAAGGGTAACGATCGTGACGATGGCCTGAAATTTACGCATTGGCGGGGGCGGTTTCTGTGCGACGGTAGATCAGCAAGTAAGCCGCGGGAACGATAAAGATCGTAAACGCGACCGAGAAGGTGAGGCCGCCGATGATGGCCTGGGCCATAGGCGCATACTGTTCCGATCCCGTGCCCAGCTTGAGCGCCATGGGAATCATGCCGATGATGGTTGCCAGCGAGGTCATCAGAATGGGGCGCAGGCGGACGCGGCAGGAGGTAATCACGGCGTCTTTGACGCTCAGCCCTTCGCTGCGCAGCCGGTGCGCAAAATCCACGATCAGAATACTGTTCGAAGCCGCGATTCCCACCAGCATCAGCACGCCCATCAGCGACATCACGTTCAGGGTGGTGCCGGTGAGCACCAGAATTACCAGCACGCCGATCAGGCCCATCGGGATAGCGAGCATGATGAGAATGGGGTCGACGAAGGAACGGAACTGGGCGACCAGGATGAGGTACAGCAGAAGGAAAGAAAGGCTGAGGCCGATGGCGAAGCTGCGGAACGACTGCTGCATGCCAAGCACCATGCCGCGAAGATTCACGCGCATGTTGGCGGCGTGCGGAACCGTGTTTACGATGTTCTGAATCTCATTGGTGACGCGGCCGAGATCCTCGGATTTCGTGGTGACATATACATCGGCGGTTCTTTGAATCTGGTAGTGATCGACTTCGGTCGGACTCTGAAAATTCACCAGCTTCACCACTGCGTCCAGCGTAGTCGGGGTCTTGAGGCCGGGGGCGCGCAAGGGGATATTTTTCAGATCGAGCAGGTTGTGAATCGCGGGAGTGCCTTTTTCGTAATACTGGACGGTCAGAAAGTAATTGTTTCCGGTCGATTTATCGGACCAGTAGTTTGGCGCGATCATGGCATTGGAATTGAGCGCGGTGATTACGTTATCGACGATATCTTTCTGCGTCAGGCCGAGTTCCGCGGCATGCACACGATCCACTTCCATGCGCAGCGCCGGGTAATCCATGTCCTGCGGAATGTAAACCTGGCCGACATTGTCGATGTGGGAAATGCGGCTTGCCAGTTGCTGCGCGAAACGGAAATCTCCGGCGAGGTTGGGACTGGTGACCTGCACATCGATGGGCGCGGGCATGCCGGTGTTCAGCACGGCGTCCACCATAGAGCCGCTCTGCACGAAGGTGCGCAGATCCGGGAACTGCTTCCGGATGGCTTCCTGCACCTCGTTCATATACACATAGCTGCTGACTTTGTGGTCGTCGGTGAGCTGGGTCTGAATGGTGGCGGCGTAGGAACCGGAGTTGGTGGTGTAGAGCGAAGAAAGGTCATTGACGACGCCGAGGTTGGAAACGATGGTACGGAAATCGTCGGGGGCGATGATCTTCCGGATCAGATCCTCGACCCGCGAGACATATTCATTTGTCACCTCAATTCTTGACCCGGTGGGCGCTTTCAGATTGATGGTGAACTGGCCGGCGTCAGACCGGGGGAAGAAGGAAAGGCCCAGGAACGGAACGAGCGCAAAACTGGCGGCGAACAAACCCATCAGCCCGACCACGGTAATGAGTGGGCGGGCTGTGGCTATGCGGACGAGCCGCTCGTAACCATCGAGCATCGAGTTGAAGCCGCGATTGAAGCCCGCATTGAATCGCGCGCCCAGTGAGAGTTTCGCTCCGGGCGCGACAGCGCCATCCTCGCCGAGTGCATGCTCGCCGTGTGCATGGGCAACGGGTTTGAGAAAGCGCGAGCAGAACAGGGGAATTACGGTCATCGCCACGATGAACGAGACGACCAGCGCGATACAGAAAGACAGGGCCAGCGCCGAAAACAGAAACTTGCTGACGCCGAACAGCAGGGTGACGGGAAAAAAGTCGACGACGGCCACCAGGGTGCCCGCGAAGACTGCCAGGGTAACTTCCGAGGCTCCCACGCGAGAGGCTTCGACGGGACTTTCGCCCATTTCCAGATGACGGTAAATGTTCTCGATCGAGATGACCGAGTTATCGATCACGCGCGATAGCGCGAGGGCGAGGCCACCGAGGATCATGGTGTTGATCGTCGCGTTGCCCATGTTCAGGATTACGAACGTCGCGAGGATGGAGACCGGAATGGAAAGAAGAACAGCCGTTGTGGCGCGGAAATTCCCGAGGAACAGAAGGATCATCAGGCTGGTGAGAAGCAGGCCGATAAGGCTTTCGTGCAACACGGTGTTGATGGCTTCCTTGACGAATACCGACTGATCGAAAAGGAGGTCGGCCTTCATCTGCTTCGGAATGTCGTACAGACGCCCGAGCAGATTGCGAACGCCTTCGACGACCTGAATGGTGTTGGTATCGCCGCCCTGCTTGAGGATCGGGACGTAAGAGGATTTCTGGCCGGCTACGCGGACAATGTTGTATTGGGTGGCGTTCGAGTCTTCGGCTTTGCCGATATCGCTGACGCGGACCCACGAATCGCCCGAGGTTTTCAGCGGAATGTCATTCAGCTGGGCCATGTTGTCGACCAGGCTGTTGGAGTAGAGGTAATAATCGAACGGTCCCAGGGCCACGTCGCCGGCCGGGAGAATCAAATTCTGCTGGTTGACCGCGTTCACTACATCCATCACGCCGAGATTGCGCGAGAGCAGCTTGTAGGGGTCGATGCGAACCATGATCTGGCGGTATTTGCCGCCGAACGTGGCGGGGATGGAAACGCCGGGAACCGTGACGATCTGATTGCGAATGGCGAACTGCGCGAAGTCGTGAAGCTGAGTTTCGGACAACCCTTGTCCGCTGACGGCCACCAGCGCGACCGGCAGACTGGAGGCGTCGGACTTCAGAACAACGGGAGGCAGGGTGCCGGGCGGAAGGCGTTTCAGGTCGGCAAGGGCCAGGTTGGATAACTCGGTGACGTCGGCATCGGCGCTGGTGTTGGGCTGGAAGAACACGCGGATCATACTGACGCCGAGAATGGAATGCGATTCCATGTGATCGATGCCGCTGGCGAGGGTGAAGAAGCGCTCCAGCGGCGCGGTGATATTGGCCTCGATGTCCTGCGGCGGCATGCCGGAGTAGAACGTCGCGACCACGACCTGCGGCAGGTTGATGGAGGGAAACAGATCGACCGGCATGCCGAGCGCGGCGACAATGCCGAGCACCGTGACGGCCAGGCACAAAACGATTATGAGGTAGGGATTGCGGATGGAAAATGCCGACATGTGGGTTACTTGCTACGGCTGAGCGCTTCCTTCGAATGTGACGGTCTGTTCCTGTTTCGGTTTGACGACCTGGCCCGTCTTGAGTGCGCCGCGGTTGCTGGTGACCACCTGATCGCCTTGCGAAACTCCGCTCAGAACTTCGACATAGTCCGGCATCTGAATGCCGAGTGTCACGGGTTTGGTTTCAATGTGATTTCCGGGGCCGATCACCATCACGGAACCCTGATCGCCCTGCCGGTCGAGCGCCTGCAACGGGACTACGAGAGCCGATGGGTTGTGATTCAGGGTGATGACGGCTTCGGCATAGGTTCCAGGGACCAGTTCCCGGCTCGTATTGGGAATGTCGACCTCGGTATGCATTGTGCGCGTCGCGCCGCTTACGTCGACTGAGAAGCGCGTTACTTTACCCTTGAAGGATTTGCCCGCGGCGGGCACACGCACTTCCACTGGATCGCCGACATGAATGTATTTCACATCCGATTCGGGCACGGGAATCACCAGCCGGTAAGTGTTTTCATCGGAAAGCCTGACCAGGGGGGTGGCCTGCGTCGAGGTGGTGCCGGCCTGCATGAGAGCGCCGAGATTCGCGAAGCGCTGAGTGACGACGCCGTCGAACGGCGCGGTGATCCGCGAATAGTCATAGAGGGCCTGATCGTGATTGAGCTTGGCCTTCGTCATGATCAACTGGCTCTGAGCGGCCTGATAGGCTCCCTGCACGGCTTCGAGCTGAGATTCCGCGGCCAGATCTCTCTGCTCTGCATCGTCTACTTCCTGTTGCGCGACAAGTCCCGGCTGCCCTTTGGCCACGCCGGATAGCCGTTTGAACTGCAGGTGGACCATGTCATGCTGTGCCTTGGCGCGGCCGACCTCACTCTTGCTCCGGGCGACCTGATCGGTCTGCGCGCGGATCGCGGCGTTGTCCTCGTCCAGCTGCGCCTGCAACT
>DASZLO010000301.1:0-7210 GCA_035552315.1 Bryobacteraceae bacterium
CCCAAACGCCGCCGTACAAATGGTGGAACTGGCACGACAACTACGCCGCGGAGGCCTCGCCTGACCAGAAGTGGGTCGACATAATAACCAACCCTCGGGAAGCCGCCCGAAAGCGCGAGGCAGAGGCGAAAGCGTGACCGAGGTTCGCAAGCGAGGAGCATCATGAGCGATGAACCTTCAACCCCCGCAGTGGTCGATCGCGATACTTTCCAGGCCTAACTCGACGCACTGAGGATTCGAGAGAAAGCTCGACGGCACGATGCCGCTTATCGGCGAGCGTGGGCCGGTGACGCTCCTCGATTCCTTTGAGGATCGCCGCATGCTCATCGCCGGAGCGGTGTGACGGATGCACGTGGGTCACGTGGCAGGTCCGCGAGGCGTCATATATTCATTCCCGCAACGTCACCTTCGCGGTCTTTTGCCAGGGGTCCGTACGAAGAGAGCGCCCGGTACCGCGACTTCATGGGATGGGAAATCGGCCCGGATTCGCTCCAGACCCTCCTTATCGGACGCCGTTCGGGCAGGATGCATATCGTTTGCTGCCTGCGACAAGGCCAATGTCTTCGAGACTTACTGGACGACGAGCCGCGGCGTCGAGGTGATGGATAACAGCTACCGGCTGCTCGACCTGACCGTTTACGGGCGGCAGGAGAAGTGGGAAGCCTCGCCTGAAGGGCGGGCAGTCGGACGATCTCAGCAACACCCTCCGCTAGCCTGTGGCGCGGGCGATCTCGCCCGCCGCGCCCGGCATCCCCTTAGGGGTGCAGGCTCGGCAATCGTGCCGGCGCTTGTTGGCCGCTCTCACCTCCGCGTTCCACGTCGACTACCGCCGATCGAGAGGCCAACCAAAAGCGCGCCCATCAATAAGCCAAAGCTCCCCGGCTCCGGCGCCGCTGTCACCTGAAGTTCCACGCCAGACCCGCCGTAAATCACCTCAAAATCCTCCACTCCGTTAATCAGACCATTCACGTGCGCAAACGCTCCATTTACCGCCGATGCATTAAGAAAGAAAAACGTCGCGCCGATATCCGGAACATATCCATTGAGCAGCGTAATATCGAGCGTGCCGTCCAGACTCGTGGTGCCGGAATCGAGTAAGCTCCCGAAATCGTCCATGCTGCCAATCTCTTCTTCAAAGAAGCCCAGCGCGCTTTGCGTGTAATCGCCGTCGACCGTAAGAGCACCACCGCCAGACCCGTCTCCAGGAGAGACGTAGCCCGCATTCGACACATCCGCGTCGATGACTCCGCTGCCAGTCAGTTCGCTGCCGCTCGCGACGATCACGCCGGCAGGGTCGAGCACGCCGTCAACAAGAAGAGTCCCGCCATCCAGCGCGTACGAGTCCGCTGTAATCGTGCCGTTCCCATGAATGTCGGTGAATCCACCGGTCTGCGTAAAAGCGCCGGTAACGCTGACGAGGCCGCCGCTTTCCACCTGCACGGTGGATGCGGAGTTGGTAAAGTCCCCCGCCACTGTGAGAGATCCTGCGCTCACCTGGACCAGCGCGTGGTTCGAATTGATCAGATCGCCGCCGACAGCCGCGGATCCGCCATCAGCCACGTAGAGTCCATATAGAGATGATCCGGCGGCATTGTCATTGGTCAGGCTCCCGTCAATCGCCAACGATGCGCCGAGCACCGCGCCGAGGTTTCCGGCGTTAGTGTTGAGCCCCGCCAGCGCATTGGCGTTTGCGGCGTTGAGGATTTGCGCTCCCGAGCCGATCAACTCAATATCGGCGGCGTTCGTGATGATGTTTCCGGGAAGCTTTAGCGGTCCGGGTATCGCCCCTGGCGCAACTTCCCCGGACCACCATGCGCCTCCCGTAAGCTTGCCTCCCGAGAAGTTGGCGATGGTGGCGCCGGTGAGATCGAGCGTTCCGCCAAGGGCCATGACGACACTGTTATTCGTAAGCGTACCTGGGCCGGAAAGCACTCCGAATCCCTCTATTTGATAATTGTTGGTCAGAGCGCCGGTGCCTAACGTCAAGGCGCCCCCGTTCAGAATCAGATTACCGACATTGTTGAAAGCTCCCACGGTCTCGAGCTGACTGGCGTTTTTGATCGTGATGTTGGCCAAGCTTGTGATTGGCCCGTTGGTAACACCGTCGAGGATTTCCAGAACTCCGGCGAACGTCTGGTTGGTTTGAATATCTCCCTTGAGGGTCCCGCCCTCGATCACGGCAAGGTTGTCGAGTAACACCAGGGAGCCGGGGTTCGACGTAATGGTCCCGCCGCGATTGTTTACGTCGGTTGCGATTTCCAGTCTGCCCTGATTGGTGGCTTCAAGGACTCCGGCATTAGTCAGATATCCGCCGTGCAGGATTAGCGAACGGCCGGCCACATTGGCGTTAACCGTGCCGCCCGCGTCGTTGTTAAGCATGAAGAAGTGGTTTGCGCCGATTTGCCCTTCCCCCTGGATCTTGTTGTTCTGATTTTCGAGCGTTGCTCCGCCGTCGCCATAAATCATGGCGTTGCCGCCGTGCGCTGTGTCGCCCAGCGTCAAAGTGCCCCCTCCCGACAGAACGGTGGTGACGGTGCCGTTGCCCACATACAGAGAAGTCGCGCTTCCGGCGGCGTTCACCGAAATCCTGCCGCTGTTGAAGATGGTTCCGCCAACAGTAAGCAGATTGCCATTGTTGTTGGTCAGGGTGCCCGCATTGGTGAGCTGGCCATGAGTGGCGCCGTCCAGAGTACTGCCGGCCGTGGCCTGAACGTTTCCACTCAGCGTTCCGCCCTGGATGGTCGCGTTACTGAGAACCGTCTGGGAGGCTGCGTCGGTGGAAATTGTCCCGCCGGTATTGTTTACGGTGGTTGCAATCCGCAGCGTGCCGCCGCCCGTCGCCGTAAACTGCCCGGCGTTGATCGCGGCGGTCGCGTCCAGAACCAGGGTGCCTCCATTCACGTTGGCGTTGAGCGTTCCGCCGCTGTCGTTCCGGAACGTGAGACTGCCGAAGTTGCCGCCGACGTGTCCGACGCCCTGGATCGTGTTGTCGACATTCTCGAGCGTAATGCCGGGGTCGGCGTAAATCTGCGTACTGTCGCTCGAGCTGTTCGCGAGCCGTATCGTGCCCCCGCCGCTGAGCGTCGTGGTGAAGTTCGCGGTGCCGCCCAGCAGGTAGATGTTGGTCGCGTTTCCCATTCCATTCAAACTGATCGCGCCCGCATTGTTGACAGACGCGCCGGCGTTCAGGATAAGTGTGTTCCTGTCGTTCACGTTCAAGGTGTTGTTGGCTCCGAGCTGGAGGTTTGCCGCGGACTCGGTGATATTAAGCGCCGTCGCCGCCGGCGCAACAGCCGTCCCATTCGTCAGGCAGATGTTTTTTCCGTTAGGCACGCCAGTCGGTGTCCAGTCTCCGGCCGTATTCCACGAGCCCGAGAGGACATTCCAGACTGAAGCACTCGCCAGCGTGCATTGCGCATTGGCCCGGGCCGCAAGACAGCACGCAACCGTAACCAGCAGCACGAGGCGACAGGAATGGGAAAACATTTCAATCCTCCGGGAAACGCGAACGCGAATGCTACGATGCGGGAAGCATTCGAGACAATGCCAACTCAGGGTTCAGAATGCGCTAATCGGGGTACGAGCGGGGAGTAATCCGGGGGTTATCTGGTGCCTGCTCCAACCACCGTCACAAGCCATCCGAGCGCGGCCGAAGTTGTGGAGGCCGTCGAGCGCATTTGCGGCGATCCGGCCTTTGCGCGCGCCGCCCGGCTATGCCGCTTTCTGCGTCACGCCGTCAATCGCACTCTGGCGGGCGAAGCCGATTCGCTGAAAGAGAGCCTTCTCGGACGCGAGGTGTTCGACCGCGGGCCGCATTTTGATCCCAAGGCCGATCCGATCGTCCGCATCGATGCGCGTCGGCTGCGCCGGAAACTTGCCGACTACTACGGAGCCGCCGGAGCGAGCGATCGAATCCGCATCTCGTTCCATACCGGCGCGTATGTGCCTTCATTTGAGCGGACGTCCGGCGCACCGGAAGCCGCTTCCGGCGAGCTCGTAGTGGCCGTGCTGCCGTTTCGCAACCTCAGCATGAGCGTCGAGACGGAGTTCTTCAGCGAAGGTTTGACCGAAGCGCTGCTGAACGCGGCCGCGCGCGAGCCGAACACAAAGGTAATCGCGCGTCATTCCGCGTTCCAGTGGAGTGAGGCCGGGCTCGATCCGGAGGCGCTCCGCAGCCGATTTGGCGTTCAGAAAATCGCCGGCGGCACTGTTCAAACCACCGAAACGGAATGCCGGATCGCCGTTCATCTGATCGATACGTGCGATTCGTCGGTCGTATGGTCGAAGGAGTTTCGCGGGAATTTCGGGCGTTGGTTCGATCTGCAGGAATTGGTTTGCGCGCAAACGGTCGAGGCGCTGCGCGACAAACCCGCCGAGCCATCCCGGAAGCAAGCCGGGCGGCGGATTGCCCCTGCCGGAGATCGCGCGGCGTACCAGTTATATCTGCGCGGGCGTCACGAACTGGCGAAAGGCAATCCCGAAAATTACGGAGAGGTTCTGCGGTTGTTCGCCGAAGCTGTCGCGCGGGACCCGCATCTGGCCCCCGCCTGGGCAGGCCTTGCGCAGGTTCACGGCACACTCGGGCTGGTGCTGGGCCATTCCCCCAGTGAGATGGTGGCGAAGGCGCACGAATACGCGGGCAGGGCGTTGGCGCTGAATCCGCGCGAACCCGATGCGCGGGTCACTCTCGGTCTGCTGCAACTCTTCGGGAATTTCGATTTCAGCGGCGCGCTTCAGGCATTCACCGACGTGCTCGACGACCATGGCGAGCACGTCGGCGCGCGTATCAACCGGGCTCTCTATTGCCTCGCGGGCAGGGGAGATCTGGAGGAAGCCGAAGCCGAGGTCCGCGGCGTGCTGGAAATCGATCCTCTGAACATGCTGGCGCAGGTAGTGCTGGGCCAGGTTCTCTATTTCCAGCACCGGTTCGATGAAGCGCTTGAATCGTTCCAGTCGGTGGGAGAATTTGCCCCGGAATTTGGCACCGCGCGCTTCTATGCCATGCTGGTGCTGCTGGCCGGGCGCGATTGGGCCGCCGGGCTCGAGGCCTTCGATGTCCAGGCGCGGCTGATTCCGTATCCCTGCATTCACGAATGGGCGCAGGCGATTCGCGCTCTCGCCGCCGGCGACCGGCTGGAGGCATTACGCATCGTCGATCGCATGGAACCCGAGGCTTTGAACGATCCGCGCGCCATCAGCGTCTTTGTGGATGCCTGCGCGCGGCTCGACGAAGCCGACCGCGCGATCATGGGCCTCGATCGGATGTTTGAAACGCGGCATTTCCGCTTGCTCCATATCCGGGTCGACCCACTTATGATTCGCTGCGCGGCGATCCCCGCTTCGAAGCCCTGGCCAGGAAAGTCATGGCGAACTGACGTGACGCGGGCACTCATGCCTGCCACGTCGGCACTTTGCCGGCGCTTGTTCTCCTCAATGCCGGACCCAAATTCCCGGCCCGCACGTCTATAGTTGTACTGTGCGCAAGCTGCTGCTGATTTTCCTTCCGGCCCTGTTGTCTGCCGCTGTCTTATCTGCTGCAATCCTGCCCGACACTATCGGCGACTGGCAAAAAGGACCCGCTTCCGCCGCGGCGGTTCCCGACCGGAAGGTCTGGCAGGAATACGGGCTGCAGGCGTCCGAAACGGCCGAATATACCGCCTTGGCGACAAAGTATTCCATATCCGCCTATCGGTTTGCGGACGCCACGGGAGCCTTGGCCGCGTTCGATCAGTCCCGGCCTGAAGACGCGAAGCCGCTGGAAGGAACGGGCCTCAGCGCCGCAAACGCCAAAGAAGAGCTCGTCGCTGTCGGAAATTACCTTTTTATTTTCAATAACTACAAACCAAAACCTGAAGAATTGAATCATATCGTGGGGACGGTGCCTCTATATGAGCAGTCCCCGCTCCCGACCCTTCCGAAGTACCTGCCGGCGGGCGCCGAACCCAACTCCGAGCGATACATCACAGGTCCCGACAGTCTGGCGCGCTTTGCCCCGGAGGTACCCCCGAGCACTGCCGCATTCCACTTCAATGCCGAGGCCGAACTGGCCAAATTCGGCGGCAAAGGCGGAAAACAAACGACACTGGTGCTGTTCACCTATCCGACCCCGGAGATGGCCAGGAACCGCTTGCCGGACTTCCAGAAAATCGCTGGGGCCGTCGTAAAGCGGTCGGGACCGCTGGTGGCTGTTGCCCTCAACCCAGCCTCCGCGGACGACGCTGAGAGGCTCCTGGCGCGAATCCGGTACCAGGCAGAGGTGACTTTACCGGAACACGTTCCGACTCTGAAGGACAATCCGGCCAATCTGTTTCTGAATATCTTCATTCTCTGCCTGGTGCTGGCCGGCTTCTGTGTTGTCTCCGGCTTGCTGGTGGGTGGACTGCGGGTGCTGCTGCGGCGTTCGGGCGCGTCGGGAGATGGCGACAACATGATTTCGCTGCACATCTCAGGCCGTCCGTAAACCCCGTGGCCGCAGGTAAGTTGCTTTGGATGGTAGGGATTGCGGGTTTTTCGCACGGCCGGGCGCTACCAAAACTCTGAAAGGCCGATTTGTCAAGAGAAATCCTCAGGTTTTGTAACACTCTGAAGATCATGTGGTTAAACTGTGGATAACTTAGGATGGATTTCCCCTTGACGAAGGCTCACGCAAAACTTTAATATCCAATCACTAAGTTTTTGGCGGTTGCGAAGCCGTTGAAAATGATTCTCCCATCGAATTCACCCCGCCCGGCGGGGTGAGCGAAAGCCCACTCTGTGACAGGAGTGGGCTTTAATGTTTTAGATCTGGCGTTACCGCTCCCTCGCGGCCGCGGCTCGGTAATCTTTCTCAACCGCGCGCGTGAACAAGTGGTAACATTGCGCCGGTCAAGTCTCCAAACGGTCAACGATGTAAGAAACACTGTCCGACAGAGTGCGGGATCCGGTATCGAGAATCTCAACCCCTGACTTCAATGCTTTCGTTACGCAAATAACGACTCCATCCTCGCACGCTCTCGTTCGCCAGCTCCGGCTGTTTTCGGTAACGGATGAGCCGGTCTATGTGTAGTCAGGGCGCAAGAAGGCCTACCTCATTGTTGTTGGTGTTTCGAGTTCCACCTTAACCGTCCACCCGGCGTAGCTCGCAGATGTCACGACGCGCGTTACGTCAAAACGGATGCCGCCCTGCCAACTTCGGGTTGCCGCGTCATTCGGACAAGATCGGTGGGCGGAG
>DASZLO010000302.1:0-3797 GCA_035552315.1 Bryobacteraceae bacterium
AACGTCTGGCGCGTGCGATTTCTGGCAAACTGAAATCCGGAGCGATCGAATGCTTTCGAAAACGCTGTTTACTCTTTTTTGCGGAGTCTCTCTCGCCGCGCAGACGCCTTCGCCGCTGCAGGATTCATTGAAAGCCGCGCGCGCGGCATCTCAAGCCGGCGATATCGATACGGCGCTGAATCAATACAAGTCCGCCTTTGACCTGGCTGCCGGGTCTGACGCTTCTCAGATCCCCGGTATCGCGGTTGAAATCGCCACCCTGCTCGAAACCGGCAACCGCCCAGCCGATGCCGAAGCATTTCTTTTGCAGGCCGCGGACTCAAGCGAAAATAAAGGATTGCCGGCTTCCGCCGAAGTCCCGCTGGCCAACCGGCTTTACCACCTGGGCATGCCGCTCAGCCGCGCCGGACAAAGCACCGAGGCGAGACAGGCATTGGAGCGAAGTCTGTCGATTCTGCGCAATGCCTACGGTCCGGACGCTCTCTGCCTGACCACGGTGCTCAACACCCTTGCGACCGTCAACGCCCAATCCGGCGATACCGGCACAGCCATGCAGGAACGCGCCGAGGCGGCTCAGATTCATGCGAAAGAGGCGCCTTCGAATGCCACCGAACCCGTTCTGCGCGTACGCCGGAATATCGCCCCGCCACGCGTGCTCTCAAAAATCGACCCGGCGTATTCGGACGAAGCTCGCAAAATTCATTATTCGGGGACCGTGCTCCTGTCCGTCGTAGTTAGGCCGGACGGCGTTCCGACGGATGTGCACGTACTGATGCCGCTCGGCGCCGGGCTCGATGAAAAAGCAGTTGAAGCCGTAAATCAGTGGCGATTCCAGCCGGGCGCCAGAAAATCCGACGGCCATACGGTTGCGGTACAAGCTACGGTCGAAGTGAATTTCCGCCTTTTATGATCGGCCGCCTGGTTATGCCTTTCTGGCCGCCTCGATTCTGACCTGCGCCCCCACGATCGCTCAGCACATCAATCAGCGGGATCTCCGTGTCAGGACCTTGTTCTGATCTGACCATCGTCCGAGGTAAGCCTGGGCCTCGACCATCGCAGTCGCTATTTCTTTCCCTCGTTCAAGACATTGCTCACGACAGCGCGGCAGAGTCTTCGGCGGCCTGCGTGACTCGATCGGTGAGGCCAGAAGGCTCTGGGCATCAGCACGTCCGAACGCCAGCCCCATACTCCTCGGCTATTTCACTTGATCCATCAGAGCCTCGACTTTTTTCACCCACACATCGCCAGTCCCTTCGACCGGCTCGGCCAATAGCCGTCCCTGTGCGTCGACCATTCGATTCCGGGGCACGCCATGGGCAAAATCAATGGCGTCGGCCAACCCGCGCGAGCTTATAACAGGAAATGTGTACCCGTGCTCACGGATGAGGCGCCGCGCCAACCCATCTTCGGAATCGACATTGATTGAGATCACGAGGCGATTGGCCCGACCATGCAGGCCTTCATGCAGCTTTTGAAGGTAGGGCAGTTCGGCGCGGCACGGCGCACACCAAATGGCCCAAATGTTCACCAGTACGACTTTGCCCTTCCAATTTTGGATATTCCATTGGCGGCCGTCGAGGTCAGTCGCTTCAAAGTCACCCAGCGGCGCGCGCTCGACCCTGGTCCAATCCACCTCTTTCACCGGGAGCACGGGCTCTGCCTCGATTCCGACTCGCTTTGCCAGGTCCAGCCAGAGCTTCTGCTCGGCATCAAAAATCGATCGCCCGTTGGGTGGCCCATCGGCGGCGGGAGCGAGGCGCATCAGCTCCGTGCCGGTCTGGCGGGCAGCGATTCGGGCTTGCTCGATGTCACGCTTCTGCAACCAGTACTCGGCCAAGTCGCTGTGGGCTCGAAGTTGCGCCGAGATCAACCGCTGGTTTGCGGATTCAGCGTCCTGTCCAGTAGCCAACCGGTCCCGGAAACTGCGTTCCAGGCTTTGCACCGCGTCGTTCAACAGGCTCGGAACTTCATCCAAATGCGCATGGTGATGAAGATAGATTTGGGCTACTTGAAAACGTGGATCGAATGGAAGAATGTGGCTTGTCCGGAGCGCCAGGTCGGCCACGGCAAGCGCTTCATCTTCAGGGAGCCGGGACTCGTAAGGCAAAGCCGCCTGCAGATATTCCCTGGTCGCCGCCTCTGAATGCGGCTTGCCTTCGTGCAGCCCTTTCAGAAATTTAACGCGCGCGAGACCCCACTCGGTGAACCCCGATTGTGTCGTAGTGCGGGGCTGGTGCGTCGATTCCCACTGCTGCATGGCTGCCTGAACCGCCCACGAAGAATCGGGGAGACGGCGAGCCAGTTCATTCCGAAATTGGCGCGCGCCTTCGGCGTCACCTGTGTACGCGTATCCCATGTTAACGAGGTCTATCCAGGACTCGTTGTGGTAAAGATTGAGGGCGCGCAGACTGTGTACCACTGTGTTGAGCTCGGGATCTTTGGAAAGGCGCATTTCAGCCAAAACGCTGTTCCATTGCGCTATGGCGGCTGGGTCGGTTCGACCGGTCAGTTGTTTGCGTGCGTCACGAACAGCTTCGGCGCGGGCACGAGCGTCACTGATTGCGGCGAATGGTGGCTGCGCCAGAAGCGCGGTGGCAAACAGGATCGCCGGGGGGCCCGTACGAAGAAGCCACATCTCGCCTCAAGCATAGCTCCTTCGGGGCTACATATCAGCGCTACAGTTCAGCGCTACAGTTCAGAGCCGCTCGAACGCGATTGCCCGGTCCACTGTCTCAAACCCGTTCCTTGTGGAATCCGGCGCGCAGCCGCCGATAACCCGCGGTTAGGTCAAAATTCGCCTGCTTCCCCCGGCTGCGCTGATGCCGTGTGATTTACGCAGCCCGTTTCCGCAGCACGCAGGAAACGGAGGCCGTCAACAACTCGCGAAGGATGGGCAGGCGCGTGACCAGCGGGATGCCTTTTACCGCCATCAGCCGAAACTCGCGAACATCCACGCCGGCAGCGGAGCGGATGATGCGCTCGAACTTCGCCACCGTCATCTGGTTCAGCCCGCCTTCCACTTCGGAATACCGCGCCGCCCCATCGTTGCGGAAACGGCTTCTGATTTTCATCAGCGCGCTCTCGCTGAAGATCAGATTCGACCACGGCAGCCCCGTGTAGCCTGTCATGTGAGAGCCATGCGGGCTGTACCAGGGCTCGGCGAAACTGATGATGATCTCCCCGCCGGGCCGGGTCAATGCGATCATCTTCCTCAGTTCCGCTGCGGGGTCCGCGAAATGCTCAAAGCTGGAGCACGAGTAGACGACGTCGTATTGCTGGTCGATCTGATCATGCCGGACGAAACGAACCGCGCCCTCCACGCTGGCGGCTCGCGCGCTCTCCATCATCGAATCGAAAAGGCGAATGTCCACGCCCGTAATGCTTTTCGCTATCCCCAGCCGGGCCAGGGCGCAGCATTGCCATCCTCGCCCACAGCCGTAATCGAGTACGTCGGCATTCCGCAGCCGCTCCGGAAATCGCGGAACCGTCCCGGTTAAAAAATCCAGTGCTCGTTCGGCCGTCATGGTCGATGTCGAGCCATGGTCCGGATCGATCAGGAATTGTGGTACGAGCCTCGCGAGCGCTTCTCCGAACGCTCCATTCATCATCGGTACCATGCTAACGGTCTTTAGCCGCCCAAACAATTAGACGGCGAAAAAACGGAGGTACCATGCCGCCAGGAGACGTGAGATGTTTCGCTATTTTCGCAGCGCTATCCCCAATTCGCGCAGCTGCCGTTCGGGCACCGGCGCGGGCGCTTCGCACATCAGGTCCGTGCCTTTTGCCGTCTTTGGGAA
>DASZLO010000303.1:0-10617 GCA_035552315.1 Bryobacteraceae bacterium
GTTTATCAAGATCTTGGGGAGCGGATCAGTCAAGGCGATATTATCGAAATTCTCCCGCATCTGTATCTAGAACCGCCGCTCGCCGCAGTCGTTGAAAGTGATACGGAAAAATTGTATGAGCTGCATACACATCCGCATCCAGCGCTCCAAAAATCCGGACAGGACGTTGTTGCAAAATGTAGCCAGAAACTTGCCGTAGTTCTGACGGCAGACTGCGAACTTGATAAGTCCAGCAGAAAGAAATGGATAATCTGTCCCATCGTTTCCCTTTCGTCGGTCGGCGGCGTTACGGCCGACGTAAAAAAAAATAGGACCGTCCGATTCTTCTTTCTTCCGCGCTGCCGAGAACTCTTCGACGACAGCGTAGCAGTGCTTGATCAACTAACCACTGTTGATCGGTCCTTCATTGAAGCCGGTAAGCGACTCATCACGCTCAGCGACATAGGTAGATTCGGACTTTACGCGCAGTATATCCGCTGGCTGACCCGTTGGGAATTCAAGAATGTCAAATGCCCCACCTGCGGAACTGAATTCGATCCCACACTCGGGATGTCCGTGAGATCGCCTGATGAACCCGGTAAATAGAGAAGGTTAGGGAGCCCGGTCAGTCGCGGAGGAAGTTTCGGAGTTCCACAACACCACCTGTGCGGACGCGATCGGCCACATCCTTATCTTCGGTGGCCAACAGCGCTGCTCCACAGTAGATGGCAAGTCGTAAACGCGAGTTGCAATGAGGGCATCGCCCGGCTCTGCCTGCTTCGCCAGCCTATCGGCGCGGTAAGATACAGCAGAACCCGTGCGATCGCGCCGTATTTTCCCTTCCTCTGCCCTGTCCGCTGGTCTCCTTGTTTGTTACCTGTTCATTTTCCTGACGGTCAACCTGTTGCACAGGACGCCCGTGGCCGGCTACGAAACCGACGGCGTGGATTTCATGCTGCGTGCCCGGTCCATCCCCCTGGGCCGCTTCGTCCCCCCGGACTACGGGACTACATCAACCGCGATCTACGCTCTTTGGCTGGTCAATCGAGTCGTTCCGGACGTGTTCACCGCCTCGAAAATCCTCGCAGGGCTGTCCGGTGCGCTGTTCCTGCTTGGCGCAATCCGGCTCGCCCGCGACTTCTCGGAACGAACAGCCCTGCTTACCGGCATCCTCCTCCTGGCCAGCCCGTGGTTCCTCTTTTATTCGAACTCCTGCATGTCGGATCTGCTTGCAGCCGCGGTGGTAACTCTCCTGATCGTCCAGCGAAATAATCTCGTGGCCGGAGCCCTGCTGGCCGGTCTGGCGTGGGGAATCCGGCCGGTCACGATCGTTTTCCTGCCGATCCTGCTGCCGGCCGTTCTCAAATCGCCCGGACATCGCCTGCGTCGAGCCTGCTTCGCGCTGACCGCCTTCATTGCCGGCACAATGCCCCAGTTGCTTGCAAGTTGGCGCTACTACGGGGATCCTTTTTATTCGGAAAACTGGCGCAATATCGCCGCCCTGATTCGCCCCGCCGAACAGGTTGACCGGATGCACCGGTTTCTGGAGCTTCCGGCGTACGATCTGCTGCGGATCTTGTCCATCTGGCTCAAGCGAATCTTTGGGGACACTCCTGAACAAACCGTTCATGTGATCTACGGGAGCGCTGCATTTGCGATTCCCGGGGCTGTTCTTCTCTGGAACCTGAAGGATGAAGAGCGCTTGACCCGCCGCATCTGGCTCGCCGTCTCGGTCCTGTATATTGCGGTGATTCAACTGACCTGGAATATGGAACTGCGTTACTACCTTCCTGTCCTGCCGGTGCTCGTGATCGCGGCGGCCTTTGGCCTCGAGTATATTTGCGGCTCGCGGAGAACTCTGTACTTCACTACCGCTGCGTTCCTGATCGTTACCACCGCGGCGGCCGGAGTTTCAGGCACAGCACGGCTTCTACGGCTGCAGTACCCGGAGCTTAAGCTGGCGGGCGACTACATCAAAGAACGGCCCCAAGCCGCAGGAACCGTACTCGCGTCCACCCTCCAGTCGATCTTTTACAGCGAACGCTCCGGCAATCTTCTCGAAGAACTCGCGCCCGAGGATCGCAATTCTCTGGCGGCCACCATCGACGCGCGCCGGGTGCGCTGGATCGTCGCCGACAACCGGCTGGCGAAGGAAGTTCCCAGCCTGACCTGGCTCGACGATGAAGCCCTCACGCACGCTCATTTCCCGGACTGGAAGGCGATTTCTTTTGGCGGAGATTTACATGTGCTGGTCTGGGAAATTCCCTGAGCCCCGCGAACCCAACTCACCCAGGCCCACCTCACCCGTGCAATTCGGCGTGCGTTTGCAGATAACTTAGAATTTGCCCCCGTGACAGCACGCCTTCCAGATGGCTGTGGGAAATAACGGGCAATTGATTGAGATCGTAGCGGCTCATCGATTCCAGCGCGTTCTTCAGCGGCGTATCCGGAGTAACGGAACGCATGTCCTCCAGAGGTCGCATGATGTCATGCATCGTCTTGAAAGGCCACTGCGCCCGGCTGACTTCCTTAATCTCGTGCGGCGTTACCAGGCCTGCGATCTCACCCTTGTCCACCACGACAAAACAGCGCTGCGCGGTGTGAAGCAGTTTCTGATCCACGAAATCCTGAATATTCATCCAGCCTTCCACAGTCGGACAATCGCGCGTCATCACATCGGAAACGCGCACGCCATTCAGCGCGTGCGTTACGCCGACCCGCACATAACTCTCGCGTGCGGCCGTCAGCAGGAACCAGCCGATAAACGCGATCCAAAGTCCACCAAAGCCCGCGCCTCCGAAAAACTGGTAGATGCCCACTGCGATGAACAGGAACGCCACCACCTGGCCTACCTTGGCAGCCAGCTGCGTGGAGCGATCGGCATTGCCGGTCTTCCACCAGATGAGCGCCCGCAGCACCCGCCCTCCATCCAGCGGATAACCTGGCAACAGATTGAAGCCGGCGAGCGAGACGTTAATGTAGCCGAGCCATAACAACATGGTCGTCCACGGACTTGCCGACGGATTGCCGATCAAATGCGCTAGGCCAAGAAGAGCGCCGCCAATCACCGCGCTGGTTAGCGGACCCACGAAAGCCATCCAGAACTCGATTTTGGCGCTGGTGGGATCCTTTTCAATCTGCGAGATGCCGCCCAGGGCGAAAAGCGTGATCTCTTTCACGGGAAGACCATTGGCTCTCGCCACGGTGGAATGCGCGAGTTCGTGCAGAAGCAGCGACACGAAAAAAAGAACGGCTGTCGCGAGCGCCATCGCCAAAACCACGCCGTCGCTCCACAGCCTGTTGTTTTCGTGGAACTGTCCCGTGAGGGAGAAAACGATGAGAATTGCGATCAGGAACCAGCTATAGTGCAGACCGATTTTGATCCCGAACACGCTGCCGAGGCTGATCTGCGACCGCATCTTCCTCTGCCTTGACCATACCACCGGGAAGCCGGATTCCTCCACGCATAACCGGTTGATCGATCACGCTCGCCTCAACGCCCAAAACGGAACTGCATCCATCCCAGCAGCGCGAATCCGAACGCAATCACGATGCGAAGCACCACGGCCGCGAGCCGTCCGTCACGCAAAACGTTTACCACCGCGAGGAGGAGGAAGCCGACTCCAATGGACAGATACCACCAGCCCCAGCGCTTTGACTGGAATCCGCGCACAAGCTTATTGTCGGCCAGCAGCGCGCGCCGCCGGAAATCGTCTTGTCTATTTGAGCTCCGTCATCATACCCGGCAGACTCCACTGCATCTGCAAGCCGTTCGCGGTCCAGTGGAATTCATCGATCATGGCCTTGCCCACTTCCGCCTGGCTCTTGCCCTGCCGGATCAGTTCAGTCGTGCGGTTCTTTTCTTTTTGAACGCTGTCGCGGTAAGCCTGCAGCCCGGCCTTGTTCGTCACCGGCCCGTGCCCCGGAATCACCGTGTCGAAATCGACCTTTAGAACCTGATCGAGCGTACTCGGCCATTCCGCCAGACTCCCGCCGCCAGGATAATCGATCAACGGCGTATTGCCCGCCATCAAATCGCCGGTATGCATCACCTTCTCGGCCGGGAAATAGATCACCGCATCGCCGTTCGTGTGCCCCCGGCCGTAGTAGTGCGCGCGCACTTCCTTCCCGCCCAGAAACACCGAACTTTCCACCGTGAACACCACCCGCGCGGGCTGCATATTCGGCTGCGCGTTGGACTGCTTGTGCTCCACAATATTGGTCCGCGCATTCGCCGTGGAAATCACCTCGGCGGTGGGCAGGAACTTCGCGTTGCCGCCGCTGTGATCGGAGTGGTAATGCGTGCTGAGCACATACTTGACCGGAAGATTCGTCACGCTCCTGATCTTCTCCATGATGTGGTCGTAATCCTGATCGTACTTGTCGTCGACCAGAATCACGCCCTCGCTCGTGATATAGACCGCGACGTTTCCGCCGTCGCCCTCAATTTCATAGAGGTTATCTTTGACCTTATTCAGGGTAAGCGGCGGAGGCGGACTTGCCTGCCCCTGCATATAAGCTTCCCAGCCAATGAAAGCGAGGAAAAGCGCGGCAGCTCCGCGTACCACCAGTTGACGGGTCATTCCGGACACTATACCAGTTTCAGCAGCCTCCGGACGAACGCGTTAAACTCATGCCGTATGGAGTTCGGAAACGACGCCAATTGCGAATCTGCAACCGGCGGAAACGCTTCCGCGCGGCCCCTGTCTGCTTTGCTGTCGCAAGTGCTCGTCGCCTATACGATCGAACTCGATAACGAATTCGAAAGACGCATGGCGGCGGCCGGTGACCCTGGCGCACGCCTGTCCCTGGTGGTGTGGACCAACCTGCTGCGGTTTGTGAACGAAAGCGCGCTCCCCGTTCGCGACCTCACCCGGCTTTCCTTCGCGCCTGAACATCAGATCAAGCTGGAACTGGGCTGCCTCGAGCGATGGAGCTTTGTCATCCTGCACGACCGCCAGTTTCACCAGCCTGGGTGGGGCAGCGGCCGCGGCGTTCGCGCGGACTGGATGGTTCGCCTCACCTCAAGAGGTCAGGCGGCAGCCACTACGTGGGAGCCCTTGCCCGCCCTAATCGAAACGCGCTGGGGGAAACGCTACGGCGCGGACGAGTTCGGGCAGCTGCGGCAGGCTTTAAAGAACGTGGCCAGCCAACTGGATCGCGAACTTCCCCAAGGGCTACCCGGCGGCATCGATGGAACCAAAGACTACCCGGCCCGCAAGACTGAAAGCGATGGCCTTCCCCTGCCAACACTGCTGTCCCGGCTATTGCTGACGTTCCGGCTCGAATTCGACCGCGAATCCCCGGCGTCCCTGAGCCTCTGCGCCAACACTCTGCGCGTGCTGGGCGAGAAGCCACTCCGCCTCGCGGAGATCCCGCGCCTCACGGGAGGATCTCCCGAAACCACGGATATCGGATGGCAGCTTAAGCCTTATGTGATCGTCGAGCCCGACCCGTCGGCGAGCCGGGGTAAAGTCCTTCGCCTTTCGCCGCGCGGACAAATCGCCCAGGCTGTTTATCGCCGGCTCACGAAGGAGATTGAGAATCGCTGGGAAGAGCGGTTCGGCAAGGCGGCCATCCGAAACCTGCGCGAATCCCTCGCAGCTTTGTTCGAGACACCCCTTTTTTCGAAAGGCCTGGTCCCGCCTCCGGGCACCACGCGCGCGGGCGATCGAACGCCGGCTCTCGGGCGTCGCGATGTCGGACCGGCCGCCCTCCGGCGCATGCGCGATCTTGTGGTCCAGTCCGAGGCCTTCGTGAACGATCCCGTGGGAACTTTGCCGCACTATCCTTTGTGGGATATGAATCGCGGATTCGGCCCGTGAGATCAGATCTGCTTTTCGAGCGATCGCGGGAACCGATTGCCAAATGCAGTTCGCCAGTGCAGCCGTACAACCGCGGGAATGCATCGCACCACAAACTTAAATGACTCCCCATATTCCCGGCGTAATAACAGCAACTGCACCAGTGCGGGAGCCGGTCCCAGCTCGCTTTGGAAAAAAGCGACTTCCTCTTCCAGCGCCGCCGGCCGCCCGTGATAGCAGAAATAACAACTGTGTACCGAGTGCTTCAGCGCGCCCATTGCATACCGTGTCGCGTTCGGCAGCACCGGGAACAATTCAGCGAACAACAGAGCCTGATTCAACAACGAAAACAGCGCCTTGAAGACATCCAGCCGGCGGACCTGCGGCAGCGGAATGAGCGCCCTCAATTCCTCTCCCCATACCGTGCAGGCCGAAAAGACAATTCCCGGAATCACGATGCGGTCAACAAAAACCGCTTGCGCCGCGGGAACGCCGAAGACTCGCGCGGGCTTTCCCGAGAGGAGGTCGTCGCGGGTGCACACAAACAGGGAATGCGCGGTACCCGTGATCCGGTTAACAAACGACTCGAGCGCACCTGGCTTGCGGCCATCACTGAGCCCGTGGCGAATCTCGAGTTCCCCCTCGGCCGCCCGCAAACTCCGCCGGCTCTCGGGACTGGAATCGTTCCGCACAACAATGATGAGGTCCGCATCCGAGACGGCGCTCGCAAACCCGCCTGTGGCCGCGCTGCCAAACAGAATCACGCTGACCAGATCGTCGCGCACTTGAATAACATCATCCAGGTAGGCGCGAACCCGCGGATCGAAATTCTTCATGAAGGGTCACCAGCCACCCTACACTAATAACGCCGATCAAAAACGAGGCCGGGTATTCAGAAAATACCCGGCCTCGTTTTGGCTAACAAATGACTAGTGAGTGACAGTAAAGGTCGCGGCGGAACTGACTTCGAGTCCCGACGAACCTTTCGGCGTTGCCACCCGCACAATTCGCGATCCGAGTGAGGCGGATGCACCAATCGTAACTGTCGCTGTCAGCTGTGTTCCAGCCGCATTCACCTGAACGCTGGTTGCAGTGAAACTGGCGTCAGTGAACGCGTTCATGGATTCGCCATGAATACTCCCGGGGAACACAAATGCGACGCCGGTGGCGCCGGTCAGGTTAGTGCCCATGATTGTCATCTGGAAACTGGACCCGGCCGTTCCACTGACCGGCGAAATCGAACCGATCGTCGGCAGGTTTACCGCGGACCCGTCATGATCGCTGTGATCGTCGCCGTTGTCGTCACCACTGGAGTTGCTCTTCACTGCATTGATACGGCCCACTACCGTATTGGTTGTGAGATCCACCAGAACCAGCGTTCCCGTACCCTCGTTGCTGACAACCAGCAGGTTGTCTTTTGCATCAATGGCAAGAGCCCGCGCGCCGAGATCGACCTTCACGGTTGCAACAGCGCCCGCCGCCAGCCCGGTCGTCGGATCGATTGTGAGAACCGAAACCGAACCTCCGGCCTGATTCGCGAAGTAGATCTTCGAACCCGATACTGCAACGTCCGTTGAACCGACACCGGTAGCATTCGCCGCAATCGAAGTCGCCACGTTCGTCGTGAGGTTCACGAGAAACGCTTCCCTGGAACCGGGCGCGGTAACGAACGCGACTCCAGCCGACGGCAGCACCACAATCGCTTCGATTCGCGAGGTGGCGTTTACCGTGATGGTTGAGGTGACTGCAAGGGACGTCAGATCGATGACGCTGATGGTGCCATCGTTTTCGTTGGTAACGTAGGCGACTTTGGTGGCGGCATTCACCGCGACTCCCCGCGGCCCGCTGCCCACGGTAATCGTCTTAACGACGGCGTTCGTCGTGAGATCGACAATCGACGCGGTGCGCGTGTCCCGGTTGACAACGACCGCGAGATTCCCCGCGATCGCCACACTGACCGGAGCCGCTCCGGTTCCCGTAGATACTTCCGCAACGACAGCGAATGCAGCGAGGTTGATGATCGCTGCGCTTCCCAGACCTCGCTCGGCCACCACCGCGATGGTCCCGCCGGCGTTCACCGCGATCCCGTCAGGCGCGGCGCCGTCGCTCAGCGCAATCACCTTCGTCACGCTCTTCGCGGATACATCGATCACGCGAACCACGTCGTCGTTTTCGTCTGTACTGAGTACAAGACTGGTGCCGGGCACAGAGGCCACCGAGGCCAGTTCGCGGCCGCGTTCGTGATCGTCCCGGTCATCCGGGAATTCCTTCTGATTCGACGGCGGCAGAAGGACCACATCGACCGAATTGCTGGTCGTTCCGTTATCGCTGACCACGACAGGAACACGGCCGGCGCCTGCGAGGGTCAAGGGAATCTGAACGTTGATCTGATCGAGGCCATCGCAGCACGGCGATGCTCCCCAAAACAGCACCGTGGCCGCAACCCCGCCTATCGTAACGGTGGGCTTAACCGAAAGGTTCAGACCGGTCAGGAAAAACTCCAGATAGGTTTGCCCGTTCGTCGTTCCAGGAGTGAAGGGGCCCAGCAGGGCAGTCAGCGCATTTACGAACGCGCCGTCTCCGGTACCGAGTCCGTTAAGTGCAAACAGGCCCGGTGAAGCGTTGGCATCAATGACCACCGAGCCCTGTTGCGTTCCGGCGGATGAAGTGATGACCACTGTCTGAGTGCCGGTCGGAGTCGCCGGGTCGACGACGGCGTTAATTTGGGTCGGCGACGCATAGAAAAGAGCAGCGGCGTGTCCCCCGATGGTTACAGTAGTGGTCCCCAGAGTTGTCGGGGGATTGGTCGCACTCGGGGATACGGCGACCCCGGTCATGAAATTACTTCCGAAAATGCTGATGATGCTTCCCGGCGCAACAGCCCCCGCCTTCAGCGAGGCGGCATTAACAATATTGGTTGATTGTGCAAAGGTTAGAGTTCCTGACCAGAGAACCAGCGCGGCCAGTATAAGAGTAGCTTTTAATTTCGAATTAATGGTATTCATTACACTTCTTAAAATCGGGTCTGACTGGTTACAGTTCACCCGCAGCCTGAGTTCAGGTGAGCAATCGCACAGCCATTGAGTGGATGCGCACCCAAATCAGCCCCGCGCGCGCTAAATTTTTTTCGCTTGACACACCCCGAAGCCGCGCATATCCTATGCATAGGATTACAAGGTATTATGAATTTCAAGGGAACACTGCCCGCGCTGATCCTCGAAGCGCTTCGCCACGAGCCCAGCCACGGTTACCGGATCGCGCAGAACATAAAGGAGTCCTCCGAGGGGGTGCTGGATTTCAAGGAAGGCACCCTCTATCCGGCGCTGCATAAGCTTGAAAACGAAGGTATGGTGGAATCTTCCGAGGTCGTAGAAAACGGCCGGCCGCGCCGCCACTACCGCATCACGAAATCCGGCCGCGCCATGCTGGTCCGGGATCGCGCCGAGTGGCAGGCGCTCTCCAAAGCCGTGACCATGATTCTGGAAAAGGCATAAATATGAATCCGCTCGAAAACTGGTTGAAACAAGCAACGCGCGGCCTGTCGGCAGCGTCCGCCGCGCAGGTCCACGCCGAGATCGGGGAACACTACCGGTCATCGCTCGACGCCGCGATCGCCGCAGGCGCAACTCCGGAAAATGCCAGCCGCACGGCGCTGCAAAATCTGGGAGATCCAAGGGCCGCGAACCACCAATACCGCCGGGTCCTGTTGACCTCGGCCGAAGCCCGCCTGCTTCGTCAGGGCAACCGCGAGTCCAGATTCCTGTGCGCCCGTCCATGGCTGATGTGGCTGGTGCTGGCCGTGCCCGTCGCAGCGATTATCGCCGGGGCAACCGCGGGAGATGTGGTACTGATCGCCATTGCGATGGCGCCAATTCTGGCAGCGCCGTTCCTCCCCATCTTCACGCCCTCGCGCGCCCGCATCTTCCGCGGCGTTAAGTTGGTGGCGATGGCTGGTGCCATCCTGGCGCTCTTCGGCCCGCACGCCGTTAAAATGTCCTGGCTGCTGATCTCGTGCCTGTGGCCGCTCGCTCTGATCGAATGGAGACGCGCCTCGATACGGCGGAAGCTCCCGGTCGCCGCCTGGCCGAAACAGCTGTATCTATAGAAAAGCCGCTACTCCGTGATCGCGAAGGTCTCAGGCGCCCAATCTTCTTCGGGCACGCTCATCACGATTCAGAATTGACCTGTAGCCTGAGTATTTTCCATGGGGCTGCAATTAGTAAATTCTCATAGCCAGTGCCTATTACGACGCCAATGGCAATATGTTTTCGGGGCCGGGGCAAGAATCACCCATACTGAGGACAAATCGCATGGTCTCGTCGACGGAAACCGGCGGCGGCACGGAAATTGATGCTTGCCCAGATGCGACGTCGTCAATACAACGCCTCTGAACTTTATCCTCGTACGCCCAAGAATCGAAAGCGGAGAAGCTGGCGGGTTCCACAGAGCCATAGATCGAAATCGAGACACTGAAGGGCGCATGCGCACCGGTTTCGTTTACAGGCTGGCGACGAGGCTACTGAAGCGCTACCCCAGTGGTCAACCGAGCGGCAGACGCGCGTTTCGAGCATCTTGGCGGATTTGTCGCGGGTCAAAGAACTGCCAAAGCCAGAAATAGCCTCCGTAGAGGCTTTGCAAACCATAGAAAATACGGAGTTAAACCTAAGGCTCTAGCTCATTAATGGGGGCAAACCCCACCTCTGACTGATAAAACATTCTTGCGAGGAAAAGTTTGATCAGATCAGAGGCGGTATTGGGTTTACCCGAGTATCAGATTACATCCATTGAAGAAACAGGCGGGAGGATACGGATCTCAGCGCGCTTCACAGGAGAG
>DASZLO010000304.1:0-3707 GCA_035552315.1 Bryobacteraceae bacterium
CGGCGATGGTGCCAAGCACGAGGAAAACGTAGCGCAGCCAGGACGTGTGAAACAGGGCATCGAGACCGTAGCCCATGGCATACCCGACGAGTGTGGCAATCGGCAGCAGAATCGCCGAGCCCAGATACTTTCCGATACCGCTGAGGCCTGACGGATCCGGTTTGGCCATGCCTAAACTTCCGCCCGCGAACCAGCCAGGCCGCCTTCACCGGGGCCGCCGCGGATCACTTTATCGAGTTCCAGAAACTCATGGATGTCGGGGTCTTCGGACTTGTATAGTTCGTCCAGCGGCCCGAAGAAGGCCACCCTGGACTTGCTCAGGAAAACCACGGTATCGGCGACGCGGTTGAGCAGATCGAGATCGTGCGTCACAACAACGGAGGTCATGCGGAGCTGCTTCTTCAGGCGCAGCATCAACTGCGTCAGGTGATCGCTCATGATGGGATCCACCATGGTGGTGGGCTCGTCATAGAGGATGCACTCCGGCTGGGCGGCAAGCGCGCGCGCAATGGCCACAGCCCGCCGGTAGCCGGTGGAAATATCGCCCGGATAACTGTCTCTGGCTTCGGACAGGCCAACCATTTTGAGCAGCCCGTCTACGACATCGTCTTTGTTCTTCTCGTCGTAATCCTCGCGCTGTTCGAGGGAGAACAGCACGTTCTCGGCTACGGTGAGCGAATCGAACAGCGCGCCGGACTGAAAGACCATGGTGACCTTGCGCCGGATGCGGTTGAATTCGCTTTCCGTAAGACCGGTTGTATCCTGATGGGCCACGATCACGTTGCCTTTGTCGGGTTTGATGAAGCCCATGATATGGCCCAAGGTGACCGACTTCCCCACCCCGGAGCGCCCGATGATCGCGACGGTCTGGCCCGCGTCGACGAAAAAATTGGAATCGACTAAAACAGGCTTGTCGAACGTCTTATAAACATGCCGGAACTCGATGTAATGGGGATATTCTTCAGCCATCGCGATAGCGCCGCAGTTCTTCGGGGGTATTCAGGTTGGCGAACGACTCCGCCGACGTCACTGAAATGTATGTTATCGCGTGATTTAGGCTCAAATGCGCGAGGGCGTCGGTAACCTTGCGAATTCCCTGCTCCAGGGCGATTACGATGCCCGCATGGCAGCGCCGATGGTATACAGCGCAAAGCGGTTCCACCTTGCCGTCCGGATATTCCGGGAGGACGCACTCGGCGCCCGCCGAAAAAAGCCGCTCCAGAACGGCGGGTTCGAGAGCCGGCATGTCGCAGGCAACGATAAGATTCCAGTCCGTCCGGGTAGCGCCCAAGGCGGCTTCGATGCCCGCCAGCGGCCCCGCGCCGGGAAATTGGTCGGGAATCACAGGGAAGCCAAGGTTGCCGTACAGCGCCGGGTCGCCCACGATCGACACGGTTCCGCATACTTCCGCCGCTCTGGCCGCGGCGAGAAGGATCATCGGCTGCCCATTCACTTCGAGAAGGGCCTTGTCTAAGCCCATGCGGGTACTGGCGCCGCCGGCGAGCACCCAACCCGATCTGTCGTTTTTTGGCAATTCAGTCCGGATGGTAACATCGTTCTTCTTCGTTTCATTTTTGCGGCCATTCTTCGGGCCGTCGGCAGAATTTCGGAACAACTCCATGCGGTTTTGTTTTATACTCGTATCGGTTATGTCTGCGTTTGCGGCAGTTGCGGCTCCGGTTACGACGGTGGTTCGTCCTGACTCGAAGACCGGCAAGCTGGTCCGCAGGCCGGTGCCTGGCCGTACGGCTCGGCCCGTTGCGGACGAAAGTCTGAGCCGCATGGTGGACCAGATCGCCAGCGAAAACGGGGTGGAAGCGCCGCTGGTTCATTCCGTGATTCAGGCCGAAAGCAACTACAGCGCGAACGCGGTATCTTCGAAAGGCGCGCAGGGAATGATGCAACTCATTCCCTCCACCGCCAAGCGTTTTGGTGTGGCTAACTCGTTCGATCCCAAAGAAAACATTCAGGGCGGCGTCAAGTATTTGAAGTTTCTGCTGGACTATTTCAGGGGCGATTATACGAAAACCATCGCGGCATATAACGCGGGCGAGGCGGCTGTGGACAAGTACAAAGGCATTCCGCCCTTCGCCGAGACTCGGAATTACGTGTCGCAGGTGGCGCGGAATTTACAGACGGCGCGCGCCGCGCGGACTTCTATTCCTGTAGTAAAATTAAACCCGGCAGTGCAAACACCAGAAACGTCGCGTCCGATCTTAACGTCCATGGGGCAAGACGGCCGGATCTACTACAGGACACCCTGAGATTTTATTTATGTTCCGGCGATTGCACATGGCGGCCCTTATCGGAATCCTGCCAGCGATCGCCGCACCAAATTCCGGCCTAATTACAGTTACAGCCGTCCGCTCTTGGTCGCACACCGATTCCACCCGAGTTATCGTCGAAACCAGCGGTCCGTTCGAATACAAGTCGGACAGCGCCCACAATCCCGAGCGGCTTTATATTGACGTCCTGAAGTCCCAACCCTGGATCGATCGAAAACGCTACGCTACCCACCTGGTTAACGATGCGCTGGTGAAGCGGGTCCGGGTGGCGGAAACGCTGCCGGGAATTACGCGTATTGTTTTCGATTTGACCTCACCCGCCGAGTTGAAGATCAGCCGCCTGGAAGCCCCGGATCGCCTGGTGATCGAACTGCGGCCTCGCGGAACCCCAGCGGCGATTTCGAGGCCCGCCGAAGTATCCGCGCCCGCAATAACCGTGACCAAGATGTTTACCGCGCCTCCGCGGCCCCCAAGGCGGTCCATTTACGTTCCGCCCGCGCCTCAGTTGCAGGCGGTTAATTTTGAATTCCCACTTGCCCTTATACTGCCGGGAACCCGCGCGCTGGCATCGGTCCCGGCGCCGAGACAGAACCATCCCGTTTCGACGCAGGTACTGCCAGCCCTGAAGGCGGCGCCGGAAACATCAATGCCACTGGCTTCGGAAAATGCCAGCCGATCGTTAACGCGGGCGCTGGGACTCAAGGTGAACCGGATTGTGATCGACGCCGGACACGGCGGACACGACGACGGCACGATCGGGCCCCATGGCGTGCTGGAGAAAGACGTCGTGCTGGATGTCGCGTTACGGCTGTCAAAGCTGGTGCAGGAGAGGATGGGCGCCGAGGTGGTTCTCACGCGTTCCGATGACACCTTCATTCCGCTGCATGAACGAACGCAGATCGCCAACGATCACAAGGCGGATTTGTTCCTTTCCATTCATGCCAACTCGTCGCCATCGCCTGAAGTGTCGGGCACAGAAAGTTTCTTCCTGAACTTCACCTCCTCGCCCGGCGCGATCGACGTGGCCGCGCGCGAGAATGCAGGGGCGGACAAGAGCGTGGGCGAATTAAAGGACCTGATCCAGTCGATCACGCTGAATGACAAGATCACGGAGTCGCAGACCTTCGCGCAGACCGTGCAGACTTCGCTGTCTTCGCAGGCCGCGAAAACCAATCCCAACGCTCACAATCGAGGGGTGAAGCGCGCGCCCTTCGTGGTGCTGATTGGAGCCTCCATGCCTTCGATACTGGCGGAGATCGGATTCCTCAGCAACGAGCGCGACGAACGGAACCTGGGTAAGGCCGAGTACCGGCAGAAGGTTGCCGAGGCCTTGTATAAAGGGCTGGCGGGGTACTCGCAGTCACTCAGCCATTTCGAATCGCCGCGGCAGATGGCAGCAACGGCTTCTTCAGCCACCGGCGT
>DASZLO010000305.1:0-30043 GCA_035552315.1 Bryobacteraceae bacterium
CCCGTAGCGGTGTAGTGAATCTGCAGCACGATGTCGGAACCGGCCGGAATCAGCTTGGCCTGCCCGGGTTTCATGATGTTCGGCAACGTGCCCGGCGCGTAACCGGCAATCATGTCGCCCAGTCCGCCGCCACCGCCGTCACCACCCTGCCGCCGTGCGCCCGGGTTCTGGGCCGCGGCCTTTTCCATTTCTTCGCGCGGCACGAATGCCACGCCCTTCGGCATGCCGCGCAGCCACGGATTCCCCGGCTCGCGGATGAACGCGATGATGTGATGAACCACGCTGGGGTCGCTCGGGCGCGCTTCCGCCTGCTGTACGTATTTGTCTTCCGTGAAGCCGGTCGGAATAATCACATACTGATAGTCGATCGTGCCCTTCGCGGGGATCGAAAACGCCTGCGGCATCTTGACGACCATGTCCGGCTTGCCGATGCGCCAGCCTTCCACCCAAGTCAGCGGCTTCGGACCGTCGGACGGATTACCAGCTTCCGCGCCGCTGTCCGCCCACGCGACTAAGGTGTCGATTTCGGACTGCCCCAGTGACCGGTCG
Organism: Bryobacteraceae bacterium; assembly: GCA_035552315.1. Lineage (GTDB taxonomy): Bacteria > Acidobacteriota > Terriglobia > Bryobacterales > Bryobacteraceae > BOG-234. Next base: position 550 of record DASZLO010000305.1, read on the forward strand.
TTGGAGAATTTGCCCACATGCGGGTCTGCGAACCAAGGCGGCATCTTCTTCGAGAGCACGGCGGTCTTGATCGCCTTCGCCCACGGACGCGTGCTGTCGTAGCTGAGGAAAGACATCGGCGCGGCTTCGCCCGGCCTGTGGCAGGACTGGCAATCCTTCTGCAAAACCGGCAGAACGTCTTTGTAGAATGTCGCAGAACTGGTGGCGCCCGAAGCCGCTGTAACTGCTGCCGCGGCACTTAGGCACAGAAAAAAGGTACGCATCGACTAACCTCCACTGGGAGTTCGGTAACTCTTTTGATTATACGGACGAAATCAGGAAGCCGTTCGCGTTAAATCCGGACTCAATGTACATGCCGCGACAGCCAGTTCCGCGAGGGCAATCGGATACCGAATAAGCATCGCCAGTGCCGCTGAAAACTACACTTATAGCGAAACCGGGCCAGACGCGCCCGAAGCGGCGATAAAAGAACCCGCCCGGCAGCTGCGGCTTTAACCCGCCAGCGCACGATTTCGGCCTTTTCCAGCACGGCCTGCCGTCCCGATCCGGTCAGTGAATTCTTATGGATTCGAAAATCCCCGAGAATCGTATCGCTATACCCGATCCGCGCCCCGGCCAACACCATATCCAGCACCAGCTCGCCGTCCCAGCACGCGCGATTCGCGACGTTGAATCCGGTGCGCGCAAATAATTCCCGGCGGAAGAACGTGGCCTGCTGCCATGCGAAACAAGCGCCGCTGACAAACTTTGGGACGTTCATCCGGTCGGGCGCGCGGCCGCGCAGCCGGACTCGTCCGGCGACATCGACGATCCGGATTGCGCCCAATAAGAGATCGACATCCGGATGGCGCGTAAAATATTCAGCCACGAAATCCAGCGCGCCGGGCGCGAACCGGTCGTCGGAATTGATATAGCCGAGGACGTCGGCATCGCACGCTGCAAAGCCTTTGTTCAATCCGTCGGCCGGGCCGCGATCCTTTTCGAGAATGATCTTTGCAAACCGCGCGCGGTTTCGTTCAGCGATGGCACGCGAATCGTCCGAGCTGCCCGGGTCCACCAGCACATATTCCACTTCGTGCGGCGCTGTGATGCGTACAGAATCGATCGCTTCCTGCAAAAATCGGGCCTGATTGAAAGAAACGGTGACGATCCCGATCTTCATTCGCGAGCGGCGCCCGTCATAGACGAAAAGGTCACCAGAAAGCGCGAACCGGCACCTTCCTGGCTCTTCACTTCGATGGTGGCCCCGTGCTCGTGCGCAATCCGTTCCGCCAGCGAAAGGCCCAGCCCGAACCCGCGGTCCGTGCGGGCCTGATCGGCCTGATAGAACCGCTGGAAGATGTGCGGCTGATCCGCTTCGCTGATTCCGATGCCAGCGTCTTCAATGGCGACTCCGACGGTCTGCCCGTCGCGCGCAATCGCAACCTTGACTTCCGAATCCGGATGCGAGTATTTGATGGCGTTGTCGAGCAGTACAAGAAACAGACGTCGCAGCGCCGGCCGGTTGCCCGAGACCACGGCTGGCTGATTGAGCCGGACTTCCGATTTCACGCGGATTCCGCGCGCTTCGGCCACACCGCGCAACTGCGCCGAAGCTTCTTCCACCACGCCGTTCAGCTCCAGAGCCTCTTTCGGCATCGCCGCGGACGGGGCATCGCTGCGGGCGAGAAGCAGCAGATCCTCCACCAGCTGCGTCATGCGCTCCGCTTCTTCGGCAATCTCGCCCAGCGAATCGCGATAAGATTCCGCCGAGCGCGCCCGCCGCAGCGCCACTTCCGCGCTGGTGCGGATCACCGACAGAGGCGTACGCAATTCATGCGACGCGTCCGCGGCGAATTGCGAAAGCGTATTCACAGCGGACTCGAGGCGCGACAGCATCGTATTCCATACTTCAGTCAGCCGCTGCAGTTCGTCGCCGGTCTGCGGGGCCGGGAGCCGCTGCGAAAGATTTTCGATGCTGATCGAACGCGCCGCCGCGGTGATGTCGTCCACCGGCTTCAGCGCTCTCCGGCTCAGCCACGCGCCACCGGCGCAGGCGATCAGAATGACCACTGGCACCAGACTGAAAAGCAGGAGTTGCAGCAGCTCAAGGGTATGGTGCGCGGTTTTCAGCGAGTCGCTGATTTGCAGATCGAAAGTCTCGCCGGCTGCAGCGAAGCTCCGGTTCAGCGTTCGCACCGCGTTTTTCGGGGAAGCAGCTTTCTGCGGATAGCGGAACTCGAAGCCCGTCGACCCGCGCAGTTGCAGGAAGCTCGAAGGTGGCAGCGCCTGGCAGAACTCTTCCAACTCATCGGTGAGCTGAACGGCGGGAACCTCCGCCGCTTCGTGGACGACATAGCGTTCGAACTGCCCCGCCCGCGCCGCCAGGTCTTCATCGATTTCGCTCAGCAGCCGCTGCCGCAGCGAAAGCCAGATGAGGCCGCTGAACAATCCCAGCGCTGCAAACAGCACCAGGCCGTACCAGACGGTGAGACGAAACCGCAGAGAGCGCCTAGTCATTCCCCGGCTCCCGCATCGTGTAACCCACGCCGCGCACGGTATGAATCAGCTTCGGGCCGCGCGCATCGGCCTTCAAACGGAGCAGCCGGACGAAGGCCTCCACAGTATTCTCGTTGACGTCGGAATCGAAGCCCCAGACCGATTCCAGAATCGTCTCGCGGCTCACCACCCGGCCCTGATTCCGCATCAGAAGCTCAAGCAGGTTGTACTCGCGCGGCGTCAAATTCAGCACCGTTCCGGCGCGAGTCACCTTGTGGCTGGCCGGATCCAGTTTCAGATCGCCCACCTCCAGGCAAAGTGGCCGCGGGATAATTCCCCGCCGGCTGACGGCGCGCAGCCGGGCGAGCAGGATGTCGAAGGAAAAAGGTTTGGTGAGGTAATCGTCCGCGCCGCCGTCGAGTCCACTGATGACATCCGCGGCGGTGTCCCGCGCGGTCAGCATCAGGATGGGCGTCTGGTTGTGCGATTCGCGCAGCCGCCGCGCCACCGCCACTCCGTCCAGTTTCGGAAGCATCACATCGAGAACGATGGCGTCGAAGGGAGTCGCGCGCGCGATCTCAAGTCCCGAAACGCCGTCTATCGCCACGACAACCTGATGGCCTTCTTCCGACAGGCCGCGCTTGAGGAGTTCAGCCATCCGCTGCTCATCCTCAACCACCAGAATCTGCATTGGGCCTTACTTCCAGGTAACTTTAATATCCGGACTGTTCTGGCACTGCACCAGTTCTGTCATACCCGACGAAAGATCGGCGCATGCGCCGTCGCGCGCCACGCGTTCGGCATTTTCCTTCGTTGTGCCCGCGCCGTTGCGGCAGATCGTGCGGCCGTGATAAGTCACGCAGACCTCGCACTTGTTGGTGTCGTTGCCGAATGTCGAATAGGCCATCGCGGCAAGGAAGGCCGCGATAAAACCGATGCCCGCGATCACGGGCCATTTGCGTTTTGGTTTCGCCATCGTTTTGGTTTCGCTGACTAAGAACCGGTGAAGAAATTACCCATCTTACGGAATTTCTCGTAGCGCTGCTGCACGGCCTCGTCGCAGGAGAGCTCCGACATCTCATCCAGCGAGCGCGCCAGTTGCGCTTTCAGAAGCCGCGCCGCTTCGTCGTGATCTTCGTGCGCGCCGCCGGGCGGCTCCGGAATAATCCCGTCGATCAGCCCCAGGCGCAGCAGATCTTCAGCGGTCAGCCGCAGGGCCGCCGCTGCCTGGTCAGCCTTGGCGGCATCCCGCCAGATAATGGCCGCGCAGCTTTCCGGTGAAATCACGCTGTAGACCGCATTCTCCAGCATGAAGACGCGATTCCCCACGCCAAGGGCCAACGCGCCGCCGCTGCCGCCTTCGCCGATACACACGCAAATCACGGGGACCGCCAGGCGCGACATCTCGCGCAGATTGCGGGCAATGGCTTCGCCCTGTCCGCGCTCTTCGGCGTCCATGCCATGGTAAGCACCTGGGGTATCGAGAAAGGTGACGATCGGACGCCCGAACTTCGCCGCCATCTGCATCACGCGCAGAGCCTTGCGATAGCCCTCGGGCTTGGGCATGCCAAAGTTCCGGTAAAGCCGCTGTTTGGTGTCGCGGCCTTTCTGTTCGCCGACCAGCACAACGTGCCGGCCTTCCACACGTCCCATACCGCAAACGATTGCCGGATCGTCGCCAAACAGCCGGTCGCCATGAATCTCCTGAAAATCCGTCAGGATGCGCTCGATGTAATCCAGCGTATGGGGACGTTTCGGATGGCGCGCGTTCTGGACCCGTTGCCAGGCGGACTTCTCGCCTGTATCCGCCTCTAATTGCATCACCTAACAGGATACTAAGCGGGGCCAGGCGATTCAGCCGTGCGGCGATCAATGGACGAGGACTGCGCCACATCGCTGTGGAGAGTTGCAAGGGCATGATCGAGCTGCAAGGTGGCATTCGGGACAGCGTACTCAAATACCATGTCCATCCGACCAATCTTGATTCTCCCGGGTAATGGTATTTGAGTACGCTGTCCCGGGATTTGTTTTTGCATCGAGCACAAAACGCATCCCTCAGGCCGCATCGTCTTCGTCGAGTAGTCTCCGGACCTCTTCGGAGCCTACCGGCCTGCCGGAAGCAAAAACCGGAAATCCTGCGGCAGAGCGCGATAGCTTTTGGATCTCCGCAACCGGCTGGCGAAGGATCAAATCGCTAACCACCTTTCCGAGACTTTGGTTGCGCTCACGCGCAATGGCTTTGGCCAACCGCCATGCCTCTGGAGTAAGGTCTATCGTGGTTCGCACGATTTCATCTTAGTGCCTCGGATCGCCTTCGACAATCGTTATGGTGACGCCCTGGCCCGGCTTCGGTCCCTTTGGATACGGAACCGGGGTAACGATATACCGGCCCGGCTGCAGATCGTAATCGATAAACTCATCGGCCGCGCCCAGTTCATCCGGGTCCTTACAGGAGCGCGGTTCAACCGTTAACACCGGGTAGGAGGACGAGCAGTTTTCCACCGTCTTGTCTCCGTTCTTCTGGCGCTCCCTTTGTCTCTTCCGGTGCTCCGGCTCAATCTCGCGCCCCTGCATGTTATACACGTTCACGTCAACCCAGGACATGCAGATCCTCGAAAAGGCAATCGGGCGGCTGCTCGGATTCGCAACCCAGGTATTCACCGTGATCCCTTCGCCCTTCCGGAAGGAATCCTTCTTCATCGAGATTCCGAGAAGCGATTTGCCGTCCGTTCCGAACACAGGCCGGCCGGCGGTTGTGAAATCTTTTTTGGCGCATGCGGCCGGCATGGTGGCTCCTGATTCGGGCTGCAGCGGCGCGGCGGCCAAAAGGAAGAGGATTGAACAGATATGGCGGGCTGGTTGCATTTTCGCGAAGCAACGATCATACATCGCATCACTTTGGGAGGGTGAAAGGTGGCCGTTGCCGTGCACACTCACATGCAATGTTTCGTCTGGTACTCGTCTTATTGGCCCTCTCCTGGAGCGCCAACTCTCAATGGGTGTCCCTGGGTGTCTCAGGCGGTGTGCCCATTTCGCCTCACTCCGGACCTTTTTATTCGGGCACGATTGAGGTCACGCCTCTCAACGCCGCCTCGTCCGCCGCTATCTATGCGTTTCCGGGCAATAACGATTTTTACCAAAAGCCCTATGCCGTCGGACCTACCGTGGATTTCAATCTTCCCTGGAATGTCTCGCTTGAGACCGGGATGCTTTACGAACGATTTCATCGTGACTTCATTTCCGGCTTAATCGTTCCCAAGGGCGGCGGCCCCGGCTTCAACTGGGGTTATGTCGCGAACACCGCCGCAAACGCGTTCGCATTCCCCCTGCTGGCAAAGTACACTTTCGGCCACCATACTTTAAAACCATTCGTCGCCGCGGGAGCGACCATCCGCCATCTTGGATCGTTTAATGGATCCGGAATACAGCTCGATTTCAATTTGCACCCGAATCCTTCTGCATTCCAGTTCGATCCTGACAAAGCGATCGATGTGGCAGTGACCGCGGGAATTGGTTTTCGCTATCGCGTGGCGATGCTGGATGTGGTGCCCGAAATCCGGTTTCTGCATTGGACCGCGGCTTACGAACAGCCGGTACAAAATCAGGCCATGCTCATTCTGACTTTCGGGTTTCCTGCCCGGCGTTAGGCATCAAACCGCCTTAATAAAAGACCGCCGTTCCAGCGCCTTTTCCGGCACGTCCAGGTTAAACAGGCAAATATGATCGAAGGCCCACAAGTTGGCCGCGCCGATCCCCGCCGCCCAAACCAGCGCCAGTTCCCGGTTCCACGGTGTCGCCGAACCGAAGACGGGTACCAGATAGCGCACGTTCGCCAGCGGCCATCCGAAGCCCGGAAAGAGTCCGATGGCTTGGCGCGACAGATCCAGATTCTGCAGACTCGTGGCAAAAGCGAGCGCTTCAACTTTCATCTTGTCGAGCCCGCTCGATCCCTGCTTCTGCCATTCCACCGGCAGGTTGACGAAGCGATTCAGCGGCCCGCCGATCGGGTCGCCGCCCGGCACGGCGAGGGGCGCCGGATAGTTCACATCGTAGGGCCAAAGCACCTCGCAGATCGCCGCCGGATAAGCGCTCCGCAGATCCTTCACCAGCGCCGCGACATGATCCCGCAGCCGGTTGCGCAGAAACACCGCGTCTGCGCCCCCGTTGACTGCTGGATCGTCGCTCGTCGTGTTGAATACGTTCAAATCCCGCCCGAGTGCTGTCACCGCCGCGGCCTTCGTCTCAGCGTCGTAATAAGCCATGCCGCCGCCCGCATTCGCGAAATACCACCACAGAAATTCCCCGTACTGCACATACGGGATCAATCCCGCCGCTGTTTGCATCGCGGCAATCGACCGGTACACAGCCTTCTGATAGGCCAGCATCTTCAATGACCCGATCGCGCAATGGTTCGAGGTGAGGTCGCCGAAACCTGTCGACGTCGAAACAGCCGTACCATCCGGAAACATCGCCGCGTAACCTGCCGGGGGATTCACCAGTTCCATCGAACACGCCGTAACCACTTCGCGTCCCCGCGCGGCGCACTGCGCGTAGAAATCAGCGTGCCAGTCCCGCGTTGCCCGATTGACCGGCTCGCTTGCCGTATCGTCGATAATCCAGTCGTTGTCGCTGGAAACTCCAGCGGGAGGTGAAAGAGGCGAAATACTGACGACGCCGGTGGACCGTGTTGTCAGCGTGGGCGTTGCATTCAGCGTCAGATTGTAGGCAGCTTCGGGCGATCGCCCCGAAATCGCCAGATTCCCCCCGCTCGCCGAAGCCCACGCACCCACGAAGGTCTCATTGACGAAAGACGCGAAGTGTATCGCGATCGTCTCCAGCGTGTCGGCGGGATAAACGTCCTTGCGCAGCGCCGTTCCATTCACCGTAAGAACGATCGCGTCTCCGGCGACAAACGTTCCCGTGAACGACACAATGGCGCTTGACACGGACCTGCCCGTGGCGATCCGCTGGTTCCACCAGAAGACGCCCAGGTATTCGTTCATCGGGCCCGCATACCCGAGCCTGTCCATGATCCACAGCAGCCTTGCGGGCGGCAGCTTATAGGTGTGGTCGGTATCGAAATCGAGAGCGGGTGAAATGCCGGTGCGGGGCGTCAGCGCATCGGGCACATCCGACAGAACCGCCGCCTCCAGAAAGTCGAAATAAAAAACACCCGCTCCGGCGATCGTAAAAGTAACTGAGTGTTTGCCAGCCGCCACTCCCGCCTTGACGAGCCGCCTGGTAACAACGGCGGATGCTACATCGAGCACGCAGCCGATCGCCGGCAGCGCATCGCCATCCAGAACAGCGCCTACCAGCGCGCGGTCCGAATAGAGCGACGTGCCGAGATAGAGATCATGCGTGAACTGGCAGGTGTACGTGACTGTCACCGATCCGTCGCTGGTCACGTTCGCAAAATATCTGGAATAGAAACCAGCCTCGCGATTCCATGTCCCCGTGTACGCGCACGCGGCGTCGTCCTGCTCGATGCGCACGCTGCCCGGCCCCGCCACCTGCAGACAGGTTGTCCCGGATCCCGTCAGTCCCCAGTTGGAGAATGCCGCCAGCCACTCGGTCGCCGTATACGGTGCGCCATCGACGAGCGAAGGCGCGAACGTGAGCCAGCACTGCCGCAATCGATCGATGCCCAGCGCCGTGAAATCGATCGAACAGTTCCAGGTCACCGCCGAACTGCCGCCCGCGAGCTGAATCGTATCCTGATCGACCGAAAGCGAGGCCGGATCCTTCACCAGCGAATAAAGCCGGATCATGTTGCCGTCGCGGCCGCCGCGCGGCGCAACATACCCAACTCCGGTGAGCGGCGCAGGAACCGGTGCACTCAATGTCAGCGTCTTCGGTGACTGCACACTCGCGACAGCACACAGCATTCCTCCGATCAGAATCGCCGATCCGGACGTGATGCCCGAAAACATGGTCCCGCTCACCCACGAAACGGCGGTTCCAGCCGCATTCAGGGTGCCGTACTGCGCCGCCGTAATCGTAATCTGCGCGCCGGTACTCGATGCCAGGAGAGCATGCGTCGTATTCTGCGCCGCCCAGTCCGTTACGTTGATTGCCGAAACGATGGCCTCGGCCACCATCGCGGTCGTATACCCGAAGATCGTCACGCCCGCATTTCCGTCAGACGCACTCAGCGCGATGGCGTTCCCTTCGCGGCCGGGACGAACCGAGAGCGAGATCGCATTGCCGGCCGGCGTTGCCACCACGTCCGGATCGCCCGAGCCGGCGTTAATTACTTCGGAGAGCCGGCTCGCCTCATCCGCGCCGCCCTCGCCGGCAAGTTCGGTGTACGAATAGGCCCGGCCATTCACGATGACTGAATGAACCGCACCGGTGACACCGGCATAGAAATCAAACACCGCCGAAATCGGGTAAGTCCCCGGCACAATGTAGTCGAATGCGATGTTTTGAAACCAGAGCGTGACGCGGTCATAAGGCTGGATCGCGCTGCCGCTGGTGATATTCACCACCGCGCTCGCCGGAGGAAAGCTCGAACCTGCCAGCATCGCGTTATCGAATAACCGCACGCTCGCAGTAGTCCCGTCGGCGCGAATGCAATCCAGCGTTGCCCAGTCGATCCAGTTGAACTTCGGCGAATCGATCGGCTGCAGTCCATCCGAGTAAGTCAGGCTGAAGTTGAGAGTCAGACCGGCGAAGTCGAAATCGGGAAGATACTTGATCCGGGGATGCTCATAGTAATTATCGGCGTCGTAGAGAACGGCTACGGCAAAGTCAGCTGCATCCCGAAATGTACCGCTAACCTGGAATCCCGTGGGCGAGGCCGAATGAATCGACGCCGCGGCCGCGAAACTGTTGAACCCCCGCAGCGCGACCGTACGATCCGGCTGAAGCTTGTAGATCCGTTCTGGCAATGGCTGTTCCGTCCCGGCACGATTGTGCCATCGCCATTGCCGGGGGCTATGTTACGCAAGCGTCCCGTATCCCGGTATGTTTCGCCATTTCAAGGCGATAGGTGCGGGAAGAAAAAGTTGCCGCGTCTGTGACCGGATTTATTCCCAGTCCAGAACGATCTTGCCGGAGTTGCCCGACTTCATCAGATCGAATGCCTTCTGGAATTCCGTGTAATGAAAACGGTGCGTAATCACGGGGCTGATATCGAGTCCGGATTCCAGCATCACCGTCATCTTGTACCAGGTCTCATACATCTCGCGCCCGTAAATTCCCTGAATCGTGAGCATGTTGAAAATCACCGTGTTCCAGTCGATGGAAATGTCCGACGGCGGAATGCCCAGCATCGCGATCCTGCCGCCATGGCACATGTTGGCCAGCATCTCGCGGAAGGCCGCGGCGTTGCCTGACATCTCGAGACCGACGTCGAAGCCTTCCGTCATATCGAGTTCCTTCTGCACGTCGCCCAGACTGTTCACGCGCGTGTCGACGGCTTTCGTGACGCCGCACTTTCGCGCCAGTTCCAGGCGGTAGGGATTCACGTCGGTAATCACCACGTGCCTCGCCCCCGCATGCTTTGCAACCGCGGCCGCCATGATTCCGATCGGACCGGCGCCGGTGACGAGAACATCCTCGCCCAGCACCGGAAAAGCCAGCGCGGTATGTACGGCGTTCCCGAACGGATCGAAGATGCAGGCGATATCGGTATCGACAGCGTGCTTATGCACCCAGATATTGGTCATCGGCAGCGCGATGTATTCGGCAAAGGCGCCGGGCCGGTTTACGCCGACGCCGCTGGTATGGGCGCAGAGATGACGGCGGCCGGCGAGGCAGTTCCGGCATCTACCGCACACCACGTGGCCCTCGCCGCTCACCAGTTGCCCCGGAAAGAAATCGGTTACGTTCGAACCCGTCGCCACGATCTCGCCGGTAAATTCATGGCCGATCACCATGGGAACCGGAATGGTGCGGGCGGCCCACTCGTCCCATTTCATGATGTGAATGTCCGTACCGCAGATGGCGGCCTTTTTCACACGCACCAGAACATCGTTGATTCCGATCTCCGGCACCGGAACATCTTCCAGCCAGATCCCCGGTTCGGCCTTGCTCTTCACCAGCGCTTTCATTGCTTTAATCGTATAAGGTAATTGGTTATGGGCTATGAGCGCCGGGTATTCCTGCTGACAGTCCTCGCCGGAACCGGTGGTTACGGGCTCTGGAAGCGTTCGGCGCCGCCGGCCCGGTCTCTGCCCGCTACGGTCCGGATCGCCGGATTCGACGCGCGCGGCAACCCGACAGGCGTTGCGCAAATCGCGACCATCCAAAAGTCCGACAGCGAATGGAAGCGCCTGCTGCCCGCCGATTCCTACTCGGTCACGCGCCGGGAAGATACCGAGATGGCGTTCCTCGGCCGCTACCACAACTTCGATGGCGACGGACTCTACTGCTGCATCTGCTGCGCAACCGTGTTATTCGATTCCCGCGCCAAATACGCGTCCGGAACAGGTTGGCCGGCGTTCACCGAACCGATCGCGAAAGAAAATGTGATCGAAATGGCAAGCGCCACGTTCGGCATGGCGCAAACCGAAGTCCGCTGCCGCCGCTGCGACGCCCATCTGGGGCACGTGTTCGACGACGGACCGCCGCCCGCCGGACTGCGCTATTGCATCAACTCCGTCGCGTTGAGCTTCGTGCCCCGCGCCGCTTAACAGCTGCGACATCTTGCCGCACGACAAGAGCGCCGGTTTTGATGTGTGATGGATTCAGGCAAATGAAAACCGCGTTAACGGTTGCGTTTCTGGCGATTGCGTCCGTCCTCGTGGCCGCGACCGATAGTGTGCGCGGGATCGTACACGATCCGCAGCACAGACCCCTGGCGGGCGCACAGGTCACCGTTGGCGAGAAGACCGTGCAGACCGATACGAACGGCGAGTTTCAGATCGACGGTCTGCCGGAAGGCTCTTATAAGATCGCCGTATCCGCAACTGGATTTCAGCCGATCGAGCAGCCACTGGTTGTCGCTGCCAACAAATCCCCCGTACTGCACTTTCAGCTCGAAGTGGCGACGGTGAGTTCCAGTGTGGAAGTTTCCGCCAGCAGCAAATTGCAGGCGCAGACTTCAACCGTTCAAACCATGGTTTCGCCGCAGGAGATTCTGCAAACTCCCGGCGCTGACCAGACCAACAGCCTCGCCATGATCACCGATTTCACGCCTGGCGCGGTGATGGTTCACGACATGCTCCATATGCGGGGCGGCCATCAGGTGAACTGGTTCTTTGACGGAATCCCCGTCATCAACACGAACATTGCCGCCAACGTCGCGCCGCTGATCAATCCCAAAAATGTTGAAGAACTGGAGGTCGAACGGGGCGGGTTTTCCAGCGAATACGGCGATCGGACGTATGGTTTCTTCAATGTCGTGACACCCTCCGGCTTTGAGCGGAACAACGAGGGCAATATTATCGCGTCGATCGGCAACTTCTATTCGACGGACGATCAGATTAATTTCGGAAGCCACACGCAGCGCTTCGCCTACTACGCCAGCGCCGATGGAAGCCGTTCGAATCTGGGGCTGGAGACGCCCGTTTCGCAGGTGATTCACGATCAAACGAGCGCTACCGGAGGCTTTCTCTCGCTGCTCTTCAACCCCAACGCCAACAATCAGCTTCGCTGGATCGGTTCCGCGCATGAGAGTCATTTCCAGATTCCCAACGGACCGGACGATCAGGCAGCGGGCACTCGCGACCTCGATCTGGAGCGGGACTACCTCGCCGGTTTCAACTGGACCCGCAACCTTGCCGAGGGCGTGTCCTTCAACGTCGCACCGTATTTCCACTACAACTCCGCCCAATATATTGGCGGACCGCAGGACATGCCTTTCGTCCTCAACGACAACAACCGCTCCAGCTACATCGGCCTGCGGTCGTACGTGCAAGCCCAGAAGAAGCGGAACAACCTTACGGCCGGGATCGAGGTATGGGGACAGCGCGGCAATACCTTCTTCGGCCTCGCCGCCAACCCAGGCGCAGCGGTGCTGAATCAGCGGGAACTCGTGTGGGGTAATTCCAATGCGCTCTTTCTGGAAGACCAGCTCAAAGCCATGTCGTGGCTGACCTTCGACCTGGGAATTCGCCTCACCCATTACACGGGTCTGGTCAACGAAAACGCCGCCGATCCGCGGCTTGGCGCGGCCATCCGGATTCCCCGCATCAACTGGACGCTGCATGGCTACTATGCGTATTACTATCAGCCCCCGCCGCTAGACAGCCTGCAGGGCCCTTCGCTGGATTTCGCCCTGGCGCAGGGATCCGACTTCGTCCCACTCAAGGGCGAACGCGACATCCAGCACGACATCGGCCTGAACATTCCTGTGCGCGGATGGTCGCTCGATCTGGACAGCTTCCACACCAGTGCGCGGAACTTTCTGGATCATGACGTGATCGGCGATTCCGGCATATTTATTCCGCTTTCGGACCTCGGCGCGATCATCAGCGGGACCGAAGTATCGCTGCGCTCCCCGCGCCTTTTCCATGTTGCTCAGTGGCGCGCCGCCTACTCCAATCAGACCGGCCACGGGGTAGGTCCGATTACCGGTGGTCTGCTCGGCGACGCACCGACGGGAAGATTTCTGCTCGACCACGATCAGCGCAATACCGCGAGCACCGTGCTCTCGCTGACGCTGCCCCGGCATGCGTGGAGCACCATCGCTTACCAGTTCGGATCGGGCTTTCTGAATGGCAACGGACCGGCGCATTTGCCGCCGCATTCGACTTTCGATTTGTCGATCGGCAAGACCTTCCACGCAAACGTGACCCTCTCGGCGAATGCGGTCAACATTGGCAACGCGCGTTACCTGATCGACACCAGCAACACCTTTGGCGGCACCCACTACGTCAACCCGCGTTTGATTTATGGTGAAATTAAGTATAAATTTCACTATTGAACCCGAATGCGAAAATTCCTGATCGCTCTCGTTGCAATCCAGTCGCTGTGCACTGTTGCGGAGGCCAAGACCTTTGCGCTGATTGTCGGAATCTCCGAATATCCCAAGCTGCCGCATGAGCAGTGGCTGCAGTATCCAAAGGCCGACGCGGCGGCGCTGGCGAAAACCCTTGCCGTTCCCCCGGATCAACTGCTCCTGCTGACCGACGGGCAAGCGACGACGGGTGCCTTGCGCGACGCCTTCAAGACCTTCCTGAAGCGCCCGGGCAAAGAAGATACCGTTTTCATCTTCATCGCGGGCCACGGCAATGTGGACGACAGCGGCGCTTACATCCTGACTTCCGACAGCGACACCTCGAATCTTAAAGGCACCGCGCTGCCGATGGGCGAGGTGCAGCAACTGGTCGAAGGCGAACTCGCCACCGCCGGCCACGTTGTGTTCTTCGCCGACGTTTGCCGCGCCGGTATGATCGGCAGCATCAAGCTGGGAGGCGTCGTGCAACAGATCGGGGATGCTCCCGGGGAGCTGTTGGGGCTGATGGCGGCGCGTCCGCGTGAGCTTTCCATCGAAGGCCCGGATTACGGCGGCGGCCATGGAGCGTTCACCGATTCGGTGCTGCGCGGACTCGGCGGCGCGGCCGACAGCGATCACGACGGTTTTGTGGAAGCCGGCGAGCTGATCGATTACGTCACCAAAGACGTGCCCGTGAAGACGCGCGACAAACAGCATCCGCGCGAATTCGGCGACATGGATAACGCCACGAAACTGGCGGCGGACTCAGCGGCGCATTAGCGCCACCGCATTAATCCCACATAGAGAGCGCCTGAGGCCAGAAAGCCCACAAACCAGGCGTAGTCATAGAGCCAGCGCAGCGGCGGGACCGCCAGACCGATCAGCGCGATCACGATACCGAAAGCGAGTGCCGCTATCGCTTTGTAATTGAAGCCGCCATCGTATTCGTACTGGCCGTCGCGGCGATAGAGATCATCGACCGCGAGGTGCTTGCCGCGAATTACAAAATAGTCGGCGATCATGACGCCGGCGATGGGGCCGAGGAGCCCCGAGTAACCCACCAGCCAGCCGAAGATGTAAGCGCTGAAATCGCCCAGCAGCTTCCAGGGCATCATCAGGATGCCGATGACGCCCGTAATCATGCCGCCCGTGCGGAAAGAGATGCGCCTCGGATTCAGATTTGAAAAGTCATTGGACGGCGAGACAACGTTGGCGGCTACGTTTGTGTTGAGGGTCGCGATCAGGAGAGCCACCAGCGCGAACGACGCGACCACCGGCTGGTTGAACCGGCCCAGCAGCGCCACCGGATCCCAGATCGGTTCGCCGAAGATCACCACCGATGCGGAGGTGACCGCAACGCCGATGAATGAATAGATGGTCATGGCTGCGGGCAGGCCGAGCGCCTGGCCTATGGCCTGGGCTCTCTGGGACTTTGCATACCTCGTGAAGTCCGGAATGTTCAGCGCGACCGTGGCCCAGAAACCCACCATCCCCGTCAGCGACGGAATGAAGAACTTCATGAAATCTGCCGTGGTCTTGAACTTACTGGGGGCGCTGAGAACGGGGCCGAGTCCGCCGGCCTTTCCGGTGATCCAGAAGAGGAGCACCAGACCCACGATCATCATGAAAGGCGCGCTGATTCCTTCAAGCGATTTGATGGTTTCGATGCCACGCCAGATGACTGCCATGTTGATCAGCCAGAAAGCGAAGAAACATATCCAGGGACTCATCGCGGAACCGGCGATGGCGGGCCAGAGGATTTTCAGCATGGAGAAAATCGCCTGGCCGCCGATCCAGGTTTGGATTCCGAACCAGCCGCAGGCCACCAGCGCGCGCAGCACCGCGGGCACATTGGCGCCTTTGACGCCGAAAGAGGCGCGCACCAGAACCGGGAACGGAATGCCGTACTTTGTGCCTGCGTGCGCATTCAGCAGCATCGGAACCAGGACGATCAGATTGCCCAGGAGGATCGTCCCGACTGCCTGCCACCAACTCATGCCTCCCGCGATCAGCCCGGACGCCAGCATGTAAGTGGGGATGCAGACGCTCATCGCTACCCAGAGGGCGGCATAGTTATATGTGCCCCAGGTGCGCCGGTTCAGCGGAATGGGAGCGAGGTCTTCGTTATAAAGCTGCGGATCGTGAGTGGTTAGTTCCACGCTCCGCCTCTGGCATGGCGGCGAAGATATTGGCCTCTTCCGGCTTTGCCCTGGAACTTGCCGTTTTCAATGACGACTTCGCCTCTGGAAATTACCTGCCGGGCGTTGCCCTTCACTTTGAAGCCTTCGAACATGGAGTAGTCGACTCGCATGTGGTGGGTTGCGGCGCTGATGGTGTGCTCCGCTTCGGGATCCCAGATGACGATGTCGGCATCGCTGCCCGCTTCGAGCGCTCCCTTACGCGGGTACATTCCGAAGAGCTTCGCGGGAGACGTTGACACCAGTTCCACGAAACGGTTCTGTGAAATTTTCCCGGAGTTGACCCCGTAGTTCCAGATGAGCTGAAGTCTGTTCTCCACGCCTGGACCGCCGTTGGGAATCTTGGTGAAATCGTCTTTGCCCAACTGCTTCTGATCGGCGAAACAGAAGGGGCAGTGGTCGGTGGAAACAACCTGAAGGTGATCGTGCCTCAGACCGTCCCATAGCTTCGCCAGATGATGGCGCTCGCGCAGCGGCGGAGTGAAGACATATTTGGCGCCTTCGAAATTGGGGCGTTCCAATTCTTCGATGGACAGCAGCAGGTATTGCGGACAGGTTTCGGCGAAGGCCGGTAGTCCGCGATCGCGCGCTTCGCGCACCTGATTCAGCGCGTCTTCGGACGAGAGATGCACGATGTAAACCGGCGTTCCCGCCATTTCGGCCAGCGCGATGGCCCGGTTCACGGCTTCGGCTTCAGCCCGCACGGGGCGGGTGAGCGCATGCTGAATCGGCGCGGTCTTGCCTTCCGCCAGCGCCTTCTGCACGATGACGTCGATGGCCCCGCCGTTTTCGGCGTGCATGCAGATGAGCGCCCCGTTTCTGGCGGTCTGCCCGAGAGCGCGGAAGATCGTCGCGTCATCCACCATCAGCACGTTCGGGTAGGCCATGAAGAGTTTGAAACTGGCGACGCCTTCGCGCACCAGATCATCCATGTCTTCCAGTCCGGAGTGGCCCAGATCCGTGACGATCATGTGCAGGCCGTAGTCGATGCAGACTTTGCCCTCGGCTTTTTTCCACCAGGTGTCGAGAGCGTCGCGCATCTTCGTGCCTTTGGCCTGGATGGCGAAATCGACGATGGTGGTGGTGCCCCCGTAGGCCGCGGCGCGCGTGCCGGTTTCGAAATCGTCAGCGGAGGTAGTGCCGCCGAAGGGCATGTCCATATGGGTGTGGACATCCACGCCCCCCGGGAATATCAGCATTCCGGTGGCATCGATGGCACGATCCGCCACGGTCTTTGCGAACTGCGGGGCGATTTCCTTGATCTTGCCGTCCGCCACCAGAATGTCTGCTTTATAGGAATGGAGCGCGGTGACGAGGGTGCCGTTTTGGATTACTAGTGTGCTCATTGAATTCTCTGAACCCTTTGCTCCCAGCTTTGGAAGGGCAAACCGTTTTCGATTCGTTCCATCGTGATGCAGCCGTCAACCGGGCAGACCAGCGCACAAAGATTGCAGCCGACGCACTCGTCTTCATCGACTCGCGGGATGCGATACAGCGGCGTTTTATGCCTGTCGGGAGCCGGGCCGTCGAGTTTCGGGATCGGCGTGACGGTGATGCGTTTCGGGTCCGGATGCCCCGCGCGGTCCATGTGAATGCACTGATGCGCGCCGTCCCAGCAGGCGGTATAGCAGAGGTCGCAGCCGATGCACTTCTCTTCATGAATGCGCGCGACGATCTTATAGTTGAGATCGAGATTCTTCCACTCGACCACTTTGGGCAGACTGCGGCCGCGGAAATCTTCAATGGTCGCGAAACCTTTTTCGCGCATCCAGTTGCGCAGTCCGTCGGCCATATCTTCCACAATGCGAAACCCGTAGTGCATGGCGGCGGTACAGACCTGTACGGTCCCGCATCCGAGCAGAATGAATTCGGCGGCATCCCGCCAGTTACCCACCCCGCCAATGCCCGAGATCGGAATCTGGCTTTGCGGATCCGCGCCGATTTGCTGGACCATATTCAACGCGATCGGTTTTACGGCCGGTCCGCAATATCCGCCATGGGAAGACAGGCCTCCGACGTCGGGCCTCGGGCGCAGCGTGTCGAGATCGATGCCTGTAATCGAGTTGATGGTGTTGATGGCGGAAACGGCATTGGCGCCTCCGCGTTTGGCGGCGCGGGCTACGGCGCGAATGTCGGAGATGTTAGGCGTGAGCTTGACCAGCACAGGCGTGCGGGCGATCTCCATCACCCACTCAGTGATCATCTGCGCATATTCGGGAACTTGCCCGACCGCACTGCCCATGCCGCGTTCGCTCATGCCGTGCGGACAGCCGAAGTTCAGTTCGAGCCCGTCGGCTCCGGCGCCTTCGGAGCGGCGCACAATTTCGTGCCAGGCTTCACGCTTCGATTCCACCATCAGCGATGCGATTACCGCGTGCGCGGGGTAGCGCTTCTTGACTTCAGCGATTTCGCGGAGGTTGAGGTCCAGCGGACGGTCGGTGATGAGCTCGATATTATTCAGACCCACCATGCGCTGACCGTTCAAATCCATCGAGGAATAGCGGGATGACACGTTGACGATGGGATCGCCCAGCGTCTTCCAGACGGCTCCGCCCCATCCGGCGTCGAAAGCGCGCATGACCTGATCGCCGCAGTTGGCGGGCGGTCCGGAGGCGAGCCAGAACGGGTTGGGCGATTTGATTCCGGCGAAGTTTACGGAGATGTCAGGCATGGGTGGCTCCCGGGATGGCGGTCGCAAACTTTTCGATGATTGCGATCGCGGCGCGTTTACCGTCCGCTACAGCGTCGACTACTTCGCGGCCTCCGTTGGTAAGGTCTCCGCCCGCGAAAAATTTTGGATTGCCCGCGACGGAGGCGAGAAGCTCGCTGGTTTTCGATTGACCAATGGCGGGAATTACCAGATCGCACGGGATCGTGAAGACTTCCGAATCCGAAATGCGAATGCATTCGATGCCGGTGAGGCGGCCGCTATCGGCTGCTTTGTCAGACACGATGCGCAGCGGCTTCACTTGCCAGCGGAATGCGACCCCTTCCTGTTTGGCGTGTTCATACTCGAAAACGAAAGCCGACATTTCGTTTACGGTCCGCCGGTAGAGCATGGAGACTTCAGCGGCACCGAGACGGCGGGCGGCATTGGCGGCATCGATGGCCGTGTTGCCCGCTCCGATCACTACGACACGATTGCCGGTTGGCGCGGGTGGAGTGGTTTTGTATCCGGCAATGTAACGCAAGGCGTCGATCACATTCGGGTGATCCTCGCCGGGGATTCCCAGCGGATCCATGCGTCCGAGACCGAGGCCGAGGAATACCGCGTGGTGCTCGTCGCCGATTTCGCGGAGGCGATTGGTGTCGACGGATTCGTTGCAGATGATTTCCACTCCCAGCGATTCGATGAATTCCACTTCGCGCAAAGCGTCGGGCATGCGGAGTTTGTATTCGGCGACTCCGTAAGTATTCAGGCCTCCCGGCAACGGTTTGGATTCGTATACGGTGACCAGATGCCCCCGGCGGGCCAGTTCACCGGCACAGGAAAGCGATGCCGGCCCGCCCCCTATACAGGCCACCCGGAGTTGCACTGGCGGCTGCTGCAGCCCGGGAAGTCTGGGGTCTCCGGACTGGTAGAACATTTCCATGGCGTGGCGCTGCAGGCGTCCGATTTCGATGGGCTCGCGATTGTAACGGTGCATGACGCAGGCGCCTTCGCAGAGGACGTCAACCGGGCATACGCGCGAGCAGCTTGACCCCAGAAGATTGGCGTCGAGAATCGTCAGCGCGGAGCCGCGGAGATTGCCTGTCGATATCTTTTTTATGAAGCGCGGCACATCGATGTGCGTCGGGCATGCGGCTGTGCAGGGAGCGTCATAGCAAAAGAGGCAGCGGTTGGATTCGACCACTGCTTCCTGCCCGGTGAAGGCCGGATGCAGGTCGGGAAAAAGGTGAGCGATGGACATGCGGTGTTATCGCGCCACGTCCGAATGCATGGCCGCTTCCACTTTAGTGAAGCTGGCATCGAGACGTTTTATGAATTCGTCCACATCGGTTCGGCTGATATTCATGGGCGGGGAGAGACGTATGCAGTTGCCGTACAAGCCGCCTTTGCCGATCATGATCCTGTTCTCCCGTGCCGCTTCCAGCATCTGATTGGTAGCGGCGGCAGCGGGCGCTTTAGTGCGGCGATCTTCCACCAGTTCGAGCGCCAGCAGCAGGCCCATTCCTTTTACGTCTCCGATGATCTGGTGTTTGTCTTTCAAATCGAGGAGCTTGCCCTTCAGGTAGTTGCCCGTTTCTTCGGTATTGCGCAGCAGGTTTTGTTCTTCGATGTAATCGATCACCGCTTTGGCGGCGGTGGTGACTACAGGGTTGCCGCCGAAAGTCGAGATGGTTACGCCTTTCATGGCGTCGGCTACTTCGGGCCGCGCGATGGTGAGTCCGATGGGGAGACCGTTGCCGAGTCCTTTGGCGCTGGTGATGATGTCGGGCTGAACGCCCCAGTGTTCGATGCCGAACCACTTGGTGCCGGTGCGTCCCCAGGCGGTTTGCACTTCGTCGGCGATAAAGATGCCGCCGTAGTTGCGGACGATGTCGGTGACGATCTTGAAGTATTCTTTGGGCGGCGTGATGAAGCCGCCGACGCCCTGAATGGGTTCGGCGATAAGTCCGGCGACGCGGCCTGAGGTGGAAGTGCGGATCACCTGTTCCATATCCTGCGCGCACTTGACTTCGCAGGACGGATATTCGAGACCGAAGGGACAGCGGTAGCAGTAGGCATTGACGGCGTGCACAATGCCAGCCTGCGGAGGGCCAAGCTTCCATGTCGCCTGGCCGGTGAGTCCCATGGTTCCCGAGGATCGGCCGTGATACGAGTGGCGGAGCGCGATGATTTCGGTCGATCCGGTAAAACAGCGCGCGGCGAGGATGGCCGTCTCGTTGGCTTCGGTGCCGCTGTTGGTGAAGAACGATTTCCGGAGCGCCCCGTTCGGGGTGATGGAGGCCAGTTTTTGGGCCAGCGCTACCTGCGGTTCATTAGAGAAAACGGTGGAGACGTGTTCGAGCTTATCGATCTGGGCGTGGACTTTCTGGTTGACCTGGTCGTTGCAGTGGCCGACGCTCACGGTGACGATGCCGCCGAAAAAGTCGAGGTACTGGTTGCCGTCGATGTCCCAGACGTACTGGTCTTTGGCGTGCGAGACGACGAGCGGCTCCTTGAAGTAATGAAAGACCGCGGGGAAGAGGAATTCCTTTTGCGCGAGAAGGATTTCTTGTTTGGTCATTGTTTACCGTCTCCGTTCGTTTAGACCCTGATTATCGACAATCGATGACGGGTTGCGCAAATGATGGGTTGCGTAAAACAATGCCGCGTCGGGAATGGAGAATGGAAGAGACCGCCAGTGGACGAAGAATGCAATTAAATCCGGATTCGGGAATCATTACGCGGCAGAGCAGTCAGTCGGTGACGGAAACGATTTCAAAGATCGAAGAGCTGTTGCAGGCGAAGGGCATTCAGCTGTTCGCTGTGATCGATCACAGCGGCGAGGCGGAAAAGGCAGGCCTGAAGATGCCGCCAACGCAGTTGCTGATTTTCGGGAATCCCAAAGGCGGCACGCCGGTCATGCTGGCCGCGCCGGGATCGTGTTCGGCGATCGCCCGCACCTCCGCCTCGTCTCTTACCCTGTACAGGATCAGTCCGCCTGAATCGTCCAGAAATCGCCCAGCCCACTGCAGCGCGCCCTTCCTCATTTGCTCCTGCAAGTACTGCCCGTGATTCCCCAGCGCCTGCTCCCCGGCCGGCTTGCCCGCCACCCACTTCGGACCGCGCTTCTGCAGCACAATGTACTCTAACTTGAAGAAGTCTGGTTTTGCGCCAGCAACCACCCCGCCACCGCTAGGGCAGCAACGATCGCGCCGAAACGAACAATTCGGGAAAGCAACATCCCCTCACTTTACATCTTTAGGGGCACCGTTCTCGCTTGCCGAAGCTGCGATTTATTCCGAAGCCGCCAGTTTCTTCATCAGAATCGCGGTGTGTTCCGGAAACTTAAACAGCAGCACCGGAGGCGTGCCAATCGAGTCTCCCCGGAAGATCCCGTTTAAGGCAACATCCAATGCCGTCTTGCCCTCGACATCCTTCACGTCGAGCTTCGCGCCTTTATCCACCAGGTACTGGATCACGGAATCGGCGCCCCTGCAGACGGCCCCATGCAAAGCGGTTTCGTGGCGGATATTCACCGCATTGACGTCCGCCTTAAGTTCCTCCACAAGGAGCTTTACGGCTGCGAGAATGGCCGGCTCGGGCTCAATCCATTGCCCGGGAACGCATCCAACGCCAGCCGCAACCATCAACGGCGTGGTCTTTTCTTCGATCGGTGTGGTGTAATCCGCCTTCGCCGAAAGCAGCAACCTCATCATGGAAATATCGCCTGCCTTCGCCGCCAAAAAGAACGGTGTCGCTCCTTTAAATTCCGTGTAGTTCATGTCGCCGGGATTTCGTCTGGCGGTCTTCGTGGCGGCCTTGGCACTCGGATCCTCACCGCGGGCCAGCAGGTGTTTCGCAAGTACCAGACTGTCCAGATCGCCTTCCGCCGTTTTCGGCGCCGGATATTGCGATTCCTCGTAGTTCCGTATCCGCACCAGCGCGTGCAACGGAGGCCAGCGTGTCCCGGCTGCGTTTGGATCCGCTCCTTTATTCAACAGGAAATCGGCCATTCCGAAATGTCCGTTGGCGATCGCCGTAACCAGCATGCTGTCCCCGACGGGGCTGGACCGCGCATCGTCGGAGGGAGCGCGTTCGTTTATATCGGCGCCAGCCTCGAGCAATGTTTCAGCAAGCGCGACATCACCCGTTCGCACGGCAAAAAACAGGGCGCTCTCTTTCTTTTTCGACACCTTCCTGACATCGGCGCCAAAGCCCAGAAGGGTTTGCACGGCAGGTACATGGTCTTCCGCGGCGGCCCACATCAAAGCGGTCTGACCGCTGGATTCTTCCGTCTCATCCGCCTTCACGCCGGCGGCAAGAAGCGCTTTTATGGTTTCAGGATTACCGCTGTGAGCGGCTGTCAGCAGCGGTGTTCCCGTTTCGGGTACGGAGACCCGCGGATCGGCTCCGGCTCTCAGCAACGCCTTCGTAATCCCGGGACTGCCGGTGGCGACCGCCAGCGCCAGCGGACTCACGCCCCACCGATTTTTCACATTCGGCTTCGCACCTGCTGCGAGCAGGGCCTGAACGAGGTCAAGCCTGTCTTTCTGGACGGCCCAATGCAACGCGGTGGTCCCATCCGCTTCGGCCGTGTTCGGGTCCGGATGCTGCTGCAGGGTTTTCTGCAACACAGCAACGTTTCCGCCTTTCACGGCTTCAACCACCGACGACGCCGGCAAGACCTTCAGCTCAGCCCCGCTGGCCGCGAGCGTTGCAAGTCCAACTGCAAAAAGAATAGCCGGAACTCTGCGCATTGTTTAAAGCTCCGCCAATAAACCAGTAGCATCACCCAGTGTGTCGGTGTGCACGCCCGCTTTGTCGAGGACGCTTCGCAGCACATTGGACATGGGCATGTCCTGTTTATATTCGAGATGCCTTCCGCCTTTAAGCTGTCCGGTACCGCCGCCAGCAACCACCACGGGCAGCCGCTCATGGTTGTGCATGTTGCCGTTGCTGATGCCGCCGCCATAGAGAATCATCGAATTGTCGAGCAAATTGCTCCCTCCATCCGGTGTGTTCCTGAGTTTGCCCAGGAAAATAGCCAGCTGTTGAACGTGATAGGCGTCGATTTTGGCGAGCTTCGCCAGCTTCTCCGGATTGTTGTCATGATGCGAAATCGAATGATGGCCGTCCGGCACGCCTATCTGGGGGTAGCTTCGTCCGCCTTCTTCGCGGCCAATCATGAGAGTGGTCACGCGTGTAATGTCGGCCTGAAACGCCAGAACCTGAAGATCGAACATGAGATTGATATGGTCCTCGAACTTATCCGGGACGCCGAGGGGGCGACTGCCGCCCCGCGCCACAACGGACGCATCCGCATTCTTCGCCTCGATTCTCTGCAGCCGCAATTCCACTTCGCGAATCGCATCGAAGTACTGATCCATCTTGCGGCGATCGTCCGCTCCCAGTGTGCTTTGCAACCGTTTCATCGACCCGGTCACGGCATCCAGAATGCTTCGGTCTTCGCGGGTCTGGATTACCCGTTCCTTCGCGGTTTGTCCTTCGCCGAAGAGGCGCTGGAACACGAGTCTGGGATTGTTCTCCATGGGGAGCGGCGTGGTCGGCGAACTCCACGAAAAGGTATTCATGTAAGCGCACGTGTAACCTTCGTCGCACAGGGGCGCGATGTCGCTGTCGTCGAGCTTGAGTTCGAGCGACGGAAGCAGATTGTCCTTGCCCAGCGCTTTTGCCGCGATCTGGTCTGCGGTGATGCCGAGGTACAAATCGGCGCCCTCGGTCCTCTTGGCATGGCATCCGCTAAGGAATGCGCCCGCCGCGCGCGAGTGGTCACCGGCGCCGTCATTCAGGCGGTCAGCTGCATGGTGCGCCAATCCGGAGAGCACAGTAACACGGTCGCGGAAAGGCTCGAGGGAACTCAACGTAGATGAAAAGGCAAATCCCGGCGCTGTTTCCTTCGGCGTCCACTCGGCCAGATTCACGCCATTCGGGATGTAAATAAATCCGAGTCGGGGGATGGCATTGCCGGATGAGGCAAAAGCCGGCGTCATTGCGTCCAGCAGAGGCAGGGCGAGCGTCGCTCCCACGCCCCGCAGGAATGTACGGCGATCCAGCGAACTTTTCTTTAAGAACATTTCAGGTTTCCTTTCCTATGGCCGAACGTATGTAAAGTCCCGGGCCGGGCTTCCGCGCTAGTTGGTACCCTGCACCCTGGCTGGCTGCACCGGTATCGCCTTTGAAGCTCCGGCATCCTGCGACAACCGCATCTGAAACGGAACGCTTTCCACGACGCCCATCAGCAGCGATGAAAAGCGGTAGTCGTCCTTCTTAGCCTGGTTCACCGCGGCCCGAATTGCCGGCGCGTCATACCAGTCACTGCCCCGCCCCAATCCGTATGTGAGCAGTCTTTCCGTCATCCTGTAAACAAATTCCGCCGAATGTTCCTGCATGGCTTTGCGCAAACCGGCGACGCCTTCGAACTTAGTCCCGTCGGAGAATTCGCCCGAAGCATCGATGGGATTGCGGGACATATCGGCCGGTCCCGACGACTCAATGGTCCGCCATTTCCCGGTTGCATCGAAATTCTCGAGCGCGAATCCCAGGGGATCCATGCGCGAATGACAACCCGCGCACGCCGGATTCTTCCGGTGCTCGGAGAGACGTTCGCGCACCGAAACAACTTTGCCCGTGGCCTGAGCCTCAGGCAATGCCGGAACATTTGGCGGAGGCGGGGGCGGAGGACTGCCCAGCAGGGTCTCCAGAATCCATTTACCGCGAAGCACCGGCGAAGTGCGGTTCGGGTACGAGGTCGCGGTCAGAATACTTCCCTGTCCCAGCAAACCTCCGCGCACCCCGTCGGTCACTGTCACTCGCCGGAACTGATCGCCGTACACATTCGGAATACCGTAGTGCCGGGCCAAACGCTCATTCACAAAAGTGTAGTTGGCGTTCAGCAGTTCGAGCACGCTGTGGTCGTTCAGCAGAACGCTGTCCAGCAGCATCTCAGTTTCTTTTTCGAACGCCGCCCGCAGGCCGTCATCGAATTCGGGAAACACGATGGGGTCGGGTTTGACGCCTTCGATGACCCGAAGCGAAAGCCATTCGGACGCGAAATTGGTCACCAGGCTCCTGGCGCGCTTGTCCGCCAGCATGCGCCGCACCTGCGCCTGCATTACGGCGGGGTTTCTTAGCTGCCCGTGTTCCGCTGCCGCGAGCAGTTGATCGTCGGGAATGCTGCTCCACAGAAAGAAGGACAACCGCGACGCCAGTTCAAGGTCGGAAACCTTGTAGGCCGTATTGGGGGCAATTCCGGCAGGGTCGCGCTCCACGCG
Source organism: Bryobacteraceae bacterium (assembly GCA_035552315.1). GTDB lineage: Bacteria > Acidobacteriota > Terriglobia > Bryobacterales > Bryobacteraceae > BOG-234. The sequence continues at coordinate 26,053 of DASZLO010000305.1, forward strand.
GAAAAGAAAAGCCGGGTCCATGAGCATGCGCCGGATTCCCATACCGATTCCGCTCTCGAAATCTCCATCCGCCCGGCCTTCTTTGTATGCCGCCAGCAAATCCTGCATTTCAGGTTCTGTAACCGGGCGACGATAAGCGCGATGCGCCAACCCGCCCAAAATGCTTTTTGCACAGGCCGGTTCTTCGGATTCGCTGGCTGGTTTGCAGGTCAGAATCCGCTTGCGGCTCGACGACTCCGTTCCCGCCGAAGTTGTGTAGGGGCCGCTGACGATAATACTGTCGATCCCCATGGGCCGCTGCGGGCCGGCGGTGCCGGAAATAAACTGCTCGCGGACCTGCGAAGGCACCGGCACAAACTTCGCCAGAAGCGCCGCGCTGATCTCGCGTTCGCCCGCTTTAACAGGGATCCGGACTTCGAGGTTGGCATCGGCATTGGCGCTGCGCTGCACCTGCTCCTCGCGGGTTAGTTCCTTCAGCGGTTCCTCCACGATAACTCCGCCCGCGGGGAGGTCAAGCGATTCGCGAATCGTCTGGTCTGAACCGACCGCGAACAGGCCCACAGGCCTGGTGTCCAGACTGATTTCCACGCGTTCCCTCACGGGACCTTTGTCGTCGCCGCCAGAACCGCGGCGGCCCCGTTGATCGACGCCAATGATGCGGTCGTAGCGCCTTTGCAGCTTGATGTGGATTACATATTCTCCATCGGTGGGAAAACGATACGTGAATACGGCGCCACCACGCGTCCCGAATGGCAGCCCTTCGATCCATTTCGTCTGCGGCAACTCGTAGGCCACGCGCCGAACGTAAGACTCCGGAACCATCGAAGCAGGCCCCATCGCCGCCAGCGTCACGCGCCGGGAAATAGAGAGATAGCGCTCCAGCAAAAGAGGAGAAAGTCCGAGCACATCGCCGTTATTGTCGAAGCCAAAACTCTTATCGTCGGCCGGAAGCAGAGACGCATCATCCGGATTCAGGTCGACGTCGAACAGATCGCGAATCGAATTCAGATACTCCGCGCGATTCAGGCGATGCAGCATCATCGGCCGGCCCGGATCGGGGCGGGCCGATGCCGCCCGGTCAAGAGAAGCTTCCACTGAAGCCAGAAATACGTTCACAGCCGGCCTGGGGGGGCGCGGCACAGTGGAAGGCGGCATCGATCCGCTGCCGACCTTGAGCACGATTTTTTCAAGTAATTGCCCGTTCCGTGAAACGTCACGGGGGTCGATGTTTTCCAGCACGAGGTCCGCAACATGAAGTTTCTGGCTGTGGCATGAGACACAGTACTGTTTCAGGAAGACATTCCTCGGAGACGGACCGGGCTGCTGCGCCGGGGCGTCCAATGCCCCCGCAAAAAATATTAAGGCGATTGCGGATCCAATAAGCCCTGCGGAGTTGAGAACCACCCGGCGGCGAAGGCTTGAGTCTGAACGCACAAGGCACTCGAAGACTGTTCTGATCTTCATCAGCCACCGGCGTGAGTGATTCATGCTAAATGAGGTTCCTCCTACGTGAACGCTTTGCCGGAAGAATATTGCACGGTGTTCCGCGATGCACCGGAATACCGTGCGCCTTAACTTCGCAATATTGAGATAGGGGGGAAGGTCCCGAGCCGCTCAGCTACATAGCTGTTCTGCAAATACGCCGCCCAGGACGCAGCAGAAAGTTCAGCCGTCGGAGCCGAACGCGAAGCATCAGCAGGATATCATGCCGGTTTAGGGCAGTCAAGACGCCCGACAGACGCCGTCGCGGCCAGGTGCTGACAGTCTGAATGTCATCGGGCGGGCGGGCGAGCGGGTGGGTTGCTTGAAAACGCCGACGATGAAGTATATTCTTCGCTTTTTTCGCGCCGACAAGACATCGCAAACTGGAACAGCAAGGATTCCACTATCCTCGAGAGATATCAGGAATGGTAACTCCAAGGACGTTTTAATTGAGCCGGGAGATGTGCTTACTATTCCTGAGTTCATTAAACGTCGAAGAAACATCCACCTGCATCGCCCGCTGATACGCCCGCGAAGCCGCCAGAAAATTCCCCTGCTCGGAATACGCCAGCGACTTGCCCTTGAGATGCGTCTATTCACCAGAGGCGATCTGAAGGCCAGGCTGCTGGCGGCAGGGTTCCAGTCACTCGAGTTTGATAATCGGGAGTCCCCGGAATTGGGGATTGTCTTCCCTATCCCTAGAGCCATCCGATTATCGCGCGCCGGTAAGGCGCAGAGGTCCGGACGCGGTGACGATCAGAAAATGCGTTGACGCAACCGCGATAAAATTGCCGTCGGCGAAAACGGTCGACCAAAGCAATCACTACCGAGCCGGGGCGGGTTGAAAGGCGCGAGAGTCGTGTGCGCGTGATTATCCTAAGCGTAGTTATCGCCCGGTTCTGGTATATCCTTCTCACCTCGTAGCCACAGCGGGGGGCCCGGCTTCGGTTGTCGCAGTAAATACTATTTGGGTGGAAATCAAGGGAAACTGGTTAAAGTCACCGCACATTTTCTCCCTGTGGGTGGCGAATTACAAAAACCGAGCAATTCCGGGTGTTTTGAAGGCTTTGTTAATATTTTCCAGTGCGTGACATCGTCGTCATTTTCGTTCATTTGATCGTCACCCTGCTCCGACTAACGCGACCGGGCGGCTGCCGTTCCGTCGTCGCCGAGTCGGTGCTTGCCAAACATCACTGCTCATTCTCAACCGCGGCCGGAAACGAGCGCCCAGCCTATGCGTTGCAGACCGGATCAGGTACTGATCGACGCCGTCCTTGAAATGAAACGGCGCAATCCGGCGTGGGACTGCCACCGAGTTGCGCAGCAGATTACGTTGACCTTCGGCGCGGAAATCGACAAAGATGTTGTTCGCCGCATCCTGACCATCCACTACCAGCTGGAATCGATTCGGCCGGTCCGTCCTGGCTTACCTTTCTCGGACACACGAAAGACAGTTTGTAGAGCTGCGATCTATTCCGCTGCGAATCGGCGACATTGAGGACATATTGGGTACTGGTAGCGATGGACCAGTTCACGCGGCGCATCGTCGGATTCGGCGTGCAGTATGGGAACGTCGATGGTCCGGCCCTGTGTCGGATGTTCCAGCAAGCGATCCGGTGGCAATCGTTGCCGAAGTATCTGAGCACCGATAACGATCCACTCTTTCGTTTTCATCAATGGGAAGCCAACCTCCGGGTGCTGGGCATAACCGAAATCAAGACTGTGCCCGACGCACCTTTGTCTCACCCGTTCGTCGAACGCTTAATCGGAACCCTGCGCCGGGAATGCCTGGACCGCGCGTTACTTTGGACGACGGCTGACCTCAATGCGAAGCTGCTCGACTTCCAGAATTTTTATAACGGGCACCATGCACGCGCCGGATTGGAAGGACGGCTGCCAGCGCCCGGCGTCAATGGACCTGCATCAGACCTCGGTTCCTATCGGTGGCAGAGGCACTGCCGGGGGTTGTACCGGACTCCCATTGCTGCGTGATTTTATGAATTCGCCACCCACAGGTTCCGGTCTCGGCGCAACCTTCCCGTCGCACGATCCGGCTTGCTCGAATGCGGCTGCGATTGCGCGGGCGTCTTCCCACTCCCATTTGCCGGTGCTGTGCCGGCGGAATTTTCCGCCGAGCGTTCCTGAGATGGCAATGGGGCATTCGCAGCGTTTCCAGCCGCGCTTGCGCTCATCGAATTCGGTCGATTGAAGGTCTTCGGGATTCGCGGCCTGGCAGTCGCGGCGGTGGCGGCGATAGAGGCTTAGCGCCACGCCTCATTTTAGCGCGTTGCACGATATTACACGACGGGGGCCAAAAACGATGCAAGTTACTGAAAATATGGGCTCTAGCTCATTAATGGGAGCAAATCCCACCTCTGACTGATAAAACATTCTTGCGAGGAAAAGTTTGATCAGATCAGAGGCGGTATTGGGTTTACCCGAGTATCAGATTACATCCATTGAAGAAACAGGCGGGAGGATACGGATCTCAGCGCGCTTCACAGGAGAG
>DASZLO010000306.1:0-68554 GCA_035552315.1 Bryobacteraceae bacterium
CATGGCGCTTTTGCAGGACCCGCCGCCGGAGTTTGCCTTCGAGATCGCAGCCGACGGCATCACGATGTCGCGGACTCGTCCGCCGGCCGCCACCCGGCACGCGGCGCTCGCGCCCGGCGTGGTCGAGCCGTCTCCGGTCAAAGAGAACGTGCTCGACGCCCCTGCCTTCGGCGCTGCTATCCGTCAGCTGATTCCCGCGGGAGGATCCGGCCGCAAAGGCGCCGCGCTCATTCTGCCCGACAATGCCGTTCGCATCGCCGTGCTCGATTTCGACACGCTGCCCGAAAAGGAAGACGAGCGCCGCTCGCTGATCAACTTCCGTCTGCGCAAGAGCGTCCCGTTCGATATTGACGAAGCCGCGCTCTCCTACTTCGCGCAGAACGCAAAAAGTGTCGTTGTGACTCTCGCTCCGGCCGAGATCATCGCGCACTACGAAGCGCCCCTCCGCCGGGCCGGTCTACATCCCGGTTTGGTCACCGTTTCTTCCCTCGCCATGCTGGAGTTGCTGCCCGCCAAAGGTTCGCTGCTCATCGCGCGCCGCAGTCCAGGCACGCTCACCATCATCGCGATGAAAGATGGACTGGTTACCATCGCCCGATCCCTCGAACTTGCGTCCCTCGAAGAGGTCTCGGCGGCGCTTTATCCCACCATGGCCTATCTCGAAGACCAAACCGGCGCGCGCCCCGAACAGTTGTTCCTGGCCGGATTCGGCGGCGAATCGCAATCGGCCGTCGCCCGTCTCTCGGCGGAGCTGGAAGTTCCTGCCGAGGCGCTTCTCGATCCTGCACCCGGCCTGGCGGGCTATCTGGCGTCACTGACGACAAGAAAAACAAATACAAAGCAGGCGGCCGCGGCGTGAGAATTCCGGTTAATCTCGCCCGCGAACCTTTCCGGCGCGACCGGCCCATGCTTATCGGGTCCGCGCTCGCCGGCCTCCTGCTGCTTGGAACCCTTGGGCTCCTGATCTCCATGATCGTTACCGGAAATCGCCAGTCGCAGGATTCGAATGTCGCCCTCGCCCGCGTCAACCGGCAGCTTGTCTCTGTCCAGCGGGAGCAGGCTAAACTCGACGCTTCCATGCGGCAGCCGGGCAATGAGATCGTTCTCGATCGCAGCGTTTTCATCAACCAGCTCATCAAACGCAAGTCCATCAGCTGGACCCGCATCTTCGCCGATCTGGAGAAAGTGCTGCCGCCCAACGTCCGCATTCTCGCCGTGCGCCCGGCCGTCAATGCGCAGGACCAGGTATTCCTCGATCTCACGGTCGCGGCCGATGCGCCCGAACCGGTGATCGCTTTCATCATCCAGCTGGAAGGATCGGACGTATTCGGCTCCACCGCGGTCAGCACCATCGTGCCGCCGACCCAGACCGATCCTTTCTATCGTTACCGGCTCTCGGTGAACTATGCCCAGAAGCTTTAAAATAGCGTCCATTTCGCGAGCTTCGCTGGGGGGTTCGCTCAAAGAACCGGCCGTGCTCGTGCGCATCGTGCTCGGGCTGCTCCTGCTGGGCAACATCGCCGCCGCCTTGTTTGCTTTCCATGTCTTTGGCCCTTCGGCCGCTGAAGTCGATGCCAGCGTGGTTGCCGCCCGCTCGCGTCTCGCCGCCGAACAAGCGCGCCTGAACCGCAGCCGCCGGCTTACCGGCAATATTGATAAAGGCCGCACCGAAAGCGAAGCCTTCCTCGCCAACTACGCCACCAGCCGCCGCCACACCTATTCGACCATCATCAGCGAACTCAACAAGACCTCCAAACTGGCTGGCATGACCATGAAGGAAGAAACGCTCGCCCCCCCCGATCCCATCGAAGGCAGCGACGATCTCGATATGTTGTCGCTCTCGATCAACTTCGAAGGCGGCTATGCCCAACTGGTCAAATTCATAAATCTGCTCGACCGGTCGCCACGCTTCCTCGTTATCGAAAGCATGCAGGCTTCCCCGCAGCCCAAAGGCGACATCCTCACCGTCACTCTCAAGCTGAATACTTTGGTGAAAGACGATACCGGGGGTGCCCTGTGACGGTCGGGTCCGAGCCGAAGAAGCTGGCGATTCTCGGCGTGCTTCTCGTCGGTGTCCTCATCGCCCTTTACGTCAACGTTTTTTCCGGCGATTCCGCCGCGCCTGTGACCGCGCCTGCTCCCGCCGCTGCGCCGCTCACGCAAACGCCGAGAATTCCGGCCAAAGCCCGCAGGACCGCCACCGGAGGCGCTTTCGATTTCAGGCCGCGCATCGGCTTTTCGCGTCCCGAAGACCGGCCCGACCCGGCGACCATCGACCCCACGCTGCGGCTCGACCTGCTCGCGAAAGTTCAGAACGTGGAGCCCGAAGAGGCTTCGCGCAATTTGTTCCAGTACGGAGTTCCGGTTGCTGTGGCGGCGACGGCGAAAGCTCCCGCGCTGCCCACCGGCGTCCCGAAGATCGCGATCAACAAACCGCCCCCGCCTGCGCCTCCACCGGCAGCGCCCGGTCCTCCGCCCGCTCCCGTCGCACCGCAGATGACGTTCAAGTATTACGGCTACAAGGTTTCCAAGAACAATGGCCGTAAAGAAGCCTTCCTGCTGGATGGCGACGACATCTTCATTGCCGGTGAGAACGATCAGGTGAAGAGCGCGCGGTACAAGGTGGTGAAGATCGGCGTCAGTTCCATCACCATCGAAGACACCCAGTTCAAGAGCTCGCAAACCATTCAGCTCACGCCGGAGGCGGCCGCCGGATGACAACATCTTCCCGCGCGCAGTCCCAGTCCGGTTACGCCCTGCTGCTTGTCCTCGCCATGGCCGCCGTCGTCGCCATCACGCTCTATATGGAAGTGCCGCGCGTCGCCTTCGAAGCGCAGCGCGACAAGGAACAACTTCTGATCGACCGCGGCGAGCAGTATTCCCGGGCCATCCAGCTCTACGTGCGCAAGTTCAATCGCTATCCGCCCGATTTCGCCGCGCTCGAAAGCACGCAGAATCTCCGCTTCCTGCGACGCCGTTACACCGATCCGATGAATAGCAAAAAGCCGGATTCCGATCAGGATAACTGGCGTATCGTTCACGTGGGCCCGGGCGGCGTGTTTACCGATTCTCTCGTCTACAACGTGAAGAAGGACGGCCAGGCAGCCCCCGCCGAGAAGCAAACCTTCATCATCGAAATGCAGCAGACCGGCGGCAACCCGGTCGATCCGAATCAGGCGCAGATCAATCCCGCGGACCGACGCCGTCAGAGCACCCAGGCGGGAATGCCAACGGACCCCAACAACCCCAATGGCTATCCGGCTGTTCCCGGGTCCCAGCCGGTTCTGCCGCCGGGATTCCAGCTCCCGCCAGGGGCGCAAATGCCCCCCGGGCTGCCCGGAACGCAATCGTCAAATGGGAGCCCGCTCCCGGGACAAATGCCTGCCGGGGGAGTGCCGCTGCCGCCCGGCGTGCAGATTCCCGGGGTCAATACGCCTGCGGGCCAGTTCAACGGTCAAACCAATGGCCAGTCGTCAGGAGGGCCGCCGTCAGCCGCTGTGAACATGATTAACAACCTGCTGACAACGCCGCGTCCCGGCGGGTTCGCCGGCCTGAACGGCGCGCCATCGGTCGATCAGTTCGGCAATCCGCTGCCCGGCATGACGCCGAATCCGCAAGGGGCGGTTCAGCCCGGCGCCGCGACGGTTACGCCCGGCATCGGGACGGCTGCCGGACAGCCGATGGCTCAGACCATCGGCGGCGGCATCGCGGGAGTCGCCAGCAAAATTACGCAGGACGGCATCAAGATCTATAAAGATCAGAAGACTTACAACAAGTGGGAATTCGTTTACGACATCACCAAGGACACGACCCGCAATGGCGCTGCCCAGATGCCGCAACAGACTCCCCCGCCGGGAACTCCGATCGCCCCGCCCATGGGTGTTAGTCCAGCTCCAGGCGCGGTACCGGGCGTGAATCCCGGCATGACCGGAAACACCCCGGGCACCACACCGCCCCCCGCTAGTCCGACAACGCCGTAAAAAAGCTGAGCGTATTCTCGCTCTGTTTCAGGGTGCGGGTGCGATGCAGCGGACCGTAGGCTTCTTTCAAAGCAAAACGCGCCGAATGCTGGACGACCGCCAGCTTCGGAGGACTGTCCTCGAGCGCTTCCATCGCGGCCCGATACTCGAATTCCTTCGGATACGGCGGATCGATGAAAACAAAGTCCGGGTGCATTCCGGTCAGCTCCGGACCCGCCAGAATCACCGCCGCCGCGCCCTGAATCACCCGTGCCCGGCCGGCAATTCCCAGCGACGAAAGATTGCTCTTGATCAGATTCGCCGCCTCGCGGTTCTTCTCGATGAAAATCGCATAGCGCGCGCCGCGGCTCAGCGCTTCAATCCCTACCGCGCCGGTTCCCGCATAGGCATCCACGAACACCGAGCCCTCGATCTGCGTCTGCAGGATATTGAAGAGCGTCTCGCGCATCTTGTCCGGCGTGGGACGCACCTCCTCGCCGGGCATCGACTGCAGCTTGCGCGAACGGAACTCTCCGCCAATCACCCGCACAGGACACCAAACATAACTACGCCCGCGCCACTAAACTTACCCAACCTGCACCAGTCCATATCTTCTCTGCCAGTGATTCCTGATGTAATCGACCGCCGCCGCGAAATCCTCAGGCGACGGTGGCCGTTCCACAAACGCCCGCGCTTCATGACGCGCCGCCGACAAAATATCCGGATCGCGCAAAATATCAGCAATATGCAGCGATGGCAACCCCGACTGTTTCGTTCCGAAAAATTCACCCGGCCCGCGCAGCTTTAAGTCCATCTCCGCAATGGCAAACCCGTCCTGCGAATCCACCAGAGTGCGAATCCGCTCCTTGCCGGTGTCGTTCAGTTTCCCGGTAATCAGCATGCAATAGCTCTGTTCCGCCCCGCGCCCCACGCGTCCGCGAAGCTGATGCAGTTGCGAAAGCCCGAAGCGCTCGGCTTGTTCCACCAGCATCATCGTCGCATTCGGCACATCCACGCCCACCTCAATCACCGTGGTTGAGACCAGAATTCTCGTGCGGCCGCTCTTGAAGGCCTCCATCGCGTCTTCCTTTTCGGCCGCCCCCAAACGCCCATGGAGCAGACCCACCGGGATGCCCGGAAACACGTCGCGCGAGAGAAGTTCATACATCTGCTGCGCCGCTTTCATGGCCTGAGTTTCCGATTCCTCGATCACCGGATACACCACGTAAGTCTGACGTCCGCTGTCGATCTCGCGCCGCGCAGCGCTGTAGGCAAGCTCTACCTGATCGTCGGTCAGATGTTTCGTGATAATTTTCCTGCGGCCCGGCGGCAGCTCGTCGATGGTGGAAACGTCCAGATCGCCGTAAAGCGTCATGGCCAGAGTGCGCGGAATCGGCGTGGCCGTCATCACCAGAACATCCGGCGTGATGCCTTTCTGCACCAGCTGAAACCGCTGCATCACTCCAAAGCGGTGCTGTTCGTCGATCACGATCAGTCCCAGCTTCGCAAATTCGACATCCTTCTCAATAAGCGCATGCGTCCCGATCGCAACCGGAATCAGACCGCTGCGGATCATCTCTTTGATCTTGAGTTTCTCGCGCGCCGTCGAGGAGCCGGTCAGCAGCGCCGCCGTGTATCCCACCTTCTGCATCAGCGGTTTCAGCGAGAAGTAATGCTGCGCCGCGAGGATTTCCGTCGGGGCGAGAATCGCCACCTGGTAACCGTTCTCCAGCGCAATCAGCGCCGCTTCCGCCGCCACGATCGTCTTCCCGCTGCCCACATCGCCCTGCAGCAGTCGATTCATCGGACTGGGCCGCGACATGTCTCCGGCGATCTCTTTCAGCACGCGCTTCTGCGCGTTGGTCGGCTTGAACGGCAACAGCTTCTTGATCTGTTCGCGCACCCGGTCGTTGAGCTGGAACTCGATCCCGGCCATGGCCCGGGCCTTCTTGCGCTTGATCTCAAGCCCGCACTCCAGCCAGAAGAACTCTTCGAAAATCAAACGGTATTGAGCCTGCGAACGGAAGTCGTTCAGGATCCGGATCGGCGTCCCGCCCGAAGGGAAATGCGTCTCGCGAACCGCCTCCGTGCGCGAAGGAAACTTCAGCTGCGCCCGGATGGATTCCGGCAGCCGGTCTTCCAGCGGGCCGATTTCCTTCAGGATCCTGTAAATCAGCACGCGCAGCGCCCGGGTATTCACTTTGCCCACCGCGGTGTATACCGGAACGACGCGCCCGGTGTGCAGCGCGGAGTCGGCTTCGTCTTCGTCCGCGGCAAGATACTCCAGTTCCGGATGCATCATCTGCAGCTCGCCACGGTACGAGTCGAGCTCAATTTTCCCGAACAGCGCCACGCGTGTGCCCGGCGTCAAACGGTCGGCCAGATACGCGCCATGAAACCACTTGCCGAGCACAATCGCGCCGGACGAATCCGTGAACTCAGCTTCGAACAGGCCCAGGTTGCGGCGGCGAAAGCCGGATACTTTGGAAGACTTCACCTCCGCGATCACGGTCGCCAGTTCGCCGGGCGCCAGCTGCGCGATTGTCTTTAAATTACTGCGATCTTCATAGCGGAAGGGGAAGTAGAGGAGCAGATCTTCCACCGTCTCCAGTCCCTTCGCCTGCAGCATGGCGGCACGCGCGGGTCCGATGCCTTTCCGGTATGCGAGAGCTGTGTCGAGCGCTAAGGGCAAATTCGAGTTTAGCCGCCGTGCCCGCTATGCTGGGTTTTGCGATACGCGTTTTTCATATCGCTGCTCATTGCCGCACGAGCGAGCGCCGCGCCGGGCACGTTTTACAAGGATGTGCTGCCCGTTCTCCAGCAGCATTGTCAAAGCTGTCATCGGCCGGGAGAGATCGGCCCGATGCCCCTGCTGACGTATGAACAGACCCGGCCGTGGTCGAAAGCCATTGGCCGGGCGGTGACGCTTCGCAAAATGCCGCCCTGGTTTGCGGACCCGCATTTCGGAAATTTTTCGAACGACCCTTCGCTCTCGCCGGCGGAGATCGCGGTGATTCAGTCCTGGGTAGATGCTGGTTCGCCTGCAGGGCCGAAACAGGACGGGCCGCCTACGTTCGAGTGGCACGATGCCGGTTTGCCTGGCGCCAACCTGACTACCGGCATGCCCCGGCCATTCCGGATCCCGGCGCGGGCCACCATCGAGTATCAGTACATCGTGCTGCGCCCTGGGTTTGCGCGGGATACCTGGGTGAGCGCGGTACAGATCAAGCCGGGCGATCGAAGCGTGGTCCATCATGCGGTCCTCTATGTGCGGGAGCCGGGTTCGAAATGGCTGGCGGAGGCAAAACCGGGCGAGCCTTACCAGCCGCCGCCCGATTCGCCCGACACCTTCACGACAGCCGATATTCTCGCCATCTATGCCCCGGGCGCGCCTTACATGATTTGTCCGGAAGGCATGGCGAAGAAAATCCCCGCGGGTTCCGACCTGGTTCTGCAGCTTCATTACACCTCCGGCCCGAAGGATGCCCAGGACCAGACCTCGATTTCGATGGTCACCTCGAACACCGCGCCGAAGTCCCGGCTGATGACACTGCAGATGACGAATTCGTCTTTCCGATTAGTGCCGAATGAGAGCAATCAGCGGGTTACAGTTTCCGGAACTCTTCCTCAGGACGCGCTGCTGATCAGTCTTTTCCCGCACATGCACCTGCGCGGCACGGGTTTCGAATATCAGCTGGACTACGGGCACGGCCGGATCGAGACTCTTCTCAAAGTCAACGGCTACGACTTTTACTGGCAGCTTTCCTATCAACTGAAAACGCCGCGTCTGCTCAAGGCAGGGACGAGGCTCCTCTGGACCGGGTACTTCGATAACTCATCGGCGAACCCGCGCAACCCCGACCCGAATGCCGAAGTCACCTGGGGGGATCAAAGCAGGCAGGAAATGATGGTGGGATTTTTCGACGTCGCGGTTCCACCCGGCGTGGATAAACAGGCTTTCTTCATCCGCCAGCACTGACTCACTGGACCGGCCGTTCGGGTTTCAGATAGCCGGCCAGAAATTTATAGACGTCATGCCTCGAATCCCTGGCAAGCTTAGTGTCGAGCCTGCCGAACTCGTGGCCTCCCGGGGCGTTGTCGTAGATTTTGTAATCGAATTTTTTCCCCGCTGCCTTCAAAGCTGCAACAAACCGCTGCACTTCGATCACGTTCACGTCCTCGTCGTTCGTATTCCCGTGAATCAGCAGCGGCGTCTCCAGTTTGTCGGCATAAGTGATCGGCGACCGCTTCAAATACTCCTGCACATCCGCCTGCACCGTTTTCCCGATATGCCGCGGGGCGGAGAAAATCGCCTGATACGCCGCGTCGTGGTAGCCGAGCCGCAGCACCAGATCTGTCACCGGCACACCGGCGTAAGCCGCGGCATAAGCGCCCGGATGCAGCAGGATGTTCAGGAGCGTTATAAAGCCCCCGTGGCTCCAGCCCATCATCCCCACGCGTTTGGGATCGAGGAAATCGTAATTTTCCAGCATCCACTCGCGCGCCGCGAATACGTCGTCGACTTCGTACCCGCCGTAATCGATCTCGTTATAGAAGCCGCCTCCGTATCCGGTGCTTCCGCGATAGTCGGGGCCGATCACCGAATAGCCCTGCTGCACCAGTTCGCGCACCGCGCTGTATTCGTAGTCGTGTCCGAAATCGCTGTGAATCCCCTGATGGGCAAACACGATCAGCGGCTGCTTCTTGGATTTGTCGATATTCTTTGGCACGAAAACGATCGCGCGGATGATGAGCGGATTTTTCGCGCCCGGCGCGGTGGGGTTCTCCGGTTTATGCGGAGGCAGGCTGGTGTAACGAATTTCGTTGACCTCGGCAATATCGCCCAGTTGCTTGTACCATTTATCGATTTCGAGCTGCTTGATCAGGATATCCGCGTTGTGGTCGTGCGCTGGAGTTGCTCCGCCACGGCCAACTGCCGCCGGAGCCGCCGCGGCAGCAGGGGTTACCGGTTGCTGGGCCAGCGCCGCCCATGAGATGAGAACTAAAATCGATCCGATACGCAGCAGCATCTACCTATTCTCGCCGACTCCAAGTGTCCACGGTCCATGGTGCAAACTCGTCGACCACAACGGGCAGTCAAGCGAATATCTAATTCTTTATATAGAAAAGTATTAATATATTTATGAGAGGCGGCGGATAGTTCGACTATGCCCGGCGGGCGTCCCAGAACCAGAGAGAATCACGAACGGATCACGTCGGTTGCTCTTGATCGTGAGGCGGAGAAGGCCATAATGAGAATCCAGCTTAATCGGCTTGAGCAAGCGGGCCGCAAGCCGACACTTCGGGATCTCGTTACGGAGGGAATTGCATTGTTGCTTAAAGAGGCTGGGTTGCAACCCATGGCGCAGCCGGTTCGTGCGGCACGTCCTGTCGTAACGATTTCAAAGAGATGACTAAACGATCGCTTCTAATGAAAGCGCCAACCTCGCCCGGAACAGGAGAAAATCCGATCGGTTTTCTCACCGTATATCCGGGGAAGTGCCGACATGCCTAAAATCACGATGTCCACTCTCGCCGATTTTTTGAATCCACCCGTTGTTGAAACTGTCCTCTCGGCCCAGTTCGAACGTCTAACGCCCATGCGACTGGTGCATCTGGGCCTGTTTTGGGACAGGGTTAAAAGTCGCTTCCCACTGACGGAGGAGAGATCGGCGCTAGTACCCCAGATCGAACATTTCCCCGATCCGATGGCTGCCAGCGGCCGGGTAAGATTTGAAGCGACCGAAATTCCAGAGTTACCGCGCCTGTGGCTTCTTAACGAAGTGGGGACTGAGATGATACAAATTCAGAACGACCGATTTATAAAGAACTGGAGGAAACAGGGCGAGAGTGACGCTTACCCACACTACGAACCTGTAATCAGACCCGCATTTGAACGGGACTTTCAGGAATTCCAGTCCTTTGTGATCGAGCGGGGCCTCGGTGCAGTTAAGGTGAACCAGTGTGAGGTGACCTACGTCAACCATATCGTCAGCGGAGAGGGATGGCATAAGTTTGGTGAGATCGATCGCTTATTTCCGTTCTGGAGCCAGGCTCAAACTGAAGTCCCGGGTGATGTGGAAGACTTTAGTGTTCATCTTCGATTTCCGATCTCCGAGCCTGAAACTGGTCCGATCGGGCGCTTGCACGTCGATATACAGCCGGCACTGAGGGCCAGTGACAACCGTCCAATGTACGTAATGAATTTGACTGCGCGCGGACAGTCAGGGGTGGGCATCGAGTTTTTTGATATAGGCAGGCGGTGGATTGTGAAATCCTTCGAGCACTTGACGACCAAACATATGCACCAAATCTGGAGAAAAAAATAATGGCAACCGCAGTCCATGAGTTCTACCAGAGTGACGTGTTCGGACTTCAGAACCAGCGGGCAATTTCCGGTTTTCGCAGCAACCAGCACACGGACGTTTTCGCATCCCGGCAACGACGCAGCGCCGCCGCAATAACCGAACCACGACCACATCGGGTGAAACTGGAAATAATCGGTTTAGATGCGATTGAGTTAACTTACTTCGGCTCAACTTTACCACCCTGGGCTGAACCTGTCCTAAAATCCCTGCCTGAACGTTGGGGTGCAACTCCAGGATGGGATGGTTACCGCGCGGTACCTACAAGTTGGCAACTGGTTGTCAGGATGCTAAATATTCTTTCGCTGGTCATGCGGAACAACTTTCCGCCTCCACAGATTACACCTTTGGCAGATGGAGGTGTTCAAGCGGAATGGCATCTCAATCAGAAGGATTTGGAAATCGAGGTGTCTGCCGCCGAACTACCCACCTACTATTTCTTCGACCAATCGACTGGTGAAGAAGAGGAAGCGACTTTAGACCAGCACGAATCTCGAGTTGGCGATTTGATCGGCGGCCTCAGATAACGAGTCATGGCCGAAGACGCGCGCCTGGACGACCCGACCATCTTGAATGGAGACCGCCTCTTCAGGCGTGTCCAAGCGCAGGCCAATCAGTTAGTAATCGAAGCTGACGGATGCAAGCGCCCGTCATCAGCAGTTTTCAAGGCTCCAGAGTTATCAGTTAACATCGAGTCGGTGATGGTTGCGCAGGGGCGATTGCCGGAAGACGTGCTCGCGGGGTTCTCGGGATGGTACCTGACCTCCATTACGGCGGGCGATGTCAGAGGTTTTGACGCTGAGCGAGGTGAGTCTCATCCAATCGTCAGGGATGCCGATCCGCCTAACGACGCCGCGCATGGGCTTGTGCTTGGCAAGAAGAGCAGTGCCTTCGCGAATGCCATGCGGCGCAGTCACAAGTGGATCGTTGCACCGCCCTTAGGCTGAACCTGGTCTCCTTCCCGATGGCTCCCTGCCGAACCTGCTGGTTACAATGAGCCAGTGGCCGCAATTCCCGGATCAACCCCGCTCGACGAACAGCTGACTTACCTGAAAAAAGGCCTCGCCGAACTCATCCGCGAGGAGGACCTGCGCGAGCGTATTCTGCTCCGCGCCCGCCAGGGACGTCCGCTGCGCGTGAAGGCCGGGTTCGATCCCACCGCGCCCGACCTTCATCTCGGCCACACCGTGCTTCTCCGAAAGATGAAGCACTTTCAGGATCTCGGCCATCAGGTGATCTTCCTGATCGGCGCGGCCACCGCGATGATCGGCGATCCGAGCGGCCGCAACGCTACGCGCCCGGCGCTTTCCTTTGAGGAGATCGAAGCCAACACGGAAACCTACAAAACCCAGGTTTTCAAAATCCTCGATCCCGAAAAAACCGAAGTCCGCTACAACAGCGACTGGCTCAACGGCATGGGTTTTCAGGAAATGGTGAAGCTGTGCTCGAAATACACGGTGGCGCGCCTTCTCGAGCGCGACGATTTCGCCAAACGCTATGCCGGCGGAATCCCGATTTCCGTACACGAACTGCTGTACCCGCTTGCCCAGGGCTATGACTCCGTCGCGCTCCAGTGCGACGTCGAGATGGGCGGCACCGATCAGAAATTCAACCTGCTCGTCGGCCGTGAGATTCAGAAAGACTACGGGCAGCCGCAGCAAATCGTCGCCACCATGCCGCTTCTGGAAGGTCTCGACGGCGAAAAGAAGATGTCCAAATCGCTGGGCAACTATATCGGGATCGCCGAGCCCGCCGAAGTGATGTTCCGCAAGGTCATGCAGATCAGCGATAGCCTGATGTTCCGCTACTACGAGCTGTTGACCGACACCAGCATGAGCGAAATCGCGGCCATGCAGGAGCGGATTGCCCGCGGCGAACTGCATCCGATGACCGCCAAGATGGAACTGGGCAGAATCATCGTCGCCGATTTTCACTCCTCGGCCGACGCCTCGCGCGCCGCGGATGAATTCACCCGGGTGGTGCGCCAGAAGGAAGTGCCGTCGGATATCCCGTCCATGCCGCTTCCGGACGGCGTGCAGGGTCCTAATGGTCTGAACGTGGAAAAGCTGATCGCGCGCATCGGTTTGGCCGATTCCGTCGCGGATGCCAGCCGCAAACGCAAAGCCGGCGCGATTGAAATCAATGGCCAGCGGGTGACGGAGCTTTTTATCCCCGCGGCCTCGGCTGCGGAGCTCTTAATTCAGGTCGGCAAACAATGGCGTCTCGTGACGATGCCATGAAGTATCGGCGGTAACCTCGAGGTCGGTATTGAGATCTGACCCGCGCCTTTCGGGCACCAGAGCCAGCGCGAGGTTTGCCAGGTCGTTCGAGGAAATGCAGCCCATCCGGCACTCCGCCTGCGGGCCGGAACGTGCGATCCCCGGCGAAGGCCTGCCGAACAGATAACCCTGCATCACTTGCACGCCCAGGAGCCAGAGATTCTCCACCATGCGATGACGCTCGACGCCCACGGCGATTACTTTTGCGCCATACCGGTCTGAGAGTTCCACCAGCTTACGGACGGTGGAAGCGCAAACCGGCTGTTCGATATTCCAGACCAGTTGCTGATCGATCTTGATGTAATCGGGCCGCAGGTCACGGATCATTTCAAAGGTGGTCGATCCCATCTCGCCCTGACGCTTCCCTAACCCCAATCCCGTATTGTCGAGAGCGAAGCCGCACCCCTGCCGGCGAATGTAGTCGTGGGCCACCCGCACGCGCGACGAGTCACCGGTCAGATCCGAATCCACCATTTCGAAGACGAAGTTCTCGGCCCGCACCCCGGAAGTCTGCTGCGCCGCCGCCAGGGCCTCCATCGCCAGACGCATCGATTTCTGCGGCTCCAGCATGGAACCCGGCAGCATATTGACGAAGAAAACGCCGCGGTCTTTTCCCCCGCCGCTCTCCGGAATACCCCTGTCTTCAACACTGCGGCTTTGCCCCGCCGCCGCGCGAACCGCCAGTGCCATGGCGCGCGAATCGAAGAGCGGCAAATGATTGCCCGCCCGTGCCGCCGCCATGATCCGTTCGCCGGAACGGAAGGTTTCGCCCTCCCCGGACTGCTCATCGCGGAGCCGGATCAGACACTCATGTCCCAGAATCCGGTGGCCCGACGTGTCTATGACCGGCTGGAACCAGGTCTCGAAACGGTTCTCCGCAAGCGCGTTCTGAAACCAGTCGGCTTTAAGGTCGCGCCCCGTGCTAATTTCGTAAGGCATTTCTACTTATTAACATCGGTCGGAACGGCCGATTTTTCTAGTGTCGAATCGGCATGGGACACTGAAATGTCTGTAATGAATCGAAAAATATACTATTGGAAGCTCCGCCAGTCAGAAATGCAGCTGGGCGAACGCACCCTGATCATGGGTGTCATCAACCTGACGCCCGACTCTTTCTCCGACGGCGGACGCTATAACGAACCCGACCGCGCCTACGCCCGCGCCCTCGAACTGGAAGAAGCGGGCGCCGACATCATCGATATCGGGGCCGAGTCCACCCGGCCCGGTTCGAAACGTATTTCCGCCGATGAAGAATGGCGGCGTCTGGTCCCGGTCCTGAAACGCCTGCGCGGCAATCTGCGCGCGCCCCTTTCGCTCGATACCTATAAGGCTGAGATAGCCGAAAGGGCTCTCGAATACGGCGTCGAAATCTTCAACGACCCCAGCGGACTGACCTTCGACCCCGGGCTGGCCAAAGTTGCCGCCAACGGAAACGCCGGTTTGATTCTCAACCACATGCGCGGGCAGCCCGAATCCTGGGCCAAACTGCCGCCCATGCAGGATCCGGTTGGCACCGTGGCGAAGGAACTCGACGCTACCGTGAGCCGCGCCCGCCACGCCGGTGTGGATAAGGCCCGCATCGTGATCGACCCGGGGCTCGGATTCGGCAAGCGCAAGGAACAAAACGCCGAACTTCTGGCGCATTTGCAGCAACTGGCCGTGCTCGATTACCCGATTTTGGTGGGGGCGTCGCGGAAATCCTTTCTCGCTCAGGCGACCGAGGCCGATACGGCGTTTGCCACCGCTGCCGCCGTTGCCGCGGCGGCGCTGTACGGCGCGCACATTGTCCGGGTACATGACGTTAAAGAGATGCAGAGCGTAATTCTGGTGGCCGACGAGATTGCTCACGCCTCCGGAATTTCGCGCGTTCCCGTGGTCGAGGAACGTGCTCCCGCGCCGCGTGTGTTCAAGAGCGCGCCCAGGGGTGCCGGTGCGTTCGAGGAGGAGCGTCCCAAGCCTACGCGTCCGCCCCTTTCGAAACCGGCGCCGAAGGTGGTCGAAACAAGCGCCGAGCCTCCCGCGCCGCCCTCTCCAGTGCTGCCCTTTGCGGTCGAGCCCGAAGAAGCGCCGGTGGATGCTG
Source organism: Bryobacteraceae bacterium (assembly GCA_035552315.1). Classification (GTDB taxonomy): domain Bacteria; phylum Acidobacteriota; class Terriglobia; order Bryobacterales; family Bryobacteraceae; genus BOG-234. The sequence continues at coordinate 14,684 of DASZLO010000306.1, forward strand.
ACGCGGATACCGACGTAGACAACGACGTGGATATTGAGGGCGATACCTGGGTAGATGTCGACATCGTTCCGGACGATGTTGCCGTTACCGGCGAGCCCGAGCATAAAGCGCCTCCCGCGCCTCCGAAGCGACCGGCTTTCAAGTCGGAATCTCGTCCCCCGTCCCGCGTTCCGGGAAAGTTTTCGGCGGATCGGGAAGCGGCGCGAGGTGGATTCAAGCCTCCCGTACGGCGGGCGCCGTTCGATCGCGACCGCAAGCCGGATTCGGATCGGGAGCGCCGTCCCGCTGCCCGCGATCGCGACTTTCGGCCGGGCGGACCGAAAAAGCCGCCCTTCAAACGTGAGGGCGACCGGCCTTCTTTCGAACGCAGGGAAGGCGGGCCTCCCCCGCGCCGGGAATTTCGTCCCTCGGGCGATCGTCCCTCAGGTGCTCGTCCGCCGTTTAAGCCCGGTGGTCCGAAGCGGACGTTCGAACCTCGCGGTGACGGGCCTCCATCGCGCAGCGGTCCACCCCGCGGCGGAGCTTCCCGCAGCGGACCGCCTCGCGGCGCTCCTTCATCCCGCAGTGGTCCTCCCCGTGGCGCAGCTCCACGCAGCGGACCCCCTCGCGGCGGTCCTCCATCTCGCAGCGGACCCCCTCGCGGTGCTCCTCCGTCTCGCAGCGGACCACCCTCGCGCAGTGGTACCCCTCGCGGAGCGGCCCCTCGAAGTGGTCCTCCACGCGGCGCCCCGCGCAGCGGTCCCGAAGACCGCGGCAAGTCCGGACCGCCCAAGCGGCCATTCCGCAAACGCCCGTAGTCCCCGATGCGAGATCGCGCCAGAGCCGCGGAGTTGTCCCGCATCGCCGATTTGACTGGTCTGCTTGAGCAGATTGCGGCAGACCGCTCAATGCTTGAGGAGCTGAGTCCGGAGGAGCGTAAACGCTTTCACCTGGCGATAGCCGACGTCTACAATCCCGACCCCGTGGCGCGCCGGAACATGGTGAAGGCCGCCGAGCGCGCGCGCAGCGCCGCCCAAACCGAGCGAGACAACGCCGCCCTTGACGAGACGGGCATCCGGACTCTGCGCCGGAAGCCCGTCTTCACCACCCCGAACTTTTTCCCACCGGAGGATTTCCAGCCGACGGAGGCCCTGGAACCACGGCATTGCTACATCTGCAAGCAGAAATTTTCCGCGATTCATCATTTCTACGACCAGATGTGCCCCGTGTGCGCCGACTTCAATTTCCAGAAGCGCACCGAAACCGCGGACCTTTCCGGCCGCTGCGCGCTTCTCACCGGCGGGCGCGTAAAAATCGGCTACCAGACCGGACTGAAGCTGCTGCGCTGCGGAGCGCACCTGATCGTCACCACGCGTTTCCCCCGCGATTCGGCCAACCGCTACGCGCGCGAACCCGATTTCGCCGACTGGTCCAGCCGCCTTGAGATTTTCGGACTCGACCTGCGCCACGCCCCCAGCGTCGATGCGTTTTGCCTGCAGTTGCTCGACACGCACCCGCGCCTCGACTTCATCATCAACAACGCCTGCCAGACCGTGCGCCGTCCGCCCGAGTTTTACGCGCACATGATGGAGGGGGAACGGGAAGCGCAGCGCCATCTCACCGCCGGCGCCAGCGCGGTACTGGCGCCTGAGCTGTCGCAGGTACCTATGCTTCCGGAGGATCTGGCGATCCAAAAGCATCTTTTCCCCGAGGGATTGCTCGATCAGGATTTACAGCAGATCGATCTGCGGGGGCGCAATTCCTGGCGGCTTCTGATGGCGGAGGTATCGCCCGTCGAGTTGCTGGAAGTGCACTTGATCAACGCCATCGCGCCGTTCATCATTAATTCGCGCCTGAAGCCGCTGATGCTGCGCACCCCCGAACGCGACAAGCACATCGTCAACGTGTCGGCGGTGGAGGGCCAATTCTACCGGAACTGGAAAACCACCCGGCACCCCCACACCAATATGGCCAAGGCTGCGCTCAACATGATGACGCGCACTTCCGCCACCGATTATTACGGCGACGGCATCCATATGAACAGCGTCGATACCGGCTGGGTGACGGACGAAGATCCGGTCGAAATCGCGGCGCGCAAGACCGCGACGGAGGGCTTTCATCCGCCACTCGACATCGTCGACGGCGCCGCCCGCGTGCTTGACCCCATCGTCACCGGGCACAACACCGGCGAACACGTCTGGGGACAGTTCCTGAAAGACTACCGGCCCACGGACTGGTAAGTTAGCCTTTCCACGCGCAAGCCTTATAATCAGGGAAAAGCTATGCGCGCAATCCACCTTTCCACACTTGCAGCCTCTGTGATACTTTTCGCGTCTCCGGCGGTCTTTGCCCAAGGCGAGTCCTCCCGCGCCATCAAAGGCGGCGGCATCTCGGCCGCAGGCTGGACCGGGAAGATCGACGCCAACGAGGAACGTCAGGGACGGACCATCAACGACGCGAAATTCGCCGAGTCCGGCAAGACGTTTTCGGTGACGACCGGTCCCGCTGTGAGTTACTGGAATCCGGCCGATAAGGCGTCCGGAAACTACACCGTGAAGGCCACATTCACCGAACCGAAGTACATGAACCTGAACGATCACCCGCATCCCTACGGCATTTTTATCGGCGGTAACAATCTCGGCACCGAGAATGAAAGCCTGCTTTACTGCGCGGCCTACGGCAACGGTAATTTCATTGTGCGCGGGTTCGGCCCCAAAGCGTTTCAGATGAACGGACGCGCGGGCGGTTCCAACGAAGCGGTGCATAAGGCAGCCGGTCCGGGACAGCCAGTCACTCAGGACATTGCATTATCGGTAAAAGGCGACAAAGTCGAGTGCTCGATCAATGGTACGGTGGTGGCCAGCTATGACAAGTCCGCGGTAGTGGGCGCGGGCAAACTGACTTCGACCGACGGCGTTTACGGGTTGCGGTTTGCGCACAATACCGAGGTTTCGGTGACGGGCCTCGGAATGACCAAAAACTAGCGGCATCGGGCCGCCGGGGGTGCAAAAGTGGGCTACTCTGCGATACGCGCTTGTCCTTCCTGCGGGAAACCGAACCGCGTACCCGCCCGTTACCTCGCCAGCACTGGGCGCTGCGGCGCCTGCAAGTCCCCGCTTCCTCCGCTTGAAACACCGCTCGATGTGAACGAGGCCGAGTTCGACCAGATTGTTCAGGAGGCCACAGTTCCGGTGCTGGTGGATTTCTGGGCCTCTTGGTGCGGACCGTGCGTTGCGGCCGCCCCGGAAGTTCACGCCCTCGCCCATGAGATGGCCGGTAAAACGATCTTCCTGAAGGTCAATACCGAAGAAAACGAAGGACTCGCGCGGCGCTTCTCCATCCAGTCGATCCCGAATTTTGTGGTTTTGCGCCACGGAAAAACGGTCGCGCAGCGCGCGGGATTCGGCGGCCGCGCCGATCTCCGGCGATGGCTCTCAGCCAGTTGATTAGCTTGCGTTTGCTCCAAACTCAAGATAAAGTTGAGTTGATATTTTTTGGCAGTGCCGCCCGCGGCGACCGGGCCGCGCGCGCTGAGCTTTTGAAAAAAAGGATCTGGCTTTATCATGCAAGCGCAACTTAGAAAGTTAGTACTTTTGGCTGCCGGAGCCGTGTTAGCTTCGTCGGCCAGCCTCTGGGGACAATATTCCGAGCTCCCTCATTACACAGGCCAGGGCGTTACACCGGCCTTCGAAGGCTGGTTCCCCAACTCGGATGGAACTTTTAGTATTCTGGTCGGCTATTACAACCGCAACCTGAAGGAAGTCGTCGACATTCCGATAGGTCCCGATAATAAGATCGAGCCGGGCGGGCCGGATCACGGCCAGCCGACGCATTTTCTGGCGGGAAGAGGCTGGGGCCCGTTCGTCGTTATCGTTCCGAAGGACTTCGGCGATAAAGAGTTCACCTGGACCCTTACAGTAAATGGCCAGACCAACAGCATTCCGATCAATCTGAAGCCGTTGTGGGAAATCGCTCCGTTCATCGATGCCATTAACAATACTCCGCCATGGCTCAGTTTTCAGCCATTGGATGACAACGGACCGAGGATCGCCGGGCCGAAGCCGCTGGTGATTACCAAAACAGCCAAGGTCGGGGTGCCGCTCGTTTTGACAGCTTACGTGGCCGACGACGACGTCTTTTCCCCGGGCAGAACCGCCCCGGCGAATCCGGTGACTACCGCCTGGAGCTTGTTCCGCGGTCCCGCGGACGCTACCGTCAAGTTCGATCCTGAGAAGCCAAAGGTCGACAAGATGGAATTGAAGGCGATGCCCAAAGCAGCGGTTTTCGCCGGCAAGGCCTCAACCCAGGTGACCTTTGATGAGCCGGGGGATTATACGCTCTATCTGGCGGTGAACGATGCTTCCGGAGTCGGCGGCGGCAACGGATTTCAGTGCTGCTGGACCAACGGCCACGTAAAAGTCACCGTCACAAAATAGAGCTGGTCCCGCCTTTTTATCTCCTTTAGTCCAAAATGGCCCGGTATGAATCGGGCCATTTTTTGCTCATGGGGGATTTACACAGGACGAGATTTAGAGTATGTTAATTTGCGAAGGAGTACGTCCATGCTCGATGTCCGATTCAGGTTAGGTGCTGCCGCCCTGACCCTCGGTGGCTTTCTTTCTTTCTCCGCCTATGGGGCGGAACTGACCAACGCAAAGCCAGTAACTTTCACGAAAGACATTGCCCCAATTTTTCAGGAGAAGTGCCAGGATTGTCATCGTCCGGGTACCGTTGCACCGATGTCCCTGCTCACTTATGAGCAAGCCCGTCCTTGGGCGAAATCGATCAAGCAACGTGTGGTGAGCCGGAATATGCCGCCTTGGCATATCGACGAAACCGTAGGCATTCAAAAGTTCAAGAACGACATGTCCCTCAGCGACACGCAGATCGCGACGATCGCGCGCTGGGTGGATGCCGGGGCTCCCATGGGGGATCCCAAGGACATGCCGGTCGCCAAGACGTGGCCCGCCGAAGATACATGGAAGCTCACCAGCCAGTTCGGCAAACCGGACATGATCATTGAGTCGTCTCCCTACACCATACCCGCGCAGGGACAAGATCAGTGGTGGCGGCCTCTCACCAAGATTGACCTGAATGAGCCCCGCTGGGTTCGCGCCGTTGAAATGCGCCCGGGAACGGCCGCCGGCCGCAAGGTCACGCATCACGCGATCGCCCACCTGGTGCAGAACGATCCCGATGCGCCGAAGGAAGCGGAAGACAATGCGCGGCAGCGTAGTCCTGACGAAGCCGGCACCCTGATGGAATGGGCCGTCGGAAAGAACTACGACATTTTCGACCAGGACACAGGCCGCCTCATGCTGCCCGGCGCGCACGTATGGTGGGATATCCACTATCACACTGTCGGCGAGCAGGTCACGGATAAAGTTCAGCTGGCTGTGTGGTTCTATCCGAAGAACGAGACTCCCAAGTACCGCACGCAGCTGGTCGGCTTCCAGGCCACCAACGGCGGCCGCCTTGACCTCCAGCCCAACAAGATCACCGAGAGCAACGGCTACACCGTTCTGAAGCATGCCGCCAAGCTGGGCAACTTCCAGCCGCATATGCATCTGCGCGGCAAGGCTATGGCGATCGAAGCCATTCTGCCGGACGGACAGATCCAGCAGATCAGCTACGTCAACCGCTTCGACTTCCAGTGGATGACCAACTACATCTATGCGGACGACGCAGTACCGGTGTTCCCCAAGGGAACCGTGATCCACGTGACGGCATGGCACGACAATACATCGGCCAATCCGGCCAACCCCGATCCGCGTCAGTGGGTAGGGTATGGCGACCGAACCGTCGACGAAATGGCGCATGCGTGGGTTAATGTCACTTACATCAGCGACGACGACTATGCCGCCTGGGCCAAGACTCACAAGAAAGAAACGATGGGCGGACGTCGCGCCTCGAACTAAGAACCAACTCAGCCTGTAAAACAAGAGCGGCGATCCAAAAGGATCGCCGCTTTTTCATTTTCGGATCTCGTTAGCGTGTTCCGAAGAGTCCGAATGCCAGCAGCCCCAGCACGGCCAGACTGATCGCTGTAAATTTCCAGTCTTTCATTCTCGCGAAATCGAACACTGCGATCACCACCCGCAATACGGGCGTGGCAATCATCAGCAGCGCCGCTAGTTGGATAATGCCCCGCGCTGAACCCGCCCGGACTTGCCCCAGCACTCCCCGGATGCTCTCGAGCGCAGGCGGCTCGCCGTGAAATTTCGCATACGATGCCTGTTCGTTTCCGTGCCGCACCAGATACAGGACCGCGCCCGCCACCATGACCGCGCAACAGGTAATCACCCCGTTCCGCAGCAGCACCCCCATGCTGGCTTCCATTTGCTGGTCCCGATCGTAGGTGCCCTGGCCTTTTTCGCTCATGATTTTAAATACGTCCCGACCATCCGTTGTAAATCATCTCCACCCCGAGCACCACAATCACCGCCCGGAATATCACGCGCAGACGGCTGCTGGTAAGTCGTGTCAGCAGCTTCGCACCGGTCAGCGAACCTGCCACTACCCCAAGCATCACCGGCATCACCAGACCTGGATCGACGTACCCCCGGTGCAGATAAACTCCCGCACTCGCCGCCGCGGTCACGCCAATCATGAAATTGCTGGTAGTGGTGGAAACTTTGAAAGGCAGTCCCATCGCGAGGTCCATCGCCAGAACCTTCACGGCGCCCGAGCCGATGCCCAACAGCCCGGAGAGCATTCCCGCGATCCCCATCAGGCCGAAACCGAGCGGCACACGCTCCACGGTGTAGGCTTTCATTCCCTGCGATGTCGGGTATGAACTATTCAGGCCGAGGCGGCCGCCCAGCGTAGCCGCGGCCTCTGCGTTTCCCACCGGAGATCGCCGCTCGCCTGCCGGGGCGAAGGCTGAAAAAAGCAGCACGCACCCGAACAGGATCGCAAGCGCTGCTGTCGGTACACTCGCCGCCAGCGCCGCCCCGGCCAGCGCTCCGGCGGAAGTGGCGATTTCGAGCAGCATCCCCACCCGCACATTGGAATATCCTTCGCGCACATAAGCCGCCGCTGCTCCAGACGAAGTTGCGATCACCGAAATCAGCGAGGCCCCGATGGCGTACCGGATATCGACGCCGAAGCCGACGGTGAGCAGAGGCACAATCACCACGCCGCCGCCGAGGCCGGTAAGCGAGCCGATCAAACCGGCTGCCACGGCCCCGCCAAACAGCAGCGCGGAGAATTCCGTGTTGATCATCTACACAAGAGCAACCTGCTCTTCATTTCTATATAAGAGCAACCTGCTCTTCATCGGGCTCCGCTCAGCAATACCACGGCTCGGTGAGATAAGGGATTGTCGCGCGGTCTGCCAGGTGGAAGTCCGGAAATTCCCCGCACGCGCGTTCCCAAATGGCCGCGAAAATCTGCGAACGCGTAAGCCCGTTTCTGTCCCCGGCGCGGATCAGCTTCAGCAAGGCGGAACAAAGCCGGTCCATGGACGGGTCGGGATGTGCCCACGGGTAGGTCAGAGCGGCTGCATCGAAAGGTCCGACCTTGAGATCGTCCAGCTCCAGAAGTTTCGACCCCGCCGGAATCAGCAGCCGGATCGCCAGTTGAACCGGCGCGACGTTTTCGATCAGATCCAGATCGCGGATGGTCCGCAGCAGATCCAGATAACCTTCCCGCGTCGTCCAGGGCGTAAACGCGACAAACGTCGGCGTTATCGTCAGGCCATGCGCACGGGTCAACTTCACGGCTTCTACAAATCCGCTGCGCGTGTGGCCCTTGGCGAACCGGTCCAGCACCCGGTCATCCACCGATTCAACCGCGCTGGTGATGAAGGCGCAACCGGTCCGCGCCAGCACCGGCAGCATCTCCCGATGGTTCAGCAGGTGTTCGACTTTGATCGTCACATCGTAGGTGACATCCGGGAACTCTGCGTGGAAAGCCTCCACGAGCGCCCGCGCGTGACCCGGCCCGTTCAGAAAATCCGGATCCCCGAAAGTAATGTGGCGGGCGCCCGCAGCCACCTGCTGACGAACATCCGCCAGCACCACCTCGCGCTGGACTACCCGGAACTTGCCCTCATAGACCGGCACGATCGGACAGTGCCGGCAAAGATGCTTGCAGCCTCGGCTAGCCTCCGTGTAGCCAGCCACCCGCCGCTCGCCTCCGGTCACCAGTCCGGCGTAATGGCTTAGCTGCGGGAGCGTCGTCCGGTCCGGTGTCAAAAAAGGCAGGCGATCCAGCACCACGGGGAACACGGATCCGGTCCGCCCGCCGATCAGGTCCGCCAGCGCGCGTTCAAACTCGCCCCCGACGATGTGAGTCACTCCCATGCCCCGGAGCATCTCTTGATTGACAGGAGCGTAAAGTCCGTAACAACAAATCGTGGCGCGCGGATTCAACTGCCGGGCCACTTCGATTTGCGGGATTGCCAGACGGGTGGCCGTATGCATGGGAAGGTGAAAAGCAATCCAGTCGGCGTCCCGAACGGCTTCGAGCGGAGGTTCCTCCCGCGACAGATCGGCCGTCGTGACCTCATGGCCGTCGGCGCGCAGCCATGCCGCCGGAGAGGCCAGTCCGAAGGGCTGGTGTCCCAGATCGTAGGTGGAAATCAGAACGACGCGCACAGGCGCTACCATTATCGGCCCTGTTATCACGTTGTTCAGCCAGCCGTTGCTAAAATGAAACTATCCGGTAAAAATGAAGACCGTTTATGACTGCTCCGAGCCCTGTTTTTACCGAATCCGCCATCGCCGAAGAGATCCTCGATCTTAAGCGCGATCGCCGGGCTATCCTACTCGCGCATCACTATCAGGAAGCCGAAATACAGGAACTGGCCGATTTCGTGGGCGATAGCCTGGAACTTTCCCGCAAAGCCCGTGAAGCCGAAGGGGATGTCATTGCATTCTGCGGCGTCTGGTTCATGGCGGAGACAGCGAAGATTCTGAATCCGTCCCGCACGGTCATCGTTCCGGACAAGAACGCCAGTTGCAGCCTGGTGGAAGCCTGTCCCGTGGAGCCGGTGCGCGAATTCCGCCGCCGCCATCCGGAATACGCCATTGTCAGCTACATCAATACTTCCGCGGAAGTGAAGGCGGAATCCGATATCCTCTGCACTTCCAGCAATGCGGTGAAAGTCGTCAATTCCATCCCGGCCAGCCAGCCCGTCCTGTTTCTTCCCGACCGCAATCTTGGCAATTACGTCAAGCAGCAGACCGGACGCGAAAACATGAAAATCTGGCAGGGGACTTGCATCGTGCACGCCACTTTCCCGGTGCGCCGGCTGCTCGACGCCAAAGCCGCTTTTCCCGAAGCCGTCGTGGTCGCCCATCCGGAGTGCCCCGAAGCCGTCCTGAGCCATGCGGATTTCATCGGGTCCACTTCGGCGATTGTCGATTACGTGGGCCTCAGCCCGGCGCCTGAATTTATCGTGATGACGGAGAGCGGCATCAATTTCTCGCTGGAGCGGGTCGCGCCCGGCAAGCGCTTCCACTACGTCGCCAACGAGAACTGCAATTGCAGCGAATGCCCTTACATGCGGCTCAATACGCTCACCAAACTGCGCGACTCGCTGGCGGATCTGGAGCCCTGTGTGGAACTTCCTGACGAAATCATGCGTCGCGCGCTGACGCCCATTGAGCGTATGCTGGCTGTAAGCGCGGGGAAGCCCGTCGACTGGAACACCTTGCAGGCAAGTGCATGACACCGCTCATTGACCGCTTCGATCGCCTTCACGATAGTCTGCGGATCAGTGTCACCGACCGCTGCAATATCCGCTGTTTCTATTGCATGCCGGATGAGCCGATTCAATTTACCGAACGCGAAGAAATTCTCAGCTTTGAGGAGATCGAACAAGTCGCGCGCGTGGCCGTCACGCTCGGGGTTAACAAACTGCGTATCACCGGCGGTGAACCGCTGGTGCGCCGCGATCTCCCCCGGCTGATTGAAAGGCTGGTGGCCATTCCGGGAATCCGCGACGTCGCTCTCACCACCAACGCCGTCCTGCTGGAGCAGCATGCTCAGGCGCTTTGGGATGCGGGCTTACGCCGACTCAACGTCCATCTGGACACGCTCGATCGCGCGCGCTTCAAACAGATCACGCGGCGCGATGATTTGCCCCGCGTGCTGGCCGGAATCGATGCCGCCGTGCGCGCGGGCTTCGAAAAGATCAAGCTCAATGTGGTCGCGGTGAAAAATCTAATCGAGCCCGACATCGTTCCCATGGCGAATTACTGCCGGGAGCGCGGCTTTGAACCCCGGTTTATAGAATTCATGCCGCTCGATGCGCAGTCGCTTTGGGACCGCGGCAAGGTGCTGCTCGCCGACGACATCGCAGCCATGATCGCACGGGAAATCGGGCCGCTGGTCGCCGTTCCCGACGCCGATCCGCGCGCTCCGGCCACGGAATTCGCTTACGCGGACGGCAAAGGGCGTCTTGGTTTTATCGCCTCGGTGAGCAAGCCGTTTTGCCTGAACTGCAATCGCATCCGGCTCACTTCGGACGGCAAACTCCGCTATTGTCTTTTTGCCATCGAGGAGACCGACGTGAAGCAGATCCTTCGTTCCGGCGCGCCGGCCGGTGAAATCGATGAGCAAATTGCCGCGAAGTTCCGCCAGAACATTTCCGAAAAATGGATCGGCCACGAGATCAACTCCTCGAAGTTCATCCCGCCGCCCCGGCCGATGTACGCAATAGGCGGCTGACTCAGCTCTCCGCTTTTTCCGTGTTTTCCGGCTCGGATTCTTCGTCCGGCTCTTCTTCCGCGACCTTCGCTGCCACCGTTTTCCGCGTCTTCTTCGGGGCCTTCGATTTGACGGCTTTGACCGATTTGACGGGCTTGACGGCTACAGCGACTTCTTCGGCTTCCTCTTCCTCGTCGTCCTCGCCCTTCTCGGCCGGAGGATTCATGTCGAGAAATCGGAATTTGTACTCCCGCCTGTCACAGATGCTGCAGCGCCAGGGCAGTACGAGTGGAGACATGACAAACTCCACTACGTTGCGGATCCGGGACCGCCGTACTCGAGCGTGGCATTTCGAACAGGCGTGATAAGACAGCATGAGAAGTCGTACTTAGCGCGTTATCGTACAACTCATTTTAGCGTAGCGAATCCACGCCCGGCGCTTTACCGGGCGGCGTGCTCTTTTGCCCGGGCGCCTTTCAGGACAAGCCCCACGGCCTCATTCCCCTCGTGGCACGCGTATTCGTAGATCTGGTATTTTTCGTCCCGGTACATGGGAACTGACGCTTTCCAAGGCTTTGTATACATCACCGGATCTTCCACCGTCACCGCGTAATCGATCGTATTGGCGTCGGTGCGCGTGTACCGTTCCACTACGTGGAGCTGCTCGCTCTCCGGCATGCCGCGAATGCGTCCGGTCGCGGCGCTGGTGGCGACCTGACTGTGTCCGTTGAAATTGGTAATGTCGACGACCAGCGTATTGCCCTCCCAGTGGCCCACCGGATCCCCGTTCAGGACCCGCACGCCGGGCGGCAGATGCGGGTGCGGGTGAGCCGCCGTCGACAACGGAATGACATGCGCTTCGTGAATCATCTCCGAGAGAATCATGACGTACCCGGGCGTTTGAACGATCTGATAGGCGTTGTTATAGCCCGCCGGAAACATGTCGCCAGGAACTCCGCGCGTGATGCACTGATCCCAGACTGTCAGGTATTCCCACGAATCCCCCTCGTGCGCCTGATTGAAAGCGTGTTTCTTTTCCGCGAAAGGCGTGAGTGGAACTTTGCCGTCCTCAGGTTCGATCACGAGGGACGTGCGCAGGGTGGGCAACACCTTCGTTCCGGAGTCGAAGAACACCTGGTTATAGCCGCCCACGTCGCCGGGCCGGGGAGGCTTGTCCACCGCATTCGCCGCCGCCTGTCTTTCGATCTCCGCCGCTTCTTCTTTCGTCAGCCTAGGTTTATTGGCGAATCGCGCCGGCCGCTCGAAAGGCGTGATCGTCGCGTTTGTCCAGACTCCCTGCAGGTCGGGCTGGCCATCCGGTGTACGAGGCTGCACCCAGGCGCTTTTCGATGGCGTCTTCTGAGCGGTCAGGGCTGCCGCTGTCGCTGTCAAAATCAGCAGTGCGCCAGAAGTCGTTTCATAAGTTTGCCTCGAGCCTATATTTACAGGCGTGGGGTGTCAATAGTCGTCGCGATGGGCTGAGGTCGCGACTTCTCAGTCGAGATGAAAAAGCGTGGCTGTAGAGCTCTTGGCGATGGCGTGCATGTTCCATGCCTCGGGCTTCTGGCGGAACTCGCTCTGCTGATAATCGCCGTCGTTGATCACCAGATAGTGAATGCCGCCTGCCTCCAGCGCTTCTTCGGATTCTTTGCGCAGATCGGTTGGCGGCTGCATTGTCACCTCGGGGGAGATGCGCAGCGTCTTGCCGTCCATGGTTGTGGCCTCGAGCGAGACCAGCGCCGCCCAGACTCCTGGGCCGGTAGTGATCCATTCCCGGTTGTCGAGGATCACATCCACCGCATCGGGCGTGTCCGGTGCGGAAGCGTTCGAACCAAAATCCACCGCGATGAACATTCCGGGCCGCAGATTCGCCCAGCTTCTCCAGCGCGTCGCCAGCTTGCCGTCGAAAGCGTCCCGAAGATCCCACGGGTTGGGGGATGCACTTATTTTCCAGGCGGCCTGAACGGGGACCGGTTTCCCGCCGGACCGGAACTGCACCTCATCCACATTCCACATGACAATGTCATCGCTGCCGTTCTGAATCAGCCGGACCCCTTTGATTCCCGTGCGCGGCAGGGTAAACGAAAACTTCTTCCGCGAATCCTGCGGTGAGTGCCACTTGCTGAAAAGCAGATCCGCCATCCGCTCTCCGTAAGCGGAACGCCAGCAGACGATCATCTGATGATTCGTGTAGGACTGCCACGCGCCTCCCGTGAACGTCAGTACGGGCTCGCCCTCAGGCACCAGTGCATCCACCTGGCGCGCCAGCACGTAGCCTGGCTGTCTGGAAAGATATTCGGATTCCGGCGTGACGCGGGCGGCATCCTTCCACGACACGGGATGGAGCCGCCATTGCCAAACCGGTGGAAAATGGGCGCTGTCGATGAATGCGGGCCACGAAATTACCAGGTGAATCGCCGCGATCGCGCACAGCGCCGCGCTCACGCGCGGAATGCGGCTCAGCGTGAACGCCAAACCCATCGTCATGAACACCGTGGCAGGAAGCAGGAAGCGCGGATCTTTGTTCGAGAAATAAACCACGGCCAGCGCCAGACCCGTCATCACCAGCAAACGCGACTCGCGCCAGATCAAACCCGCCGCCCCCAGCGGCATCAGCAGGAAAACCGGTCCGTAGCTGTCCGGTAGTTTCGAATTGCCGATCGTCAGCCCCATCGCGATCTCGCGCCAGGAAACGCCTCCATAAAACGACATTTGATGCTGATAGGCGCGCTCTTCGGACAGATGAAACCATGCATTGTGGAAGATGGCATTTCCAAACGCCGCGACCGGGTTGTCAAACCAGATCCAGTTGCGCAGGAGGTATGGCCCGCACACCAGCGCAACAGGAATAATCGCGGCCACCACGCCGCGCAAGACTTTCCGGGATCCCGCAAGGCGCAGATCCCAAGCGACCACGGCCATAATCACGATGGGAAGCGGGAATGCCGAATACTTGATTGCGGAAGCCAGGCCCGCCAGCAGTCCGCACGCGATCAATGCATTCCGGCTGCGGTTCTGCCTCCATATCTGCAGCAGATAAATCGATGCGAAGCAGGCTGAGGCCAATGCCAGATCGTTATACGCGGAAGTTCCGTCGATCCCTAAAGTGGGGCTGGCGAAGAGCAGAATGGCCGCGAATCCTGTGGCGAAATAATTCCATCCGAACCGCCGTCCGTAGAGCAGGATCAGCACCGGCAGATCGAACAGAAAAGTCAGATGCACCAGGGCGGCGGCTGAATGGCGTCCGATGGCGAACGCAAAAAGATAAAGCATCTCCATGGCATGCGGAAACGCCGCGTAGATATCGGCGATCCGGTAAATCCGACCCGCGTGCGTCCAGAGATTTACCAGACCCAGGTGATATTCAGTTCCGTCCGGGCTCGTCTCCGGCGAGAGCGCCTGCCGGAAATACATGGTCCCGTAACAGACGAGAGCCAGCAGCAGAAGGAGCCGGATTGCCAATGGTGCGGGTCCGCCCGATGCCCCTGGGCGGCTGGCGAACCATTTCCGTTGCAGCCAGAAAATCGACAGCGAAGCCAAAGTGATGGAGATAAACACAGGTTTGCCGATCGCGCCTGCCAGCCCGAGCCCCAGCGTCACCGCGCTGTTGATCGCGCTGCCGATCAGATAGCCGATGGCGATCGTTTCACCCTTGCTGAAATCGAGTTGAAGAACTTTGAGGGCCGCAAGGCCGAACGCTAAAGACGTCAGCGCACAGCAAAGAAAGCCGGCGAGGATCGGCGCAAGACTAGAGAGCGCGCTGAAAAAAGAACCGGCCACGTCCTCTAATAATACGGATCGGGTCGGCTATATGGATCAACCCAGCCTGGTTTTCGCCGGCGCCTGGAGAGCGCCTTCTGACTTCGCCGGTTTGCGCCCCGTTGCGTTCTGAATCCGCCGCAACTGGTCGGTGACGCATACCAGAAACATCGGCTGTTTGGCGTTCTTCAAAACATCGATCACGCGATCGGGCTGGTCTTCGAGGTAAATGTTCTTGCCGTCGGTGATCAGGTGGATATCGCCGTCGCTCGCCACCGCATCGCTGAGCCGCTTGCCCGTTTCTTTCTGCAGATACCGCAGCACGCGCCGGATCTTCTGGAGCGAGAAACCCTTGGCCCGCAGTTCCGCGATGACCGAGACCTCCACCACTTCATGCGCCAGATAAACGCGGCGATGGCCCTCCTGCCGCGGCGAAACTACATTGCGCTCATCCCACCACTGCAGTTGCCGGAGACTCACACCTGTCATACGGGATACATCCCCGCTTGTATAGCGTTCCTGCCCGGGGGCGGGAACGGCCAGGTCTTTTTTTGTTTTGAACATTTCGCTTGGCCTCCGTATTGCTTTTGGTGACAGTCTGAATTCTATCAGATCCATCGCCCCGCGCAATCAGGTCTAAATCGTTGAACGTGTTAAGATAAGTGTTCAATCCATCCAGAGGTTTTCGTGCCCGGTAATATCACCCGTAAAGAGTTAAAGCAGGACAAGTTCGCCGTTGAAGTCGCCCATGGAGTCGATTACTTTTCGGGTCATCGCAAGAACTTTATTCTCTACGGCGCCATCGCGCTTGCCGTAGTTGTTATCGCGGCCGGAATTTATTATTACCGGGGCCATCAGATATCGAGTCGCAATCAGGAGCTCGGTGAAGCGATCGCGCTCTCCAATGCTCCTGTCGGTCAGCCTTCTCCTTCCGGCGGCCCCACGTTCCCCACCGATCAGGCCAAGAATGACGGCGTGGCCAAGGCGCTTCAAAAAGTGATGTCCGATTTCTCTGGCTCCCAGGAAGCTTATGTGGCCGAGTATCTTCTCGCCAGCCAGTCCGCGGATGCGGGCAAGCTCGACGATGCCGCCAAAAAATATCAGGATGTGATCGATCACGCCGATCCGAACTACGCTTCACTGGCGAAGCTCGCGCTCGCGCAGATCGATGCCTCGGAGAACAAACGGGCCGACGCCGAAAAGCTTCTCAAAGACCTGATGGATCATCCCACCGATCTGGTCTCCAAGGCTCAGGCCACCATTGCGTACGCCAAAATCATCGCTCCGGCCCGGCCGGACGAAGCGCGCAAACTGCTTACGGGGTTGCTCAATCCGCCTTCGGACATCAGTCCGATCGCGAACGCCGCCCTGCAGGATTTGCCGCAGAAATAAAGCCGGACGCTCGTCAACATGCTGGCGCACCTGGGATTCCCCGTCGAGGCTTCTCGCGGGCGTCGTTATCCGGAGCCCGCGCATCCTTACCGTTCGGTATTCCAGCGCGATCGCGACCGCATCATCCATACCCGGGCCTTTCGCCGTCTGGAAAACAAGACGCAGGTCTTCGCGCCGGCCGTTTCCGATCACTTCCGCAACCGGCTCACCCACACGCTTGAAGTCTCCCAGGTGGCCCGCACCGTGGCAGGCGTGCTGGGGCTCAATGAAGATCTGACCGAAGCTCTCGCGCTGGTGCACGATGTCGGACATCCCCCGTTCGCCCACGCCGGCGAGGAGGCGCTGAATCGCGAAATGCAGAAATTCGGCGCTCGCTTCGACCACAACCTGCATGCTCTGCGGATAGTGGAACTGCTCGAACACCGCTACCCGCGATTTCCTGGATTGAACCTGACCTTCGAGGTGCGCGAAGGGATCGTGAAACATTCGCGCGATTTCGGTCCAGGCGAATTTCCTGAGCTCGATGAATATTTGCCCGGTCTCCGCCCTCCGCTGGAAGCTCAGCTGATCGATCTCGCGGATGAAGTGGCGTACAACACGGCCGACCTCGACGACGGCTTCGAAGCCGGCCTGATCCGGCCGCAACAGATTGCCGAAGCCGTGCCCGCATGGGCGGAGATTTTCGACACCGTCGAAACACAGTACCCCGGAGCTTCCGAACGCGAGCAGTTTCAGGAAGCCCTGCGCGGCCTGTTCGGTCTTCTTGTCTCCGGTCTGATTGAAGGCACCATCGCCGCGGCGCAAAGTTCCGGCGTCAGGAACGTGGTGGACGTCAGGCATCATCCACAACGAATCGCACAGTTCTCTTCGCACATCCGCGAGGTCACGAGGCAGATCAAAAGTTTTCTGTACGAAAATCTCTACTGTTCCCCTGAACTGGGACGCGACCGCCTCGACTCGATGGCCCGGCTCGTCCGCGCCTTCGAACTGCTCGTCGCGCGCGGCGAGGATTACCGGTCCGTCTGTGACTTTATTTCCGGAATGACCGACCGTTACTTTCTTCGCTATTACGAATCGCTTAATCCCGCCGGCGCTTAATCCTGTTCCCGCGAATAGCTGGACAACTCGGCTTCACGCACGATGTAATTTTTTTCCAGCTGACGGCAAAGTTCGCCGCCTAATTTTTCCGGCTCTTCTTTCGGATCGTGTTCCACGACCACTTTGATAAACAGATTGGTGCGCATAGTTCTTTTGTCGGGCGTCGTTTCTATTGTCACTTCCTATACTAGTGACGTGCCCTGCCCCATTTGCGACCTTCGCAAACCTCGCCGCTTTTGCCCCGCCATGCAGGCCGAAATTTGTACGGTCTGCTGCGCGACGGGACGCGAAGAGTCGATCGACTGCCCGGCGAACTGCGAGTACCTCCATGAGGCCCATCTTCACGAAAAGCGGCCTGAATTCGATATGTCGAAGGTGCCGAACCAGGACATCGAAATCACCGAATCGTTCCTTCAGGAGAACGAGATGCTGATGGCTTTCACGGCCATTGCAGTTTTCGAGGGCGCCAGCGAGTCGGATACCACGACGGACTGGGATATCCGCGAGGCTTTCGAAACTCTGATTCGCGGTTACCGGGCTGAGCACAGCGGCCTCATCCTTGAAGAGCGGCCCGTCAATCCCTATGCGGCGGCCGTGGTGACGCGGGTGCAATCTCAAATAGCAGAGATCCGTGAAAAAGAGAAGGAGAGCACCGGCATGACGAGCATCCGGGACGCCACCCTGCTCGGCGTTCTGGCGTTTCTGCAGCGCCTCGAATACTCGCATAACAACGGGCGGAAACGGTGCCGCGCCTTCATTGATTTCTTGAGCACGTTCTACAACCCCCAGGAAACCAACCCGTTAATTCAATGAAGACCGGCATCGTAGTCTTCGGCCACGGTTCCAGCGTCGCCGCCGCCAACGAAGCCGTGCGGGCGATCGCCGCCGCCGCGGCTGCCCAGGGCGGCTGGGCTCTCCATGAAACCGCTTTTCTGGAAGCGGAGCCGCGCCTCGCCGAGGCCGTGAAAAAACTCGCCGGTGCGGGCGTCTCGGAAGTGGTGGTGCTGCCCTATTTCCTCACGCTCGGCATCCATCTGCAGCGCGATCTGCCCCGGATCGTCGACGATCTGGCGCGGGAATTTCAGATTGCCATTCGGGTTGCCCCTCCGCTTGACGGCCATCCGGAGCTGAGCCGCATCCTGGTCCAGCGGGCGGAGGCCATGTTGTGAAAGCCCGCCTCATCCGATCCCGCGAGATCGCGCCCAACACACGGCACTTCGAATTTGAATCTCCCGAATGGAAAGCCGCGTTTGTGCCTGGCCAGTTTCTCTCTCTGACGCGCGAGGGAGTTACCCGCGCCTATTCGATCGCCTCGCCACCCGATTCGAACAGCTTCGCGCTCTGCGCCAATCTGGTGCAGGAGGGCCATTTCTCGCCCTTTCTCTTCGCCATGCAACCCGGCGACGAGATCGACTTCAAAGGGCCCTACGGCGCTTTTATCATGAAGCGCGACGTTTCCGATTCCATCTTCGTCGCCACCGGCACCGGGATTGCGCCCTTCCGGTCCATGCTGATGGCGGGTCTGAATCGCCCTGTTACGCTCATTTTCGGCGTACGGCATCGCGAAGGACTTCTCTACGACGAAGAACTGCGCACCATGCCGATTGACTATCGGCCCACGCTTACCCGCCCGGCCGCCGGCTGGACCGGTCTGACCGGACGGGTTCAGTCCCACGTGCTGCGCGCGCTGGGCGAACGGCGCGACGTCGATATCTACATTTGCGGATTGCGCGAGATGGTGGATGAGCTTCGTGCGAATTTGAAGGAGATCGGCCTCGACCGCAAACGGATTGTGTACGAAAAATATGACTAGCTGATCCATCGGATACCATTCCTTCGCATTGTGCGGATATTCGCTTCAATTCGGTACATGAAGCGGCGGGACAATGGCGTCCCAATTGCTCAAAACGAGCCAGCGTCACGCAGAACGAGTGGAGCTTGGGGGTGACAGTAAGGCCCCCAAGCCATCTCAATTTTCACCGCGTCGCAATTCAGTCATAAAATAGACCCGTGCGCTGCACGCTTCTTTTTATTTTTGTGGCCGGTCTGACCAGTCTTCAGGCCGCCGAGGAATACACCTGGTGGGTCGATCCATGCCTTCCCGCCCTCGCCAAATCCACCTCCTGCGAACCCGATGACACGACTCTGGCGCGCTGGGCCCTTGAAGTCTGGGAGCGCGAATCGAATCACGCCATCACACTGAAAAAAAGTCCCGCGGAAGAACATGCGCGCATCCGCATTCACTGGGCCAGCGGAGCCGACAGCCTGTATGGCGAAACGCAGCCAGCCATAGTGGACGGCAGACGCGGCGCGAACATTTACGTGCTCCCCAACCTGAACGGACTGGGACCTGACATTGCCAGCGCCGGCCGCGGCGACAAGCTTTTCCGCGATGCCGTCGTGTACCTCACCTGCCTGCACGAATCCGGTCATGCGCTGGGTCTGCAGCACACCCGGAATTTTGCCGACATCATGTACGCCTTTGGCTATGGCGGCGACATTATCGAATATTTCCAGCGCTACCGCCGCCAGCTAAAGACTCGCGCCGACATCCCCGCCCATTCCGGTCTTTCCGATTCGGATGCCAGCACCTTCCGGCGTACCTTGCGATAGTCGCCTTCCGGTGTACGGTTCCGCACCTTAATAGACGGGTTGCGAATCTTCCGGGGCCGGTTCGAATCTTAAAGAGTGCGATGAGCCCGGTTCTATAGTAATTAAGAGGAAGTTTTTTCGTCTTCTCACTCAGGCGACCCCGATTTTGTCGCGCGATCGAAGCCCCATTGTCGAAAACTAATTAAAAGATGTGGATCGTCCGAGTAGCTCTTTCCCGTCCCTATACATTCATCGTCCTGGCGCTGCTGATCCTGCTGATCAGTCCGCTGGTGATCCTGCGCACCCCCACGGATATCTTCCCCAGCATCGACATTCCGGTAATTGCGGCCCTGTGGAATTACAACGGACTCAACGCGCAGGAAATGGAAGGGCGGATGACTTCCAACGTCGAGCGCAACCTCACCAGCGCCGTCACCAACATCGAGCACACCGAGTCCCTCACTCTCAACGGCCGCGCCATCATCAAGGTTTTCCTCCAGCCCAACGCCAGCATCGACACGGCCATCGCGCAGATTACGGCAGCCTCCCAGGCTTCGGTCGGCCAGATGCCCCAGGGCACGCTGCCGCCCTACATCCTGACTTATAACGCTTCCAGCGTCCCCATCATTCAGCTTGCGCTCTCGAGTCCCACGCTTTCTGAAGCGGAGCTCAATGACCTCGGCCTGAATTTTGTGCGCACCCAGCTTGTCACCGTTCCGGGCGTGATTCTGCCCTATCCCTACGGCGGCAAGCAGCGCCAGATTGTGGTGGCCCTAAATACCGCTCTTCTGCAGGCGAAGGGAGTCTCGCCGGCCGACGTGGTTTCGGCAATCGGCAGTCAGAACATCATCCTGCCCTCCGGCACCGCGAAGATCGGCCAGTTCGAGTACACCGTCGATATGAATGCGGCCCCACGCGCCGTGGCTGAACTCAACGACTTGCCCATCAAAATGGCGGGTTCCTCGCCGATCTACATTCGCGATGTCGCCAATGTCTCGGACAGCTTTTCGCCTCAGACCAACATCGTTCGTCTGGACGG
This sequence comes from Bryobacteraceae bacterium, assembly GCA_035552315.1. GTDB lineage: Bacteria > Acidobacteriota > Terriglobia > Bryobacterales > Bryobacteraceae > BOG-234. Next base: position 35,199 of record DASZLO010000306.1, read on the forward strand.
CGAACGCGGCACTCTGCTTTCGGTCATGAAGGGCGGCGACGCCTCCACGCTCGATGTCGTGAAGGGCATTAACGATTTGCTGCCGAAACTCAAAGCAACCCTGCCCCCGGCGCTCAAGATTCAGCCGCTTGCCGATCAGTCGATATTCGTGCGCGCGGCCATCAGCGGCGTGGTCCGCGAAGCCATAATCGCCGCCTCCCTCACGGCGATCATGATCCTGATCTTCCTGGGCAGCTGGCGGAGCACCGTGATCATCGCCGTCTCCATCCCGCTGTCGATTCTGGTGTCGATCTGCCTGCTCAGCGCCATCCATCAGACCATCAACATCATGACGCTGGGAGGCCTCGCGCTGGCCGTCGGCATCCTGGTCGACGATGCCACCGTCACCATCGAAAACATCGAACGCTATCTCGAAGAAGGGCACGATCTGCACACCGCCATCCTCGAAGGCGCCGCGCAGATCGCTGTACCTGCCCTTGTCTCCACCCTCTGCATCTGTATCGTATTTCTGCCAATGTTCTTCCTTAGCGGCGTGGCGAAATACTTGTTCGTGCCGCTCGCCGAAGCCGTGGTTTTTGCCATGCTCGCGTCATACGTTCTGTCCCGGACGCTGGTCCCCACGCTTTCGATGTACCTGCTGCGCGTTCGCGAGCATGCCAGTGTGCGCACGCGCAATCCGTTCAAGATATTTCAGCGCGGCTTTGAGCGCGGCTTCGAACGCCTGCGCCTCAGCTATCAGCTCCTGCTCACCACCTTCGTATACCGGCGCTGGGTTTTCGTGCCGCTCTTTCTCGCCGTTTGCGTGTGCGGATTCTTCCTCTTCCCCTGGCTCGGGCAGGACTTCTTTCCCACCAGTGACAACGGCCAGATGCGTCTGCATTTCCGCACCAAGACGGGAACCCGCATTGAAGAAACCGCCCGCTTGTGCGATCTGATCGATCAGTCCATCCGGCGCGAAATACCCGCTTCCCAACTCGGCAGCATTGTCGACAATCTGGGGCTGCCCTACAGCAGCATCAACACCACCTACAGCAACAGCGGCGTCATCGGTTCGGCTGACGGCGACATCCTGATCTCCCTCAAAGAAAACCACAGCCCCACCGCAAAGTGGGTCGATGTCCTCCGCCGGAAACTGACTGACGAATTTCCCGGCACCACTTTCTACTTTCTGCCGGCCGACATGGTCACCCAGATTCTGAACTTCGGTCTGCCCGCCCCGGTCGACATACAGACGGTAGGCGCCGATTCGGAAGGAAACCGCAAGTTCGCCGATCAGCTTCTCACCCGCCTGCGCCAGGTGCCCGGCATGGTCGATCTGCGCGTCCAGCAGCCTTTCGATCAGCCGCTTCTGCATATCACGGCTGACCGCACCAAGGGCATCGAAGCCGGCTTCACGCAGCGCGAGATCGCTTCCGATCTGCTGGTTTCGCTCAGCGGCAGTTTCCAGACCACGCCTACGTTCTTTCTCGACCCGAAGAACGGCGTCAACTACAGCGTCGTCACCCAGTCGCCACAGTATCGGATCGATTCATTGCAGGATCTGCAGAACGTGCCCATCACCGTTCCGGCCAGCGGGGGCAATCCGTCGCGCCAGGAGATTCTGGGAGACGTCAGCACCATCTCCCGTGGTACGCTCCCGGCCGTTATCAATCACTACAATATCCAGCGCGTGATCGATATCTTCGGCTCGGTCGAAGGCCGCGATCTCGGCGCGGCCGGCAACGATATCACCCGCATCGTGAATGAAAGCCAAAAGCTGTTGCCGCGCGGATCCACCGTTGTCGTCCGGGGCCAGATCGATACCATGAAAACGTCCTATGCCGGACTGATCGCCGGACTCGCGGTGGCCATCGTACTGGTTTATCTGCTGATCGTTGTTAACTTCCAGTCGTGGCTGGACCCGTTCATCATCATCAGCGCATTGCCCGCGGCGCTCAGCGGAATTATCCTGTTCCTGTTTCTGACGCAGACGCATCTCAGCGTGCCGGCTTTGATGGGATCCATCATGTGCATGGGAGTCGCCACCGCCAACAGCATTCTCGTGGTCTCTTTTGCGCGCGAACGTCTGGATCATCACGGCGACGCGCTGCAGGCGGCCATCGAAGCGGGATTCACGCGCTTCCGCCCGGTGCTGATGACGGCCATCGCCATGATCATCGGGATGGTTCCCATGGCGATGGGGCTGGGCGAAGGCGGCGAGCAGAACGCGCCTCTGGGCCGCGCCGTGATCGGCGGCTTACTCCTCGCGACGCTGGCTACTTTGCTTTTTGTCCCTTCGGTTTTCAGCCTGGTGCACAACCGGCGACGGTATTCTGGAAGTGAGCCGAATGCCCAGCGGCGCGGTTCCGATTCGATGACCGGGCGCACGCGTACTTTATGACATCGCTTTTATGACAGTAGAAGAAACCCCGCCGAACCGAGCCGCGAACTCCGGCCCCGCGCAGCCCAAACGCCAGAGCCTGGGTGCGGGCTTTTATGTGCTGTTGCTGATCGCCGCCGCCGCGATCGGCTGGTTTGTCTATAAAGGGATCGAGGGCCGCGTTTCCGCCGAAACCGCGCTGGTGAAAGAAACCCATACCGAATCCGTTCTCTCCGTTTCCGTCGTCAGCCCGAAGGAGGCCGGCGGCGGCCAGGAACTGGTGCTTCCCGGCAATACCCTGCCGCTTATCGACGCGCCTATTTACGCGCGCACCAGCGGCTATCTGACGAAGTGGTTCGCCGACATCGGCACGCGGGTGCATGCCGGCGATGTCCTGGCGGAAATCGAAACCCCGGAAATCGATCAGCAGCTTTCCCAGGCGAAGTCCGACCTTGAAACCGCGAAAACCAATCTGCAGCTCGCCCAAACCACAGCAGACCGGTGGGTGGCCCTCGAAAAGAAAGGCGCCGTCGCGCGGCAGGATACCGACAACATCGTCGCCGACATGAAGGCCAAGAAGACAATTGCCGATTCCGCCGCCGCCAATGTGAAGCGGCTGGAAAATCTTCAATCGTTCGAGAAAGTGGTTGCGCCCTTCGACGGCGTCATCACCGCACGCAGCACCGACATCGGCGCGCTCATCAATGCCGGCGCGGGTTCTTCGGCGGGTAAAGAGTTGTTCCACATCTCGGCCATCAACAAGCTGCGCGTCTTCATCAATGTTCCCGAAGAGTACGATCAGGCCGCGCTCAACGGCGGCGTCGCCACTCTCACGCTGAACGAATTTCCCGGCCGAACGTTTAGGGGAATCATCGTGAGAAATTCCAGTTCCATCGACCCCTCTTCGCGCACCCTTCTGGTCGAAGTGGATGTGGACAACTCAAACGGCGAACTGCTCCCCGGCGCCTACGTTTCCGTCCATCTGAAAAAGGGCGGTGAAGCCGCCTCGGCGCTCACCGTGCCGGTGAACACGCTGCTCTTCCGCTCCGAAGGCCTGCGCGCCGCCGTGGTGCGCGACAACCGGGCCGAACTGGTTCCCGTGCAGGTGGGCCGCGACTTCGGCGACACTCTGGAAATTGTGGCTGGCCTGAAGGCCGCCGATCAGCTTATTGTGAATCCGCCCGATTCGCTCGTTTCGGGCACGCCGGTTCACATTACGTCTGCATCTAAGTAACCCGCGAAATAAGTCCGCCAATCAGCCCGGAACTTCCCTCATGGGCGCGGTGTCTATCTCACCCGGGAGACATCATGTTCGATCAAACATTCGTCACCGGTCCTGCTCAGACGCGCAAACCGTGGACCGTCGCCATTTCACTGGGCGCTCAGATCCTGTTCGTCATCGTCATTCTGATTTTGCCCCTGCTGCACATCGCGGCTCTGCATGCGCCAGAAAGAACCACCATCTGGATGCCGCTTCAGGTTCCTCCGCAACCACCGCGGCCGCAGGCCGAAACACGCGCGCCGCAAATAAGACGGCGAAGCGCTACAGCCATCTTCGTCGCGCCGCGGACCGTGCCCGCGCGCATCGATATGACGCCCGAAATCGCCGCGCCGGAAGTCGGTCCGGTAATCGGATCGGCCCCCGCGGGTAACCTCGCTGCGCTGACGGCGGGAACAGTCATTGAGCCGCCGAAGCCTGCGCCGGCACAGATTCAAAAAGCACCCGCGCCGCCGTCCCCACCCGTTCGCATCAGCGGAGGCGCTCAGGCGGCCAGGTTGATCTTCGCGCCGAAGCCGGCCTATCCCGCTCTCGCGAAAGCCGCCCGGGTTCAGGGAATCGTGAAGCTGCAGGCGGTCATTGCCCGCGACGGAACAATCAAAAATCTGCAGCTCGTCAGCGGTCCGCCGTTGCTCGTGGCAACCGCCCTCGAAGCCGTCAGGCAGTGGCGCTATCAGCCGACTTTGCTAAGCGCCGAGCCGGTGGAAGTAGCCACGGAAATCGACGTCAACTTCACCCTAAGCCAGTGACTCCGGTAGGCGAAAATAAGGCCATGCGAAGAATCGTCTCCCCATTGTGTGCGGCCCTGTGCGCGGCCGTCCTTCTGATCGGCGCGGCCTTCGCCGAATCCGCCGCGGGTCTGAAGTGGACCGCGCCCACGGGTTGGGTATCGCAGAGCGCCGCCACATTCCGCGTCGTGACCTGGAAAGTTCAGGATGCCGAGTGCATCGTCTATTTCTTCGGTCCCGGACAAGGCGGCGGCGTACAGGCGAATCTCGATCGCTGGAAAGGCCAGTTCTCGCAGAACGGCAAGCCGGCCGAAGCCAAAATCACACGCCGCACGATTCACGGCGTTCCGATGACGACCATCGATCTCTCCGGAACTTACACGGCCACCGGCGGCCAGGTAGAAGAAGGACAAGGCCCGCAGCCAGGTTACCGCATGATTGCGACCGTGGCGGAAGGCAAAGGCGGCAATCTTTTCATCCGCTTCATCGGGCCGCAAAAAACGGTGACCGCGGAACTGCCGAAGTACGAGCAGTTGCTCTCATCGTTCCAGCCCGAATGACGCACGAGCGCTATAATTGACCTCGTCAAACCCGGGATTGTATAGTTACTCATGCGGTTTTACGTCCGGCCCCTCCGGGCCATTCTGTTTATTCTGACGGTTGCCGCGGCCTCCGGCCAGCAGCCAAAACCTTCCAGCGATCTCCCGCCCGGTGTACCGGCGCCGATCGTTCAGCCAGGCGCGCCGGGCAAGAGCAGTAAAGTTCTCACTTCCGAACAGGCCCGCGTTCCGCTGCACCCCCCGTCCGCCGCCGACATCGCGTTTATGCAGGGCATGATCATGCATCATTCTCAGGCCGTCGAAATGACGGCGCTCCTGAGTCAGCAGGGCGCCAGTCCGGCGCTGCAGGAACTGGGTAAGCGGATGAAGATTTCGCAGAGCGATGAAATGGAGTACATGAAGCAGTGGCTGGCGCAGCGCGGCCAGCCCGACACCGTGCCGATGTCGCACAATATGGCGGGGATGGACATGAAAAACATGGACATGAAAAACATGAAGGGGATGGATCACAGCTCCATGCAGCCCATGACCATGCCCGGCATGCTGACCCCCGAACAAATGCAGGCCCTCCGGCAGGCGAGGGGACCCGCTCTCGATTATTTGTTTTTAACTGGCATGATTCAGCACCACACTGGAGCCCTGGTGATGGTGCAGGATCTCTTCGATACGCCAGGCGCCGGCCAGGATGCCGTGCTGTTTGATTTCGCGACCGATGTGGACAACACCCAGCGCGCGGAAATTAACGTCATGCAGGGCATGCTTCTCAAGGAGAAACAATGATCTCGCCACGAATTATAAGAGTCTCGCTAGCGACCGCGGTTTTCGTCCCGGCACTCGGCCTGGCCCAGAACCGCGCCCCTGAAGTTCCGCCGAATCCGCCGGCCGCCACGGTTTATTACAATCCGCGCGCAGGCGCCGACGATCCGCGCATCGGACTCAAAGGCGGACTGTACGATGCCGCTGAAGCGGCTTCCGGCATGCAGCGCCTGGCGTCTTTGCCGAAACCCACGGGTTTCGCCCCGAACGATTCTGTCGTTGTTCCGCCATCGCCTCCTCCTCTTCCTCCGTCAGCCGACAATCCGGAGCGCGCGCCGCAGGGCCCTCCCGGACAGTACGGTTCCACCAACTCGGATATGGCCTTCAGCGGCAATCATCTGTTTGTCGGAAACTACAACGGCATCAATACCTATGACATCGACAACCCGGGCAAAGTAAAACTGCGCATGTCGCTGGTGTGCCCCGGCGGCCAGGGCGACGTCTCCGTCTATGGCCATCTGATGTTCATGTCAGCTGAGGCCACCAACGGACGCACCGATTGCGGTACGCAGGGAATCCCCGTACCGGCCGGTTACGTCGAGCCTCCGATGCTGCCGCCGTTGCCCACCGCTCCCGGCGAGCCGGCCGGACGACCGCGCCGCCCGCCACCGCCGCCGAGTGCGGACCGCTTCCGCGGCGTGCGCATCTTCGATGTCAGCAACATGTCGAGCCCGAAGCAGGTCGCCGCCGTGCAGAGCTGCCGCGGTTCGCACACCCATACGCTGGTGATCGATCCTAAGGACAAGGAAAACGTTTACATCTACATCTCCGGCACGGGTGCCGTTCGCCAGGCGGAAGAACTCGCCGGTTGTTCGGGCGATGCTCCGGACAAAGATCCCAACACGGCGCTCTTTCGCATCGACATTATCAAGGTGCCTTTGGCCCATCCGGAGCAGGCGAAGATCGTAGCCCAGCCGCGCATTTTCGCGGACGCCAAATCCGGAGCTCTCAACGGACTCTGGAATGGCGGCAAACACGGCGAAGGGACGCAGACCACTTCGAGCACGGACAAGTGCCACGACATCACGGTCTACTCGGCGCTGGGTCTCGCGGCCGGCGCATGTTCCGGTAACGGAATTCTGCTCGACATCCACAACGTCACCAACCCGGTTCGCATCGACGCAGTCAACGACCCCAACTATGCCTTCTGGCATTCGGCGAACTTCAACAACGCCGGAACGAAGGTCCTGTTCACGGACGAATGGGGCGGCGGCGGACAGCCCCGTTGCCGTTCCACCGACCCGATGTACTGGGGTGCGGATGCGATCTTCCAGCTCAAAGGCCGCAAGCTGACTCTGCAGTCGTATTACAAGATGCCGGCGCCGCAGACGGAATTCGAAAACTGCGTGGCGCACAACGGCTCGCTGGTGCCGATTCCGGGACGCGACATCCTGGTGCAGTCCTGGTATCAGGGCGGCATTTCGATCGTCGATTTCACCGATGCCTCGCATCCTTTCGAAGTCGGTTATTTCGATCGCGGACCCGTGGATCCGACCAAGCGCGCGATGGGTGGCATGTGGTCGACCTACTGGTATAACGGCTACATCTACAGCTCCGAAATCGCGCGCGGCGTGGACGTGTTCAAGCTGATCCCGAACAAGTTCCTGACGCAGAACGAAATCGATGCTTCTAACCAGGTGCACTTCGACGAGCTGAACGTGCAGAACCAGCCGAAGGTGACCTGGCCGGCGAACTTCATCGTGGCCAAGGCGTATCTCGATCAGCTGGCGCGCGGGACATCGATCGCGCCGGAGAAGGTCGCGGCGCTGAATGCGGCGATCGCGAAGGTGGAAGCGACTCCTTCGGACAAGAAGGAACTGTCGCAGCTGAAATCGATGGCGGGCGGGCTGGATAAGGACGCAGCCGCGGCGAAAACGCCGGCGGATGCGGACCGGCTGAAAGCCCTCGCAACGATCGTCAAACAGGGCGGAGCCGGCAACAGCCGGCTCTAGTCCGTTTCCGCTGTAACATAGAATCATGAGTTCGGCGCGTTATGTGAGGTGGCAGGACGGCGACCACTGGCTCGGATATTTCGAGGAGTTCCCGGACTACATGACACAGGGTACGCCGCTCAGTGATCTGCAGGAGAATCTCCGGGATCTGTATCGCGATTTGACTGGCGGACAGATTCCGGGGATCCGGGAAGTAGCGGAACTCTCGGTCGGATGAAGCGGACCGACCTGGTCCGTCATCTTGAGCAGGCAGGCTGCGTGCTGCTCCGCCGTGGCGGCAGGCACGACTGGTACCGTAATCCGAAAACCGGAGCGGCGCAGCCCGTTCCACGGCATTCTGAGGTAATGAGAACCTTGCCCGGCATATTCTCAAATATCTGAGCGCCCGCTGAACGAAAATAGGGTAAAAAACCCGAGCCAGCGCACTCAAATACCATTACCGGCGTCAACAGCAGGCGCAGCTTTGAAGGACGGCGAGGGCCGCTACGACTCTAAAGCTCGTGGCGACAGTCTGGCTTTGGACTGCGTCAACGCCAGCAGATGGCCGGCATGAATATAGCTGTCCAGCCCGGCTGTATCCTCGACTGAGAGCGAGCCCTGCCGCGCAAGCTCGCTCCATTCGTCCATTCGCGAGATATCGCTGTCCTCGAATCTCAGCGACAGAAGATATTCTGCGGCGTCACGCGACAAACCGGGACTTCATAGCTCTTTCGAAGTTCATTGTATTCCGACGCCAGCTGTTTAATGAAAGAATGAAGCCATTCCGTTCGCTAAGTGACAAGGAGGCTCCCGCGTGGACAACACAGCAACGCCCAAAGGCATGTATCGATTCAGTGAAGACGATCAAGGATTCATAACGTGGTGCATGGACAGTCCCGGCGGCTTCATTTGGAACTCAGCAGGGTCACTTCTTCATGCAGCAACTCGTGACGGGAAGCTTTGTCCGCACTTTCGTAACAGCAACCTCGCCTCCGGCTTCGAGCCCAAGCTGACATCGGGCTCACAGAAGATCTGTTCGACGAATCGAGCCGCATTGGAAGCCTTTGCGCGACACGAGCGGTCAGACATTACATTTCGCGAATGCAACCACTGCATGGACCGGCCCGTATGAAACCCGGACCAGCGCACTCAGGCACAATTTCCAAGACCTCATCCGCCTAACCCGCCCCGGCCATCTTGCGCAGACGATCATTCGCGAAATACTGCCCCTCTCCTTCCTCGACGGCCTGCACAACCAGACCTGCAACAAACTCCGGCTTATCGCCCTCGGCGTAATTGGCGGACGGTCCGCCGCCCGCCGGATTCCACATCCTGTTCTGCCCAAAGTTCGTCGCTGTGATAAACGGATAAATTTCGCTGACGACAATAGCATCTTTCTCCAGCTCCGCCCGCGCCGTGAGACTGAACCCGAGCAGCGCGCGCTTGGATGCCGAATAAACGCTGTATTGCGGAACCGTCATGAACGCGGTCCCCGAATTAATGTTCACAATGCTTCCGCCGCCCTGCGCCCGCATCGACGGAATCACGGCCTGCATCGCGACAATCGGCCCCAGCACATTGAGATGGAAAATCTCGTCGAAAATCTCGGGCTCGATCTCCTCCACCGCGGCCGCATAGCTGCGCCCCGCGTTGTTGACGAGCCCGTCAATGCGTCCGTAATGCCGGTGAACAGCGCGGACGGCTTCCCGCACCTGATCGAACTTCGTCATGTCGACTGTGACCGGCAGGCTGCCGGGAAGCTTCCGCGCCAGTTCCTGCAGCGCATCGGTGCTTCGGGCCGCCAGTGCGACTTTCGCGCCGCGCTCGGACAACGCAATGGCCGTCGATAACCCGATCCCCGACGAAGCCCCCGTGACTATGAATACGCGATCTTTGATCTGCATGATCTGATCCTACTTAATCCGGTGCTTCATAATGGCCCGGCCTTAGAGATCCTGTTTTCGCCTTGCGTCCTGTTCCAGGAGGGCGATCAACAATGGCTGTGGCAGCCGGAAAGTCGTGGTTTGCAGCTTTTGAAATGCCGTCGGCAGATCCAGCAGTCCAGCGGTCGCCGCATCACGCAAAATGCCAAGCGTGCCCGTGCTGCGGATTCCTCGCCGTGCGGCTTCGGCTCTCCCCGCAGTTTCATCCATTAACAACAGAGTGTCTACGTGAGCCTCGGCCAGTGCAATCGCCGCGATTTCGCCAGGATCAAGATTAGCCAGGAAAACGGAATTTTGATCTGCCGCGCCCACTGTCACGACTTCCAGCCATTCGGGCAGACACTCCGCAAATCCCGTGACCGGCGCCGGAGAAGCCGAATGCCGGAGTTCGTTCAACACGGCCTCCGGGATTACAATCCGCGTATAAAGCTTCGGCAAAATCCCGATTTCGCCGATAAGAACCAGATAATTCAGCGGCGAGGTGTCCGCTACAACGACCATCGTTCGCGGAACTGCCGGCTCGTTTCGGCGTCGCGTTCCACATCCGCGGCGCTGACCGGCAGGAAAACCCCGTGTGCCTTCAGAAAACCATCCACCTCAATGCGCGTGCTGAATCCAAGCAGGCGCCGCACCTGCGCTGTGGTAAGTTCGCCTGAACGCGCCCCTTCAAGAGCTATTCCTTCGAGCGCCGTCTGGGACAGATCGGGGTGACTGGCGCCTAAGTGGCGCGCGATGTCTTCAGGTAGCTGGACCGTGATCTGCAATGGCAACCGCCATCTTCATTATGCCTGAGGGTTCTGCTCCCTGGCGGCGTTTGCTGCGACGGGCGTAGTCATCGCTTCTTTCCCCCGGCGAAGGGCATCGTGGCCGCCTGCTTCATCCACGACGCCAGTTGGCGTTCGTCGAAATCGTCATCCGACGCCAACTCCACTCCGCGGGTGGATTTGCCCATCCCGATCGGCGTCACCGTTGGTTCCGGCTTCATCTCAGTGCCGCGGATGAACATCAGCTTCACATGGCCCACGAAGGCGCCGGAAGTGAAGCACCAGCCGCCCTCGACCCCGTAGTACGCCATGCCCCACTTCACCGCTCGCCGGAGGTCCGGCAAACTCCTGGCCGCCAGGGCATCGATGCGCTCGGCGATGCCCCGCTGCGGCTGCGGCAAACTGGCGATGTACGCGAACACGGGCTCGTCGCCTTCAGCGGTCTTCGCGTCGCTCGCTTTGCCGGTCATGCTGACCAGCAGTTTCGATCGACCGGTCGACTGCGTCATTTTGTCGCCGGGTCCGATTCCAGGCTCAGGAGAAGCTCGTCAAGCTGGTCAAGCTGGTCAGGCAACCCGCCGGTCGATCCGGAGGCGACCGCGTCGTCGAGCGCTTCCTTCGAGGGATAGAGATCATGTACCACCAGCAACGTCCGGCCGGCGATTTCATCGAAGGTCACGGTGGTGACGGTCTGGCCGTTGTCCCCTTCCTCGTTCGTCCAGACGAGGCGCGAGTACGGGGTAACTTCGAGGTACGTGCCGAAGAACTCCATGGTCGAATCCTGGTGACTGAACACCAGACTATACTTGCCTCCAACCCGAACATCCATCTCGCAGGAAAGCAGCGTCAGACCGAACGACTTCGGTACCCACCACTTCCTGAACAGTTCAGCCCTGGTCCACGCCTCGAACACGAGGCGCGCGGGACCGTTGACGGTTCGCGTGACGACGAGTTCGCGCCCGGACTTCCGTTCCACCGCCGTGCGGTTCTTCGCGGGGGCGGCCTCACTTTCTCTTCTTTCGTCCATCGCTTTTCTCCTTCCGTTTCAATTCCTCGACAACGTTGTCCAGCTCGTCGAAGCGCGCGCTCCAGAGCTGGCGGTACTTCTCGATCCACGCCGCCTCTTCCTGTAACCCGCGCAGGCCGAGCCTGCAGGTCCGCACGCGCCCGACCTTCTCGGTGGTGACGAGCCCCGCCTGCTCGAGGACGCCGACATGCTTCTTCATGCCTGTGAGGGTCATGTGGAACTTCTCGGCGAGGGATGTGATGGAAGCGTCGGTACGGCCGAGCTGCTCCAGAACGCCGCGCCGGGTGGCATCCGATAGCGCGCCGAACGAGGCATCGAAGCCGCTCTGGTGATACTGAACCATATGGTTCAGTGTACAACAAACCCGCGCCAGCGCACTCGAATACCATTTCTATGGATTCGGACGCAGCACGGATTTGGGCAGAAAGGCGGACGGCAAGCTCTATGTCAATGGCCAACACAGCTGGTGCCGTGTCAGAACCATGTCGGGACGAAAGGCGGTAAAGCTAATAAATCGGCACTATACTTCTTTCGAAATTTCCGCCGAGGCCATCTCCTCCGGTGGCGGTTCTCATCCGAGATGGCCTCGTGCTGAGGGCCTGGATTATTTTTCCTTGTGCGACGAATATCTGCTCAGATCAGCGCGCAGCGCTGATGCTGCCGGCGGCGCCGCAATTCCGCCCATCACAATCTGCTGATTGGTGCGGTTACGACGGTAAAGCTCACGATTGGATTCCTTGTCAGGCCGAAGGGTGGCGCCACTGAGGGATACGCCGGCGAATACGCCGCGAGCCCGCGAGTAAGTAAGAATCTCGGCGTGTAACTGGAGGTCGGTATCCGCGGAAGAGGTCCGGCCTACAGGTCCTGCGGCGACGGAGGCATCGCCGCCCAGTGTGAACTTGCTTTCCATCAGCTTTTCAGCGCTACGCTTGCTCATCACAAGCATGACGGCATCGGTCTCTTCCCCACCGATCTGGAAGCCAAAGCTGCCGCCCTCGACGGTCACGCCCGCCGGCGCCGACCAGCCGTCGCCGGACTTGTTGCGACACAGAAGGTAGCCTCTGCCGTATTTGCCGCCGAAAATAAAAGCCCCCTTCTTCAAGCCGGGAACGATTACGATGCATTGCGAGTTCTCGAGAAGTTCATGCGGAGCTCTTGTCTGGCGTCCCCATGATCTCGGTCATGACATCGGCCGACGCAGTCAGGCGCTCCGCCGATGTCTCCGCTCCGAAGAGAGCGCCGGTTGTAAGAAGGGTAATTCCGATCAGTATTCGTTTAGTCAAAGTTTTCTCATTTCAATTTGTTGAGTTCAGTAGATGGTTTGAGGCAGCCAAAACGACGGGCTGCCTCAGAGCGAAACGCGGCGGCTCTGAATGATGCGTATCAGGACAACCGCGACGGCGAGTAAGAGCAGGATGTGAATGTAGCCGGAAAGTGTGTAAGCCGACGCCAAACCCAGCGCCCAGAGTACGAACAGAATCACGGCTATGGTCCAAAGCATGTGTACAAGCTCCTTTGTTGACATCGACTACAATGCACGGGCAGTTCCTTTTGAGCTCATAGCGCGGTAGTGCAATGAAATCGGCCCTGTGAGCACTCAGTGGAGCGCGCCGGGGAGCCGGGACGGCCGCGTTGCTGTGACCATATACGATCAATCGGCCGCGCGCGGACGTCACGGAGCGGCTCCGGTGACCGAAGCCAGTTCCAGGCAGGACCAGCGTGATTACTGCACGGCGATCGTGACACTATTGGATGTCACGTTCCCAATTGCAATTACTACGGGTACCGTGTTACCGGCAGCCGCTGAAGCGGGCACTATCGCGTTCACTTGATAAAGGCCCGCGAAACCGGGCGCCAGACCGGAGTAAGTTACCACTGCGCCCATACCTCCGATGGTGACAGTGGGCAGCGACTGCGTGTACGAGAGGGGGCTTGAGCCGGCAGCAGCGCCGGTTGCGGGCTGGTTAGTGACGGGTCCGAGTCCGGAGCAGAAGATGGAGACGTAGGCGTTGCGGAGAACAGGTGAGCCGGGGGCAGCGAGTTGCGCCGTCGGTGCGATCAGGATTGCTCCCTGCCCGCTTCCGGAGGCGTCCACCGAAAAAATGCCGGGCGAGTACGGAGCCAGCGAAACTGTCTGCGTATTGCTCTGGGCGCCGTTAACACTGGCGATGATGGCGGTCTGCGTCTGCCCTGTAAGTTCCCACGGAATCTGGACGACGCCCTGCGTTTGCATTACGAAATACATGGGCGCGGCCACTCCTCCGATGGAAAAACTGCTTTGTCCGAGGGATGTCGGGACATTGCCCGACGTGGCTGAAAAACTCCCGCTGCTGAGATTCGTTCCGAATACGGCGGCGATGCTCCCGGGCGTGACCGGCATCGTGTAACTCGCGTCATTGACGGTCCCGGACGTAGTGATCACCGGGGGGCCCGAAGACGCCGGCGGAATCGATGCGCTGCTGCCACCGCCTGTGTCGATTGTGACGGCGCCGCTGATTGCGAGAGCCCTGCCTGAAAGGGTGGAGCCTGTGAGCATCGAAATGGAGACGCCCGCCAGAACATTTCCGTCGAATACCGAGGTCGTGCCTATTGTCGCCGAAGTGCCGACTTGCCAGAAGATATTAGCGGCACTGGCGCCGCCCGCCAGAATTACCTTACGACCCGAGGTGGTAGTCAGCGTCGAGGCAATCTGGAAAATCCAGACGGCGTTCGCGTTGCCCTGTGCGTCAAGAGTCAGGTCGCCGGAGGAAATTGCGAGTGAAGAAGTGCTTTTATAGAGACCCGGCGCGAGCGTCTGACCACCGATATTTCCTGCAACGGTGACTGGCGCGACCGTGCGTCCCGCAGCGTCGTTGTAGGCGGTAGTTAAATCCGCCTGCGCCTGAGAAGCAACAGGACCTCCTGCATAGATCGTGCCGTTCACCTTTACGGGGGGCGTACCCGGGATATAGGAGGTACCCGGAAAAATTCCGATATCTCCAGTCAGCGTCCCGCCCCCCGTTACGGTCACAGTTGTGCCAGCGAGGGCAGCGAAGCCCGATGTAGAACGCAGATTTACGGGGGACTGCTGCGCGGTGGCGCTTGCGATTGTCAGGCAAAAACAGCAAGCCGTCAGGGACAAAGTTGTGGCGAAGTGATTCATCGAATAAACCTTTCGAATGCGGGGAGACCAGGCAGGCGCAAGAGCGACCGCCGGTCAAAGTTGCGAGCGGGAACACCCGCCCAGTGGCCCATCTCCCGAGAGGAGTGCTGGACTCCGCAGATGGATGCGGAGACTCTCAGACAAACGCTAAGGGTCGCTGCTCTGCGTCACGATCGGCGCCGCCCCGGCGAGAGTGACCATATGCGGTCACTCGGCCGAAAGCCGACGCGGGCCGGGTCGTGAACGAAGTCATCGGTGGTTCTGGTCGCCGCCGCGGTTGAAGTCCCGGCTGTGGGTGTTGTCTTTGTCCCAGGTATGGTCGTGAGCAACCTGACCACGATCTCCATCCCATGTGCCTGCGAAGTACTGCTGGCCATCGTGGTGAGGCGCCACCCAATGCGCGCCTTCGTAAGGTGGACGTGTCCAGTAACCAGCGTGCCAGGTATAGCGCGAGCCCACTGGATACCAGTAGCCGGCCACCCACACGTAGCCTGCGCCAGGGCTTTTCGGCTGAACTCTCAGGACGCGCGGCTGCGGCGGTGGACCAATACGTATTCCGATGGAAATCTGGGCGCATGCCAACCCGGCGCCCAACAGGATCACTGCCAATAATTTTGTTTTCATGCGCCACAACAAGGCACGTTGCTGGCCGGAAGATTCGGCGCTGCTGTTTGCCGCTGACGCGATGAGCTAACGCAGCTCGACAGTTGTTAATGGTCGCGGCGAGAGATGCCCAGCTTGCGCATCATGGCGTTCAGTGTGGTTCGGGGTACTCCCAGACGAGTTGCGGCCGTGGCTACGACCCAGCTGCATTCTCCGAGAATCTTCGTGATGTGGTCCCTCTCGATTTGTTCGAGAGTGACACCACCGGCGATCGGAGCGAGTTCGAACTCCAGTTCACCCAGCGGTGCGCGGAGACTGGAGCCGGTGGAGAGAATGACGGAACGTTCTATAAAGTTTTCGAGTTCGCGTATATTGCCGGGCCACTGCCAGCGGACCAGGGCGCGCATGGTCTCGGCAGGTATTTTGTCGACTTCGCGGCTCATGCGCGTGGAATAGATTCTCGTGAAGTGCCTGGCCAGCTGAGGAATGTCCTCGGGATGATCGCGCAAAGGAGGCGTCGTAATCGGGAAGACTTTCAAACGGTAGTAGAGATCGCTGCGGAAGAGCTTGTCACCCATCATCTGGGTGAGATCGCGGTTCGTGGCAGCCACGAGGCGCACGTCGATGGGGATCGTCTTCGTCCCGCCAAGGCGCTCGAAGCATTTTTCCTGAAGGGCTCTGAGAAGCTTGGGCTGCAGGTCTATCGGAATATCGCCAACCTCATCGAGAAACAGCGTTCCCTTATGCGCCATTTCGAACCGGCCGATTTTCTGCTGCAGCGCGCCGGTGAAAGCGCCGCGTTCGTAGCCGAACAATTCGCTTTCGAGAAGACCTGTCGGGATGGCCGCACAGTTCAGGGTGACGAAAGGCAGCTTGCGTCGCGGGCTCAGGCGATGTACGGCACGCGCTACCAGCTCTTTACCTGTGCCCGTTTCACCTAATATGAGAACGGTCGCGTCGGTGGGAGCAACTACCTCGATGAGTTGCTGGACTCGTCTCAGGATTTCGCTCGAACCGATCATCTCGTCGAAGTTCTCGGTGCGGGTGTCTCCCTGATCGTCGATCTTCTCGACGACGTCCCTCTCGCGGAGGTCGACGGTGTACGTGATCCAGCGGAATGGAGAGATTCCAAGGACGGCCGTGGTGATGAGAACCGGTACCCTCGAACCATCTTTTGCGAGCAGCACCTTTTCATACGGGGTACAGACGCCGAAGCGCAGACCCTCCTCATGCGCCACCTCATCGAGCGCGGCGCACTCGGGCGGAGTGAGTTCTCCCCAGCGAATGTCGCCTCCCACGAGGTCTTCGCGGCTGTAGCCCAGCATCCTGAGAAAAGCGTCATTTGCTTCCGGGACGATGTCAAACTCCCCGGACACTATGCCTACGCTGGTTTTTTCGCTGGTGACCGGGTGTATGCGCGCGTTAATGCGCCGGAGCTCTTCATCCCTGGCGTGGCGATCCGTGAAGTCCCGAACGATGCGCGCGAAACCTTGTAAGTCGCCGGCTTCGTCTCTCAGGGCCGCGGTGACCGAGTTGGCCCAGAAGCGGGATCCATCGCTCTTGATCTGCCAACTCTCGCTGACGAAGTGACCAGCGGTGACGGCCCTTTGTAATTCTTCGCGCAGGCGAATGTCAAGCGTATCGTCGGCGGAATAAAGCATTGAAATATGGCGGCCGGCTGCGTTCTCCGCTGAATGGCCATACATGCGGCTCGCACCGGCGTACCAGGCGACAACGCAGCCATCCGGGTCCAGCAGGTAGAGCGCGTAATCCCGCAGCCATGAGGGAACTTCGGCATCCTGCTGTGCTTCGGTCTTCTCGCGTAGCGCAAGAACATGACGCACGGGCAGGATATTGGTTCGCGCGGTGTAAACAACAGCGTGAATGCTTCCATCCGTGCGCTTCAGCTGGAGCGTACCTTCCTGTTCGCCTGTTTCGATGAAGTTCTGCCACAGATGCGGCAGTTGAGGCTGAAGCGTAGGATCGGCAAAATCATCGAGGGAACGGCCGATGATCTTTTCGCGAGGAAGGCCCAGCAGTTTGCCGGCGCCCACGCTCGCCAGACGGTATTTACGCTCGCTGTCTGTAATCAAAACGGGCGTCGCGGAATGGTACACGATCGCGCGGAATAACTGTTCCAACTCTCCGGGGCCGTTCTGCACGAGCCAGTAATTGCCCGGCAGATGGGAGACAGCGGAGTGCGAGGGCGATAAATCCATAAATCCGCTCTTTTTCCGCCGGTGCTTCCGGAATTCGAACCCGAAGCCGAAAGCAGCGATTTTTGAGTCTAGCACGGTAATCCAGCGCTTGACCGCATTTGGTCATACGACTGCGCGAGGTCAGTTCTCATCCCGCGGCGAAGCCGGGATTTCGTGAAAATACTCGGAAAGCGGCCCGAAATCGCGTTCCCCGGAAGCTGGACCCCCGAATGCATTCCTTTGTGCCACGGGGCAACCCGAACCAGTTCTGCAGCCGGACAGCACGGCGAGCTGCAAACCACCAAAGCTGGCTAAAAGGAAAAAACAAAAATGAAATTATTCAAGGCAGCATCCACGGTTTGTCTCACCGCACTGATGGGCATCGCGCTCACGACAATTGCGAGCGCGGACGAACAAAACAAGAAAACCACTATTACGTTCAGCGGTCCGGTAGAGATTCCGGGCGTGCATCTCAAGGGCTGGGGCGTGTTACCGGCAGGGACCTACGTATTCAAGCTGGTCGATTCCAAATCCGACCGCCACATCGTGCAGATCTTCAACGCGGATGAGACCGTAGTCTACGCGACCATTCTGGCAATTCCGAATTATCGCCTCAAAGCCACCGACAAAACGGTGATTACGTTCAGAGAGCGCCCGGTTGGTCAACCCGAGGCTCTGCGTGCATGGTTTTACCCCGGCGCCAACTCGGGCGAGGAGTTTGTGTATCCGAAGTCCCGGGCCATCGAACTGGCGAAAGTAGTGAAGGCGCCCATTCTCTTCACGGAAGCGGCAATTCCGGTGGAAGTGGCTGAGCCGATCAAACCGGCCGACGACGTGGTCGTGGTGCAGTTGAGAACAGCGCCGGTTCTGGCGATCAAGCCGACTGGAGAACAAGTAGCGCTGCTCGAAGTCGTGACCCCGCCGCCGGCGTTCGTTCAGTCCGGAAAATTGCCTGGAACAGCGAGTAACCTGCCACTGCTCGGGCTGCTCGGCTGTCTTATGCTCGGTGGCGCGCTGCTCACCGGTGTATTCGCCAGACGCGTTCAGTAGTCAGTCGTTCCAGAGCACTATCGCGCGGCAGGCTTGCTCCCGTCCTGAGAGCAAGCCGCGCGCCGTTTGTGGGGATAAAAATGCGAAAGAGAGTTATTCCGATACTCGCTCCCGTAACCAAGGGTCGATACAGCATCGACGCGGGCGACGAAACCAGCGCCCGGGGCATGGCAGTCCTCAATTCACCGCGATTGAATAAAGGAACCGCTTTCAGCACGGAAGAGCGTAAGGCCCTCGGGCTCATCGGTCTCCTGCCGCCGGAGATCACAACACTAGCATCGCAGGCGAGCCACGCCTGGCAGCAATATGAGGAACTGGCCGACGCGCTCAGCAAGAACTCATACCTGACCGCGCTGCACGACAGGAACGACGTTTTGTTCTACCGTCTGTTTTCGGAACACCTTCGTGAGATGATCCCGATCGTCAACGATCTCACCGTGGGCGCGGCCATCGAGCAATACCCGCACGAGTGCCGCCGGCCTCGCGGTGTCTATCTCTCGATCGACCACCCGCAATTGATCGAGGAGGCTTTCGTCAATTTTGGCGCTCTGCCCGGCGAAATCGACCTCATTATTGCGACCGATGCGGAGCAGGTTCTCGGAATCGGGGACTGCGGGGTGGGCGGCATCGAGGTGACGATCGGCAAACTCGCCATCTATACGGCCGCGGGAGGCATCGACCCGGCTCGCATTATGCCGGTCATGCTGGATGTCGGCACCGACCGGGAAAGCCTCTTGAACGATTCCACATACATCGGCAACCGGCACCCGCGAGTGCGGGCCGAGCGGTACGACGCATTCATCGACGCGTATGTCACCGCGGCCGCGAAGCTGTTTCCCCGCGCGATACTCCAATGGGAAGACTTCGCTCCTTCCAACGCGCGCCGGATTCTTGAGAAATATCGCAGCCGCTTGTGCGCCTTTAATGACGACATGCAGGGCACAGGGGCGATCACGCTCGCGGCGGCGATTTCGGCAGTCCGCGTCTGCGGGACCGCCCTGCGAAACCAGCGTGTTGTCATATTCGGAGCTGGTTCCGCGGGTATTGGAATTGCCGACCAGTTGCGCGAAGCCATGATTTCCGAAGGGCTCTCCGCGGCGCAGGCGGTCCGCCATTTCTGGTGCGTCGACCGGCAGGGCCTGCAAACGACGGACATGATCGCGGAGCTCAACGATCATCAGGTGCCCTACGCTCGTCCCGCAGCCGAAAGCAAAGACTGGAAACGCGGAACTGACGGCGTCGGCCTGGACGAAGTGGTCCGGCGCGTTCGCCCGACGATGTTGATCGGAACGTCCACCATGCCAGCCGCATTCAGCGAAGAAATCGTGAAGGAGATGGCGGCGCACACGGAACGGCCGATCATATTCACGCTTTGTAAGCCGCAGGGGGCGCCCAGGCCGGCGGACCTGATTTCCTGGACCGGCGGACGCGCGCTCATCGCTACCGGCACTCCGTTCGCGCCTGTCACATGGAAGGGCGTTACCTATGTCATCGGCCAGATCAATAACGCGATGCTCTATCCCGGCCTTGTCCTGGGAACGATCGTGGCGCAGGCCAGCCGAATCAGCTCGGGCATGCTCCTGGCGGCGGCCAGTGCGGTATCCAGCATTGTGACGGTCCGCCAGTTAGGTTCGCCTTTGCTGCCGCACGTCGACGATCTTCGCAGCGTCTCGGCCACGGTCGCTGTAGCTGTTGCCGAAACGGCGGTGGCGGAGGGTCTGGCGCGGACGGCGTTCGAAGACATCGTGCAACAGGTGCAGGATGCGATGTGGCAGCCGGTCTACCGGCCGATCCGGGCAGCATGATCATTCCGCTTCAGCTGCTGCTGATGATGACGGGCCTGGCGGTTCAGGACCCCGCGCAAACGCCGCCGGATTCCTTCCAGATTTCGGTAGACGTCAACCTGGTGGTCGTGCCGGCGACCGTGCGCGATCGCAAGGGAGCCATTGCTCCCGAGCTTCGCCAGCAGGATTTCCGTGTTTACGAGGACGGCATTCAGCAACCAATCCAACTGTTCCGTCATGACGACGAGCCGGTCACAGTAGGGCTGGTGATCGATCACAGCGGCAGTATGGGGCCAAAAATGTCTCATGTGCTCGAAGCGGCCCGCACATTCGCGCACAGCAGCAATCCGGAAGATCAGATGTTTGTGATCAACTTCAACGAGAAAGTCAGACCGGGCTTACCCGCGGCCAGGCCGTTCACCAATCGCGCCGGGGAACTCGATGCCGCAATCTCGAGCATGAACGTCGGCGGCCAGACCGCGCTGTACGATGCGGTGGCGCACGGGCTGGATGCACTGGCGCCGGGAATCCCCCCGAAAAAAGTATTGATTATTGTCAGCGACGGAGGCGATAACGCAAGTGTTCTGAAAATGCCCGCCGTCCTGAAGAAAGCGGAGGAATCGGGTGCGCTGATTTACGCGATCGGCATCTTTGACGACGATGACCCGGACAAGAATCCCGCGGTTCTCCGGCAATTGGCCCGTGTGACGGGTGGAGAAGCGTTTTTCCCTGCCGAACTTTCCGGGGTCGTAGCCATTTGCCGCGACATCGCACGCGACATTCGCCATCAATACACGCTCGGGTATGTCTCCTCAAATCCATCGAAGCCCGGGGCGTTTCACAAGATTCGCGTAACGGCGGAAACGGACGGCCATCGTGACCTGCAGGTGCGGACCAGATCGGGGTACGTCAAATGAGTCCTAAATCAGCGACTGCCCGCTTGCGGTGGACACTGCTTTCTGGCGGCATCCTGCTATTGGGCTACTGCGGCTTCGTGATGGCAGACGCGAGGATGTTTCAGTATCGCGAAAACGCGGAGATGCAGCGTCTGCTCGTCACTCCTGGCGCTCCCGGGGCTCCGCCGGCAATGGCCCGGAGCGGCCTTATCGGGCGGATAGAAGTGCCGCGGCTCGGTCTGTCGGCGGTCGTGATGGAAGGGGATGATGCAGCTACATTACGCCGCGCCGTCGGCCATATTCCGGGCACCGCCCTACCCGGGCAGAGCGGCAATACCGGAGTTTCCGCCCATCGGGACACCTTCTTTCGGCCACTGAAGGATATACGCACCGACGATGAGATCAGCGTGACAACGTTGGAGGGAGAATTCCGCTATCGAGTGGTATCCACCGAGATAGTCAGTCCTGACGATGTCGATGTGCTGGCGCCGACGTCGAAAGAGGCATTGACTCTGGTGACATGCTATCCGTTCTATTTCGTCGGATCCGCTCCGAAAAGATTCATCGTCAGAGCCGAGAGAGTTTTCTCTCAAAGCGAACGTTAGAGCCGGGGTTCCGCCCCTCATTTGGAGACCAAAGACATGCCTGCGCACTACCCGGATTCTGTTGTTACCGACGTCGTCACGGAAGTGCGGCGCGAAGCGGCTTTATTAAAGACAGGAGCGCTGCAGAACGCGATCTTCAACAGCGCCAATTTCTCCAGCATCGCCACCGACGCCAAAGGCGTGATCCAGATCTTCAATGTGGGCGCCGAGCGCATGCTGGGCTACACCGCTGCTGAAGTGATGGACAAAATTACTCCAGCCGAAATCTCCGATCCGCTGGAAGTGATCGCGCGCGCCAGGACTCTGAGCATCGAACTCGGCACCCCGATTGAGCCGGGCTTTCAAGCCCTGGCATTCAAAGCGTCACGCGGGATTGAAGATATCTACGAACTCACTTACATCCGGAAAGATGGCAGCCGGTTTCCCGCGGTGGTTTCCGTGACGGCCCTGCGTGACGACCACGAAGGAATTATCGGCTACCTTCTGATCGGCACCGACAACACCGCGCGCAAGCAGGTGGAAGCTGAACAGCAGATGCTGGATCAACGGCTTCGCGATCAGCAGTTTTACACACGATCGCTGATCGAATCCAATATCGATGCGTTGATGACCACCGATCCCCGCGGCATCATCACCGACGTGAATCAGCAAATGGAAGCGCTCACCGGATGTACTCGTGACGAACTGATTGGCGCGCCCTTCAAGAATTACTTCACCGATCCGGATCGCGCCGAAGCTGGCATCAAACTTGTCCTGAGCGGAAGTAAGGTCACGGATTACGAACTGACCGCGCGCACTCGCGATGGAAAGGAAACGGTGGTTTCCTACAATGCCACCACTTTTCACGACCGCGACCGTAAACTCCAGGGCGTATTCGCCGCCGCGCGCGACGTAACCGAGCGCAAGCGCATCGAACTCACACTGCAGGAAAACAATGTCGAACTGGAACGCGCCAGGGCCGCGGCCGAAAAAGCCAATCTCGCGAAATCGGACTTCCTTTCCAGCATGAGCCACGAGCTTCGCTCACCGCTCAACGCCATTCTGGGCTTCGCCGAACTGATGAGCTCCGATACGCCCCTGCCCACGGCATCGCAGGCATCCAGCATCGACCAGATCCTGCGCGCCGGTTGGTACCTCCTCGATTTGATTAACGAAATTCTCGATCTCGCACAAATTGAATCCGGGAAGATGGCGCTTTCGAGGGAGCCCACGTCGCTGGGCGAAGTCATGCTCGAGTGCCAGGCCATGATCGAGCCGCAGAGTCAGAAGCGCGGCATCCGGATGAACTTTCCGGATCCAGACCGGATTCACGTTGTCGACGCTGACCGCACGCGTCTCAAGCAGGTTCTGATCAATCTCCTTTCCAACGCCATCAAGTACAACAAACCCGGCGGCACTGTTGTGGTTGACGTCACCACTGCGCCCGCGGCCGGCGCCGTACCGGAACGCATTCGGGTCAGTGTCCGGGATACCGGTGCCGGCTTGCCACTCGATATGCTGCAACAGTTGTTCCAGCCTTTCAACCGTCTCGGCCAGGAGCGAAGCAAAGAAGAAGGCACGGGAATCGGCCTCGTCATGAGCAAGCGGCTGATCGAACTCATGGGCGGCCAGATCGGCGTGGAGAGTACGGTGGGCGAAGGGAGCGTTTTCTGGTTCGAACTGAATTCCACTTCCGAACTTCGCCTCGATGCGGATGTCGATGCGGATGTCGGTGCAGATACCTCAGAGCCGGCGGCGATGCCTCTGCCCCCGCTTCAGACCGGCACGCTGCAACGCACCCTGCTGTATGTGGAGGACAACCCCGCGAATCTGAGTTTAATCCGGCAATTGATTGCCCGCCGCCCCGGTATCCGCCTGCTTACGGCCGGCGATGGAGATCTCGGCATCCGCATCGCGCGCGCCAGTCAGCCCGATGTCATCCTCATGGACATCAATCTTCCGGGCATCAGCGGGATCGAAGCTCTTAAAATCCTCCGTGAAGATCCATCGACTTCGCATATTCCCGTAGTCGCTCTGAGCGCCAACGCCATGCCGCGCGACATCGAAAAAGGCATGGATGCCGGGTTCTTCCGCTATTTGACGAAACCAATCCGCGTCGATGCGTTTATGGAGACGCTTCAGATTGCGCTCGAATTTGCCGCGCAGGAAGGCCCCGCCCGCCGGTAAATGGTTACCCCAGCCGATATCCTGAACGCCCGAATTCTGATCGTCGACGACAAGGACGCCAATATCCAGTTGCTCCGGGGTATTCTCCGCGTAGCCGGTTATACCGCCGTCGATTCCACCAGCGATTCAAATGCGGTTTGCGAACTTCATCGCGTGAATCGCTACTGCCTCATCCTCCTCGATCTTCAGATGCCCGGTATGGATGGTTTTGAAGTCCTGGAAGGTCTCAAAGAAACCGAAGCCGGAGGTTATCTGCCGGTCCTTGTCATTACCGCCCAGCCCGGTCATAAGCTTCGGGCGCTCGGAGCGGGGGCGAGGGATTTCGTCAGCAAACCTTTCGATCAGGGGGAGCTTCGCGCCCGCGTCCACAACGGCCTCGAATTGCGGCTCCTGCACCTCGAATCAAAAACCTACAGCCGCGCGCTCGAAGAAACCATTCGGGATCTGGAAGAAAGCCGTGAACTCGTCCGCATCAAGACACTCGCGGAAAAAAAGAAAATGGAGGAAGAACTCGCCCTCGCGCAGGAGACTCAGGAAAGCCTGCTGCCGCGCTCGATGCCCGCCTTTGAAAACTTTCGCGTCCACGCGTTCAACAATCCCACTCGCTATGTAGGCGGGGATTTCTACGACTTTCAACTGCTCAGCTCGGGCGAATGGATCGGCGTTCTCGCGGATGTTTCCGGCAAGGGGATGTCGGCGGCGCTTTTGAGTTCCATGGTTCTCGGTGCGCTCAGCACGGGACTGCGGGCCGGAACCCCGCGCGAGGAAGTGTTGAGCAGGGTCAACAATCTGCTTTGCGAAAAATCTCTCTCTTACCAGTTCGTGACGCTCTTTCTCTTCATGTTGAACCCGGATGGCGCCGGACAATTCATCAGCGCGGCGCACAATCCCGGTTATCTGTTCCGGACCGCGACGGGAATGATTGAAGAGCTGGTTGCGGACGGCTATCCGGTGGGGATGTTCGACTTCGCTTCGTGGCAATCGCGTCCCTTCCACCTCGATGAGGGCGACATCCTGGTGGTTTATTCCGATGGGCTCACCGATGCGGAAAATCCTCAGGCGGAGATGTTCGGAGAGGAAAGACTGCGAGAGTTGATTCAGCGAGTGGCTCCTTCAGGAGCGCATGCGGTTGAACAGGCATTGCTGAAGGCCAGCAAGGATTTCGCTGACGGGATCCCGAATACCGACGACATTACCTTCGTCGTCGTGGAGAAACTAAGAAGCCAGTGAGACGCCGATGGAATAAACCCACGTTACAAGCCAAACCCGTGCCAGCGCACTCAAATACCATTGCCACGGACTGGACCGCAGCCCGGGTGAGCCTCGGCCGATGGCCACGGGACGCAGGCTGACCCGCCCCGCGATCGCACTCACGTGCCGGTTCATGCGCCACTCTCCTGTGGTCGGCAAGCGTGAATTCCTTCTCATTCGGAAAATAAGTCGGCTACCGCGTGGTGAAGACTTCCGTGTTTGCTGTTGCCGATCCGGCGTCTTCCGGTCGTGATGTTATGATCGGGCGCCAGCTCCATGGTCAATATCGTGATGGACACCAGCGTTTTGGTTTCCGCGCTCCGGTCAAGGCGCGGCGCTTCGTTTCGTCTTCTCGAAATGGCTGGTTCCGGTGCCTGGCGGCTGAACTTGTCCGTCGCGCTCGCTCTTGAATACGAGGCCATTGGGATCCGCGAGGGGGAGAAGGTCGGAATTCCGGTCTCGGCCATTGATGTCATCGTCGACATGCTCTGCCGGGTAAGCCGGCACCACGCCGTGCACTTCAGGCTTCGTCCCGAGCTTTCGGATCCGGACGACGAATTTGTTCTCGAACTGGCCTTCGTCTCACGATGCGACTTTATAGTCACCCATAATGTCCGTCACTTCCGGGCAGCCGAGCGGTTTGGCGTCGACGTAGTGACGCCGGGACAATTTTTGAGGAAAATAGGAGTACTGCCATGAGCCGAGCCATTTTACTTCCAGACGATCTGCTGAAAAAGGCCGAAGAACTGGCTTCTTTCGAAGGTTCGTCTCTGGAAGAATTTGTTTCCTTGAAACTCGCCGAGCAATTCGCGGATCTGCAATACCTGAAGGAGCGAGCCGAGCGCGCCAGCATTGAGAGGTTCCATGCTGCACTTGAACAAGTTCCCGACGTGGAACCCGACGAGCACGATCGCTGCTAAAGCGGTCGCCGCGCCTGATTCCGCGGTCTTCTCGCTCCCGGGGCCGCAAAGACGTCCGCGTCAGGCGGCGTAGCGGATGACTTCGAGTTCGGCGGACCTGTCAACGTGGGCGAGGAGCTGATCGACTCGTAAAGAGCATGAAAGTAGTTCCGATCGGGAAACTTTCGCGACTGTGCCAGAGGCAGCCCCGAAGTTCGTGACGAGAACGCGTTATTTGTGCTATCGTGCGATTGACCCGCTCGACAGATTTTGTGTCATGTTTCGTGACATTTGAAGCAAAGGTTACATAGATTGCTCGCTCCAGCGCCCGGTGCCCAGGTACCTAGATACGACGACGCTGACTTCGCGAAAGAGTGTCAGCGGGTCGTCTAATTCCGAATCGTGTCTCGTCTCGAAACACTCAAATCGGCGCAAACCCTCAGTGACGTAGCTAAGCTGCTAGAGTTCAAGCCCGCTGCGCTCTCGTATATCATCATCAAGCAACCCGTCGCAACTCGCTATTCGGCTTTCGAAATCCCCAAGCGTTCCGGTGGCACGCGAACGATAAAGGCACCCTGCGAGCCACTCAAGCTGTGTCAGGCAAAATTATCGCTCTTATTGCAGGATTGTCTCGACGAGATCAACAAAGCAAAAGACCGCAAAGATAACATTGCCCATGGCTTCAAGCGGAATCGCTCGATAATTACGAATGCAACTAAGCACCGACCGCAATTTCCAACTAACCGAGGCGGTTGCGACCGTTCTTGCCCAGATAGCGTGTCACGAGAACCAGCTACCCCAAGGTAGCCCGTGCTCGCCCGTCATCTCCAACTTGGTTTCCCATCTGATGGACATCCGCTTGGTCGCTTTGGCAACCGAGGCTGGGTGCACTTATTCGCGGTATGCCGATGACCTGACGTTTTCGACCAACAAAAAGGATTTCCCCACCTATATCGCGCGCCCCGACGACACAGAACCCCACGCTTGGACGCCGGGCGAGAGATTACTGCGAGTGATCAATGGCTCCGGCTTTGAGGTCAATACTCGCAAGACCAGAATGCAGTATCGTGCGAATCGCCAGGACGTCACCGGGCTGATAGTGAATCAGAAGATCAACGTTCGGAGAGAATATCGCCACAATGTCCGCGCCATGGTGCATCGGCTCTTCAGCACCGGTTCTTTCGAAGTCTACGGATCCGTCAAAAAGGACGGAAACGTCACAATCAAGAAACGGCAGGGAACGCTCAACGAGCTGAACGGTAAGCTGGGCTTTATCGACACGATAGATGTCTACAACAAGAAACACTGCCCATCCGGGGCCGGATCAGCGCTTTCGAGAAAAGAGATCCATTATCGGCAGTTTCTCATCTATAAGGACTTTTATACCGCCACGCAACCCGTGATCATTTGCGAGGGCGATACTGACAACATCTACCTCGATTGCGCCATTCGCAGTCTTTCGGCTGAATTTCCGGCCTTGGCTGAAACCGACGCCAACGGTAAAGTGAAGCTGAAAGTCCGGCTCTACAAATACCCTCGATCCAGCACCGCGAGGATTCTTGGGTTGCATGACGGAGGAAGCGGCAATCTTGCAACGTTTATGGCAACCTACCGTCGCGACACCGAAATTTCAAAGCGCCGGGACTCAAAAGCCCTGTCATAATCCTCTACGACAACGATTCCGGCGCCGATCCGATAGTCGGTACCCTTAAGAAGACTTTCAAGAAATCGGTCAAACCGACGGACGTATTTACGCACGTCACCCTCAACTTGTTCACACTCGGTACGCCCCTGAAAGACGGTGTGCCATCCATGATCGAAGATTTCTTCGACCCAACGATCAAAAGCGGCCAAACTCGGCGAGAAATCATTCAGTACCGACAAGTACGCGGACAAGACGCTGTACTACGGCAAGAGATATTTCGCCGAGAAGGTTATTAAAGCCAAAGCTGCTTCTATTGATTTCAGTGGCTTTCGCCCGCTGCTAACCAATCTGACCGGGGTGATTGACGCCCACTCCGCCTCATTGATACCGCCGACCGCGGAAACAGCTGTTGCGGCACCCGCGGCAGGCTGAGGTGGCGTGGCGAAATCATGCGTCCGGGCCAAAGTTAATCACCAGTCCCCCCAAAATATTCCCCCAATTCCAGCAACAACATCCAGTCGGGCTGCAGCAGACAGGACCCGAAATCCGCCGCGGATGTTCTACACTCACCCCGTAACTCTCGAGGCTGTCCCCGTGAGGGGCTCCCGCCGCCAGTTCTTTGAAAACTGCACATCTTCAGAGGTCGCGGTAAGTAAAGAGGTCGGGTTCGAAAACGCAGAAAAACAGTAAATCTGACGGAACGAATCCAGCAACTAATTGAAAACAAAGAATCAGTCCCAAGAACAAACCCGAGAAAATGACGCAAAACCATGACATAAACCATGCAAAAGCCATATAAAACGATGCCGAAGTCACATCAAGAACTCCGAATTCCCGGGTTCCAAAAACCTCGCCCCGACCGCCACAAGCTCGCACTCATAAAAATAATTAATAGATACCCAAACTTGCATTTCCAAAACTTCGCCCCTAAACTAGAGGTTCAGAATGCTTATTAGCCTCACAGGCCGAATTACCGCGCTCGTCCCTGTAGTAGGGATCGTAGTCGTAGTAACCGTCCCTGTCTGAGGCTATCGGGCGCAGTTAAGTTTCCGAAGGCCGTCAGCAGGGGCAACCACCCCGACCTGATGGCCTTTTTTATTTGGTAACCGCACTACTAAGCAACAGGAGCAAATACGATGCAGACAGATACCGGCAACAAGTTGATGACAGGCGCCGAAATCCTCCTCGAATGCCTCGCCCGCGAAAACGTCGACTGTTTCTTCGGCTACCCCGGCGGCGTCACCCTTCCTTTCTATGACGCGCTCTACGACAGCCACATCCGCCACGTCCTCGTTCGCCACGAAGAGAACGCCGCGTTCGCTGCCGAAGGCTATGCCCGCGCCACCGGCAAAGTAGGCGTCTGCTGCGCAACCTCCGGACCCGGCGCCACCAACCTCGTCACCGGCCTCGTCGACGCCATGATGGATTCCATCCCGATCGTCGCCATCACCGGCCAGGTCCACTCCAAACTCATCGGCAGCGACGCTTTCCAGGAAGCCGACACCTTCGGCATCACCCGCTCCTGCACCAAGCACAACTACATGGTGAAGAACATCGAGGAACTTCCCCGCATCGTTCACGAAGCCTTCTACATCGCCGCGTCCGGCCGCCCGGGCCCCGTGCTGGTCGATATTCCAAAAGACGTCTTCCAGGCCCGCGGCCATTACGTGCCCGTCGAAAGCATTCACCTGCCCGGCTATAAGGTCTTCACCGAAGGCCATGCCGGACAGATCCGCCGCGCCGCCCAGCTCATCTTCGAAGCCGAAAGGCCCTTCGTCTATGCCGGCGGAGGCATCATCGCCGCCAACGCATCCGCCGAGCTCACGGAATTCGTGGAACTCGCCGACGCCCCCACGGTCACCACCCTGATGGGCCTCGGCGCGCTCTCGGCAGCTCATCCCAACTACATCAGCATGCCCGGCATGCACGGCAGCTACGCCGCCAATATGGGGATGACCGATTGCGACCTGCTCATCGCCCTCGGCGTCCGCTTCGATGACCGCGTCACCGGCCAGCTCGCCACCTTCGCCCGCCACGCCCGCGTCATTCACGTCGATATCGATCCCGCCGAAGTCGGCAAGAACCGCAATCCGGACATCCCGATCGTGGGCGACGTCAAACGCGTGCTCCAGAAGCTGATTAAGAACCTGCAGGAACTGGAAGCGGAGTTCAAGCCGAAGCACGCAGCGGCTCGCGCCAAATGGCACGCCCAGATCAACGATTGGAAAGCCGAACGTCCTTACGACAAACCGCACTCCGAAACCGACATCAAACCTCAGCACCTGATGGAAGAAATCGACCGGCTCTCCGGCGGTCAGGCCATTGTCACCTCCGACGTTGGCCAGCATCAGATGTGGGCCGCGCAGCTCATCCGCTTCAACGAACCGCGCCTCTGGATCAACTCCGGCGGCCTCGGCGCCATGGGCTTCGGACTCCCCTCCGCGCTCGGCGCACAAATGGCCCGTCCCGACAAACTGGTCTTTTCCATCTGCGGTGACGGCGGATTTCAGATGTCCGTCTCCGAACTCGCCACCATCGCCTCGCATGCCCTGCCCATCAAGATCATCGTGATGAACAACGGCTACCTCGGCATGGTGCGCCAGTGGCAGACGCTCTTCTACAACAACCGCCTGAGCGCGGTGACGCTCGACTGCTTCCCCGATGCCGAAAAGCTTGCCGCCGCATATGGCTTCAAGGGCCGCACCATCGACAAGCCCTGGCAGCTCACCCAGGCTCTGGAAGAAGCCGTCAATGAACCCGGCCCTTATCTGCTCAACGTGAAAGTGACGCCGGATGAAAACGTCTATCCGATGGTTCCCGCCGGCGGCTCCATCAACGAAATGGTGTTCTGCCCCGAACCCATTCCGGCGTAAGCCAAAGGAACCCTCATGATCCAGACCATTTCCATTCTTCTCGAAAACAAACCCGGCGCTCTCCTGCGCGTGACCGGCGTTCTGGCCGCCCGCGGCTACAACATCGAAAGCCTCACGGTCGCGAAAACGCTGGACCCGGAGCTCTCCCGCATGACCATCGTGGTCGATGTGGAGGACCGGCTCCGCACCCAGGTCATCAAGCAGATGAGCAAGCTGATCAACGTTCTCCAGGCGGTCGATATGTCGGACGCGCCGTCGGTCATCCGCGATCTGGTTCTGGTGCGCGTGCGCTGCCCGCAGGAATCCCGCGCCGCGGTATTGAAGGAAGCTGAAATCTTCCACGCCCGCGTGATCGATTCCTCCACTGACGGCTTCGCAATCGAAGCCACCGGCGAACCCGGCAAGCTGGACGAGTTCATCGAAGTCATGCGAAGCTACGGCGAGAGCGACGTGGCCAGGTCCGGAGCCGTGTCGATGTCGCTGGAAGCCAAAAAACTGCGCCTTCAGCCGCCGGTGATGACCCCGGTAGCAGTCCCGTAACTTCTGACCGCAAGCGAATTCTCAACCTCTATTGAAGGAATATAAATGCCAAGACGCTTTTACGAAAAAGACGGAAACATCGAAGCCCTGAAAGGCAAAAAGATCGCCATCATCGGTTACGGCAGCCAGGGTCATGCGCATGCCCTGAACCTCCGCGACTCCGGCCTCGACGTAGTTGTCGGCCTGCCCAAGGAAAGCAAGAGCCGCGCCAAGGCCGAAGCCGCCGGACTCACGGTTCTCACACCGGCCGAAGCCGCCAAAGCCGCGGACGTCATGATGGTGCTGGTTCCCGATCACATCCAGGGCGACCTCTACGCCAGCGACATCGCCCCGAACCTCACGGCCGGCAAAACGCTGATGTTCGCGCACGGCTTCAACATTCATTTCGGCTTCATTGCGCCGCCGAAGAATGTTGACGTTTCAATGATCGCTCCCAAAGCGCCTGGCCATCGCGTCCGCGAAGTCTTCACCGAAGGCTCAGGCGTGCCCGCCCTCGTCGCCATCCATCAGGATGCCAGCGGCAAGGCTCTCGAAAACGCCCTCGCCTATGCGGCGGCATTGGGTTGCCTTCGCGCCGGCGTGATCGAAACCACTTTCAAAGAAGAAACTGAAAGTGATCTGTTCGGCGAGCAGGCAGTCCTCTGCGGTGGCGCGGCCGAACTCATTCGCGCCGGTTTCGAGACTCTGGTGGAAGCAGGCTATGCGCCTGAGATCGCCTACTTCGAATGCCTCCATGAACTCAAACTGATCGTCGACCTGATCTATGAAGGCGGCCTCGGCTATATGCGCTACTCCGTTTCCGATACCGCCGAATATGGCGACTACACGCGCGGTCCCCGCATCATCACGTCCGAAACCCGCAAGGAAATGAAGAAGATCCTGAAAGAAATCCAGGACGGCGATTTCGCCCGGGCATGGATGGCGGAAAACAAAGAAGGCGGCCGCAAGAAATTCCTTGCGATGCGAGCTGAACAAGCCGACCAGCCGGTCGAGAACGTCGGCAAGGAACTCAGAAAGATGATGACCTTCCTGAAACGAACGAAAGAAGCGGGCGTAGCTTAGTCCGCGAAAACCTCCATGCGCATTCAAACATTCGATACTACGCTCCGGGACGGCACGCAGGGCGAAGCCGTCTCCTTCTCCGTCGAGGACAAAATCCTCATTACGAAGAAACTCGACGAGCTGGGTATTGACTATATTGAAGGCGGATGGCCGGGCTCCAACCCGAAAGACAAAGAATTCTTCGAGCGCGCGCGCGGTCTGAAGCTGTCTCACGCCAAACTGACAGCTTTCGGATCGACGCGCTTTGCGAAGAATCCCGTTGAAGAAGACCGCAACGTTCAGTTGCTCATCGAGGCCGGAACCCCGGTAATCTCGATCTTCGGCAAGAGCTGGGATTTTCACGTATTCAAAGCTCTCGGCATCACCGAAGAAGAAAATCTCACCATCATCTCTGACACCGTGAGCTACCTCAAAGCCCACGGCAAAGAGGTGGTCTACGATGCCGAGCATTTTTTCGACGGCTATATCCGCAATCCAGAATTTGCCCTGCGCACCCTGAAAGCCGCCAAAGACGCAGGCGCCGATGTCCTCTGCCTCTGCGACACCAACGGCGGCACGCTTCCCGATCAGCTCGGCAAAATCGTGGCCGATGTCCGCTCGAAGTTCGAAGGCGTGATCGGCATCCATACCCACAATGATTCCGATGTCGCCGTAGCCAATGCGATGGCCGCCATCGACAACGGAGCAACCCACGTTCAGGGCTGCCTCAATGGCTATGGCGAGCGCTGTGGCAACTCCAATCTCGCGTCCATCATTGCCAACCTCGAACTGAAAAAGAACCACACCACCATCGGCCGCGAAAAGCTTCAGGAGCTTTCCTCCGTTGCCCGCTACATCGCGGAACTGGCCAACCTGCCCCTCCGCAGCGACCAGCCCTACGTCGGCCGGAGCGCCTTCGCCCACAAAGGCGGCATTCATGTCAGCGCCGTCATGAAGGACTCCGCCACTTATGAGCACGTCGCGCCCGAGGTCGTCGGCAACCACCAGCGCGTGCTCGTGAGCGACCTTTCCGGCCAAAGCAACATGGTCTATAGGCTGCGCCAGCACGGCTTCGCCAACAGTCTGAATGAAGAAGCCCGCCGCGAACTCCTCAAGCTCGTCAAGAACAAAGAGCACGAAGGCTACGATCTCGAAACCGCCGATGGAACTTTCGAATTGTTCGTCCATCAGGCGCTCCGCCCCGACGTTCACTTCTTCGATGTCGAAGGCTACGAAGTAAACATCAAATCGGGACA
>DASZLO010000307.1:0-30266 GCA_035552315.1 Bryobacteraceae bacterium
TTCACCTCCGTCACCGATCTCTCACGCAAACTCATGAAGTACATTCGAGCCTACGCCAAGTCGGCCAGACCCTTCCGTTGGACTTTCTCCGATCCCACTCGTCGAATCAAGGTAACGGAATGATCGAAACGCTTCACTAGTTTCGGCATCGAGATTTGAACCGCCAGGGTCCCGACTGGTCGCACAGGGCCAAGAGGGGGTTCTAAGGAGCTATTGGATTCGATAGAAGTACTTCATAGACTAGATTCGATAGTGCTCCTCGAAGGGTGCTCATTGCCCTCGAGATGGAGCGAGCAACAAGTCGAAGTGAAGGGTTTTAGAAATATATATGGCGATTGACAGCAATTCTGAGAGACAAACGATGGCGAGTCCGGGTGGAGCAAGGGGTTACCACGTGCAGGTTCTCGACAGGACGTTTCAGATACTTGATGTCCTCGCCCAGGAAGGGCCAGTGCTGGGGGTCACCGAAATTGCAACGCGGCTTGGGCTGCACAAGAGCACGGCGCACCGGTTAATCATGGTGCTGGAGTCCAGACGCTTTCTGGAAAGAGATATGAGCGGCAAATGCCATTTGGGATCCCGTGTCATGCAGCTTGGCTTGGCGGTGCTTGCTCAGTTGGATATCGCCGAAGTCGCGCGGCCTCATCTGCGGCGGCTCGTCGCCGAGACGGGTGAAACCGCCCAGGTGGGAGTCGTGAAAGAAGATGACATTGTCGCTATCGCCAGCGCGCAGAGTTTCCGTTCGCTGCGCCTGGCGACCACAGTTGGCACTCGCATTCCGGCCCATTGCACCGCTCTCGGCAAAAGCATCCTTGCCTTTTCATCTCGCGATGTGGCTGCCTCGGTCCTCCGCAAGGACGCTTTTAAGTGCTTTACCCCGAATACCATAACATCGCCCGCCCGGCTTCGGGATGAACTCCAGCGTGTGCGTCAGTTAGGTTATGCGTGCGACAACGAAGAGTGGGAAAAGGGCCTTCGATGTTTAAGTGCACCGATCAGAGATTCCTCGCGGGAGGTTGTCGGGGCAGTCGGTATAGCCGGTTCGGACATCCGTCTGACAGAGAACCGGACAAGGATGCTCGCAGCTGCTGTAATATCTGCCGCATCTCGCATTTCCGCTGGCCTCGGATACGTTGCAAAGGGGCCCATCCCGGCCGAATCACGTTTGAATGGCATCGCCCAGACCCAGAAGGCGTCCTAAAAAGTAATTAAATACGAAAGTGGCTGTTAGCCGGGGCGGAAACGAAATCGTAAGCAGAACCGCTTCATCGCAATCTCCTGTGCGGCGTGATGTAGAATGTGCATGCTGAACGGCAATGAGGCCCGCGACGTTCGAAGCTCCCGATCGGTATAGCCCGAGGCAGAAGTATCTCTTCGGCGCTCGCATCACCTTATTCGTCGTCGTCTGGAGCTTTGTGGCTGCGGATGCGCTCGCCTTGGACCCGCTCAAGGGCCTGACTCAATACACGCACAAAACATGGACCCAGGCAGCCGGACTCCCGCAGGATGCCGTCGGCGCCATCGTGCAGACAACTGACGGGTATTTGTGGCTGGGTACCGATGAAGGGCTTGCCCGATTCGATGGTTATGAGTTCACGGTCTTCGACAAGGTCAGAGGCGACCTGCCTTCAAACAATGTCACAGCACTGGCAGCAGCATCCGACGGGTCGCTATGGATCGGCACCACAAACGGGTTGACACGCTACGCCGCTGGCCGATTTCGCACCTATACCACCGCCGATGGGCTCTCAGCTGATCAGATCGGAGATCTCTGCTTCGACCAAAAAGGAAATCTTCTCATTGTCGCTGGCGGATCCGTTTCGCGAATGGCCGACGGACGCATAACAACTCTCGCGAAGTCTGAGGACATCCCATTTTCCCTTCGTACCGTTTGTGTAGACCAGAACAACGACATTTGGATCGCGGGATTGAGCGGGCTGGCCAGATGGACAGGAACCAAATTTGCTCTCGTTATAGATGCTGCAGGTCTCAACCATAATTTGATCAATAAAATCGTCGCCGACCGTCACGATACTTTATGGATGGCTGGCAGCCGAGGAGTCGTGCAATATTCGACAGACGGCAAGGTCATTCGCACATTCGATACGCGGGCCGGTCTTCCCGACATACTTGCACGTACCGTCAGGGTCGATCGGCAAGGAACCCTCTGGGTCGGTACGAACTCGGGATTTGCGCGTCTGGCGGGCGACCGATTCACTGTGTTGACGGATCCGGAAGGACTCGACCGCGATTTGACCCGCTGCATTTACGAGGATCGCGAGGGAGACCTGTGGATTGGCACGAACAGCGGTCTGACTCGTTTGCGGGATGATGTTTTTACGGTTTATGGCAAACCCGAAGGGTTCCCCGGGGACGACCCAAACACGGTTTACCAGGACAAGAGTGGCCGGACATGGATCGGCTTCCACAATAGCGGTTTGCTCCTGTTTTCGCCTGAAAAGGGAAGCCGGGTCTTCACAGCGCGGGATAAGTTGCCCAGCAACGAGATTTTCTCTATTCGGGAAACACGCAAGGGCACCTTGTTACTAGCGACCCGCGCCGGTCTCGTGCGACTTGAGGGAATGAATTTTCGTACCTATCGGCCGCCCAACGAACTGAGACGGGAGGTCGTCTATGATTCACTCGAGGATTCGGCCGGAAGGCTATGGCTCGCCATGTCGGTTGGTCTCGGTGAATTGCGCGGAGGCACCTTGCGGATGGTCATTCCCACCGAGGGGTTACTGAATCCTATGGTTTCACTTCTCGAAGCGCGCGACGGCGCTTTATGGGTCGGAACGTATCGCACCGGTTTATGGCGACTGCAGGGAAATCAGAGACGCCGGTTTACGACGAGTGATGGCCTTTCCAGTGATCAGATCCGATCTCTCTACGAGGATGCGGAAGGGATCTTGTGGATTGCCACTTTTGACGGAGGGCTTAATGCTTTCCACGATGGAAAGTTCGTTCATCTAACTACAAAGCAGGGATTGCTAAGCGATAACATCTCCAATGTGGAAGACGACGGTAAGTCGCTTTGGCTCGGTACAACGAGAGGGATTTGCCGCATTCCGAAACAACAACTCCATGACTTCATGACACATAAGATTTCGGCGATCAAACCTGTGAACTATGGTGTTGAAGATGGTTTGAGGAGTGCGCTTTGCGCCCCAGGGTACCCGGTGGCCCGCGGCGGTAGTCGTACATCCGACGGAAAGCTTTGGTTTCCAACCAGCCGGGGCTTGGCCGTTATCGATCCGAATGCACCGCGTCAGGCGGAGCCGACGCCGTCTGTTCACGTAACCGAAATAACCGTGGACGGCAGCCCCGCGGACACATCGAAAGCCCTTCTTCTTAAGCCCGGCAGCGAAAGGATTCGTATCCGGTACGCCGCTACATACTTGCGCGCTCCCGAGCGGGTTCAATATTCTCATAAATTGGAAGGTCTGGACTC
Source organism: Bryobacteraceae bacterium (assembly GCA_035552315.1). Classification (GTDB taxonomy): domain Bacteria; phylum Acidobacteriota; class Terriglobia; order Bryobacterales; family Bryobacteraceae; genus BOG-234. The sequence goes on from DASZLO010000307.1 coordinate 3,452, forward strand.
CGACTGGGTGCCTGCCGGCAAAGAGAGGGAAATTTACTACAATAGTCTTCCGCGTGGAAAGTATCGATTTCTTGTTCGCGCAGAGATGCCGGGCGGAAGTTTCGGTGAGAGCGGACTCGATTTCGAGAAGCTCCCGGCGTTTTATGAAACTGTCGGGTTCCGGCTCTGCTGCCTTGCCGCCATTGCCATCGGTGCACTGGGGTTGTATAGGCTTCGCATCCGGCAGCTTCGATACCGTTTTGTCCTGATCCTGAATGAACGCGCCCGACTCGCTCGAGAGATACACGATACACTCGCGCAGGGTTTTATTGGCATTTCTTCCCAACTCGAGGCACTCGCTACTGAATTGCCGGAGACCCTCATCCCGGCGCGGCGGTACTTGAACATTGCTCGCAGAATGGCTCGGCACAGTATTACCGAAGCCCGTCGTTCGATCGCGGATCTGCGTGCATCCGCGCTGGAGGGGCATGATTTGCCGGCAGCGTTGAAGACGGCCGCTCAGATATGGGCAGTCACATCCGGTATTGAAATCGACGTAGACGCCTGGATGAACGGCCCGTTGCCGGAGGAATATGAGCAGCATCTCTTGCGCATCGCTCAGGAGGCCGTTGCGAATACCGTTAAGCACGCGCGAGCGACAAGGATATCGATCAAGCTCTACCTCGAAGGCCACAGCGTGTGTTTGCGAATAGAAGATAACGGCGACGGGTTCGAGCAAGCCGACACATTCTCTTCGGCGGGCGGTCATTTCGGACTAATCGGGATGCGCGAGCGGGCCGAGCGTCTGAGCGGCGAACTGCGTCTGGCAAGCCAACGGAACCATGGGACCCGGATAGAAGTGGATGTGCCGCTGCCATGAGCAGAAAAATTCGCATCCTGGTTGCCGAGGATCATGTGGTGGCACGCGTAGGAGTGTCCACCATCGTAAATGCACAGCGCGACATGATGGTCGTCGCCGAGACCGCCAACGGCCGCCAGGCAGTCGAACGATACCGGCAACACAAGCCGGATGTCGCCCTATTGGATATGCGCATGCCGATTCTATCCGGAATAGATGCCGCCACTGCGATCCTCGCTGAGTTCCCGGATGCGAAATTGGTTGCTTTGACGAGCTACGCGGGCGATGAAGACATCCGCCGCGCGCTTGCGGCGGGTATTCACGCGTACCTGACAAAAGATGCTCCGCATGAAGAACTGCTAAAAGCGATTCGCGCAGTTTATGCCGGTGATTCTTATGTTCTCGCCTCACTGGCTCCTGTCATTGGGGCACAAAGCGTCCGCCCGGATCTCACCTCCCGCGAATTGCAGGTATTGGAATTGATCATCCGTGGATTTCTCAACAAACAAATTGCCTATTCGCTTGATTTATCTGAATATACGGTAAAGAACCACGTCAGGAGTATCCTCTGCAAACTCGGCGTACAGGACCGCACACAGGCCGCAACAGAAGCTATCCGCCGCGGCATCATCCATCTTTCTTAGTCCCGATAATACCCAACTGCTATAAAGAATTCCTGTCACAGGCGGTAAATCGTACAGCCCTTGCTGGAACAGACCTGCTCGATCTCCCCGATAGTCGAAAAGAAGCACTGTCTGCGAGGCATCCAGCAGTTTTGCGCAGGAACTTATCTTTTTCAAACGCCGCTCGGTCAGTTGCCTCAGGTCGAACGCCCGGTTTGCATGAAGCCCCTCTCGCCGCGCTTCATTAGTCTCCGCGCCTCGGTGAACCGACGAAGGCGTCTCACACTCGATGGCCTACGGTACTATCTTTACGTTCGATTCCGGTGTTCCAAATCCGATCTGCACGGTCACCACGCCATCGGAGCGATCCAGAATTTCTGCGTGAAAGTGATCACTTAAGGATAGACCGGACGGCTATTGGGAGACCCACTGCTATACCCCACCCCCGGTACCGACGCAGCAGGCCGGGGGTTATCCGTCCGTTGGTATGACGCCACAAGGGCAACGAAAGGCTGGCGCACCGCATGGCGAAAACTCACTGAACAGGCTGGTCTAAGGGGCTCAGGGGTCACGACGAACTCGCGAGAGTTAAGGTGATCCAGAGGGCAGAGGCTCGGGCGAAAATCGAACAGAAGGCAAAAGCGAATGCCCCAGCGCTAATTCCTTCTATAATTCCACTTCCGCTTGGCGATCAGTTGACGGTGATCCAGTAATGCCCCGAATCACGAAAAAATCGCCAAACGCAGCGCCCTTCCGTACATCCCCTCAGAAGGCCATGCAACATCTACTTGAAACAATTGGTGGGCGCGCAGGGACTCGAACCCCGGACCTCCTGCGTGTGAAGCAGGCGCTCTAACCAGCTGAGCTACGCGCCCCCAAAATTACGGCTTCCTTTCAGCATACGACACCCTACCCGCCCCTGCCGACATCGGTCCGCTAAGCTGGCCTGTGGGATACCCGTGGGATACATGCGTGAGTGAAACCAGCGCCTCGCCGCGCCAAATCTACGCTGAACGGCTCGCCGGCCGCACAAGCCTCCTCGCAGCTTTCGACCGCCGCGGTGCCCGCATCGGCATCCTTCGCCTCTTCGTCTTTCTCTCCGCGGCCGCCATCCTCTGGTTTACCCACTGGTATTGGATCTTCGTCCCGCTCGCCGCATTCGTGATTCTCGTCGCCTCGCAGGCCCGCGCCGAACGTGCGGCAGAGTGCGCCCGCCGCGCCATGCGCTTTTATGAACGCGGCATCGATCGTCTCGAGAACCGCTGGCACGACGCCAAGACAGAAAGCGGCGCGCGCTTCCTCGATCCTCACCATCCCTATGCCGGAGATCTCGATTTATTCGGCCATGCCAGTCTCTTTCAGCTCCTCTCCACCGCGCGCACAGGCGGCGGCGAGAAGCGCCTCGCATCCTGGCTGACCGCCCCCGCCACCGTCGCGCAGTTGCACGCCCGCCATGAAGCGATCGATGAACTCCGTCCTCTCCTCGACCTGCGCGAGCAACTCGTAATACTGGGCGACGACGCTGCCGGAACCGTGAATCCCGATCACTTGGCCGGGTGGGCCATTCAACCCGCGCGCATCTTTCCCGTCTGGATGCGGATTCTCGCTTTCGCGCTGTCTGCGCTTGCACTGGCCGCACTCGGCTGGTGCCTTGCGACGGACCTCGCCGATCCCGATGCGCGTCTTGCCCTGATCGCGATCGGATTTCTGGAAGCCGTGCTCGCGGTGCCGCTGCGCAACAGGATCCTCGCCATCGCCGGCGAAGCGGAAGAGCCCGCACACGACCTCAATCTGCTTTCGCAAATCCTTGCTGTACTCGAATCCCAGGAGTTCCACTCCCCGCTTCTGGCTTCCGTCCGCAAGGCCATCAGTATCGACGGGCGTCCCGCCTCCGCACGCATCGCGCAACTCCGCAAACTCATTGACATGCTGGATTCCCGCGAAAATCCCATCGTGCGCGCCATCGGTCCCGTCATTCTCTGGACCACCCAGGTGGCTATGGCGATCGAAGCCTGGCGCGCCGAAAACGGCCCTTACGTATCCGCCTGGATCGACGCCGTGAGTGAGATTGAAGCTCTCTCATCGCTGGCCGGCTACGCGTGGGAACATCCCGCCGACCCCTTTCCGGAATTCGCCGGAGATGGCCCTGTATTCGAAGGCCTCCAAATGGGTCATCCGCTCTTGCCCGACGAGCGATGCGTGCGCAACAGCGTATCCCTGATGCCGCCTTTGCGTCTGCTCATCGTCAGCGGCTCCAACATGTCGGGGAAGAGCACACTCCTCCGGACTATAGGAGTCAACACGGTGCTCGCGCTCGCGGGCGCTCCGGTGCGGGCCAAACGCCTGGTGCTCTCTCCTCTTTCGCTGGGCGCCTCCATCCAGACCACCGATTCACTGGAAGAAGGCCAGTCGCGTTTCATGGCCGAAATTCTGCGCCTAAAACAGATCCTCGAACTTCCCCGTCCCGCGCTGTTCCTCCTTGACGAACTCCTCGGCGGGACCAATTCTCACGACCGCGCTCTCGGATCCGAAGGACTGATTCGCGCCCTTCTCGATCGCGGCGCCATCGGTCTGGTGACCACGCACGATCTTTCACTCGCGCGCGTTGCCGACGAGCTGGCACCTGCCGCCGCCAACGTCCACTTCGAAGACCGCCTGGAGGACGGCCGTTTGATCTTCGACTACACCATGCGCCCCGGAGTGGTCACCCGCAGTAACGCCCTCGACCTCATGCGCGCCGTCGGTCTGGAGGTTTAGGAAAAGTGCCTTTCCACAAAAGACGTTGTATTCTTGAACCAGATGTCGTCGCTCCCGGCAACGCTGGTCACGCGTATCGCGCCGGGTAAAATCCGGCAACTGGAGAACGCCATTGAAATCAGCATCCGCGGCAAGGCGGAAGCCGTGCGGATGGCTCTGGTTTGTCTGCTCGCGCGCGGCCATCTGCTCATCGAAGACGTGCCCGGCGTCGGAAAGACCACCCTGGCTCAGGCGCTGGCCCGCGCTGTGGACGGCGAGTTTCACCGGCTTCAGTTCACCAGCGACATGCTGCCGTCCGATGTTCTGGGCGTCACGGTTTACAACAACCACACAGAAGAATTCGAATTCAAACCCGGACCGGTTTTCACCAACTTCCTGTTGGCCGATGAAATCAACCGCGCCACTCCGAAAACCCAATCGGCGCTGCTCGAAGCCATGAACGAACAACAGATTTCGGTGGAAGGCAGGACGATGCCGCTGGCCGAACCCTTCATGGTGATCGCGACCCAGAATCCCTCCGGGCATCAGGGTACCTATCCTCTGCCGGAATCGCAGCTGGACCGTTTCCTGATGCGTTTGCGCATCGGCTATCCCGACCCGCAAAGCGAGCGCGAAATCATTCGCCAGCCCCAGGCCATGCATGGAGAATCCACTCCCTGCGTATTGAGCCGGGACCAGTTACAGGGGCTGCAGGAATCGGTTAAGGAAATTGCCGTGGACGAAGCGATCGTGGACTATATGCTGGCGATCGTGGAACGCACCCGTTCTCACGAAGGCCTTGCCTTGGGGGTCAGCCCTCGCGGTTCGCAGGCCTTATACCGCGCGGTGCAGGCTCACGCCGTGGTGGATGGCCGCGCCTACGCCCTTCCGGACGACGTGAAAATCCTCGCGCCGAAAGTGCTCGGCCATCGCGTAATGCCCGCGGTGCGTTCGTCGCTTTCGGCCCGGCGCAGCCCGAACGACAATGCCGGTGAGAGGGTTATTGAAGAGATCCTGACGCAGATTCCCGTTCCGCTTTGAGGAACGTCTGCTTGCGGTCTATTCCCCATCGGTATCCACCCAAGTCCCCGTTCGCCCGAATGACCCGGTGGCAGGGAATCACCAGCGCCACACGGTTTGCAGCGCATGCGCTGGCTACGGCCCGCGTTGCTTTCGGCATGCCCATTCCCGCCGCGACCGAACCGTAGGATTCCGTCTCCCCGTATGGAATCCGCTGCAGATACTCCCAGACCTTCATCTGGAACGCGGTCGCCTGCACATCCAGCGGAAGATCCAGATTTTGTCCATCGCCCGCGAGGTACGCATTCAGCCTCCGCAGCCATTCCTGCAATTGGGGACTCTCTTTGGCAACGGAAATCGCGGCATTCGGATATTCCTCGCGCAGCGCCTCCACCAGCGATTCTTTGCGGTCCCCGAACTGAAGAAAACAGATCCCGCGATCGGTGGCCCCGAGAAGCATCGACCCCGCCGGTGTGCGGCGAATCACATAGCTGATCGATGCATGGCGGCCGCCCTCCCGGTACTGCCGGGGCGTCATGCCCAGCCGCGTGTCCGCCCGTTCATAAACGCGGCTGCCGGACCCGAACCCCGTTTCATAGATGGCGTCTGTCACGCTTCCCGCGTGCCGGAGATTCGCCTTCAGGCTCCGCATCCGGCAGGCCTCCGCGTATTGTTTCGGAGTCACTCCGGTAGTTGCCTTGAATGCGCGCTGGAAATGGAAAGGACTCAGACCGGCGCGCCCCGCGAGATCCTTCAGGCGCAGTGTTTCGCCGCAGTGGCTTTCGATGTAACGGCAAAGATTACGAACTTGCATCATGGTTCGATTTTGCGCCGGTTCATTATCGGCGGCCATCCGATTCTTGCGCACGTTCATACGAACATCTACACGAAAAATGCAGCCACAACCACGACCGCGCAAACTCCGATGAACCAGTCGCCGAATCGCGTATAGAAGGTCAGATCCTGACGGTAGTTGTAGGGCATGCGCGCGGCCAGCTCTTCATATTCTTTCGCTGCGCCGACAACGCGCCCTGCCGGATCGATCGTCGCCGTGATTCCATTGTCAGTCGCCCGCAGGATCCAGCGATGGTTCTCCGCCGCCCGCATTCGCACGATCTGCAAATGCTGGTAGCGAGCCGCGCTCTTGCCGAACCAGCTGTCATTGGAAATGTTGAACAGCGCCTCCGCGCCCGATGCGGCGAACTGCCGGATATAGCTCGGAAAAACCGACTCGTAACAAATAAAGGTCCCGATCCGGTGGGAGCCGATGTTTGAGATGACCACATGGCGACCCGGCTCGAAATCCCCCGCCTCGCTCGAAACCTTTTTCGTCAAAAGCCCGAACGGCCATGGCACGAACTCGCCGAACGGCACCAGATGGACCTTGTCGTACCGGCTGACGATCCGGCCGTTAAAATCCGTCAGCAGCGCCGAATTGAGCGGCGCCCCGTCCGCGGCCCGGCCAACCACCCCGGTAAGCACCGGTGTATGCGCCAGTTCCGCGACCCTCGCGACCAGGCCGGTGAACGCCGGGTCGTAATCGTAGAATGGCGCCGGCACTTCCGGCCATACGATCAGATCGGCATCGCCACTTCGGCTCAGAACCGGGCTGAGTGAAAGCGCTGAGATCTGCCGCTCAGTGCCGTTCAGCAGCGCGGGCGTCCATTCGGCGTCGTCGCTGATGTTGGGCTGCACCAGAATCGCGGCGGAATTTCCGTGCTCCACATCGGGTATGTCCGGCAGCAGATACAGCCCCGGCAACATCAGCAGCCAGGCGAAACGCGAGCGCGGCATCCTCAAAATAAGACAGGCGATCGACGCCGCCATTAGCGCGAACACAAATGACAGTCCCCAAACGCCCGTAATCGGAACCAGCCGCAGCGGCAGGGTCATATCGCTGCCGGCATTCCCCAGGTTCAGCCACTCAAAGCCTGTGTACGAATGGGTCCACTCGAGTACCACCCAGAGGGCCGCAATCGCGGGTACGGCAATAACGGAGCGGAGCAGCCGGCCCGCGAGCGCCGCGAACACTCCGAGCTGAACGGCTTTGGCCAGGCAGAACAGAACGAAGAGGCCCCACGCCACAGCTCCCTGGACGCCGGCATACTTCGCGAGCGTTGTCTGAATCCAGCTGCAAACCCCGAACCAGTAGACGAACCCGGCGGCATATCCCAGCGCGAAGCGCCACCGCCACCGGTCCTCCCGCCAGCACGCGATCAGCAGCGGCGTCAAAGCGATCGGCGCCACCCACACGAAGCTGTATTGCGGAAACAGCACCACCAGCAAGGCCGCGGTGAGCAGTGCCAGAATCCAGTTCAGGATCACGCCCGCTCTGCCTGCTCGCTGACAATATCGGCCATATAGGAGCTGCGTACCAGAGGGCCGCTGAACACCATCTTGAATCCAAGCGCCAGTCCGAACTCACGATAGGACTCGAACTGCGCCGGCGTCACATACTCGGTGACGCGAAGATTGCGCCGCGTGGGCTGCAGATATTGGCCGATAGTTGCAACGTCCACGTCCTGCTCGCGAAGGTCGCGCAACAGTTGTTCCACTTCCTCCGCGGTCTCCCCGAGGCCCGCCATGAAGCCGGATTTCGTCATCACCTCCGGCCTGTGCTGCCGCGCGAACCGCAATACGTCGAGCGATTGCTGGTATTTCGCCTGCGGCCGCACGCGCCTGTACAGCCGAGGTACGGTTTCCATGTTGTGGTTGAACACATGCGGCCCCGCGTCCAGAACGCGCGCCACCGCCTCCATGTTCCCTTCAAAGTCCGGAGTGAGAACCTCCACGCGGGCATTCGGGAGCGCCTGCCGCACCTCGCGAACAGTCTCCGCGAAATGGGCCGAACCCCCATCGGGCAGATCGTCCCGATTCACGCTGGTGATCACCACGTAGCGAAGGTTCATGGCAGCCGTCATGCGCGCCACATTGGCCGGCTCGTCCGGATCGAGACGCATGTCATGAATGCGCGGGTTCCCCTTCGGCACCGAACAAAAGCCGCAGCCGCGCGTGCAAAGATTTCCCAGAATCATGAATGTCGCGGCGCCGCGATGGAAGCATTCATGGATGTTCGGACAGCGTGCCGACTCGCAGACCGTATGCAGATTGAGCGCGCGCAGTTCCGATTTGAGTTTGTTCAGCGATTCGAAATGCGTGGCGCTCTTGCGCGCCCACTCCGGCAGGCGCGGACGCGGAGCGCTATTCAACTGGACCAGCGGAATGCCGTCTGAAGTCGGGGACAAACTCTATTATTTCAGCACGAAAGCGTCCGCGAACCCCAGCGTCTTCAGGCGCGATTTCGCGTCGGCGACTTCGGAGGTCTGACGGTAAGGCCCCACCAGCACGCGGAAAAAATCCGGCTTCGAACTGGTCGCCAGCAACGCGGGATACTTCTGTTCGCGCAGCGTCTTCACAAGCGTCTCCGCATCGGCGCGGTGCAGCGCGCCCACCTGCAGATACATCGCGCCGGGCTCGGGAACCACCAGTTGGCCCGGCTCGCGGGCGGTTTCGTGCACTGCTGCCACTGGCCGGGGCGCAGGGGTTTCCGGGACGTCACGCGCCGGCTGAGTCTGTGGTGCGGCGGCCGGTGTAGTCGCCGCATTTTGCGCCGCGTCCGGTGTGCCCGCCGCGAGTGGCGCAGATGCGGCAGTGCCGGCGTCCTGTGGCGCGGCATCGCGAGGCGTCTCCGAAGTCTGCGCACGCTGGCCCTCACCTGTTTGCGCCGCGGGCGTTCCGTCAAGCCCTGCAATCGCGGTCTTGGTGGAGTTCCTGCCGATCATGTAACCCAGCGCGAAAAACACGCCGCAGAGCGTCAGAACCACAAAGAAGAAACTGACAAGCTGCTTATTTCCGAGAACGAGTTCTTTTTCTTCGGCCATGAATTTATGCCTCTATGATTGCAGGTTCAACCGCGCCGCATCGTCCAATCGGGTTCATTGCAGGGATTTGCTGATCGATTAAATAAAACATTCTTTCGCCAAAATGTAACCACTGTCTCTTATGATTATAAGAGTGAGCAATATGGCAGAGAAACAAACTGTTGTTGAAGAAAACGTACCGGCCGCAAAGAAGACTGCCGCAAAGAAGATCGTCAAGACGACTGACTTAAAAAATACCGCGCCCCGTGTGAAAGCGGCGGCACACAGAAAAGCTCCGGCAGTGACTCTGCACGCAGACACGCCGGAAAATCCGCGGCAAATCACTCCCGCCATGGTGGCGGCAACAGCCTATGGCTATTGGCAATCGCGTGGATATCAGGGCGGTGACCCTGTCGAAGACTGGTTTCGCGCCGAAAGCGAACTCCGCCAGAAGATCTAAGTGAATACGCGGCGATAGTGCCCCTGTCCCTTTCCGGGACGGTGCGTCTGTCGCCGCCGCTCTAGTATTTCCGCAAAACGGCCAGCAGGCGGCCCTGAATCTGCACGTCCTGCGCCGGAACCCGGATCGGACTCATCGTCGCATTCGCGGGCTGCAGCCGCACCACATTCCCCGGCTCGCGATAAAAACGCTTCAGCGTTGTCTCTTTCCCGCCGACAAGCGCCACGACGATGTCGCCTTCGCGCGCCTCAACGGTATTCTCGACCAGGATCATGTCGCCTTCGCAGATATGATCCTCAACCATCGACATTCCGCGAACGCGCAGCGCGTAGGTATCCTTCTGTCCCACGAAGTCCGCGAAGCTGAGGGTGGCCCGTTCGTCGTAGCTCTCCACCGGCTGACCGGCGGCGATGGAACCGAGGATCGGAATTTCGAGCGACGCCTCCAGCCGGTTGCGGCGCTGTTCCTGCAAATAGCGCGGGGCCACTTCAACCGAGCGGCTTTGATTATGGTTCCGGTGAAGGTAGTTCTTCGTCTGCAAAGCCGAAATATGCTTATGTACGGTGGCAATGGATGCCAGTTTCAAACCACGGGCAATTTCGTCGTAACTCGGACTATACCCGTTTTCCACCTGATACGCCGCGATAAAGTCGAGCACATCCTTTTGTCTGCGAGTAAGCGCCATTGAAGTTATCGTAGGCGAATAAAAGGAGAAATTCAAGCGAAAAGATTCCTCAGCCGTGTGCCGCATCCGGTTTCAGGGACTGTTTGCTTTACTGGAGACAGCACCATTGGCACAACCGTTCAAGCCGCGCCTTCTGCTTGTCGCCGCCACGACCGGCTATCAAACGCGTTCGTTCGCGGAGGCCGCCAGGCGCCAGGGCATTGAGGTGGTTCTCGCCACCGACCGTTGCCACATCCTCGAAGACCCGTGGCTCGACAACGCCACCCCGGTGCGTTTCGAAGAACCTCGCGCCATCGAAAACATCAACGTGGACGGCATCATCGCTGTAGCCGACCGGCCCACGCTGGTGGCCGCTCTGACCGCCGCCAGTCTCGAACTGCCTTGGCATTCGCCGGCATCGGTCACGATTTGCCGCGACAAGCATCGCATGCGCGAGCTTTTCGATGCGACGGGATTGCTGGTTCCACGCCACTTTGCGGTTCCCGCCGATAGCGAGGCTGGCGAAGCGGCGAGCCGCGCGACGTTCCCGTGCGTGCTCAAACCACTCGGGCTCTCCGCCAGCCGGGGAGTGATCCGCGCAAATGACACGGAAGAATTCATCGCGGCTTTCCATCGCATTCGCCGTATCCTGCAGCAACCTGAAATCCGCCATTTGCACGAAGAGTGGAATGAAGCGATCCAGATCGAGGACTTCATCGAAGGCCGCGAATTCGCCCTTGAAGGCGTGCTGACTAACGGGGACCTGCAGGTGCTCGCCATCTTCGACAAGCCCGACCCGCTCGACGGACCGTTCTTCGAAGAAACCATCTACGTGACCCCGTCGCGCGAATCCGCCGAAGTTCAGCGGGCCATCGTCGAAGCAACGCGCGGCGCGATCGCGGCCATCGGACTCAGCCACGGCCCCGTGCACGCCGAGATGCGGGTGAACTCGCGCGGAGTATATATGCTGGAGGTCGCGGCCCGCCCGATCGGAGGACTCTGCGCGAAGGCGCTTCGTTTCGAAGGCGATCTCACGCTGGAAGATCTGCTGGTTCTTCATGCCGTGGGAACCCCGCGTCCAAAACCGGTTCTCGCCAGCCCCGCTACGGGCGTGATGATGATTCCGATTCCGCGCGCCGGAATTTACCAGTCCGTCGACCACACTTTCGATGCGGACGTGGACGAGATCGTGATCACCGCCATACCGGGTCAAAAGCTGATTCCCCTGCCTGAAGGCGCCAGCTACCTGGGGTTCATCTTCGCCAGCGGTCGGGACCCCGCCGCCGTGGAAGCCTCACTGCGCCGCGCTCACGCGAGGCTGGAATTTGAAATTCTTACGGCCCTCGATATCGTTTTCAATTGACCACCTGATATTCTAATGAACCAAATGCCGCCCCGCCGCGCGCTACCGAAAATCTGCATAGCGCTTGGCCTGCCGGATATTCCCCGACTTCTCGAACAGGCCCGGCGTGAAGTCGAAGCCGGTGAAAACTTCCTGGAATTCCGGCTCGACTATGTGCCGGACCCCGCCGCGGCGGCTCGCGCGATACGCACATTTCTCGACGAGTACCCGTCGTGCACGATCCTGGCAACCTGCCGCCGGCACCAGAATCACGGGCGCTTCAACGGCAGCATAAAAGAACAGCTGCGCATCCTCGATCTGGCAATTCAAAACGGCGCGCGCGCCATCGACATCGAAATCGAAACCGCCGAGGTGGCGCCCGATCGGTGCGCCGCGCTGCGCACCAGCGCCCAACTGATCGTTTCCTGGCATCATTTTGAAACCACCCCGCCGCTCGATCCCGTGCTCAAGCGGTTGCGCAAAATTCCGGCGGACGTTTATAAGATCGTCAGCACGGCACGCAAACCAAGCGACATGGGTCGCATGCTCGCGGCCAGCCGCCTGAGTCCCAAGGTTCCCCTCGTTACCCTCGCGATGGGCGAGACCGGCTTTCCCACACGAGTCCTGTCCACCGGACTCGGCGCAATCTATACCTATGCGGCGCCGGCCCACGTGCAGGGCACGGCCTCGGGACAGGTGAACGCGCGGCAATTGCGATCGGTCTATCGGATCGACAAATTCACCCGGACCGGCAAAATCTTCGGAGTGATCGCGGATCCCGTCGGCCATTCCGTTTCGCCGCAGGTACACAACCGCGCATTTCAGTCGCGCCGCATCGATGCTGTTTACGTTCCGCTCCTGGTGAACGCCAATAATCTCCGCGACTTCTTTCAGTTCGCGGAAGCGCTGCCCATCTCCGGCTTCAGCGTCACCATTCCCCACAAGCGGCGCGTGATGCGATACCTCGATCACATCGACCCGCTCGCCCGGCGTATCGGCGCTGTGAATACGGTTTGGCGCAAGGCGGGAAAATGGCGCGGCGCCAATACGGACGCGGCGGCTGTTTCAGGCCCTCTTTCGAAGCTGATCGCTCTCCCTGGCGCTACCGCGCTGATAGTCGGCAACGGAGGTTCGGCCAGAGGCGCTGCCTGTGCTCTCGCCGATGCCGGAACGAAGGTATCTCTCACGGGCCGCAATCCGGACCGCGTCCGCGCGCTCGCACGCCTTACCGGAGGCGAGCCTCTGTCGCACGAACAAGCATTGAACCGGCATTTCGACATCGTCGTCAATGCCACTCCGGTAGGCATGTGGCCGAACGTCGACGACTGCATTTTCAAAGACAAAATTCCGGGCGAGATCGTGTTCGATGTTGTTTATAATCCGCTCGAGACGGTCCTGATTCGCCGCGCCCGCGAACAGGGCAAGCAGGTCATCCCCGGGTTGAAGATGTTTATTGAGCAGGCAGTTCGCCAGTTCGAGATCTGGACCGGCGAAACAGCCCCGCGTGCGGTAATGGAAGCAGCGGCGCTCGATGCGCTGCAGTCCAAATATTCGGGACAGAAGAAATGAACCACCTGACACGCCGGCAACTGGGCATCCATCTCGGAACGATCGCGACGGGTGCGGCGATCTCGGCGGCGGCTGTGGCCCAGACCCCGACTGTGCCCGCGCAAACAGCGCCGGACTGGCTGGCTGAAGCGGTCCAGTCCAAAAGCGCCGCTGCGTCGGACCTCATGAAATTCGAGCTCGATATGGCGACCGAGCCCGCTTTCCGATTCAAAGCATGAAGGGCTCCGGCATCACCGACGAGATTTTTTTCGCCAGCATCGCCCAGCTGAACACCGGTCTGAAAGAGCGTGACTTTTCGGCCGTCGAGCTGGTGCGGGCCTTCGCCAAGCGCCTCGAAACCCTGGGCCCCCGCTACAACGCCCTCGCGCTGCCTCTTACGGAAATCGCCGGCCGCCGCGCCAAAGAAGTCGACGACGAACTCAAGCGCCAGCGCTATCGCGGTGCGTTGCAGGGCATTCCCTTTGGCGCCAAGGACCTTCTTTCGCTCGCGGGCCATCCCACCACTTGGGGCGCAAAGCCCTATGCGTCGCAGGTCTTTGACGAGACCGCCACGGTCTTGCAAAAGCTCGACAAGACGGGGTCGATTCTTATCGGGAAACTTTCCATGGTGGAGCTCGCCGGGGGCGGCGGATACCGGACCACCGCGGCCTCTCTGTTCGGGCCCGGCTTGAATCCATGGGATACATCCCGATGGTCCGGCGGTTCGTCCAGCGGCCCCGCCAGCGCGGTTGCCGCGGGACTGGTCCCTTACGCGCTGGGTTCTGAAACATCCGGCTCGATTCTGAGTCCCTCCGCCTACTGCGGCGTCACTGGACTCAGGCCAACGTACGGCCTTGTCAGCAGGCATGGCGCCATGGCGCTTTCCTGGACCATGGACAAGATCGGCCCGCTTTGCCGCAGCGCTGAGGATTGCGGACTGGTCCTGCAGGCCATTGCCGGATCCGATTCCAAAGACCCGGGCTCGGCGGGAAAGAGCTTCTATTACACCCCTCAGTACGCGCGGAATCTGGCCGACATCACAGTCGGTTTCGCGTCCGACGACCTGGCGTGGGCCGATGCCGATTCCCACCCCGCTCTGCAGGCCGCCATGCAGGTGATCCGGTCGACAGGAGTCAAGATGGTCGAAGCCACGCTTCCCGATCTGCCTTACAGCGCCCTTGCGGATATGGTGATCGGATCCGAAGGCGGGGCTATTTTCGAACCGCTCATCGCCAGCGGAAAAGTGAATGAACTGGCTGATCCGAGCCAGGCCGCCAGCCTCAAAGCCAATCTGGGAATCGCCGCCAAAGACTATCTTCGGGCGATGCGCATCCGGTCTGTATTGCAACAGAAATTCCACGAACTTTTTTCGACTGTCGATATTCTCGTCGCGCCCACCCGATACAACGCCGCCCCTAAAATAACCGACCCCCTGGACGGTCCCGACCCCACTCCGTCAGGCCAACCGGCGACTCCCGGCCTGCGCTGGCTGATTCCAGCCGGAAACCTGGCGGGACTTCCTGCTCTCTCCATACCCTGCGGATTTGCGCCCGGTAATCTGCCGGTTGCCCTGCAACTGGTCGGACCGGCTTTTTCCGAAAACACATTGCTCGCTCTGGGCCGCGCCTTCCAGAGTGCAACCGACTGGCACAAACGCCGCCCGCCACTGGTATCCTGACCGTATGGGCTGTGGCTCCGGCATTAACCTGAATCAATTCGATCCGATCCCCGAGGGGGCGCATAAGGTTTTCTGCGTCAAGTTCCAGAAGGAAATGGCTGGTCTTGATGAAATTCCTTTCGAAGGCCATCCGCTCGGTCAGCGCATCTACGACAGTGTGTCCAAAGAAGCCTGGAAAATGTGGGTCGAGCACATGAAGATGCTGATGAATGAGTACAGGTTGAATCTGGGCACGCAGGAATCCCAGGAGTTTCTGCTGCAGCAGATGGACCAGTATTTCTTCGGTGAAGGCGCCGCGCTTCCGCCCGACTACGTCGCTCCCCGCGCGAAATAGTTCGGGCTTTCTGCAACAAATGGCGTGAATGAAGCAACGGAAGGCTCTGATCATTGGCGGAGGCCCGGCCGGGCTCACCGCGGCTTTCGAACTGCTCAAACGCACCGATATCCAACCGCTGGTTCTTGAAAAGAGCGACTGCGTCGGCGGGATCTCACGAACTGTCCGCTATCGCGGCAACCGCATCGATATCGGTGGGCACCGGTTCTTTTCGAAATCCGACAGGGTCATGAACTGGTGGGCGAAAATGATGCCCTTTCAGGGCTCGCCTTCGGACCAGAACATTTCATACCGCCGCCAGACCCGCACGGTAAACCCCGGGCCAGAGGGCCCCGACCCCGCGCGCGAAGACCGGGTGATGCTGATTCGCAACCGCAAATCGCGGATCTTCTTCCTCAGGAAATTTTTCGATTATCCGATCAGCCTGAGCGCCGATACGCTGAAAAAACTCGGGCCAGCCCGCACATTCAGGATCGGTCTCAGCTATTTGCGCAGCGTGATGCATCAGATGCGCCCCGAAAAAACTCTGGAGCAGTTCCTGATCAATCGCTTCGGCCGCGAACTCTATCTCACATTCTTCAAGTCCTATACGGAAAAAGTGTGGGGTGTGCCCTGCCACCAGATCAGCGCGGAGTGGGGCGCGCAGCGCATCAAGGGCCTGTCGGTGAAGACCGCCATCGCTCACTTCCTGAAGAAAGCCGTGGCGCGACGGTCCCCCGGCGATATCTCGCAGAAAGGGACCGAGACTTCCTTAATCGAAAAATATCTGTATCCCAAACTCGGCCCTGGACAGCTTTGGGAATACGTTGCCGGCGACGTGCAGAACATGGGCGGAGCCGTTGAGAAAAACTGGCAGGTGGAAGCGCTGAATACCGACGGTTTCCGCATCACATCGGCCGAGGCCGTCAATTCGGAAACCGGCGAACGCCGTACCTTCGAAGCCGACCTTTTCTTCTCGACCATGCCGGTTCAGGAACTCATGCACTGCCTGCGCGCCCCGGTTCCGGCCGCTGTCATGGAGGTCGCCGACGGCCTGATTTACCGCGACTTCATGACGGTGGCTCTGCTGCTGAAAAAACTCAAAATCAAAGAGCAGACTCCACAGGGCCCGCGGCCCCTCTCCGATAACTGGATCTATGTTCAGGAGCCCGACGTTTCCGTGGGCAGAATGCAGATCTTCAACAACTGGAGTCCTTACATGGTCGCCGATCCCGCCACTGTCTGGATCGGGCTGGAATATTTTTGCTATGAGACGGACCCCATCTGGCGGCAATCCGATGCCGAGATGATTCAGATGGCCCGGAGGGAAGTCGCTAAAATGGGCATCATCGATCAGGAAGATGTGCTCGATGCCTGCCTGATCCGCGTGCCGAAAGCTTATCCTGCCTACTTCGGAAGCTACGAACGCTTCGATGTGATCAGAAACTATATCGACAAGTTTGAAAATTTATTTCTCATCGGCCGCAACGGCATGCACAAGTACAACAACCAGGATCACTCGATGCTGACGGCGATGACCGCGGTCGATAACATCATCGAGGGCCGCACCGACAAGGCCAATCTCTGGGCCCTCAACACCGAGATGGAATATCACGAGGTCGAGGAGAGTTCGTCGTAAAGCTTCAGAACGCCGTCAGCGGTCCTCGACCAGCTGAATTTGGCGGCCTGCTTCCGCCCCCTTACAATCAGTTCCTGGCGCAGCACATCGTTCAGCAGCACCTCGCTGATGCCGCGCGCCATGTCGAAAACATTCTCCGGATTCACCAGCATTGCCGCCCCTCCGACAACCTCGGGCAGTGAGCTCACGGCCGACGCAATGACGGGCGTCCCCGAGGCCATCGCCTCCAGCGGGGGCAGCCCGAATCCTTCATACAGCGACGGAAAAACAAAGGCCGTGGCCAGTTCGTGGAAAACGCGCAGCGTGTCGAAAGGGATGAATCCGAGGAACCGCACGCAATGCTCCACCCGGCTCAGAATCACGGCGCGGCGCACGTCCGGGTGGCGCGAGATTTCATCTCCGATGATGATGAGGCGCAGATCCTTGTAGCCTTTATGCTTTTCGAGGCTGCTGCGGGCCACCGCGAAAGCTTCAATCAGCCGGGGAATGTTTTTCTGCGGCCGTATGGAACCGGCGTACAGAACAAACGGGTAGCGAATCTGATAGCGCTCAAGAATGCGATGGCGCTCCCTGGCCGAAGCATCCACCGTTCCCTTCCGCTCCAGAAATTGCGGATCGGGCGCATTGTAGATCAGCCGGGTACGATCCGCGGCGCCGGGAACCAGGTTGGAGACGTCCCGCTGCGTCGCTCCGGAAACAGCAATGATGCGGCCCGCCCGCTCGAGGCCGCGCCGCAGGCGGAATACCCTGGCGGCGTGGAGCCAGCCCGACGCGTCGTCATAGAAAAGGCTGGCAAGATCATGCACCGTCACCGCGTACGGCTTTTGCAGCATCAGGGGAACCCGGTGGAAGGGGATATGCGTGATATCCACACGCAGGCTTCGGATGAGCCGCGGGAGCCCCAGGTGATCGAGACGATCGGAGTCGCGCCGCTGGTACTCGACAAGCTGAAAGTTCGCCGGAAGATCCGCAAACAGGGGCTTGTCCTCAGGGGGGCAAATCAAAAAGTACTGATGCGGCGCGCCGGTCGCTCCCAGGGCCTGAAGCAGATTTCGCGTATACGTACCGACGCCGAAGTCGCGTATGCGCCGGACGTCGATTGCGATCTTCACACCTCAGCGCTTCCAGGCGTACAGCGGAAAGCGCGAAGTCAGCGCCTCAACTCTCGTGCGAACGGCGGCCAGGTTTTCTTCGGAATTGACGTCGCGGAGAACCTCTGCGATCGCCGACGCCACTTCACGCATTTCCGCTTCCTTGAAGCCGCGCGTGGTAACCGCCGGACTGCCGAGGCGAATTCCGCTGGGATTGAGCGGCGGATTCACATCGAACGGAATTGCGTTCTTGTTAACCGTGATGCGCGCCCGGTCGAGCGCCTGCTCCGCTTCCTTTCCGCGAACGCCTTTGGAAAACACGTCGAGCAGCATCAGATGCGTATCGGTGCCGCCGGAAACAATACGGAAGCCCTCGGCCAGCAAGCCAGAGGCAAGAGCCTTCGCGTTGAGAATCACCTGTTTCTGGTAGGCCACGAATTCCGGCTGCAGCGCCTCGAGAAAACAAACTGCCTTGGCCGCGATCACGTGCATGAGCGGACCGCCCTGCATTCCGGGGAACACGGTCTTGTCGATTGCGGCGCCGAACTTTTCCTTCGCCAGAATAAGTCCGGCGCGCGGTCCGCGCAGAGTCTTGTGTGTGGTGGACGTCACAATATCCGCGTATTCGCAGGGATTCGGATGTACGCCCGCGGCTACAAGTCCGGAGAAATGCGCCATGTCGACGACGAATATCGCACCGACCGAATCGGCGATTTGGCGGAAACGCTTGAAATCCCATTCGCGGCCATAGGCGCTGCCGCCGGCAATGATCATCTTCGGCTTATGCTCGTCCGCCAGTTCCGCGACGTTGTCGAAATCGATCCGCTCGTCGTCTTTCCGCACCTTATAACCGACCACGTGATACGTCTTGCCCGAGAAATTTAGTTTGTGGCCATGGGTCAAATGGCCGCCATGATCCAGATCCAGTCCCATGATGGTGTCGCCGGGTTTGATGACCGCCCCATAGGCCGCCTGATTTGCCTGCGAGCCGGAATGCGGCTGGACGTTTGCGTACTCTGCGTTAAATAACTTCTTCGCGCGGTCGCGCGCCAGATTTTCAACTTCGTCCGCATACTCACAGCCGCCGTAATACCGGCGTCCCGGGTAGCCTTCGGCGTACTTATTGGTGAAAATGCTCCCGGTAGCTTCCAGAACGGCTTCAGATGTGAAGTTTTCGCTGGCGATGAGCTCGATCTGAGAGTCCTGACGGCGGGTCTCTTTGAGAATGAGTTCATGGATAGCGGGATCGACTTCGGCAAGCGGACGCGCGATGGAGTTATTCATGGAGTTGAAAGGAAACCAATTTTATCACTGGTATTCAGGTTCGTACCTGCGCCTGAGTTCCCGCAAAGCGTCGGCTGCGATCCACCGCGCCGCTTTGGAATTCTGGGCCCGGACACGCTCGGCGCACGCGATCGCGGCCTTTCCCAAATCCGGATTTCTCTTGCCGATATTTCGCAGCGCCCAGTTCACCCCTTTGCGCACAAAGTTGCGATCGTCGAAAGCATACTTCTCGACGAGCGGCAGTGCATCCAGAAAGACCCGATCGCCGGCCTGTTTGTCATGCACGGCGATCCCGGCGATCGTCGCAAAGGCGGCTCGCCGCACGAATTCCCGGTTATGCCCGGCCCACTTCGGAATCATCGCCCAGGCATGGGGCGTCCGCCCGAACAGGTCATAGCAGCACGAATCGCACACGTCCCACGACGCGAAATCGCGCGTCCAGCGATTCATCGTCGCCCGCGTAATCAGTTCCGGGTCCGCCACCATCGACGCCAGTATCCGCGCTTCATGAATGCCCGTTGTCCAAAGTTGTTCCGCCAGGCGCTGGTTTTTCCCGGCACGTCGCGCGATGGCCCGGATTTGCGGCACGGAAAGCCCCAGGCCTTTCACCGGTTGAATGCCAAACCGGGCCATGCCCTCGAGCTTCGAGGCATCGGCGGCGGCGCGCATTTCCTTCAGGACTTCGTCAATTTTCGACATGTGATCGCCTGGCCCGTATGGCGCTGGCCGTGTTCAACGATATGGATTGCAAGGCCGATGGCAGTAGTCTCCAGCCGCTGGCGGCCCACGTGCCGGATCTCTCCAAATTGCTCGGGAGTCAGCCGCCGGATGATTTCTTCGTACCGGTCCAGCGCCTGATCGATGGCGGCAAGCCACGTCGCGGCGCTGCCGCCAGGTTCATGTTCGCCGGCCAGCGCGTCCATTTGCCGCCGGCTTAACTGACGGCCCTCAAGATATGTGCAGAGCCGGTCCGTGCTGCCCGCCAGATGTTTCAGGTGAAATCCCGCCGGCGACTGTGGTGGAATCGCCGCCGCAAGATCCTCCCGAATCTGCTGGCTTGATCGCAGTAAGTGGCCGATTACCGGTTCCACGCCGGGTAAGACCCCGCGGAGCCATGGCTCCGGCCGACTGATTTCTTCAGGCATGAATCTAAATCGTAACCAGATTAGCCCGGCTCGTGCCGGCTCGCTACAGAGGGCGCCGTGGCTCTGATAAAATTTTCACCGGCTGCACAAAGAAAGGAATCTCGAAATGAACTCTCGAATTCCGGCGCTCGCGCTGGTGGCTGTCTTTGGCCTTGCTCAGGCATACGGTCAGACTCCCCCGTCCACCGCCGATCCTTATGCGAATAATCCCGAAGCCGGGAAGTTGCAGTTTCCCCTTGCTGCGCCCGCGGGCAAGGATTCCGGCGCCATCACCAGGCCTCTTCCGGGTGCAGTCAATCAGGGCGCAGTCGATCTGGCCACGTGGAAATACGGCCCGGCCTACAATCCGCCGCCGAACGCGAAGATCTGGAACCCGGTCAAGTTGAAAATGATGCGGGGAAAAAAGGTGACCGGCGGCACCGTCTTCAGTTCCGATAGTCCCGAAACCTATTGCGCCATGGCCAACGCCGGATACGATTTCATCTGGACCGAAATGCAGCACGATTCACGCGACTGGGAAGCCGTCGGCCGCATGTGGAAGGCTTGTCCACATGCCAAAGCCGTGCCGGGCGTCCGCGTCGCTTATACCGACGAACGCGAAATCCAGCACGCCATGGATCTGGGCGCATTGGTGATAGTGGTCCCCACGGTGCGTTCCGTGGCGGAAGGGAAGGCCGCCAGAGACTGGACCATGTTTCCTCCGCTCGGCAAGCGCAGCCAGGGCGGCGGCCAGGCTTTCGATCCCGAGATGTGGGGCACGGTACCGGGTGGCTATCGCAATACCATCAACGACAACATTGTCCTGATTGAGATGATCGAAACCCTTGACGGCGCGATGGCTGCGCGCGAAATCGCCGCGCTCCCGGGGGTGAGCGCGATCTTTGCCGCCAGCGGGGATCTGGGCAATTTCTCCGGCTATAAGCAGGGCGATCCCGATTACGAACGGCTCATCAATGTCGTTCACGACGCGGCGCTCGCGGCGGGCAAGCGGCTGTGCGGTCCCTTCGCCTGGCGCGACCGGCCCGATTTCACCTGTTTTCAGAATCAGAGCGAGACGGCGGCCATCGCGCGCGGTGTTGCAGCGGAGTTGGGGCCGCTCAAGGACACCCAGGGTAAGCCCGAGACCGGGCCTTACGCGCCGAAAAAATAGCCGGAGCATAAGGCAGCACGGCCCCGAGCCCGTGCAGGACAGAAGCTTGACAGACGTACTTACTCCCGCGGCGCGCAGTTACAACATGTCGCGCATTCGCAGCCGGGATACCAAACCCGAAATGCGCGTCCGCGGACTTCTGCACGCCATGGGGCTGCGATACCGGCTGCATGTCAAAGATCTTCCAGGCAAGCCGGACCTGGTCTTTCCCCGTGCCCGCGCCGTGCTTTTCGTCCACGGATGCTTTTGGCACATGCATCGCTGCCGTTATGGAAAGCCGGCGCCTGCCACGAACAGCGATTTCTGGGCGCGGAAAAGGCGCTCAAACGCCGAGCGCGACAAGCGGAACCGCAAGTTACTCCGGGCGGCCGGCTGGAAGGTTTTCGAAGTTTGGGAATGCGCTACCCGCGATGAAAACCGGCTCGTTCAGAAGCTGACGCCGCTGGTCAATTTTTGCCGCATAACATAGCACTCCGTTTTTACAGTTCGATCACAAAATCGCGCTAAATACATGTTAGAATTCGGGTATCCGTTTTTAGTCGGAACGCTGTTGTTCCGCACCTTTTTTCAGGGAGGCACCACGTTAATGTCAGTTAAAGTACATTTGAGGATCGCATTGTGCGCGGCGATTTATTTGTTATTTACGGCCTTTGCCTCTGGCCAATCGACCGGCGCCATTCAGGGCACGGTCACCGATGCAACCGGTGCGGCTGTTCCGAATGCCTCTGTTAACGTAAAAGGCACAAACGGCGTTAACCTGACTTTGGCGACGGACGCCGCCGGCCTCTATTTCGCCCCCTCGCTGCCTTCGGGAGATTACAGCGTCCAGGTCAAGGCGCCCGGCATGGCGATTACGAATGCCACCGGGGTCGTCGTCTCCGTCGCCACCACGACGACGCAGAATTTTGCTTTGGCTGTAGCTTCTTCCACGCAGGTTGTTGAGATAACATCCGCCGCGCCACTGGTCGATACCAGCACGGCCTCGGTTGGTTCGGTGGTCAATCAGCGGACCGTCCAGGAGATTCCTCTGAACGGACGCCACTTCGTCGACCTCTCCCTGCTGACGGTAGGCACGGTGACGCCGCCGGCCAACGGATTTCTCACCGCTCCTCTGCGCGGCCAGGGCTCCTTTGCTTTCAACTCAGCCGGCGCCCGCGAAGACAGCATTAACTTCATGGTCAATGGCATCAACCTGAGCGATCCGAATCAGAATCAGGTTACTTTCCAGCCGACCATCAACACGATCGACGAATTCATCATCAGCAATTCGACGTTCAGCGCCGAATACGGCCGGAACTCCGGTTCCATCGTGAATATCGCGACCCGCGCGGGCACAGACAAATGGCACGGCGAAGCCTACGAATTTCTGCGCAACAGCTATTTCGATGCGCGCAATTTCAGCGACCCGACCTTCACGAGCTCAGGTGCGAACTTTCCGCAGGCTTCCTTTATCCGGAATCAGTTCGGCGGCGACGGTGGCGGAGCGATCCGGAAGGATAAAGACTTCTTTTACCTGAGTTACGAGCAGTTGCGTCAGCGCCAGGCGGCTTCTCTTTCCGCTACCACTCTTACAGCCGCGCAGGTTGCTCAGGCGCAGGCTACCAGCGATGCGGCCGTCAAGGCCTTGCTCCCGCTGATTCCCGCGGTCAATTCGGGCACAAACCAGTTCATTGGTTCCGCGTCGGCGCCGGTTAACATCGAGCAGGGCACCGCCAACTACAGTCATATTTTCTCGGATTCCAACCGATTCAATCTCTATTACGCGATTCAGCAGGACCAGCGTAATGAGCCGCCCTCCACAGATGCGAACAGCTTTCCGGGCATGGGTGACCAGAGAAACGGCCGCCGCCAGTTAATTACGCTGAGCGACAGCTGGGTAATCAGCCCCACGCTGGTCAATGAGCTTCGGGTGGGTGGAAATCGTATTCACATTGTATTTGCGGCCGACAACACAGGCGCTGCGCCCGCGTATGGCATTAACAGCGGCGTAACAGCGGCGATAGGCATCCCGCAGATTACGGTCACAGGCGCGTTCGAATTCGGCGGCATCAACGGATTTCCTCAGGGCCGCGGAGACAATACCGAAGTCGTGTCGGATACGCTGAGCTGGGTGCACGGGCACCATACGGTGAAATTCGGCGGTGAATACCGCCGCGCCAATACCGACAACTTCTCAGCCACGCCCGGCACATTCACATTCCCGAACATCACCGCTTTCCTGGCGGATCAGGCCAGCGCCTTTACGGTCAATACCTCCAACCGCTCCAACCGTACCTATAACAATTCCCTCGGTCTTTTCGTGACCGATTCGTGGAAGGTCATGCCCAGGCTGACTCTCAACGTCGGAGTCCGTTATGACTTCTATGGGACGCCGACCGAAGCCGAGAACCGCTTCGTTGTGTTCGACCCGGCCACCGTCAGCCTGCAGCATGTCAATAATGGCAGTGGCGGACCGGGCCTCGCTTACAACAACAGCAACAAGAACTTCGAACCCCGGCTTGGCTTCGCCTTCGATGCCTTTGGAAACGGTAAGACCGTGGTTCGGGGAGCTTACGCCATCATGACCGATCAGCCCACTCTCGGGCTGGTAACCGGTTTGGCCGCGAACCCCCCTTATGCACTACCTGTCTCGACGACCGCGGCGGGTCTGAACCTGACCAATGCATACACTCTGGCGGGTGGGAGCGTTTCGCCTTTCTCGGTTGCGCACAATTACCACGATGCCTATATTTCCGAATACAACTTCGGCATCGAACAGCAGGTTGCCGGAGATTTCAAACTGACCGCGCAATATGTCGGGAGCAAGGGCACGGACTTGAACATCGAGCGCAATTATAACCAGTTGCTGCCCAATGGGGCTCGCCCTTATCCAACGCTTTCCGCGACCAGCCCGATTGATCCGGGCCTGCCCCTGACGAATATTCTGGTCTACGAGAGCGATGGAAACTCCAACTATAACGCCCTCTGGCTAACCGCCACGAAACGTTTCGCCAAGGGTCTGCAGTTCAATACCTCCTACTCCTGGTCGAAGTCGATTGACGACAACTCACGGAATAATCAGGGGCTGGTGATTCAGGACAGCAACAACATCCGCGGCGATCGCGGTTTGTCGGATTTCGACGCGAGGAACCGTTTCGTCGTAAGCGGCATCTATGACCTGCCCTTCAAGGGGAATCGCCTGAAAGAAGGCTGGCAGATTTCCATGGTCCAGCAGTTGCAGAGCGGCAACCCGATTAATTTCCATACATCGAACACGGCCTTGACCGGTTCCGCGAACCTGCGGCCGAGCGTGTCTGGCCCGGTTGTCACCGGCTTCTCTCCGGCCACCAATGGTGCGGCCACCTC
Organism: Bryobacteraceae bacterium; assembly: GCA_035552315.1. GTDB lineage: Bacteria > Acidobacteriota > Terriglobia > Bryobacterales > Bryobacteraceae > BOG-234. The sequence goes on from DASZLO010000307.1 coordinate 28,188, forward strand.
CGTTACTTACATTCAGAATCCGTCGGTGTTCATCTATCCGGGCGCCGCTTTCGGAAACCTCGGCCGCAACGTGGTCATCGGACCCGGCGTCGAAAATCTGGATTTCGCGCTGGTGAAGAACACCAAAATCAGAGAGAGTCTCACCTGGCAGATCCGGGTGGACGCCTTCGATCTCTTCAACCACGCCAACTTCAATCAGCCCGTTTCAGCGCTGCCAACCACGACGGTAGGATCGCCCTTCGTGCCGACCGCAACTTCTACTTTCGGATTGATTACGGCTGGGACGCGCTTTACCGCCGGCGACTTCGGCACGTCCCGTCAGATCCAGCTGGCCATGAAGCTGATTTTCTAACCGGGCCGGCTGTACAGCAGCATCAGGGCCGCCGCGCCATAACGGCGCGGCGGCCCATTCTATTTCCCGGAAGTCCCGCCCGTCGAAACCAAATATTTTTCATTCCACCTTATTCCTCAGTCATGCTAGAATTTTGGTCACACGTTTAGTAGCGACTCCGTTGTCTTAAAATCCAAAATATTTTTAAGGGAGTCTATATGCGTGTTCAGACGCGCTTCCACGGAGTTATTCCCGCGGGAGCTGTTTGCATTTTCTTCTCAATCGCTTCTCTTGCTTTCGGGCAGTCAACCAGCGCTCTCCAGGGTACTGTCACAGATGCTACCGGCGCGCCGATCCCGAATGCAGTAGTCACTGTAAGTGACCCCACACACGGTGTAGATCGCACACAAGCGACCGATTCAGCGGGCATTTACTATGTCCCGGCACTGCCAGTGGGAACTTACAGCATCACCGCGAAGGCCAGCGGCATGGCTTCCACGCAGGCAAAAGGAATCGTCCTCGATGTAGGCGTCACCGTAAAGCAGGACTTCAAACTCGCGGTAGCTTCTTCGTCCCAGGTGGTGGAAGTCGAAGCCACCGCTTCGCTGGTGGATACCAGCACCGCGTCGGTGACATCGACAGTCAACGAACGTGCCGTCCAGGAGATTCCGTTAAACGGACGGCACTTTGTGGATCTTGCGCAATTGACGACGGGCACCGTGCAGGGACCGGCTAACGGCAACCTCTCAGTCCCGCTGCGCGGTCAGGGCACCTTTTCGTTCAATTCCGCCGGCGGCCGCGAGGACACCGTGAATTTCATGGTCAACGGAATCAACATGAACGACCCCAACAACCAGCAGGTGACGTTTCAGCCGACGATCAATACAGTCGACGAATTCATCATCAACAATCAGACATTCAGCGCCGAATACGGGCGCAATTCCGGGTCGATCGTGAATGTGGCCACCCGCCCCGGTGTTGACACCTGGCATGGAGAAGCGTACGACTTTCTGCGTAATGCCGATCTGGACGCCCGCAACTATACCGACCCCACGTTCACCTCGGGCGGCCCCAGTCCCAAAGCCGAGTTCATCCGGAACCAGTTCGGTGGCGACGGGGGCGGGGCAATCAAGAAAGACAAGACGTTCGTCTACCTCAGCTATGAAGCTTTGCGGCAGCGTCAGGCTTACTCGCTCAACGCGACCACTCTGACCACGTCGCAGATCGCACAGGCCCAGGCTACTAGCGATGCGGCGATCAAGGCCCTGCTGCCGCTGATCCCCGCCCCCAATTCCGGCACCAATCAGTACTCTTATACCGCCTCGGCGCCGGTGAACATTCAGCAGGGCACGGTGAACGGCAGTCAGATTTTTTCCACTGCCAACCGGCTGAACATTTACTATGCAATCCAGCAGGATTTTCGCCATGAACCGCCGACCACGGACGGGAACAGTTTTCCCAATGAAGGGGACCAGCGGGGCGGCCGGCGTCAACTGCTCAGCCTGAATGAAAGCTTGGTCATTAGTCCTTCGCTGGTAAACGAAGCGCGTGTCGGCGCGAATCGCATCAACATCGTGTTCAATCCCGATGTTCTTGCCAATCCCCAAACCTACAACATCAACGACGGGGTGACGAGCCCGATCGGCCTGCCGCAGATGACAATTTCCGGTGGCTGGACTTTTGGCAGCAGCGCCATCTCCGCGCGCGGCGACCTAACCGAGGTCGCCGGGGACACGCTGAGCTGGGTG
>DASZLO010000308.1:0-10336 GCA_035552315.1 Bryobacteraceae bacterium
AAACACGTGTTTGCTAGGATATCGCTCGGGAGCGTGAGCGTATAAAAACGATGGCGTCCTTGCGTCACCAAACTAACGGAAAAACGCTGTGGTTCCGCGCTGCGATGGTAGGCCATTATCCCTCGAATCAGCAGTATACACGGTGAGCCTTTCGACTCACCTCGAAATTAGAAGCGAATGGGGATAAATACAGCGAAAACGCGATCGTTAGGACCTCGCGGCATTGTCTTTATTATTTAGAGGTCGCTAGCCGCACGTGTTGCCGGGCTTTTAAGTACATGCTCAAACGTTGTCAGTACCTCGAAGAGTGCGTCAAAATAGCACGAGTGCCACCATCCTCAAACACCAGGCATGGCGGCGAGTTATTCGTAGGGAATTTCTACTTCCGTGAAACTGCCGGGGACCGCCGCATCCACAGCCGCCACCACTCTTCCGATGTAGCGGCGCAACGTCGGCCACTGCTGATTCCCGATCACCACGAAGGCGATTTTTCGGCCAGTTATATTTTGCTGATACTGCATGTTTTTGTCGGTCGTCAGCAAAAGCTCGAAGCCTGCGGCTTCCGCTGCCGCGATTAGTTCACCGTTTACAAGCCTGTCCCATCCGCGCTCGATGGCTTCAACAACTACATGGCCTTTCAGGTGATGCCGGAGCGGGGCAGGAGTCCCGTTATCGAACAGAATGAGCATCGATCGTCTGGGCGGTCTGCGGAGCCGGTGGCGGCGCGTCGAGGCTTCGGGCCGCGAACTCGATAACGGCTAGCACCTGTTCTCGCGTCAAATGAAACCACTCCATAATTTCGTCGATGGAGGCTCCCACTTCCAGATTGTCGAAGACGACGGAAACGGGAGTGCGCGAGTCGCGAAATACCCATGCACCGCTGCGCTTGCCTGGAATGCTCTCCACGGCGGGGCATTGTGACCAATCGAGATAGTTTGCCATGATCTGCCTTCTTTCAGGATAAGCGGTTATGCCGCCGCACGGGGGCGGCGCCGCGATGAATGCGAGGCGGATTCGATCGAAGCGCTGCATTCAGGCCTGCGTCCGATACCTTAGATACATCCAGCCGTTCGCGAAGCGGCGGTCCTCCAGGAGGTCCAGCTTCACGGATACGTCGGTGGGCAGAATTCGTTTGCCGTTGCCTCGGATGACTGGCACTACGAACAGATGATATTCGTCCACGAGTCCGGCGCGGATTGCCTGGGCGGCCAGGTCCGGTCCGGCTACCGAAATGTCGTCGTGCGTGTGCGCTTTCAGGTCGCGAATCGCCTGCGCGTCGAATTGCCGCTCGAGCCGGGTTCTTGGGGTGGAGACGTTCTCCAGCGTTGTGGAGTAGACGATCTTGGCGGCGGCTTGCCAGATGCGCGCGAAGTCCTCCATGTCGGGGTTCAGGCCGGGAATGACTTCCGGCGTCTGCCAGACTGCCATCGTTTCGTATGTCTTGCGTCCGTATAGGTAGGTGCCGATGGGGCGCATCAGAGCGTTGATGAAAGTAAACCAGTCGTCGGCCGGGGTCGACCAGTCGTAATGGCCGTCGTCGGCGATGTAGCCGTCGAGCGATGTTGGCGTGGCGTAGATCAGTTTCGGCATGACTGTTTTTAGCTTCGCAGGGCGGGGGGCGTTATCGACGGGGCAAAACTGGTACAGGCACGGAGTTTCGCAAGTGCGGCGAAATCCGACCCCGTCCCGTTTTGCGGATTGTCGGCGGGGCAAAGCTGGTACAGGCACGGAGTTTCGCAAGTGCGGCGAAATCCGATCCTGTCCCGTTTTGCGGATCGTCGGCGGGGCAAAGCTGGTACAGGCACGGAGTTTCGCGCTTTGCATAACCGATAATGGCTAAATATGTTCACGCCTAAAGGAAAATTCGCATGGTACGAACTCATGACCAGCGATACGAAAGCTGCCGGGAAGTTTTACTCTGACGTCGTCGGCTGGACTACGCAGGAGGTCTCGGGCGGAGGACAGCACTACACCACCTTCAACATTGGCAACGTCGGCATGGCCGGCATGCTGACCATCCCCGGGCACACCGCGTGGGTCGGCTACATTGCGGTCGATGACGTCGATGCGCACGTCGAAAAGATTGTCGAAGCCGGCGGAAAGCTGTTCAGGCCGGCCACCGACGTCCCCGGCATGCTTCGCTTCGCCGTCATGTCCGATCCGCAGGACGCCGCCATCGTGGTGTTTACGCCGGATCCGTCGATGCCTTCTCCGGAACGTCCGCAGCCGCCTGCGCCGGGCACCATCGGCTGGCATGAACTTTACACGTCGGATCTGGAGGCCGGGTTTGCGTTCTACAACAAGCTCTTTGGCTGGACGAAGGTCAGCGATATGGACATGGGGCAGATGGGCGTTTACCGCATCTTCGACGAGGGTGACCACAAGCCGATGGGGGACGGCGGCATGATGGCGCGGGGTCCGCAGATGCCGGTGTCGAGCTGGAGTTTTTACTTCAACGTGGAATCCATCAAGGCCGCCATCGAACGCGTGAAATCCGGCGGGGGGAAGGTCGTCAACGGTCCGATGCAGGTGCCTGGCGGGCAGTGGATTATCCAGGGCCAGGACCCGCTGGGTGCGATGTTCTCGCTCGTGAGCGATCAGGAATAACCGGATCCGGCTCGAACGTTCGCATTCGCTCTGAGGTCCGATCCTTGCAGAGTCTTCCGGGTCAAGGAAAGGATTTCATGTACCACCACGTTAAACAGTTGATGTACACAGTGCGGATCGGCACGCCCGATCCGCGCTTCGGCAATATGCTGTTGGAGCAATTCGGAGGGGCCAACGGGGAGCTTGCGGCGGCCATGCAGTATTCGGTGCAGGGTCTGAATTGCGACGATCCGGCGCGGAAAGATCTGCTGATGGATATCGGGACGGAGGAGCTCAGCCATCTGGAAGTGGTCGGGACGCTGGCCCGCTTGCATTTGAAGCCGCTCAAGACGGACGGGAAGGCGACGGCGGATCCGCTGATCGCGATCGCGGGCGGGGGCGGGGCGGCGCTCTACAATTCGATGGGCGATCCGTGGACGGCCGATTACCTGAAGATCACCGGGGAACTCGACGTCGATCTGCGCAGCAACATCGCGGCGGAAGCGCGGGCCAAGATCGTCTATGAGCGCCTGATCAAACACACGGATGACCAGGGGACAATCGACGCGCTGCAGTTTCTGATGACCCGCGAAATCACCCATATGAAGGCGTTTACATTCGCGCTGGAAAGCCTGGGCAAAGACCGGTTTAGTATCGGAACGATTGCACCTACGGCGGGACTGGTCAACCAGTACTTCAACGATTCGACCGGAATCGGCGAAGACGGCGAACGGGACATGCGGGGACCGTGGAACGAGGGCGGCGAATGGGAGTTCGTGACCGCGCCGGCGTTCAAACAGTTCGAATCGCAAAGTGCGGGGACACGGCAGCCGACCGAGGATCCGGACGGGCATTTGCACGGCAGCCGGGAGTATCGGGGCGGCGACGGTGGAGACACCGCGCGTTCGGATCTGCGGCGCTCGCATTAACTAAAAGCAGAGCGCGTGGCACAGCTCTTCCGCTGCGCCACGCGCCTTTGATATTAGCGGCGGCGGAGAGCCGTCACCAGGGCGACTCCCGCGGCGGCGGCCATGGCCATGGTCCAGCGGGGGTGCATGGCGATGACGTTGTGGGGGCTGGCCTCCATGACGGTGACGTTGTAGTCGCCGCGCTCTTTCAGAGTTCCGGAGGGTTTTTCCAGGGCTTCGTGATCGTGCGGGCCGGGGGTGCGGGATGTGTCCTGCTGGCCTTTGAAGCCGGCAACCTTCATGACCTTGTCATTCAGGCCGGGGGCAAGACGCCCGAGCACGGAATTGATGACGGCGCTTTCGCCCACCAGAAAATCGCGCGTGGGAGTTTCCGCGGCATACAGAATCGCTTCGGCGACAACCTCGGGCGCGTATACGGGAGGGGGCGCGATGGGTTCGGCATCGGTATAGTTCTTGGCGTGTTCGAAGAACGGCGTGGCGATGCCGGTGGGTTTGATCAGAGTGACGGAGATGGGAAGCTTTTCTTTTTCGATCTCGATGCGCAGTGCGTCTGTGTAGGCCTTGAGCGCGTGTTTGGAAGCGCTGTAGGCGCCCTGGAGCGGAATGGCATGGTCGGAAACTTCGCTTCCTACATTGATGAGCGCGCCGGATTTTTTGCGCAGGTGCGCGACGGCCTCTTTCATTCCGTAGACCGCGCCCCAGAAATTGACGTCAAACAGAGAGCGTTCGTCGTCGACCGGAACTTCCGTAATGCGTCCATAGACGGAGGTGCCGGCGTCGTTGACCCAGGTGTCGAAGCCGCCGAAAGTGTTCATGGCGGTTTCGGCGATGCGATGGACATCGTCGCGGCTGGTGACGTCGGCGGCCACGTGCACGGCGTGTTTGCCTTCGCGGTTCAGTTCGTTTTCCAGCGTTTCGAGGGCTCGCTGGGCGCGGGCGGCGACTACAACGCGTGCGCCGCGATTTACCGCCATGCGGGCGGTAGCGAGTCCGATGCCGCTGGAGGCGCCGGTGATGACGATGGTTTGGTCAGAAATCGGTTTTAACTTGATATTCATGGGAAAAAGTCCTCGAAGACCAAGCACACCGCGCGCCAGTGTAAGGATTGCCCGCGCGGGGGAGATTTGGGCAAGGAAACCGCGGGTGGCGGGAGGGTCTTTTCCGGTTGTGATAGCATTTAAGTTTCGTGACATCAACACTCCGGCCGGGGCCGGAGGTAATCCATGATCGGGTCGGAGGTGTTTTTAGATTGGCAGAAGTAAGACTCCAGGACGGTGAAACCCTGGAAAACGCTCTCAGGCGCTTCAAGCGGAAAGTGCAGCAGGAAGACATCGTTAAAGAAGTCAAGCGGCACTCTTTTTATTTGAAGCCGGGTGAGAAGCTGCGCGTGAAGCAGGCCCTTGCGCGCAAACGGAACCGGAAGAAAAGTCGCCGGGAAGTGGAATAAACCTTTAACAGGCGAAGCGGACGGCATAACGCTTCGCCTTCGTTATCCCAGGATGGTGCCATGCCTGCATTTCAGGATCGGGTACTAAAGTGTATCGACTGCGGCTCGGATTTCGAGTTCACCGCGGGAGAGCAGCAGTTTTATCACGAGAAAGATTTCAAGAACGAGCCCAAGCGCTGCCGGTCGTGCAAAGCGAAACGCCAGAGCGGGGCTTCAGACCGGAGCGGAGCGCCAGGACGTGTCGAAACCACAGCTGTTTGCTCCCAATGCGGCCGGGAAACCACTCTTCCTTTCAAACCGACACAGGGGCGGCCGGTGTACTGCCGCGAATGTTTCAAGGAGCAGCGCGCCGCGGGAACCACGGCCTGAACTTTGCCTGGGGCGGAGCTTGAAACACCGGTCGGCGGCTCGGCGGGGCGGAGCCCGGTAATTCCCATTCATTCTATGGATTCGAACCTGGACCCGAACGCGGAACCGAACGAACCCACTATTGAGCGCCTCCGGCTGAAGCTCCGGTACAAGGTGCTTTATCACGTCGGGCAGGGTTGTCCCGATGTCGATGACATCGTGCAGGAGAGCATCCTGCGTTTTCTGCGCGCTGAACAGCGGAAATCGATCCGGAACACGACGGAGATGGGTGCGTTTCTGAACGGCGTTTGCCGGAACGTGATTCTGGAATACCGGCGCAAGACGCGGCGGGAGCCGCTCGCCGATCCGGACATTCCGATACCGGACCCGGGCATCCGTCCGGAGGCCGAGATTCTGGAGATGCGCGACGCGATCGACAACAGCCTGGCGGAGATGGCCGAGCGCGACCGGTCGATTCTGCGGGCCCTTTATCTTGAAGGAAAAGAAAAAGAAGAGATTTGCCGGGAGCGTGGCTTGTCGGACGCGCAGTTCCGGGTAGTACTATTCCGAGCCAAGGAACGGTTCCGACGCTTGTATGGAACTGAAATGAAACGAAGCATAGCCGGTGAACACTAGGTGGATGAAATGGTTTGCAGCAAAGAACCTATAGAGCGCGAACAAACAATCGCCCGGTATCTGGCGCGGTCCCTGAACGAGGACGGCGTGGAGGAGTTCGAGGCTCACTACCTCGGCTGCGACGAGTGCTTCGAGGAGCTGCGCGTGAGCGAGCGCCTTGCGGCGGATCTGCGGGCTTCCAGTTTTTCATGGCAGCAGACCCGGGGAATTTCGGTGCTTCGTTTCAAGGCCAATGCTGAACTTACGCATTCGGCGCAGGAACTGGATGACCTTCGGCGCGAAGTTTTGGAACAAAAAGATTCGCGGGTGATCATCGACCTGAGCCGGGTGACGAAGATCGACAGCGCCGGGCTGGGGCAGCTGATGAGCTGCTACTCACACCTGGTGCGCAATCAGGGGACTCTGAAGGTTCTCAATCCGGGTCCGGAGATCAAGAAGCTGCTGGATATGACGGGGATCAGCACTTTGATTCCGGCTTTTGAAGACGAGCAGGACGCGCTGGGCAGCTTTTAAGCGCGATTCGAAGAACAACAATTTTCCACATGTTCGGGTGGAGCGGCCTGGAGGAATCCTTACTGGATAACTCCGGGCCGTTTTCAATTCCGGGTTGACTTATGGGAATTATGGAGCCGGATAATGTGACGATGCGGCCGAAGGTCCTGAAATGGATTGGGGCATCGTTACAGTCTGCGGCGGCATTGCTACATTGCAGCCCCAGATCGGGGTGAACCGGAATTATGACACCATTAACTTCATCTTCAATGTGGGGCTGATTCCGATGGGATTGCTGATTCTGTGGCAGGGGTATAAGCGGGGACGAAAGTAACCCTGCGGTTCTGGACGTAATAGATCAAAAGTCCCGGAAAATTGATTTTTTCCAAATGGAATTGTGAGTTCTATTACGGTTACCATCGAGGAATCACGCTTGGGAAGCAATTCCATGGCAGGTCTATTTTCGAAGCTGTCTTCCATCTTCGTGAAGTGCGGCGGAAAGCATCGCTGGAATAAGGCCGGCGAGTGCGAGGCATGCGGCACCCGCTGTCCGCATCCGGCGTGGATAGCAAAGTCCATCGGCGACGATCAGCGCCCGTCGCGCCGCGTGTTGGTTTGCATGGACTGCGAGTTCGCCGTTGCCGATCGCCGCCAGCACTGACTCCCGGCCGGCTTGGGGGACAGGCTCGATTCCCGATAGACTGGTTATGGGCGCCCCTTGCGTTTCCTTCCCCATATATTCGGAATAGCCGCTTTCCTTTGCGCGGGTTCACTCTCCGCACGCGTGGTGGAAGTTGACATCGAAGGCATCGTGCATCCGGTGACAGTGCGCGTAGTTTCGTCGGCGATGGCGCAGGCTGAGCGGGAACATGCGGATGCTTTGCTGATCCGCCTCAGCACGCCGGGCGGATTTATGGATGCGACGCGGGAGATCGTGGAGCAGATTTTTCATTCGCCGGTGCCGGTGATCACGTGGACGGGTCCTTCGGGCGCGCGGGCCGCGTCGGCGGGATTTTTTCTGCTGGAGGCCGGCGATGTGGCGGCCATGGCGCCGGGGACGAATACAGGCGCTTCGCATCCGGTGCTTTCGAACGATCAGCCGATGGAGCCGGTGATGAAGGCGAAGGTGGAGAACGACGCGGCGGCTTTGATGCGCAGCATCACGGAGCACCGGGGCCGCAATCAGCAGGCTGCCGAGAAAGCCGTTCGCGAAAGCGCTTCTTATACGGACAAGGAAGCGCTCGATCAGCATCTGATCGATGCGATCGCGCCCGATCCGGCAACCCTGATTCAGCAGCTGCAGGGGCGGGAGATCACACGATTCGACGGGCGCGAACAGACGCTGCACTTCAGCGGGGACGGCGTCGAAGTTTACCGGCCGTCGGCGGGCGAGCGGCTGATGCTGTCGATCGCGGATCCGAACATCGCGCTGCTGCTGGTGGTGCTGGGGGCGCTGGGAATTTACGTGGAGTTTTCGGCCCCGGGGCTGGTGCTTCCCGGAGTGGCGGGGGCGATTCTGGCGCTGCTGGGATTGACGGCGCTTTCGATGCTGCCGATCGACTGGCTGGGCGCGGCGCTGATGATCATGGGGCTGGGATTTTTTATTCTCGAGGCCAAATTCGCCACGCATGGAGTCCTGACGGCGGGCGGCGCGGTGGCGCTGGCGCTGGGTGCCGTAATGCTGGTGAATACGAATATCCCGGAACTGCAGGTTCACTGGAGCACGGCGCTGGGGCTGGCGATTCCGTTCGCGCTGATCACCACTTTCCTGCTTTCCATCGCGGTGCGGGCGCGACGCAACAAAGTCGAAACGGGCGTGGAGGGAATGATGGGAGAATCGGGCGTAGCCGTGGGGGCGCTGAATCCTTCGGGCACGGTACTGGTTCGCGGAGAATACTGGAACGCGCAGGCCACCGCGCCTGTGGCTGCAAGCGCGCCGGTTCGCATCACTGGCGTGGACGGACTGACGCTGCGGGTTGAACCCGCGCTGGAAGAGAAAAAGCCATGACGGGATTACCGGTTCTTCTGATCGTTTTCATCGTGGGAATTTACCTGCTTTCCTCGATCAAGATTCTGGCGGAATACGAACGGGGCGTGATTTTCCGGCTGGGGCGGCTGCTGCCTCACGCCAAGGGCCCGGGCATCGCGCTGGTATTTGCGCCCCTGGATCGGATGGTGCGGATCTCGCTGCGGATCGACACCATCGAAGTGCCTCCGCAGGACGTGATCACGCGCGACAACATCACGGTGAAAGTGAATGCGGTGATTTACTTCCGGGTGGTGGAGCCGCGCCTCGCGGTGACGGAAGTTTCCAATTTCCTCTACGCGACTTCGCAGCTTTCGCAGACCACTCTGCGCAGCGTGCTGGGCGAAGTGGAACTGGACGATCTGCTGAGCAAACGTGATGAGCTGAACGTGCGGCTGCAGGCTATTCTGGATCAGCACACATCGCCGTGGGGCGTGAAGGTGACGCTGGTTTCCGTCAAGCAGGTGGACATTCCGGATCAGATGATCCGCGCCATCGGACGGCAGGCGGAAGCCGAGCGCGAGCGCCGCGCCAAGGTGATTCATGCCGAGGGCGAGTACATGGCTTCGGAGAAGCTGGCGATGGCGGCGCAGGTGATTCAGCAGCAGCCGGTGGCGATCCAGCTTCGGTACCTGCAGACGCTGGTGGAAATCGGGCAGGAGAAGAATACGACTATCGTGTTCCCGCTGCCGATCGATATTTTGAGCGCGCTGGAGCGGTTCTTCGATAAGGATCGGGTATTACAGACGAAGCCGTAAGAATCGGCGGCCGCCGTACGCCAGCATCCAGAAGAGGCCCGTTTCGCCGACCACACTGACGACTCTGCGGGGCTCAGGACCGAGGGGTCTGCGGCGGCGGCTCCGGAACATGATTCGCTTCACTTCAGGCCGGAGGTTGCGGGGGACCGGCGGCTCGGCGGAATACATGGCGAGGTATACCAGCGCCACGACCAGTGCGCCGGTCAGCAGCAGGATTGCGGTGCGGACACTCTGTCGAACGATGGCTCGGATCATGGTCGAAGCCCCAGACATTTTTTCGCGGCCGCGATGGACCAGTCCCAATTTATCGCGAGGTGCAGTCCGGCGAAGATCACGACCAGGTCGGAAAAGCGATTGTGGATGTTGCCCCATCCGAAATCGTTTGGGGTGGTCCTGATGCCGAGCGCCGGCAGGGCCACTTCGGAGATCAGGACGCCTGAAACGATGACTACGGCCATACTCGCGAAGAGGCAGAAGTTCAGCAGATAATTCACACGCGTCCGTCCGGAGCGCGGCGCTGTGAGACGGCGTGAACTGGCGGGGATCCAGGTCCAGGAGAGCAGAATGTGGATGAGGACGAGCAGCGTGATGGCGATGCCGATCCACTCATGCAGAGTCAGACCTGTGAAGGGCACCGTCTCCAGCGCGGCGGTCAGGAGGAGGAGCGTGACGTCGAGCCAGAAAAGCAGCTGGACGCGTGGAATTCGTAAGGTCAAAATGTCCTACTGCTGCTGTTCCCACGCGCCGGGCATGAGCGGCAGGTAATACCAGCGCGAGGCGGTGGCGGTGTCGGTTTTCACCGCGAGATAGGCCCAGCCACCTTCGGTCTTCTGAACGGTGGCGGTGAAACTGAGCATATTCGGAGTGGTCCACTTGGTGAATTTCCAGGTGGTGCCGGGAAGGAAGCCTTCGGGCACGAGCGGCGCGGGCTCATTAACCATATAGACGGGCAGGGGAGAGCCGGAGCCGACGGAAGCGGTTGGCGGCGGATTGCGCTGGGCCTGGATGAGACCGGGTCTGAACAGCGCCACGGCGCATAGCAGCGCGAGGAGAGTCAGCGCTATTTTCGGAGTGGAGAAGCTGGGAGGAGTCAGGCGCATATATCCACCTTACA
>DASZLO010000309.1:0-3927 GCA_035552315.1 Bryobacteraceae bacterium
CTAACGCAGTTTCCTGCGGTCCTCGCCAACATGAGCCAGAACCTTGCCTGGACATCGGAACTTGGCGACGCCTATGTCAACCAGCAGCAGAACGTAACCGAGGCGATTCAAACCATGCGACAGCGGGCTCTGCAGGCCGGAAACTTGAAGACTACAAACCAGGAGACAGTAAGTACTCAGGGACAAACGATTGTGATTCAACCCGCAACTACCCAGGTGGTTTACGTCCCGCAATACGATCCCTGGCTGGTATACGGACCGCCGCTTGCTGTCTTCCCCGGCTGGTATCCGTATCCCGGGCTCTTCCTGGACGGGCCGGGAATCGCTTTTGGACTGGGTTTCGGGGTCGGTCTGTTTGCCGGCTTCGGCTGGGGCTGGCACAGCTGGGGATTCGATTGGCATCGCGGCGGGAGAGTCGTCTACAACCACAACACGTTTGTCTCGCGTAGCACGAGTATCGTCAACCGTAATAGCTTTCGCGGAGCTCGCGGTGGCTTCGGCCGGGGCGGCGATTTTCGCGGCGGCGGCGGCTTTGGAGCTCGCGGTGTAGGTAGGTTCAACAGCGCGCATATCGCCGGGAGCATGCATTCCAGCGCCTTCAGTGGATTCAACCATGGCGGGATTGCCAGAGCCAATGCTTTCCAAGGACGGTCCAGCTTTGGCGGCTTCCACGGGGGCGGAGGCGGCTTCCATGGTGGCGGATTTCATGGAGGAGGCGGCGGCCGGAGATAGTTCGCAAGAGGTGACTAATTATGAAACGAGAAATAATAAGTACGATTAGAACGCGTTCAACGTGCGCCCGGTTCGCGATGATTTCGTTCGCGACTCTTACGATGTGGGCGATGACCACCGCTGACCCGGCTCTGGCTCAACAGTCTTCTCAGCAGACGTTCCCGTCGGCCGCGGAAGCAAGTCAAAGCCTCTTCCAGGCGGTGCAGCACAACAATGTACAGGCGATCAAAAACATCCTGGGCGGATCAACCGATCTCATCTCTTGTGGCGATGCAGCCCAAGACAAGGTCGAGCGCCAACTGTTCGTCCAAAAATATCAGGAGATGCACCGCCTGGGTCGAGAGGCCGACGGATCGGTGACCCTTTACATCGGGGCCGAGAACTGGCCGTTTCCCGTCCCAATTGTTGAGAAAAACGGCGCCTGGCGCTTCGACCCGGATGCCGGTGTGATGGAAGTCCTGTTCCGGCGAATCGGCGACAACGAACTCACGGCGATTACTATTTGTCACGAATTCGTCGCCGCCGAAAAGCAGCATCGCCCACCATCAAATAATGCGAATCCGGAGGACAGCCTTCCTACAAGCTTGTCAGCGCAAGCGGCAGGCGAATCCGCTAGCCACGATCGCGTACTACTTCACGGTTACTATTTTCGCGTATTGGCGGCAAGCGAAAGCAAAGCGGCAGGCGGCTTCGCGCTGATTGCTTATCCGGCGGAGTATCGGTCGTCTGGTGTGATGACCTTCATCGTCACCGGCAATGATCCTGTCTACCAAAGGGATCTCGGCGCGAACACTTCGGCGCGGGCAAGTGCAATGACAACGTTTCACAAAGATGCAAGCTGGCTCGCCGCCGGCGAATAGAAGTTTCGCTTGCGCAGTAGGTCTCTAATCAGCAGAATGGCCTCGGCGTCGCTGGCCTGCGCCAGATCCTTCGAGATGCCTGGGAAATGACTCCCCACATTGGTTCTCTGAGGATCGCTGGGCGGCTCGGGACCTTCTGCTCTCGGTCATCGCGCTCAACCTTGCGATCGTCTATATCAATGTCCTCCTCAATAAGTGGAACAACGGATTTTACGATACTCTGCAGGACAAGCACTACGAAGTCTTTCTCCATCAACTGATTCGCTTCTGCTGGCTCGCCGGCCTGTACATGTACATTGTACTCGCCGTTTACCAGGTCTATCTCACCCAGATACTCCAGATCCGCTGGCGGCCCATCGGCGGCATGCGCGCGTTGCTGACCTTAGTCTCGTTTGTGGCAATCCTCTGGGGCCTCTCCGGGACGCTTACGATTCCTATGGGCAGCTCTTCCGCGAGGCTGCCGGGTTATCTGGTGTGGGCAGCGCTTTTATACGCGACTGCCGGAACCTGGCTAACCAAATTGGATTGGCCGTCCGCTTGTCCGGCTGAACTTCGATCAGCAGCGCTATGAGGCCGACTTCCGCTTCACCCCTGTCCGCTTCCGTGAGAATGCCGAGGCCGTGGCGTTCCACCACGGTGCGGCCGACCGAGCTCCGCGGCCTTCCGCGAACGTTTCGGCAGCGTCGTGCGTAACTGGTGGGATATCGTGCGACAACAGAAACGGCTCACATGGTTCAGCGCGGAATACTCGCAGACTGCAATCGTTTTCCCCTTCATCGTCCCGGCACAGCGCCATTTCCGGGGCCGGATTCTGCTTGGCGGGTCATGCAGACTGTCAGGGCGTTCGGCCAGGTGCAGGATTCGCTGAGCTTCATCGTTTCCTCTTCCACAGACATTGCCGCTTGGCGCTCTGTGGTGGAACGGCTCGCGGGTTTCCAGAGTGCGCTCGAAATTGTGCGTATGCAAGTCGCAACCGATTCTGGCATCCGTCACACCGCTTCCGACGGCGAAGACCTCATCGTAAGTGGCGTGGACCTTGATCTTCCCAGCGGTGAACTGCTCGTCATAAACGTCAACTTTACGGGCCGTCGGGCGCGGGAAAGAGCACGCTCCTTCGTGCTATCGCCGGTCTTTGGCCTTTCCGGCGCGGCGAAATCCGCGTGCCGTTCAATACTCGCGTTCTCTTTCTTCCGCAGAAGCCGTACGTGCCAATCGGGACGCTGCGCGAGGGGGGTGAGCTATCCGATGCCGGCTGGAGCGGGATGACGGAACCCTACGAGAAACACTCAAGGCCGTGGGACTGCCGAATTTAGCCGATAATCTCAACAAGGATGAGCACTGGGGGATTCAACTCTCTCCCGGTGAGCAGCAGCGCACTGCCCTTGCCCGTTCACTCGTGCAGAATCCAGAGTGGCTGTTCCTGGACGAAGCAACCTCGTCAGTGGATGAGCCAACGGAAGCGCGCCTCTATCGTCTGCCGCGTGAACGGCTCCTACGTACGACGTTGTTCAGCATCGGCCACAGGCCGACGCTGCGCCGCTTTCATCCCGACCGTTATCGTTGCAGATCGAGCGGCACGGGCCCGCCTCCATAGTGGAAGTTACCGCAACGGAAGTCACCGCGTCGGGCGACGACCGTTATAAGCGTTTTGAACGGTCACGTTATAGTCCGCAAGAATAGACCCGACGGCTCTTTGGAGCGCAGCCTTAGCCTTCGCGTAGACGCCCAGGGCCGTGACTTCCGACGATCTCGCTTGTGCAAGATTTGCCTCGTATTGAATCAGGTCGTAGGCTGTCGCAACTCCGGCCTGGAATTTCGCCCGTTCGACGTCGAGTGCCTGCTCCTGCAGCTTGCGAGCCTCAAGCGCAGCCGAGTAACTGGCCTTTGCCTGTTGAAGAGCTATATATGCGTTTCCTACCTGGAGACGAACCTGGCTCTGCAACTGTTGAAACCGGGCTTCTGTCTGCCGGTATTGAAGTTCATCCCGTGTTACATCGGCTTTTGCGATGCGATTCCGGATGGGAACATTTAGCTGCACGCCCACAGAATAGGATGGAAAGCTGCGCTGAAAAATCTGGCTCAGGGCAGTGCCGTAGCCACCAAGCAGCTCCGTTGGGGTCGTCCCGATGCCGAGGACGGAATTGGGAATAAAGTTAGGATTTGAACTGCCGACGCCCCCGTTGTTCTGCATTGAAGCAACGAGGTCGAGTTCAGGCAAAAGCTCATTCCGCGAGCCCTTCAGGGTTAGTTTGGTATTGTCTTCCTGCTTTTCAGCGAGCGCGAGATCGGGGCGATCCTTCGATGCCTGATCAAGTAGGCTCGCAAGAGGCTCGGG
>DASZLO010000310.1:0-13681 GCA_035552315.1 Bryobacteraceae bacterium
AACCCGGACAGCCCGTTCAGATCACTAAGATCCGGCACCCGCGCGGTGGTGGCCATGGCTTCCAGGTTCACCGGGTCGCCGCGGCGCACTGCAGTCACCCGGTCGATCGCCGGGCGGATCCGCAGGATCTCGTGTCGGATCTCGAGCAGTCCCTCCGGATCGCGCAGAACGGCACGCGGCCGCGCGCACCGATCGCGATCGCGGACGAATACCGCAGAACCCTTCCGGCTGCCGGCGCTCCCCAGTTCGCGCCACAGATAGCAACCGCGATGGACCTGTCTCCGGAGGCCGAGCTGATGTATCAGTCGTTCGTTCCCGCAATCGATGCGATCGCCGAGGCGCAGAAGTATGCGGAGAAGAAGGGCCTGCGCGTCACGTTCGGCCAGGAGGATATCCGCGCCGTCGCCATCACTCACTACATCAACCGGTTCGGCGCGGCGAGGAGGGCGGCGTGATCGTCGACCTCTACAAAGCCCGCGCCGCCGAAAAGCACCGCGGCCTGCGTTCCAGTGTTAACCTCGCCGTTGCGCTGGCGGGCGCCGCGCTCGGCATTTCGGCGCTATCACTCACAGCGGCCCTGACTGCCCTCGTTTTGTGGTGGAAAGGTTGAGGCGCTCGACCTGGGCGGAGTGGGGAGGCAAGCCCGAAGGCTCTTCCCTGCCCCGCCCGCTGCTCGATCGCGAGTGGCTTCCGTACGTGCTCCAGCACGACCCGCAGCAGATCTTCTGTCAGGCTCAAAGACGCGCATTCCTCATTCGTTACTGGACCGGCTCGCCGCGCATCAGCTCCGAGCATCCCGCTTTTAAAGACCCCTTCCTGATCGACAATTTGCTTCATGGACCGCAAGCCAGCAAGACAGACAAAGTCGAATAGCCGGGTAGTGACCCCCTCCCGTCCTCAGATCGCCGCGATCTACGCGCGCGTCTCCACAGCCGATCAGAACTACGACATGCAGCTGACCGAGATCCGCGAGTACCTCGGCCGCATGGGCTGGGCCACGGTTGAATATCTGGAGAAGATGTCCAGCCGGAAGCGGCGGCCGGAGCTGGAGCGACTGCTCGCCGACGCCGGCACGCGCAAGTTCGATGTGGTGGTGGTGTGGAAGCTGGACCGCTTCGGCCGAACCGTCCGCGAGCTGGTCGATAACATCATGGTCCTCGATCAGAAGGGCGTACGTTTCATCTGCCTGACGCAGCAGATCGACACCGACAAGCGAAATCCGATGAGCAAGCTGGTCCTGCACATGATGGCTGCCTTCGCTGAGTTCGAGCGGGACCTGATCAACGAGCGCGTGAAGGCCGGCGTAGACGAATACCGCCGCGCATTCGATTCCGGGCGCGTAGGCCGCGAGCGTCACAGTCGCAGCGGCCGCGATATGCCTCCGCATCGGCCAAAGCGGGTATTCCGCCGCGATCGCGCCGCCGAGCTGCGACGCAAAGGGTGGAGCTGGCGAAAGATCGCCAAGGAACTCGACGTTCCCGTCTCAACCGTCAGAGACGCGCTTGCCAATTCCTGATCGCTGGTGGTAGAGTTCTTTTCGGGCGTGCGGAAAGCCGTTTGGAACTGCAGTTCCTAAGCGTTGAACCCGCAGTCCAATCCCTCCCAGATTCAGCACTGCGATAAGGTAGAGCTTTCCGCATAGCCACTTTCGGCAAAAGTTGCAGTATTTTCAGTGGTTTGCGGCCAATTTATCGACTGTTTGATTATATGCAATCGCGGCTGGAACGGTGTCAGCCGCCAATAACTGCCGCCTGCACCCCTTGAGCGCCCACCACCCCATGCGCCGGGCATCCCGGAAATTTTTCTGAAGGAGATCCCGCGCCACGCGGATGCGTCTGGGCCGCGTGGCGCGGGATACGAAGCGCTGCGGGGTCAAGCGCGGCGCTTCGAAACGAGCATAGCCTGAGCTCAGGTCCCGGCGCGGCGCTTCTTCTTGCCGGACCAACGTGACGGGGTATCCCACCGGTTCTGGTGGCAGTTCGGGCACTGCCGCGGCCGACCGGCGACGCGCGGCGTCCAATCGTGCCCGCAGCGGACGCAGTGTTTCTGTTTCCTCGTCGGCATTTCCTTTACATCATAAACTTTTGTTCCGTCTGTGGAACGGCAGGGTTGCGGCGAGCTCCGGGCTGACGGCCGATTACGGCGGGTTAAAACCGCAGCCGTTCGGCTTTCGGAACAGAATCGTTGTCCCAGTACTGAAAAGATTGATGTTATTCGGATCATCATATACTTTTATCGACGCCGCTCACCAATGGTTTTGCCGATGACATCAAGGCACGTAGGGTTTGTGCGGCTCCTCGATGGCGTAGACATGGGAGCCTCGCCCGGGCTCCAGTTCCGCGGCCGCACCATGAAGCCCGGTGAGATCGTGGATCCGTCTGAACTGCCAAAGCCCGCGGTGGTTCTCGAGCATGCAGGTCAACACCGGGTGATGTCCGGCCGGAGCCGTTATGCTTTCGCGGCGCTGTGGATTCTGTGGCTGTTCGATACCGAAACCGAAGTGTGGATCGAGATCGCTCGCGCCATGTCGCCCGACGCTTCCTGGTCGCTCGATCTGGCGCCGGTGGCTCACCGGCTGCTCTACCCTGATCCTGGCGACGAACTGGCGGCCGCCGCGCGGATCGCTGAGGCACCCACGCGACGGCTCTCCGACTTCATCAGGAAGGAACTCGGTCAGGCGAGCAGTGTCGTCCGCG
This sequence comes from Bryobacteraceae bacterium, assembly GCA_035552315.1. Lineage (GTDB taxonomy): Bacteria > Acidobacteriota > Terriglobia > Bryobacterales > Bryobacteraceae > BOG-234. The sequence continues at coordinate 2,697 of DASZLO010000310.1, forward strand.
ATCAGATTCTGGCCGGGCTTGACGTGTATTTGAGTTCTGAGATCGCAGCGGCGCGCCGTCGAGGTGGGTGGGTGGGGCGTGCGCGCCGATCGGCAGCATGATTCCCCGGTGATGGGGCGCTGTCTCTCTTCACCCACCCACCTTTCCTATTCCTATTCCTAAGTACCTTATATGGGGCCCCCAAAACCGGAACTCCAGTTCCCGAAAGCACGAACTGCACTTCCTATCTATGGGAACTGTAGTTCCTGACCTCGCCGCCGGGTATCAGGAAGTGCAGTTCCTGATCGAAAAAAACATTTGACACCGTTGTTGTTTCGGGTGTACTTTTAATCTCACATGCCAAGAGGCGGGTCAAAGCCGGGTCGGGTCGTGCGCCACACGCCGAAACAGATCCGCGCTCTGAAGCGCTCAGCGAGCAAAGCCGGCAAAGCCAGCGCCGCGGTCCAAAAGGCCAAGCGCGCGAAGATCGCCGAAGCCGCTGCGGCTTCGCAGACTGCGGAGGCGCACAGCTAGCCGATGATTATTCTGTCCAATTTGGTTGAAATTCCCGGAATTTCCCAGCGGCCAGAGTATGTGTTATCGGAAGTTGTCTAGAGGCCGGTCCGGAGAATGTCCGATACGATCTTGAAGTCCAGATTCAGCCTGAGCGTGGCAAGTCCATGCACGAGCGCCCAGACCACTTTCGCCAGCACTGCAGCGTCCCCGGGCCGCACATCGCCCGAAGTTTGGCCGCTCCGGATCATGCCTTCGATCACTCCGAAGGCTCGGTCGGCGGCCGGGCCGCCGGGGGTGCAGCGTTCCATGAACATCACCTGATAATAGGCGCGGCGCTCCTCTGCGAATCGAAGGTAAGCAACGCCCATTGCGTGCAGCCGCACTCCGAAACGTTCCTTGGCATTGCTGTCCCGGGCTGCTTCGAGCGCATCCGCGAAATCCGTAAAGCCAGCCTCGCTGATGGCGTCAAGAAGCTCGGATTTGTCGGCAAAATGCCGGTATGGAGCCGTGCGCGAAACCCCCGCCCGTTCCCCTATATCCCGCAGCGTCAGGCCGCTAACACCCTTTTCCTCAATCAGCTTAGCCCCTTCAGCGATGAGGACTTCGCGCAGATTCCCGTGATGATATCGGACAGCCACGAAATGATTATCACAAAAAGATGTTGACAATGTCTACATACTATGTTGACACTGTCCACATGAGTAAATCGCTCCGCTTTACCACCGGACTCATGCTGCTGGCCCTCCTGGGCGCGCTCGTGGGCATGATTGTCGATCCCAACGTGATCACAGGCGTAAACGGCTGGCTCAAACCCGCCAAATTCGCTATCTCAACCGCCATCTTTTCCGGAACCATCGCCTGGATTTATGGCTATCTCACCCCGGCCACCCGGCTCAAGCGCCTCGCCGAGACTCTGAGCGCGGTCCAGATTCTGGAGGTCGCGATTATCTATGTTCAGGCCGGTCGCGGCACCACCAGCCACTTCAACCAAACAACCCCGCTCGACGGCATTCTGTTCGGTGTCATGGGAATCGGCATCGCCATTCTCTGGTTTGCCACCATCGGAGTTTTCCTCGCTGCGCTGCGGCAAAAGTTCGACGATCCGGCGTGGGGTTGGGCCATCAGGCTAGGCCTACTCATCACCGCGATCGGGTCGGCGGTGGGCGGACTCATGATCGGCCATAACGCCCATACCGTGGGCGGGCTGGATGGCGGTCCGGGAATCCCCGGACTCGGCTGGAGCACCGAACACGGCGACCTGCGCATCGCCCATTTCTTCGGCCTTCACGGGCTGCAGGCGATTCCCCTCTTCGCCTGGCTGGTGGGCAAACGCCGGCGCGCTACGGCTCTCATTTTTACCGCCGCGGCCAGCTACCTCGGGCTCATTTCGATCCTCACCTGGCAGGCGTTGCGGGGCGAGTCGATCGTCGATCCAGGATCTGAAACGCTGGCGGCGCTCGCCGTGTGGCTGCTCCTCACCGCCGGAGTTCTCACCGTATTCCAGATGGAGGGTTCGCATGGGTCCAGAGCAGCTGTTCAGAGTCTGTAATCTGGCCGCCCTCGCCGGATGGCTGGTTCTGGTGTTTTTCGGGCGTCGCCGCTGGGCTTCCGGAGTGCTGACCGGGATCGCGATTCCCCTCGCGTTCGGGGTCCTCTATGCCGTCCTGATCGCCATCCACTATGGCGAGACGCCGGGCGGCTTCGGCACTCTGGAAGGCGTCGCGTCGTTGTTCACCAACCACTGGATGCTGCTCGCGGGCTGGATCCACTATTTGGCGTTCGATCTGTTTATCGGAAGTTGGGAAGTACGCGACGCTCAGAAACGAGGCGTAAACCACCTGCTGGTGATTCCCTCTCTCGCTCTGACATTCATGTTCGGCCCAGCCGGCCTGGTGCTTTACTTCCTGACTCGCACGGCGTCTATTCGTACCGGAGGGCTTCGACCGGGTCGAGTCGCGCAGCTTTAACCGCCGGCCAGACGCCGAAGAACAGCCCGACTGCCATCGATGTCAAAAGCGCGGTCAGAACCGCCCACGCCGGAACGGTGCTGGGCAAAGCCGGAACCAGCTCGCCAATCAGCAGCGTAATCAGGACGGCAACGAGTATCCCCAATGCCCCGCCCGCGCTGGTGAGCGCCATCGCTTCGGTCAGGAACTGCCCGATGATGTCCAGCCGCCGCGCGCCGAGAGCCTTGCGGATGCCAATCTCCCGCGTGCGTTCGGTGACGCTGACCAGCATAATATTCATGACGCCGATCCCGCCCACCAGCAGACCAAGTGCGGCGATCGCGATGGCGACCAGCCCGATCAGCCCCGTAATCGAATCGAACTGCTGGATGATCTGATCCGGCGTGGATAGCGAAAAATCATCCGGATCGGCGGTTTTCACGTGCCGCGTGCGGCGAATGATGGCGTCGATATCGTCGTAAGCATCCTTCCGCATGCCCGGTTTGGCCTTGGCGGTAATCATGAAACGGTTCACTTGCGGGTAGCGCAGTTCGGCGGTTTTCAGAGGCAGAATCACCTGCGTATCCTGGCTGTTTTGACCGAAGAAGCCGCCTTTGGCCTTCTCGAATACGCCGATCACCCGGAACTCGGCGCCATCCAGCATGAAGGTCCTGCCTACCGCGTTGCCCGAGGGGAAAAGCGCGTTGGCCAGGTCAAAGCCAAGCACCGCCACGTGGTCTCCACGGTTGTTTTCCTGATCGGTAAAATAGCGCCCCTGATCGAATCCGCGCGGTGAAAGCAGAATCGTATTCGGCGTCGCTCCAAGAATCGATAACGAGTCCGTCTCGAATCCCGGTACCCGCGCCGTAATGACGGAGCCACCCACGGCCGGCGGAATGTAAAGCTGAATCCCGACATCCTCTACTGTTGTCGCAAAGCGGCGGATCACGTCGGCGTATTCAATCTTGATGGGACGCCGTTTCCGTTCCTTCACCGTCTCGAAGTTCTGGCTCGGGTCGCCACTGGTCTTATAGAGGAAGACGTTGTCCGGACCAAGCTCGGCGAAGAAGGTGACAATGCCGGCGCGCAAACCGGTGAGAAGCGAGGCGACGGTCACGACCGTGGTGATTCCGATCACGATGCCCAGAATAGTCAGCATGGAACGGAAGCGATTCGTCCAAACCGCCGAAGCGGCCATATTGATGGTTTCGCGCGGAGAAATGCTCGGCATGATTAATCGGCCCTCAGCGCCACAATCGGATCCAGCTTCGAGGCTTTGGACGCGGGGTACCAGCCGCTGATCACGCCCACCGCGCCCGAAACGAAGACCGACAGAAATACATAAAAGGGCGGCACCCGGAGCGAAACGCCGAGCGCCGAGGTCATGATGGTGGTGGCGATCCAGCCCAGCGAAACCCCCGCCGCGCCACCGGCTCCGGCCATCAAAACTGCCTCAATCAGAATCTGCAGCATGATGTCGACGCGCCGTGCTCCCAATGACTTACGAATGCCTATTTCACGTGTTCGTTCAGTGACGCTGACCAGCATGATGTTCATGATCACGATGCCGCCCACCACCAGCGAGATCGCGGTAATCGGGACAACCACTGCTGCCACCAGAGAAAGGATATTGTCGATGAAGCCCTTGATGGCATCGGGCGTCATGAAGTCGAACCGGTCCGTCTGTCCTGGCCGTTGATGGAAATGGGTGCGCAGAGCGACCCGAGTCAGATCCACCGCCTGCTGCATCGTCAGCCCCGAGGCATCTTTCGGCTTGGCAAAAACGGTGATGGACTGGCCGGGCCCGAATAGCCGGTTAAATGTGGTGATCGGGATGTATGCCGAATTATCCTGACTTTGGCCGAACGCCGCGCCGAGGCGTTCCTGGACGCCGATTACGGTGAAGTCGAGATCCTGAATCTTGAAAGTTTTCCCTAGCGGAGAGGACGTCCCGGGGAAGAGATTTCGCTTCAAGTCATCGCCGATAACTGCAACGAAAGCGGCATTTTGATCTTCGGTGCTGCTGAAGAAACGGCCATCGACGATATCGAGATCGCGGATGTCGGCGAGGGTCGAGTTGGCGCCGACTATACCGGTATCTTCGGAGGTCAGATTCTCGCGTTTGGCATCTGTCGTGGAATTCCGGTAGGCGCTGTACAGAGTCGTATCGCCGTTTTCGGCCTGAAGATAGCGCTCGTCAGCCAGCTTGATCTGGCGATTGTATTTCAATTTTTCGAAGAACTGCTTGCGCGTCAGCCCCTGCCCGGCAACCTGGGCGAGGATAAAGGACTTGCTGCCGAAAGCTTTGGAAACCGTTGCGTCCGCGTAAGTTCCCAACCCGTCGATGGCCGCGCCGACGAGAATGACGCTGGCAACGCCGATCATCACCCCCAAAAGGGTGAGGAAGCTGCGCAGTTTATGAGCGACGATCGAATCCCAAGCCAGCGAAAAGGCGCTTTGGACCTGGAAACGAAGCCCCGGGGCTCCAGGAGGACTTTCTGCCATTTTCAACTAGGATATCCAATTGACTATACGCAGGTTTGTCAGGATTCGTTCTGAGTTGATTCTCAGAACTTCAGACGCAGCTCAGCCCAAGCCCGTCGCGGCGCCCCGGGAGTGAAGAACGCAGCATGTTCCAGCGGATAATTACCGGCTTGCGGCCCTGAAGTATAGGCCGGAAATGGCCGGGCGAGGAACGCTCCCAAAGGGGTCAGCGCGGTGGTCGCCAGTTGCCCGGCGGTGAAGAAATGACGGTCGAAAACATTATCGATCTGCACCGCAAGCTGCAACCGCCGGGTCAGGTCGTAATGCGCGCGAAAGTTGGTAACCGCATAGCCGGGCATCACACCGGGTCCGAGGTAATACTTGCCATCGGCCTTGTAAGCGTTATTCTCGTTTCCACGCATGTAGGAACTGGACACCGTGACCTCGTTGAAGTCGAAGCTCAGTTTCGAAGTGGCATTGACATCGATGAAAGCCTTCCCGGTTTGCTTGGGAACCAAAGGAATCCGGTTGCCCGGATGAATAACGATGTTGCCATCGAGTCCCGGAGTCCCGGCAAGGGCGGAGTCGCTGGTGCTGTTGGCCGAGCCGTCGACGATGGCGACACTCTGGTAGGTGGCGACGAGGAACGTATAGTCCAGTCCCCAGGTGACCCGGGAAATCCTTCCGTTCAGATCGGCCTCGGCTCCCTGGCGGCGCGTCTTAGCGAAATTCTGGAAATAGCCCGAGCCGGTTTGAGGCGAGGAAACGAAGAGAATATCGTTCCGATTATCCGCGCGGAAAGCGCTCGCACTCCAGCTCAGATTCCGGACAAACGACAGTTCCGGCTTGCCCCGGACCCCAACTTCCCATGTGCCGGTAACCACCTGCTGCAGCGGCGGATCGCTGGCCAGCGCGTTGGGCAGGCTACAGGGGTTGGCCGGATCGGCGCAGCCCAATTCTATGGACGTCGGAGCGCGACTCCCCTGGGTGTATCCGCCGAAAATGTTCAGGCTCGAAAGCGGGCTCCAGGTGATTCCAACCGCGGGATTGAAGCGTTCAAAAACATAATTGCCGTCCAGCGAACCGGGGCCCGCGATCGGGCTGATCCGGTCGGTGTTGTCCACGGTCAGGCGGTTGTAGCGGCCTGAAACCGTCAGATTCAGCTTGCTCGCGAGGGTGAAGGTGTCGGTGAAATAGAGACTGAAATTCGGCGTATTTCCATGGAGGTTCACGCGCGAATCGATGACCGTCGATCCGTCGAGCCATGCCGGGACGGAAGTAATCGTGCGGTCCGGATTCAGATAGCCGAAGTTGGCGTTTTGGGTGTAATTCACGTTTCCACGTACGACGCTGACGCCGGCTGTGAACTGATTCCGGCCCGGTTTGGTAGATGTCGCCCGTGGAGAAGTAACCCAGGTGACTTGGCCGGAAAATCCATATTCGTTCTGAACGCTCTTCGAATCGATCACGATGCTGTTGCACCGCTCATCCGGGTCATTCAGGGTGAGAGCATTGGCGATGCAGCGCCACTTCGGAAAAGGCGTGTTGGATGCGTTGGCGCCGCTGGTGGGAAATCCCGTGTACCCGGCCGCGGTGAGAGCGGCCTGTTCCGACGCATTGGGCTGGTAAACAGATTGATCGAGGGAGTCTCCGTTGATGTTCGGGTTTATGCCTTCGGTGCGGATGTTGCGGTACCAGACATTCCCGGAAAATGACAGCGCGCTGCTGAAAGTGTGGCGGCCGATGAAGTTGAACGAGGGCGAACGGTTCGCGGTCGAGTCGGCGATCGAGTAGTCGCTCGAATAGCCCGCCCCGATCAGACGGTAATCCTGCAGCCCGTTGCCCAGCAGGGTGTTGTACGCGTATGACATCGTTAAGGCAAGATCCGTCTTGTCGGTTCGCCATCCCAGCCGCGCGAATCCCTGACGGACGTCGGAAGGCGAATCGACCCGCCATCCCGATTCATGGAAACCGTTGCCGGAAAGGAACCAGTTGAAGCCGGTGGCTTTGCCGCCTCCGTAGCTGGCCTGAACCGCTTTGCGGCCGCTGCTCCCGTAAGTCAGGTTGCCCTCGATCCCGGGATCCGTCAGACCGCTTTTGGTCTGGACAGATAACGCGCCACCCAGCGTATTGAGTCCGAAGAGCGGATCGGACCCGGGCATCAGAGTGATCTCGGAAATCGCGTTCCGCGGAATCAGGTCCCAGCTCACCACATCGCCAAAAGGCTGGTTCTGGCGGACGCCGTCGAGGTAAACCGAGATGCCTTCCGGGGTTCCCAGCAGCGGTGAAGCGGTGTAGCCGCGGAAATTGACGTCGGGCTGGAACGGATTGGCCTGCGTTTCGTTCACCGAGACACCGTTCAGCCGACGGTTCATGAACTCTGAAAGATCGATCGCGCCGCTGTTCTCGACGTCGGCCGCCGTGGCGGTCTGGACCGGACTGGCGATCTGATCGATGGTCCGGTCGGTCCCGGACAGGGGCGTGGTGGCGACGACATCCACTTTGCTGGCGGCCCGGGCCAGCGCCATGGTGACAGTTCGCGAGACCGGGGTTGCGGATCGCACATCGATCCCGACGGCGGGTGAGTTGAATCCGTCCCGGGAGATTTCGAGGCGGTAGCGGCCGAAGGGCAGGTCCTGAACCGTATAGAATCCCTGCGGGTCCGTCACGAAGTTGCGCACGATTTGCTGCGAGTTGCTTTCCAGTTTCCCGGCCGCCTGCATGCCCGCTCCGGAGGCGTCCCGAACCTCGATGCGGATTTCACCTGAGGGAGTTTGCGCCGGCAGTCCCGTTATGCACAACGCGGCGCAAAGGACTATCCGGAGCGCGGTCAGGGCGCGCAAGAAGCGTGGATTCATGATGGTCGATAAAGGAATATCCCGCGGGAGCCCGCTGCGTTCACTATTTATTCTTTAGACAGGAACGCGGGTAGACTGGTACGAACCGTCGATGCGCAATTCCCTGCTCCGCCCTTTCCTCGTGCTTGAGTTTCTGGTCGCCATCGACGCGGTCTTTACTTTGTGGAGCGAAGTGGGCGGCCAGTATCACCTCGACCTGATGTTCTGGCCCTGGAAGCTGGCGATCGGCACGGGTGCTTCCCTGCTGGTGGTGATGATTACGGCGGAACTGGCGCGCCACGGCGGGGAGTTCACAAAGCAGGCGCGCCTGTACTCCTCGGTGCTGATCGCGGTTGCGCTGCTGGCGGCGCTGGTGACGTTTTATTACCACGTCAACGAGCCGGCCGATCCGGACGACGATTCAGGGGGCGACGCGCCAGCCCAGATGACGCATACCGGCTATTCGAATATCTGCTCCGGAGTTATTTCGACAGCGATCTCGCTCATCCCCAACCGGTCCTCCCGCAGCCGGGATACCTCATGCAGGCCGTGATCGCAGCTATATAGCCGGCGTGATTGGGGATCTACCAGCCAGGCGTGCGGAACGCCCCAGGCCCTGTATTCCTCCAGTTTCGCCCGGACTTCCAGCAGCCGGTCATCGGGCGATAGGATCTCAATCGCAATCAGCGGCGGCGCCGAGGGTACGAGGCCGGGCTCATCGGGATGGAACACGGCGACATCGGGAATCAGGAATCTTCCCGGCCGAACCATCATTCGTGTTTCGGCGCACGGGTACAATGACAAAGACTTCCGCAAAGCCATAAACAGAGCGATCAGAAGTGCCTGTGTCTTTCCGTGGAGATAATCCGGAATCGACCGCTCCACGAAGGTGCCGTCGCGAAACTCCGGATCGACACCCGCGAAGCTCGTATGGAGATACTCCTCCGCCGACATGCTGTCCTACCAGACGTGGCAGGACTGGCCGCCGCGCACCATGGGCATCCCTGCCTTGCAGCTGAAGGCTTTCTGGAACTCCGGCATGTTCGAAACCGTGCCGTTGACCCGGTACTTGTCGATGGCGTGCGGATCGGTCTGGGCCTGCAGGCGCTGAACCTCCGGCGTGTCGTTGGTACACCAGATCTGGCCGAAGCCGAGGAAGAACTGCTGCGCCTCGTTGTAGCCGTCCAGTTTGGGAATGGTTTTACCCGCCAGGTCATCCATCAGCGCCATCCAGGCAAGGCGCAGGCCGCCATTATCAGCGGTGTTTTCGCCGAGGGTGAGCTTGCCGTTCATGTGCACGCCGCCCGGCAGATCGAAGCTTGAATATTCCTTCACCAGGCACTGTTCGCGTTCATCGAAGGCCTTGGCGTCCGCCTTTGTCCACCAGTCTTCGAAGTTCCCTTTCTGGTCGAACTGGCGGCCCTGATCGTCGAAGCCATGCGTCAGTTCGTGACCGATCACGGCCCCGATCGCCCCGTAGTTAATGGCATCGTTGGCCTGCTTGTCGAAGAACGGCGGCTGCAGGATCCCGGCCGGGAAGTTGATGTTGTTCATCTGCGGATCGTAGTAAGCATTCACGGTAGGCGGAGTCATGCCCCACTCCAGGCGATCCACCGGTTTGCCGATCTTAGCCAGCTGCCGGTCGAATTCAAACTGATTGCTGCGCAGGGAATTGCCGAGCGCATCGCCGCGAACGATACTCAGTGCGCTGTAGTCGCGCCACTTGTCGGGATAACCGATTTTGTTGGTTACGGCGTGTAGTTTTTCGACCGCGCGCTTCTTGGTGGCCGCCGTCATCCAGGTAAGCTTGTCCAGATCCTGGCCCATGGCGGTTTCGATATTGTGGACCAAATCGAGCGTGCGTTGCTTGCCTTCCGCTCCAAACGTTTTCTCGACATAGCTCTTGCCCAGGGCTTCGCCCAGATCGCTGTCGACGGCAGCGGTGCAGCGCTTCCAGCGAGCTCTCTGCTCCTTGGCGCCCGTCAGAAATTTTCCATAGAAGGCGAAGTTCTCTTCCGAGAATTTCGTGGGCAGCACCAGCGCGGCCTGGCTGTGAATCAGATGGAACGTCAAATAGGTTTTCCAGTCCTCAATCGAAACGGATTTCAGCAGCGCTTCTTCACCCTTGAAGAAGTCGGGCGCCGCGACATTCAGGTTCTCCATGGCCGGCGCATTGATCTGCTGGAAGTACAGGCTCCAGGAAAAAGAATCGGCGAGCCCTTCGAACTCGGTCAGCTTCATTTTGTGATAGACGGTAGCCGGATCGCGGCGCGCCGTGACGTCGAGGGAGATCTTCGCCAGCGCGGTTTCGAGGCGCATCACCGCGTCGGCGCGGGTTTGCGCATCCGCCGGTGAAATGCCCATCAGCTGGAACATGCGGGCGATGTGGGCGACATATTCCTTGCGCGTCTCGACGGCCTTCGGGTCGTCGCGGAAATAGTAGTCGCGCTCGGGGAGTCCGATGCCGCCCTGGTCGGCTTGTCCGATCACGGCGGTAGAATCCTTGAAATCCTGGCCCGAGGAGAAATTGAACAGCACGTCGACGCCGATGCGATGCAGACGCCCGATAACGTCGCTCAGATCGCGCACGCTGGCGATGGCGGCGATCCGGTCGAGTTCCGGTTGCAGCGGGGCGAGCCCTTTGGCATTGATGGAGCCGACATCCATGCAGGTGGCATAGTAATCGCCGATTTTGCGCGTATCGGGGTCGGTGGAAGTAGACGCCGCGGCGGCTTCCAGAATCTGGTGAAGGATTTCGCGATTGCGCTCATTCAGCTCGCTGAACCGTCCCCAGGACGCCTGATCCGGCGGGATGGGATTATTCGCCAGCCATGTGCCGCAGGCATATTGGTAAAAATCCTGGCAGGGGTTGGCTTTCCGGTCGATCGCGCCAAGATCGAAGCCGGGAGTGGTTTTCAGATCCTGGGCGAAAAGGCCGCAGGGAAGCAAAACAGCGGCGGAGACTGCGAATCGAAAGCATGCGCGCGCGACAGACATATAGCTTTCATTTTGTCATGATTGCCGGTTTTATCGGAAAAGGTTGGGGTGAACGGGCGCGGCACACCGTTTTGCGGGTAAACGCCATGAGGGCCGGAGCCAGAAACCGGCGGTCAAAATAGTACGCAATCTAACTGGAACCGCGTTCCTGACCGATAATGATCAACATGCGATTGGCTGCCCTTGTAACTGCGATCCTGCTGATAACTGTTTCCTGTTCCAGAAA